>JBEBJY010000140.1:0-1486 GCA_040079635.1 Burkholderiaceae bacterium | reverse complement strand
TATGAGCACTGTCGAAACTAGCCCTTCCGCATCCAACCCTGTCGTGCGTGAATCCCAATCGCAAGCCGATTACAACCCACTGGCCAAGCAAAAAGCGGGGGCCAAGCTATCGCGCATTCCCGTCAAGGTGGTACAGGGCGAGGTGCTGAAGAAACCGGATTGGATTCGAGTCAAAGCCGGTTCGCCTTCGACCCGTTTTTACGAAATCAAAGACATTTTAAGAGCTAACAAGCTGGTCACCGTGTGTGAAGAAGCCAGTTGCCCGAACATTGGCGAGTGTTTTGGCAAAGGCACGGCAACTTTCATGATCATGGGTGACAAATGCACCCGCCGCTGCCCGTTTTGCGATGTCGGCCATGGTCGGCCCGATCCGCTGGATGTCAATGAGCCGATGAATCTGGCCAAAACCATTGCGGCGCTGAAGCTAAAATACGTGGTGATTACCAGCGTGGACCGCGACGACCTGCGCGACGGCGGGGCGCAACACTTTGTGGATTGCATCAAAAACATCCGCGAACTCTCGCCCGCCACCCAAATAGAGGTCCTGGTGCCCGATTTCCGTGGCCGTGACGACCGTGCCCTGGAGATTTTGAAACTGGCACCACCCGATGTGATGAACCACAACCTAGAAACCGCGCCGCGCCTGTACAAAGAGGCGCGCCCGGGTTCGGATTACCAATTCAGCCTGAATTTGCTCAAAAAATTCAAAGAGCTACACCCCAACGTACCGACCAAAAGCGGCATCATGGTGGGCTTAGGTGAAACCGACGAAGAAATTTTGCAGGTGATGCAAGACATGCGCGATCACAACATCGACATGCTGACGATTGGGCAATATTTAGCGCCATCTATGTCACATTTGACAGTGAAACGCTATGTCCACCCTGACACCTTCAAAATGTTTGAAGCCAAAGCCTACGAGATGGGTTTCACACATGCGGCGGTGGGTGCGATGGTTCGCAGCAGCTACCACGCAGACGCCCAAGCAGAAAAAGCATTGCAGCAAATTGCCGGTCACTAAATTCTGTTAATCCTCACACTAAAAATTAAATTAAATATGTACCAAGCCGCTTCTACCCGCTATGACAGCATGCCCTACCGCAACGTGGGGCGCAGCGGGTTAAAGCTGCCGTCCATCACGCTAGGTTTGTGGCATAACTTTGGCGACAGCACGCCTATGGACACGCAACGCGACATGCTGCGCACGGCATTTGACTTGGGTATCACGCACTTTGACTTGGCCAACAACTATGGCCCGCCCTATGGCAGCGCTGAAACCAATTTTGGCGAGCACATGCGGCGTGATTTCAAACCGTATCGTGATGAGCTCATCATCTCTAGCAAAGCGGGTTACGACATGTGGCCTGGGCCGTATGGGCAAGGTGGCGGTTCGCGTAAATATGTGCTGGCGAGCCTTGACCAAAGCTTGAAGCGCATGGGTTTGGATTACGTCGATATTTTTTACTCACACCGTTTTGACCCGGAC
>JBEBJY010000139.1:0-1765 GCA_040079635.1 Burkholderiaceae bacterium | reverse complement strand
TGAATATTTGTGTGAGCGCCCAAAGCCGCAGCCATCGCCTGCGCCGCTTTGGCTGCTAACAAGCGCTGGCGCACGTGCAGCGCACAGGCGGTGAACAAGATCACGCACAGCACGACCTCAATCATCGCCAAATAATTGCCCGGTGCTTTGTCACCCCAAGCGCGCACCACGCCTTCGATGAAGTACAGCCACACAAACAAACTCACCCAGCGGTAGGTGAACATGCGGTTTTTGAGCAAGCCAGCCAGCGGAATGCACAAAGGCAGCACTTTGAGCACCAACAGCGAGCCGCCGGGCCGAATCGGCGCCAGCCACAGCTCCCACAGCAGCCCCAGCAGAATCAGACCCAGTAGGCTGCCGACGGCGGCAATCCGCGTTAGCGTTACATATTGAGGGGGGGCTGCGGTTAAAAGTTGTGGTGAAGTCATATTGAAGGTGTCTAAAAGCGTCATTTCCAATGGCATGATAGCGGCATGAACAAATTGATGGCGAGATACCGCCAATTCATTGAAGATTTTATGCGGGATGCGTTGACCTTCCCGTGGAAAAATACGGCTTTGACGCTGCGCGAGCGCTTTAAAGAAGACCATTTGGGTTTGACCGCTAGCAGCTTGACCTTCACCACCATCATCTCGATTGTGCCGCTGTTCACCGTGGCGCTGGCGATATTCAGCGTTTTTCCGATGTTTGGCAAGATGCAAACCGGTTTGCAGCAGCTTTTAGTCGATAGTTTGATACCCGACAACATTGCCCGCCAAGTGCTCAGCTATTTGGGGCAATTTGCCACCAAAGCCAGCAAAATTGGCTGGGTGGGCGCGGTGGCTTTTTTGGTCTCCGCGTTGATGCTGATTTTGACGATTGACCGCAAGCTCAACGACATTTGGCGCGTTCGCACCACGCGCCATCTGGCAAGGCGCATCATTGTGTATTGGACGCTGCTCACGCTGGGGCCGCTGTTGATGGGTTTGAGCCTGACTTTCAGCTCCTACGTCATGTCAGCCTCCAAAGGTTGGGTGACCGTGCTGCCAGGTGGGCTCAAAGTGCTGTTGGACGTGCTGGAATTCATCGTCATCGCCACCAGTTTGGCGGCTATGTACCGTTTTGTGCCCAACACGCGAGTGCGCTGGACGCACGCGCTGTTGGGAGGTTTCTTTACCGCGACAGGTTTAGAACTGGCCAAGCGCGGCTTGGCATGGTATTTGGCCCAAGTACCCACATTTTCAGCCGTCTACGGCGCGTTTGCCACCGTGCCAATTTTGTTAATCTGGGTTTATATGGCGTGGGTCATCGTGCTTTTGGGCGCTGTTGTTGCCGCATATTTACCCAGTTTGAAAAGCGGCATTGCAAGACGCGGTGATACACCGGGCTGGAATTTTCAGCTGGCCTTAGAAATACTGCAAGTTCTGTCCAAAAAGGGCGGCGGCGCGAACCTTGACGCTTTATCCAAACAACTCCGCGTGGACGACCTGCAGCTAGAGTCGCCGCTGCAAACGCTGATGAGCTTAGATTGGGTTGGTAAATTGGACGAAGCTGATCACGTCCAAAATGGCCAAGGGCAGGGTGGCCGCTACGTCCTACTCATCAACCCTGCAACAACCTTGTTAGCGCCACTGGGTGAGCGTTTGCTGCTGCCAAATCAGGCATCCACGCAGAAACTATGGCAGAAAAACCAGTGGTCGCAGATGTTTGTGGCTGAGGTGCTTTGAATGAGTGAGAAATAGTAAAAAAATGCTTCTAGCCGGCGTATTTATTGACTAAGTAGATA
>JBEBJY010000138.1:0-1869 GCA_040079635.1 Burkholderiaceae bacterium | reverse complement strand
TGGTTTGTATGCCGGAAAAACCGAGCAATTTATCGAAACCGTTGTGAAGTTTGAAGATGGCCGCTCGGGCAGCGTCAGTGCAACATTGAAGTTGTCTGACGCCACGATCTACGCACCTGTCAAAGCTGCAGCTTGAAGATTTAAAGAACAACCATGGCAACTAAAAAAATCGGCGACGTTATTCTTGACGTCAAAAACATCAGTTTGGCGTTTGGTGGTGTCAAAGCACTGAGCGATATTTCTTTCAATGTGCGTGAGCATGAAGTACGCGCCATCATTGGCCCCAACGGTGCGGGCAAAAGCTCGATGCTGAACTGCATCAACGGCGTTTACACACCGCAGCAAGGCAGTATTACTTTTAAAGGGCAAACTTTTGGTCACATGGACAGCCACCAAGTGGCCACCATGGGTATTGCGCGTACCTTTCAAAATTTAGCCTTGTTCAAAGGCATGAGCGTGATTGACAACATCATGTCTGGTCGCAATCTGCGCATCAAAAGCAATATTTTGATGCAAGCCTTGCGCATTGGTCCAGCCCAGCGTGAAGAGGAACGCCACCGCGAGTTTGTCGAGCACATCATCGACTTTTTGGAAATTCAAGCTTACCGCAAAACGCCGGTGGGTCAATTGCCGTATGGTTTGCAAAAGCGTGTCGATTTGGGCCGTGCCTTGGCGATGGAACCGCAAGTGCTGTTGCTCGACGAGCCCATGGCCGGCATGAACTTGGAAGAAAAACAAGACATGTGCCGCTTTGTGTTGGATATCAATGACGAGTACGGCACAACTGTGGTGTTGATTGAGCACGACATGGGCGTGGTGATGGATATTTCCGACCGCGTGGTGGTACTCGATTACGGTAAAAAAATTGGTGATGGCACACCGGACGAAGTGCGCAACAACCCAGAGGTAATCAGCGCATACCTCGGCACATCACACTAGGACTACAAATATCATGGCATTTTTTCTAGAAACATTGTTGGGCGGCCTGATGGCCGGTATGTTGTACTCATTGGTCGCATTGGGCTTTGTGCTGATTTTTAAAGCTTCTGGCGTCTTTAACTTTGCGCAAGGGGCGATGGTGCTGTTTGCAGCCTTAGCCATGGCACGGTTTGCGGTCTGGATTCCGGCGTGGACAGGGATTGATAACCCCATACTTGCCAATGTAGCTGCGTTCATCATCGCCAGCTTGATCATGTTTGTGGTCGCTTGGGTGATTGAGAAGCTGGTGCTGCGCCATTTGGTGAACCAAGAAGGCACAACACTGCTGATGGCTACTTTAGGTATCAGCTACTTCCTGGATGGTCTGGGACAAACCATTTTTGGCAGTGATATCTACAAAATTGACATTGGCATGCCCAAAGATCCCATCATGGCGTTTGAAAGCGTGTTTCAAGGTGGCATTTTGATCAACAAAGAAGATTTGTATGCCGCACTGATTGCTGCAGTGCTGGTTGCTGCGCTTAGTATGTTTTTTCAGAAAACGGCAACCGGTCGTGCACTCCGCGCAGTGGCTGATGACCACCAAGCGGCACAAAGTATCGGCATTCCGCTCAACCGTATTTGGGTGATTGTTTGGTTCGTCGCGGGTATCGTCGCTTTGGTGGCGGGCATGATTTGGGGCTCCAAATTGGGCGTTCAATTCTCACTCACCACAGTTGCCCTGCGTGCTTTGCCGGTTGTTATTTTGGGTGGTTTAACGTCTGTACCTGGTGCAATTATTGGTGGTTTGATCATTGGTGTCGGTGAAAAATTATCTGAAGTTTTCCTAGGTCCTTATGTGGGTGGCGGTATTGAAATCTGGTTTGCCTATGTGCTGGCTTTGGTCTTTTTACTGTTCCGTCCGCAGGGACTGTTTGGTGAAAAAATCAT
>JBEBJY010000137.1:0-1965 GCA_040079635.1 Burkholderiaceae bacterium | reverse complement strand
AACCAGCCGCTGAGGTATTCAAACAGGTTTTGCTCGCTGTTTTCTAAGCTTTCAGGGTGCAATTTGCGCACTTCGTAAGCTTCGGGCAGCTCGTCCATGAGTTCGTAAAAGCGGTGCACCAAGCGGCGCACGCCGGCTTCACCGCCTAGGAGTTCATAAGGAGTTGCTTGGGTCGTTGTAGAGGTTTGGGTCATGTTGCTATTTTATGATTTGCGATTGATGTCGTTTAAGGGGTTTAATATTCTGAAATTTACCCCTAATTTATGCCTCTAGCCAGCGTATTTATTGCCTAAGCAGCTATAAAAAGTATAGTAAATTTTGACGATTCAGATGAATCGATCACTTTTTCCCGCTGCGCCTGCGGTTGGCTTTGGGCTGGCCTGCCTCGTTTTGCAGCTTTTCTGCCTGAGCCTGTAGGTGGGTTAACGCGGTGTCTAACCCCGCCAAAGTATCGGCGCCCAATCCGTGCAGCAAACGCTGGTTGATCTCCGAAACGACGGGAAAGAACGACTCATACATAACGCGGCCTTTGTCTGTGAGGGTGACGATGGCTTTGCGCTGGTCGCTGGGGACGATTTGGCGGTCTATCAAGCCTTTGGCGATCAAGCTTGAAATCGCGCGTGAAGTGCGGGCGCGGTCTAGCTCAGCGTGTTCGGCCAGTTCGGACGACAGCAGCGACACGCCAGGCAGCAACGACGCCATCACGCGCCACTCGCGCCGCGTGATGCCCAGCTGCCCTTCACACAAGCGGATGACAGGCACACTTGCAACCGCTAGCAGGCGAGTGAGTCGCTGTAAAAGCAAATCGCTGATTACTTCTGGCTGGGTTAGTTTCGAGTTCATTTGAAGCAAATAGGTACGAATTAGCAAAAAACTTAGAAAACTTAGAAATCTAGGGTAATTCCCATAAGTAATTGATTATGTCAATTAAATAGGTGTGCTTTAAAGTTTGATCACTTATTCCTAAGGAGACCGCATGACGACTTCAGCAAACTTGAAAAAAACCTTTTTCACAACATCCACAACATCCACAACTTCCACCATCCGCCGCGCGGTGATTGGATTGGGGCTTTTGGCAGCTTTACCGCTGGCGATGGCGCAAGACAAACCAAATTTAAAAATCTTGGTGGGGTTTCCAGCCGGTGGCTCGGTGGATGTGCTGGCGCGTATTATGGGCGATGCTGTGCGCGATGATTACGCCAGCGTGATGGTGGACAACAAGCCTGGCGCGGCTGGTCGCATTGCTTTGATGCAGGTTAAAAATGCCAAACCAGACGGTCAAACTGTCATCATTTTGCCAATGGGTCCCATGGTTATTTTTCCACACAGCTATAAAAAATTAGACTACGACGCGTTCAAAGATTTCACGCCCGTGTCGCAACTGGCGGTATCACAATTTGGTGTGGTGGCTGGCCCATCGGCTGGTGCGAGTTCAGTCAAAGAAATGCTGGCCAAAGTCAAAGCCGATCCTAAACTGGGTAACTACGGCACACCCGGTGCTGGTTCCGTGCCGCACTTTTTGGGGGTCATGATGGAGCAAGCAACAGGCGCTCCTTTGAACCATGTGCCGTTCTCTGGCGGTGCACCCGCCAATACAGCTTTGCTGGGCGGGCATGTGCAGTACAAATTTGATGTGGTCTCTGAAACAGTGGCATTCCACCGCGATGGTAAGGTCAAAATCATCGCCGTGGCGGGCAGCAAACGCGATAGCTTGATTCCAGATGTGCCCACGCTCAAAGAACAAGGCGTGAACGTCGAAACCAACGTCTGGTTTGCCATGTACGCGCCAGCCAATGTGCCAGCGGAGGTGCTGGCAAAGCTAGAAAAATCGGTGGTGGCGGGTTTGCGCAAAAAAGATGTTTTTGAGAAATTAGACAAGCTGGGTTACGACGTAACCGCTACAACTTCACAAGGCTTGGCAGCTATTCACCGTGCAGACTACGCCCGCTGGGAAAAGCCCATCAA
>JBEBJY010000136.1:0-2502 GCA_040079635.1 Burkholderiaceae bacterium | reverse complement strand
CTTACGTGCCGTGCAACTTTTAGGTCACCAATTCGTCCTCGGTCAAACCATTGACGAGGCGATGAAGGTGGCGGATGCAACCCGCAAGAAAATTCCCAATCTCAGATTCAGCTACGACATGCTGGGCGAAGGCGCGCGGACGGATGCGGATGCTTTGAACTACTTAGCCAGTTACAAAAACGCTATTATTTCAATAGCCACTCAGACAACAAATACGCCGTCTAGAGGCATAAATGAGCATAAAAATACTGCTCAAAACGACGGTATTTCCATCAAACTGAGTGCCCTACACCCGCGCTATGAAGATGCACAGCACAGCCGCGTCATGGCCGAGCTGGTGCCGCGCGTGTGGGGACTGTGCGAACTGGCGGCGAAGGCCAACATCAACCTGACGATTGATGCCGAAGAAGTGGACCGGCTGGAGTTGTCACTCGACGTGTTCGAAGCCTTGGCTGCGCAAGTGGCTGAGCGCTTTCCGCAATGGGAAGGTTTCGGCCTCGCCATGCAAGCCTACCAAACTCGTGCTTTGGAACTGATCGAGCACGTCACCACCCTCGCCCGAAAATACAAGCTCAAGCTCATGTGTCGCCTGGTCAAAGGCGCGTACTGGGACAGCGAAATCAAACGCGCGCAGGAGCTGGGTCTGCCGCACTACCCCGTGTTCACCCACAAACACCACACCGACGTGTCCTACCTCGCCTGCGCCAAAGCGCTGCTGGACGCGCCCGATGCGATCTACCCGCAGTTTGCGACGCATAACGCAGCAACGATTGCCGCGATTTTGCAGATGGCGGCAAAGACCGGAGCACCCTTCGAACTTCAAAGATTACATGGCATGGGCGAAGGCGTTTACCGTGAGGTGCTGAAAAACCCGCTCATCAGCTGCCGCGTCTACGCCCCCGTGGGTGCACACCGCGACTTGCTGGCTTATCTGGTGCGCCGCCTGCTGGAAAACGGCGCGAACTCGTCGTTTGTGCATCAGTTGACCGATGAATCGGTAGGAATGGCCGAGTTGCTGATTTCACCGCTGCGTTTAGAGCCACGCAGCGCATTTGCATTGCCGCCGCAGTTGTTTGGCAAATCTGCCACAGCACGTAAAAATAGCAATGGCCTTGATTTGACGGTGGAAACCATGCGCGCACCCTTGCTGGCGGCGTATGGCACGACCCAAGTTCCCTTTGTAGCCGAATACACCGTCGCAGCCATCCCTGGAGCTCTCAAAGCAAGTTTTGCGAGCTACCAAACTTGGAGCAAAACAGCCGTATCCGACCGCGCCGCCATCTTGCGAACCGCCGCCGACGCCCTGGACGCCCAGTTGCCCACCTTCTGCGCCCTGCTGGTCAAGGAAGCCTTCAAAACCTGGGGCGATGCGGTGTCTGAAGTGCGTGAAGCGGTGGACTTTCTGCGCTACTACGCCGATGAGGCCGAGCGCGTGATGACGCCCATCGCCCTACCAGGCCCGACGGGTGAAACCAACGAATTGCGCCTGATCGCGCGTGGCCCCTGGGTCTGCATCAGCCCGTGGAACTTCCCGTTGGCGATTTTTGCAGGGCAAGTCGCGGCCGCATTGGCCACTGGCAACACCGTACTGGCCAAACCGGCGGAGCAGACACCCGGTGTAGCGCAGGCCATGGTCGCGCTGTTGCACAACGCGGGCGTACCGAGCGGCGCGCTACAACTTCTGCACGGCGCGGGTGAGACGGTGGGTGCGGCGTTGGTGGCCGCCCCCGGCGTGGCGGGCGTGGTGTTCACCGGCTCGACGCAGGTGGCCAAAATCATCAACCGGGCCCTGGCGGCCAAGGACGGTGCGATTGTGCCGCTGATAGCCGAGACGGGCGGCATCAACGCCATGCTGGTCGACAGCACCGCCCTGCCCGAGCAGGTGGCCGACGCCGTGGTGCAGAGTGCCTTCCGCTCTGCGGGCCAGCGCTGCTCGGCACTGCGGCTGCTGTGCGTGCACGCGTCGATTGCAGATGGCGTGATAGCGATGATTCAGGGTGCGGCGAAAGAGCTGGTGGTGGGTGACACCTTTGACTTGGCCACCGATGTGGGACCGGTGATTGACAAAGAAGCCTTTGACAACATCCAAAACCACCTGAAACGCCTCGAAATGTCATCAAAGACACTCTTAAATATGCCATTAGCTAGCGTATTTATTGACTCAGCAGCTACTAATAATATAGCAAATGTACAACCCCATCTGATTCCGCCTTCCGCCTTTGAACTGAACGCCATCAGCGACATCGGTGCCGAGATCTTCGGCCCCGTGCTGCATGTGGTGCGCTGGGGCGGCGACCCGGCGGAGGTGATCGCGCAGATCAACGCCTTGGGCTACGGGCTGACACTGGGCATCCAGACCCGCATCGACTCCCGTGCGCAGGCGCTGGCGCGGGCGGCGCATGTCGGCAATGTCTACATCAACCGAAACATGATTGGTGCAGTGGTCGGTGTGCAGCCGTTTGGGGGCGAAGGTTTGAGCGGCACGGGCCCCAAAGCTGGCGG
>JBEBJY010000135.1:0-2538 GCA_040079635.1 Burkholderiaceae bacterium | reverse complement strand
GGTATGTATTTGCGGTTTTTCCGCTGATTTTGTTCATCAAACGCCCGAATTTGGACGTCAAATGGTTGTTGTATTACGGCTTGTTTCAAGGTGTGGGGCAGTTTGGCTTTTTGTTTGTAGGACTAAAACTGGGGATGACGGCGGCGCTAGCGTCGGTGTTGATGCAAACACAGGTGTTTTTCACGGCGATCTTTGGCTTTGTGCTGCTGCATGAGCGGCCAAGCCGTTCACTACAAATCGGTTTGTTACTCGCTGCGTCCGGTTTAGCTTGCTTTGCTATGAACTACATAGCACCTCAGGCTAATACTTCTTCGTTAAATGCGCCAGCTACAACATTATTTGGCCTTGTATTTTGTGTTTTAGGGGCATCGATGTGGGCAGCGTCGAACATTGTGGTTCGCAAAACCCAACAATCCTTGAGTAAAGACGCTAGCTTCGACGCTGTAGCTTTCTTGGTCTGGAGCAGCATAGTTCCTATCTTGCCATTCATCGCTTTAACCCTGCTTTTCGACGCTGAAGCCACTCGCTGGCGTTGGCTAGATGCGTCGTGGAGCAGCTGGGCATCTATCGCCTTCCTCGGCTGGGTCGCAACCATCATTGCCTACGCGCTGTGGACGGGCCTGCTCAAACGCCACCCCGCCAACCGCGTCGCGCCCTTCAGCTTGGGTGTTCCCGTGGTGGGCATCACGGCGGGGATGGTGGTTTTGGGGGAACAGATTACAACTTGGCAGTGGGGTGGGATTGCGTTAGTTGTGGCGGCGCTATTGATGGTGATGTTTGGGCCACGCGTCTTAAAAAACTAGCCCAAAGAAATTAACCGATGGTTTGTCCATCTTTGGTCAACATGCTTTGCGTCACAAACTGGCTACCACGCCCTGCGGCGTTGTATGTCACGATAAAACCGCCCACATCCACAGATTCGCGCTTTTGAAAGGCGGCCAAAGCGGTTTGACGGCTCAAACCAACGCCTAAGCGATTGAGCACCTCAAACGTGTAGCGTGCGGCAATGTAACCAGCCAAACTCAGCGGATTGGCCGGCTCGTCAAAAAATTTGCTCATGGCCGCGCGGTAGGCACGCACCACGGGCAGGCTGCTGTTGACCATGGGTACGGTTTGGGCGGCAAACACGGGCGTTTGGCGGGCAGCGCCCATTTCCTTCATGGTTTGCAGGTTCACATCCGCCAAAGCCAGCACATAGCGCTGCCGCGATTGTTGCTCCAAGCCCGCTGTTAACTGCGCCAGCTCAGGTGTGCCACCAATGAACAATTGGACAGCAGGCGAAGTAGGCGCCAACTTTTGCCCCACAATTTTGAGGTCTTGCGCAGGTTGTGAGGTGCTGATTTGCATGCTCATCAACTGTGCTGAACGCTCCACATCAGCGCGATGCAGGGCAAACTCTTGCGGTGATGCGTAAATCACGCCCAAATCTTTGGTACCCACCACTGACAGCGACTTCACGATGTGTGAAATCTGCGCCTGTCGGTCCGCAAAAATAGCGAATGTGGTGTCGTCCAGCTCGTTGCTGGCGTTTTGCAACCAAGGGGCAACGTGGGCTAGGCCAGAGCGCTCCGCCCGCAGCAAACTCGTCAACGCCTGCGCCGTGCGGTCGCCCGCTGTGCCAGACAGCGCAATACAAGTGGTGATGCTTTGCGCACTGTCCAAAGCCGCCTTCAAGCTGGTAGCCGTGCCGTCGGTTTCTATGGACAAATGCTTCACCGGCCTGCCCTGCAAACCGCCCTTGGCGTTGATTTCTTGCCACGCGGCGCGGGAGCCAATCAAGTAATCTTTAGACACGTCTTGCTGCTGCGCTGTGGTGTCTACGATTTGCGCAATCACCCACGGTCGAGCGGGTTGTGCGCGCACTGCGATGGCTGGCAGCATGGCTGCGGCGCTGACCGCAAGGATGCGTTGCAACACAGCACGGCGCTGTGCGGGGAGGAGTTCTATTTTAGGTTTTGTCATGCCGCAGAGTGTAAAAAACTCTTATGACGGTTTGGTGACATATACCTTAATATTAAGTATTCAACATGCCTATAGCCAGCATATTTATTACCTAAGCAGCTATTTTATTTATAGCAAAATAAAGCCGCAAGCGGAAATAACGTTAATTTGCTATTATCAAAGAATGCCTTTAGGAGTGTCGTCATGCTTCTGTCGAAAACACATCTGCACTTGGTGGTAAAAGCGCTTTTTGCCATTGTCATGCTCGCGGGTCTAGCGGGTGTCGCCGGCTCACAGATTGCACCCCATGTGCCGCTGCAAACCGTGTTGCTCTATTGCGCTATTGGGGCGGCTGTCTCGTTTGCTGCACTCGTTATTGCGGCAGTTGTGACGCTGACATTCAACCAGTTCATCCTGCGCCACGGCGGTACAGACCCGACGTGGTTTTGGTTCAAAAGTGATCCGCCGGGGTTGGAGAGGCAACGGGAGCAGTTGAAAGCTAAAAATGAGTAAAAATCGTCTTTTTATGGCTTAAATATGGCTCTAGCCGGCGTATTTATTGCCTAACTAGCTATTATATTTATAGCGTTATTTGAC
>JBEBJY010000134.1:0-2621 GCA_040079635.1 Burkholderiaceae bacterium | reverse complement strand
CTGACCCTACAATAGCGCTAATCCACCCAATTCTTCATGCAAGCCGTTTTGACTCTTTCTAAGCTACAAAACCAACAACAAAAGCACTCGTTTGAGCCTGCTTGCATGACTTTGCCCGTTGCACTAACACTAACGTTAACGCGGCACGCTCGGTTTTTAAACTCTGGAGCTTCCCCATGTCTACACTCTTTAGCCCGACCGCACTGGTCGTTCCGTTTGAGAACCTGAGAAACGCTGACGTCGAGTCGGTTGGCGGTAAAAATGCCAGCTTAGGCGAGATGATTTCGCAACTCCCCACGGGCGTGCGCGTCCCGACGGGGTTTGCCACCACAGCCCACGCTTTCCGCGAGTTTTTGAAACTCGGCGGTTTGGACGACAAAATCAACGCTTTGCTGAACGCGCTTAACACCGAAGATGTGCGCGATTTGGCCAAAGTGGGGGCGCAGATTCGCGCCATGGTTGAGGCGCAGCCGTTTTCACCTGAATTGGATGCTGCGATTCGTGGCGCGTTTATCACTTTGCAAAGCGGCAATGTTGAAGCCTCGTTTGCGGTGCGCTCGTCTGCCACGGCGGAAGATTTGCCAGATGCGTCCTTCGCAGGTCAGCAAGAGAGCTTTTTGAACGTGGTTGGTATTGACACGGTGCTGCACAAAATCAAAGAAGTGTTTGCATCGCTGTACAACGATCGCGCGATTTCTTACCGCGTCCACAAAGGCTTTGCCCATGCGGATGTTGCGTTAAGCGCGGGTATTCAGCGCATGGTGCGTTCTGACAAGGGCGCGGCGGGTGTGATGTTCACGATGGATACTGAGTCGGGCTTTGACCAGGTCGTTTTCATCACTTCAAGCTACGGCCTTGGCGAAACCGTGGTGCAAGGCTCGGTGAATCCAGACGAGTTTTATGTCCACAAACCGATGTTGGCAGCGGGCAACCGTGCGGTGATTCGCCGTAATTTGGGTTCTAAACAGATTCAGATGGAATTTGCCAGTGCTGCTGAAAAAGCGGCATCGGGCAAATTGGTCAAGACCACCGACGTGCCTATCGATTTGCGGAACCGTTATTCATTGACCGACGCGGAAGTGGAGCAATTGGCTAAGTACGCCATGATCATTGAGGCGCATTACGGCCGCGCCATGGATATTGAGTGGGGCAAAGACGGCATCGATGGACACATTTACATCTTGCAAGCGCGGCCTGAAACTGTGAAAAGTCAAAGTGCTGGGAAGGCTGAATTGCGTTACAAACTCAAAGGGTCTAGCGCTATTTTGGCGCAGGGCCGTGCGATTGGTCAAAAAATCGGCACGGGCCGCGTCCGCTTGGTACACAGCATTGACGAGATGGACCAGGTGCAAGTTGGTGATATTTTGGTCACCGACATGACCGACCCGAACTGGGAACCCGTGATGAAACGTGCCAGCGCGATTGTGACCAACCGAGGTGGCCGCACCTGCCACGCCGCCATCATTGCGCGTGAATTGGGCATTGCCGCAGTGGTGGGCTGCGGTGATGCGACTGAGATGCTGAAAGACGGTACGCTGGTGACGGTGAGCTGCGCAGAAGGCGACACTGGTTTCATCTACGACGGTTTGCTGGAAACCGAGGTGACAGAGGTGCAGCGCGGCGTGATGCCTGAGATCAAAACCAAAATCACCATGAATATCGGCAACCCGCAGTTAGCTTTTGACTTTTGCCAGTTGCCGAACGCGGGTGTGGGTTTGGCGCGCTTGGAATTTATCATCAACAACAACATTGGCGTACACCCCAAAGCGATTTTGGACTACCCAAGCATTGATGCAGATTTGAAGAAGGCGGTGGAATCTGTGGCTCGCGGCCATGCCTCACCACGCGCTTTTTATGTGGACAAAGTGGCAGAGGGTGTTGCCACCATTGGCGCGGCGTTTTGGCCCAAGCAGGTCATTGTGCGTTTCAGCGATTTCAAATCCAATGAATACCGCAAGCTGATTGGTGGCTCGCGCTACGAGCCTGAGGAAGAAAACCCAATGTTGGGCTTCCGTGGTGCCGTGCGCTACACCAGCGAAGAGTTTGGCGAAGCGTTTGCCATGGAATGCCAAGCTTTGAAACGTGTACGCAACGAGATGGGTTTAACCAATGTCGCAGTGATGGTGCCTTTTGTGCGCACGTTGGGGCAAGCCGCTAAAGTCATGGACTTATTGGCTAGAAACGGCTTGAAGCGCGGCGACAACGGTTTGAAAGTCATGATGATGTGCGAAGTGCCAAGCAATGCTATCTTGGCGGATGCATTCTTGGAATACTTTGACGGTTTCTCGATCGGCTCGAACGATTTGACGCAGCTGACGCTGGGCTTGGATCGCGATTCTGGATTGGAATTACTGGCGGCTGATTTTGACGAGCGCGACCCAGCTGTGAAAGCGATGCTGACTTTGGCGATCAGTGCTTGCAAGCGTCAAAACAAGTATGTCGGTATTTGCGGCCAAGGGCCAAGTGACCACCCTGATTTTGCGCAGTGGCTGGTTGACCAAGGGATTGAGTCTATTTCACTCAACCCAGACAGCGTTATTGCTACTTGGCAGGCATTGGGCAAATAAGTAGTTACCTAAAGAGCAATTTATAGGTAGTAACCTTTAGTAGCAATAGCGTCA
>JBEBJY010000133.1:0-2724 GCA_040079635.1 Burkholderiaceae bacterium | reverse complement strand
CCGGCTGGCAGATGGGATTGCGACAACGGAGACTAGTATTTTGTTGTCTACTTATAAGATTTAAGGGGTTAAATTGGCATGTAGCCGGCGTATTTATTGCTTTAACAGCTATAGTATTTATAGCAAAATTACTAATTTTCTGCCTGAATCAAGTTATATGTAACTTTGGTGTCCTGGATAATGACTTTGCCATCGCGTCGTAAATTTTCAATTAATTGAGTAATTTCGTCGACTAAGAGTTTGTTTTGAAAAACCGCGTTAATCGTATTTCGAAGCGTCAATTCTTTTCTAGGTCGAGAAGCTCCACGTTTTACGAGATCTGCGATGACCAACTTCAAACGCTCTACAGAAGTCATTGCGGTAGGCGTAGCTGAAACTTCAACGGCTTGAGTCTCGCAAATATGAGGGCATGTAAAGACGCCTTGATGATTAACCACCACTTGGAGCTTAGCTTTTACAGATAAATTACCCAACGCTGCGTTGATAGTCTTACAACAAACGACGCAGTTGTCATCGTCTTTTGTTCCACCGTTAGAAGTTGCAGCTAAATGCTCAACACTGGCTTCACCGTTCGGAATAGTTTGACGGCAAAAAAAGCAGCGATTGCCTTGAAGAAATAGCAAGCGTTCGAGTTGTTTCATAATTTTTGAAAGTTAATACACGGTTAAAACGTAGTATACGAGTCAAACATAGCCATCAAGGCAATCGACTCCGAGCAGGCTGCACAAAATCGCAGCAAGGCGCGGAAGTGACGGTAGATTTGCTCAGGTGGGGTGCGTGATTGCGAAGAGTTTTTTGCAGGCTGTTCGGAGTTGATTGACCCGCCAATGCCGTTTCAGCATAAATATCCAAATTTGCACTCAAATTAGCACCTAGCCAGCGTATTTATTGCCTAAGCAGCTATTTATTTTATAGCAAAAGCCATCTCAGCCAACTTCCCAACCGTATTCATATTCCGCGCCGTCCCCGTTTTGGCCGCTGGAATTTTCAGCTTGCTTTGCGCCATGCCTTCACCGTAATGGACATAAAGCTCGTTCAACCCCAACGCGATTTGCTCGTCTTTTTGACCGGTGACACCTGCGAGCATGGCTTTGTCTGCGGGTGCGTCTAAAAAGATCGCCATCACGCGGTTTGGGGCACCGTCTGGAAACGGGTTAGCGTCGCGCACGGCTTGCATTTGTGCGGTGGTGCGGATGTGGACGCCTACGGGTTTACCGGCGTAGGCTTGGAGTTTGGCTTCTAGGGCGGTTTGGGCTTTTGCGGCTGACAAATCGCTTTGAAACACCACATTGCCGCTGGCGATGTAGGTTTGCACTTGGGTGAAACACAGGTCTTGGCACATGGCTTTGAGATCTGCCATGGGTAATTTGCCAGTGCCGCCTACGTTGACGGCGCGTAGCAACGCTATGTAGGTCGTCATGCTACTTTCAAGCCTACAAGTGGCTGAAAAACTTGGGCGGGTTTTGCCAGTTGTCGCTTCGGCCATCTATGTAGACGATGGGGGCTGCTGCGAGTTCTTCATCGGTTGCATCGTCCAAGCACATCAGGTTGACGCCGTACATCTTACCCATGGGCGTTTCGTTGCCCACGCCAAAAGCACGCACACCGCAGTGTTTGCAAAAGTAATGGTGGTTTTTCTTGGTGTTGAAGAGGTATTGGGTGAGTTCACCCTCACCCGCCAGCAGGCGAAAGTCATCCGGCATGGCCACGGCGGGCCAGAAGCGGGTGCGGCGGCAGATCGAGCAGTTGCAGCGGTAGGTGTTTTGGGTGAGGTCTAGATCAGCCTCAAACTTGACCGTGCCGCAGTGGCAGCTGCCTTGGTAGGTTTTTTTCATGATGCAGGAATTGCCGCTGGATCCATCCAAAACGGCTCCCAAATGTGGCCATCTGGGTCTGTCAGGGCGCGGCTGTACATAAAGCCTAGGTCTTGCTTGGGGTTGATGTCGGCTGTGCCGCCGTGTGCTTGGGCGATGTCGTTCATGGTATCGACTTCTGCTTTGCTGTCCAAGGACAAGGCCAGCATCACCTCGCTGGAAGCAGACGGCGGAATCGGGCGCTGGGTGAATCTGCGCCAAGAGCCGTGGCTGTGCAGCATGACGTAGATGTGCTCGCTGTAGACCATGCAGGCGGCGTTGTCGTCTGTGAACTGGGGGTTGTTTTTGAAGCCCAAGGCATCGTAAAACGCCATGGAAGCTTTCAGATTGCCAATCGGCAGGTTAACGAAGATTTGTTTTGCCATGTTTTTTCTCCTTAAATCCCTTTTTTCACCATCGCAACCAGCTGATCCAGCGCCGTACCCCAGCCGCCTTCGAAGCCCATATCGGCGTGTTTTTTAGCGCCGGCTTCGTCTGCATGAATCACTGTGGCGCGGTAGCGGGTGCCGTTTTCGCCATGCGGTGACATCTCGACCTTGGCGGTGAACATGAATTCGGTTTGCTCTTCATCGTTACAGGGCACATTGGGCAGCGCGGGGCGATAGCCTGGCAGCAAGGCATTGGTCCAGACGATGCGCTCGTTTTTGACGGTTTCTAAATAGCAACCCGTGCCTGGGTACTCTTGCCCTTCAGGGCTTTGCATGATGGTGTGGAACTTGCCGCCTGGGCGAACATCGATATCGGCGTGGATGGTCTTCCAAGGTAGGGGGCAAAACCACTGCTTCATTAACTCCGGCTCTGTCCAAGCGCGCCACACAAGGTGCGGCGGCACGTCGACGATGCGCTCAAA
>JBEBJY010000132.1:0-2732 GCA_040079635.1 Burkholderiaceae bacterium | reverse complement strand
CCGCCAATCAGCAGCACCGTGTCTAGGTAAACATGCGGGTTCAGCAGCGTGAATCCCAGCGCGGTGGCGACTGCGGCCTTCAAGCTAATCGTCTGGTTCAGCGGCGTCTCCGCCATCGGCTGTGCATGTTTATAAGCCGTCATAAATGCCCGAAACCCATAAACCACCAAAAACGCCACCCCCACATACTTCACCCCCAGCAGCGCCCAGCCATATTGCCCAAACGTCGCCCCCGCAAACGTGACCCCCAGCAAAATCAGCGCCGCATCCATAAACCCGCATAGCAGCGCAATCACCAAAACATGCTGCCGCATCAACCCCAGCTTCAGAACAAAAGCGTTTTGAGCGCCTATGGGCACGATGAGGGCTAGGCTGGTGAGGAAGCCGGAGAGGAATGCGTTGGACATTAATTTTTAGAGATTTTTCCGGCTATAGCCGGCGTATTTATTTACTGAGACGCTATCGAAATAGTAAATAAATTATTTTTCTGCATCACTCCATGGCGAACAAATATCTAGGAGACACCCATTCGGATCAACGGTTAAAAAGCGGCGCTGTCCATAAAACTCGTTTTTAGGTTCTTGAATAATTTTTAAATTCAGTTTTTTAGCCTTCAAATAGACGGTATCAACATCAGGTACTACAAATGTTACATACATGCCTGAGGGCAAGTTCTGGAATTCAATTGGAATTAGCTCACTGGTTTTGGAGATGATGCCGAATTCAAGTTCATGGTTGGTTGGGCTGCGTAATTGCACGTACCAATCGCTGTCGTAATTGATTTCAAAGCCCAAAAGAGCGACATAGAAATCTCTGCTCTCTGAAAGACTGTCAGAGCAAATGTTGGGAAGTATTCGTGTAAACGACATGCTACTTTCTCACGAGAGGTTGAAATTAAAAATTATAGCGATTGCTTTACATATTGAATTTCGCACGATCCGTCCATGGAATCGCATCTAGTCGCAACTAACAGGGCTTGTTATAAAACTTCTAGCATTGTCCAAATAGTTGTACAATGAATCCATGCAAGCCATCACCTACTCCGAAGCCCGCAACAACTTGGCCGCCCATTTAGACCGGGTGGTAAATGACTGCGACTTCACGGTTATCACCCGCCAAAAGGCAGAGCCAGCGGTGCTGATGTCTTTGCGCGAGTTTGAGTCTTGGAAAGAGACGCTGTTTTTGCTGCGCGGTAAAAATGGTCCACGGCTGCTGAAATCTGTGGATAACATCAACAAACGCCTGAACATTCACCCTCGCGAACTGATCGACGAATGATCAGCTTTGAAGAAGCGGGCTGGGACGATTACTTGCACTGGCAGCTTACCGATAAAGCCGTTCTCAAAAAAATCAATAATTTGATTCGTGACATACAGCGTGACCCGTTCGACGGCATTGGCAAACCTGAACAACTCAAGCAAAATTTGTCTGGCTTTTGGTCACGGCGCATCACCGAAGAACATCGTATTGTCTATTTGATGGATAGTGACGATATCATTATCGCTCAGTGTCGTGGGCATTATGATTGATTCGTCATATTTTTGCTATAAATAATATAGCTGTTTAGGCAATAAATACGACGGCTACATACCGATTTAACCCTGTAAATTTACCACATGACTCATTCATGATCATCCTAGGCATCGAATCCAGCTGCGACGAAACCGGCGTTGCTATTGTTAAAACTGAGGGTAGCGGGCTGCCTGTGCTGCTGGCGGACGCGCTGCATAGTCAGATTGAAATGCATCAGGCTTTTGGTGGCGTGGTGCCCGAGCTGGCTAGCCGCGACCATATTCGGCGGGTGTTGCCGTTGACCAAGCAAGTGCTAGAAAAAGCTGGGCGCACATTGGATGACATTGACGTAGTGGCCTACACCAAGGGGCCGGGACTGGCTGGCGCGCTGCTGGTCGGGTCAGGCGTGGCTTGTGCTTTGGGCGCGGCGCTGGGCAAGCCGGTGCTGGGGGTGCACCACCTGGAGGGGCATTTGCTGTCGCCATTTTTGAGCGCCGACCCGCCGGAGTTTCCGTTTGTGGCGCTGCTGGTGTCGGGCGGGCACACGCAGTTGATGCGGGTGAATGGCGTTGGTAAATATGAAATTTTGGGCGAAAGCGTGGATGACGCGGCGGGGGAGGCGTTTGACAAATCGGCCAAGTTGATGGGACTGCCGTATCCGGGCGGGCCGGGGCTGGCGAAACTGGCGGTGGGGGGCAATGAAAAAGCCTTCAAACTGCCACGCCCGCTCTTGCACAGTGGCGATTTGAACTTTTCGTTTGCGGGGCTGAAAACAGCGGTGCTGGTGCAGATCAAAAAACTGGTGGAGCAGGAAGGCGTGCCAGTTGGGCAGTTTTCAGATCAGTTGCGTGCCGATATTGCCGCCTCAACGCAGGCGGCGATTGTGGATGTGCTGGTACGCAAGTCGGGCACGGCGTTGCTGCAAACGGGGCTGAAGCGGCTGGTGGTGGCTGGCGGCGTGGGTGCCAACCAGCGGCTGCGGCAACAGCTCAACGCCGTGTGTGCGTTGAACGGGGTGCGGGTGCATTACCCCGAGCTGGCGCTGTGTACCGACAACGGCGCGATGATCGCCATGGCGGCGGCGATGCGGCTGCAAAGCGGACAGCAGAGCGCGAATACGGACTACGCCTTTGACGTGAAACCGCGCTGGCCGTTGGATTCGCTGGCGGCAGAGACTGCCAAAACACCCGCTTAAAAATATCGTCATTCCCGCGCAAGGC
>JBEBJY010000131.1:0-3002 GCA_040079635.1 Burkholderiaceae bacterium | reverse complement strand
GGTCATTAACTTTATATAGCCGGATTCTGACAACTTATCGTTAAAGCGCACCTTATAGCCAACCACCTCACCCAACGGACTTTGTAGCTCTTGCGCAATGCGCGACGCCACTGAGCGAGCCGCAATGCGGCGTGGTTGCGTGTGACCAATTAATCCAGCAACGCCGCGACCAAGCTCAAGGCAGATTTTAGGAATTTGTGTGGTTTTACCAGAGCCTGTTTCACCGCAGATAATCACCACTTGGTTATTGGTAATAGCCGCCGCGATTTCATCTTTTTTACCACTGACTGGTAACTCAAGTGGATATTCTGGCTTAGGTAAATTGGCTAATCGAGTGGCGAACTTCTGCTGAGAAGTACGCACCTTTTGCGCAACCTCACCCAGCAAGCGTTGTGATCTCGCAATCGACTTTTCATCTTTTAGCTTTTGCAAATCCGCCGCATCACGCATCTTACGTCTCAAGACATGGCGGTCAGCAAGCATGCAGCTTTGTAAAGCGGCGGCTAAATTGGCTGAGTTTGATGCTACAGGAATTGGATTTGCAGGTTTATTCACATTCATAGACTGGCATTTTAACATGCCAGCGATATAGCTTTGCTTTGGAATTGCTTTTTGATTTTCTTGCTATCGCTACCATTGAGTTTTGAAATTTTAGGGTGCGCAGATGGTTGCCCGCCCTACTTGGCTGAGTTCATAAAAAGTCTAGCATATCAAGAGTTATACTAAAATCAATAGAAAGAAAGTTAGTATAACCAAATGACAAATACTTAATTTTGTAGGGTGGGCAACTTGTAGCTCACATGGTTGTCGATGAAACGTGGGTAACAAGCTTACCCACCCTACTTGGCTACCCAGATAACCCATATTTGCGTGTCATCCATCTACATGTCCCTAACGTTCAAATTGAGGGGCGCGCCGCTTTTGGCGCGTCCCGCTCGAATGCAGTGTTAGAGCGCACACACAAGGCACGGTGAATGAATGTTTTCCATGTTTCGTTTGGCACCCAAACTTCCTGCATGGGGTGGACCGCAATTTCATCGCACTCTGCCAAGCACAACTTTCTATAGAGATAGATGAACGCAGACACCCGCATGTTCTTTGCACAATGCACCCAGACATTACGGCCCTCGAAGGCTTTGAGCATACCGAAAAACTGTTCTAACTGATGAAGCTCAGGCCGCTCCCACACCACAGGAATATGAATGTAGGCAATTCCTTGCCGCGTAATAAACTCAGCCTCTCCGGGCAAGGCGTTTGTTGCTGTTGGGAGCGCCAAGTTGATAACCGCCTCGATTCCAAGTGAAGGCAGACACGCAATATCTTTCTCGGACAGTTGCCCAGAAGTCCAAAGCCAATCGAATACTTGATGAGTATTTTCAGCGTCCATACGCATGAGCTCGAACGTTAGGTTAGCCGTCTTCAGATCATTTGGCTACCTATTTTCAGGTGAAATTGTTTTTAACACTGCTGAGAATTTCGCATGAGCGTCAGGGTCAACTGGCCTGTGCTTGACATTGGTACTTGCTGGGTCATTTCCGAGAAAGTTGCCTCCTTTCCAATTCTTTGACGGTCTGATTGGTCTAGGAACAAATCCACCACCACAATTTGGACAGACGTTGCCCAATACTGTGTCAACACAGTGAGCGCAGAACGTACACTCGTAGGTACAAATACGCGCTTCAAGTGAGTCTGGGAGTAACGACCGATTGCAATTCTCACAAGTTGGTCTCAGTTCAAGCATGGTGCGTCCTTTCTGTTATGGCTAACAGTTATTAAATGGACGCGTGCGTCCGTATAACAAAATTGTGAATGTTGATTTTGACATGATGTTTTTCTTTTTAAATCTTATAGTTAGTGTTTACTCTGTCCGTATAATAATAAATAGCAAGTGCGGACGCAAATTATTTGAATAAAGCTTAGATGGTTGCAGGTTTAAGAATTTTCATACGGCGCAATGCCTTTCAGTTATTGCGCCCTATGCGAGCTGCAAGCCAATATCCATAAGGTTTGCAGAGCATCTGTTTTTTAGTATAACAAGCACTTAATCTACAAAAACCTGTTGCCATAAATCTTTTACAGCAGCCGCATGCTCACTCACTGCTGACATTTCCACCCTTAAATGCGCCGCACCTTGTAGCTTGAGCATATGCTGTGAATGACGGTAATCTCGATAAGCCAATACAACCTTATCGGCCAAATCTTGGTCGATGATTTTAATTGACGCCAACAACCTCAACAAACCAATATTACCAATGTTTCCAGTGAGTTGCGGGTATTGCTTGGCGTGCGCTAATACCAAATATTGCACTAAAAATTCCACATCGATAATACCGCCGATACTGTGTTTAATGTCAAACAAATTAGCTTCAATATGTTGTGCTGAGCGCATTTTTTCGCGCATGGATTGCACTTCAACTTTTAACTGTTTTAAGTCGCGTTCTTGCGTCATGACTTCGATACGTATCGCGTCAAAAGCCTTACCAATACTTTTATCACCCGCTACAAATCTAGCCCGCGTAATGGCTTGATGCTCCCACACCCATGCTTTTTGCAATTGATACTCTTTGAAGGCTGTCACACTACTTACTAGCAAGCCGCTGTTTCCATCTGGGCGCAATTGCATATCGGTTTCATAAAGCAAACCTGCTGAGGTTAAGCTGTTAAACCAGTTATTAATGCGTTGTGCAAAACGCGCATAGACCTCACCTGCATCTGATGAATGATCGTCGTACAAGAAAATAATATCTAAATCTGAAGCATAACCTAGCTCTTTGCCACCAAGTTTGCCGTAGCCAATCACCGCGAATTTCGGCACATCTAAATGTTTGCCGCGTACGTTTGGCCAAATGACTTCTAAACTGACGCTCATCACCAAATCGGCAAGTTCACTTAAGTAATCAGATAGCTTTTCTGGGCTTAACTCACCATTAATATCTTGCGCGGCAAAACGGAAAATATTAGCGTGTTTAAAGTGACGGAACACGTCCATTTGGCGCTCTATA
>JBEBJY010000130.1:0-3275 GCA_040079635.1 Burkholderiaceae bacterium | reverse complement strand
GAAGACTTGTTTGGCGAAGAGCTGGCGGGGCGTTTTGCCAATGTCGCTACTGCGCCCACGATATTGGTGAATTTGACGAATATCGCGTGGTTTGGCAATACCGTGGCGATTGATCAGCACTTGAACATCGCCAGATTGCGCTCTATGGAGCTGGCAAAGCCATCGATTCGGGCGACCAACACGGGCGCAACGGTGATTATTGACGCGCAAGGTAAGGTTACCCATTCGCTAGAAAGGCACACCCGTGGTGCATTGGTCGGGCAGGTGTTGGGCAACACGGTTGTGACGCCTTACGCTGCTTGGGTGTCTAAGTTTTGGCTCTGGCCGCTGTGGATTTTCGGCATTCTTACCGTGCTTGGAGGCTTTTGGAGTCATTGGCGAGTGGGACGCAAGTAAAATGACTCCCCTATGCTTACATTTCAGCAAATCATTCTCAAACTTCAGTCCTACTGGGACGCCCAGGGCTGCGCCCTTTTACAACCCTATGACATGGAAGTCGGCGCCGGCACATCGCACACCGCTACATTTTTAAGAGCGCTCGGCCCTGAGCCGTGGAAAGCCGCCTACGTGCAGCCCAGCCGCCGCCCGAAGGACGGTCGCTATGGCGAAAATCCAAACCGTTTGCAGCATTACTACCAATATCAGGTGGTTTTGAAGCCAGCACCTGCCAACATCTTGGATTTGTATCTTGGCTCACTCGAAGCCTTGGGCTTTGATTTAAAGAAAAACGACGTTCGTTTTGTGGAAGACGACTGGGAAAACCCGACGCTGGGCGCGTGGGGCTTGGGCTGGGAAGTTTGGCTCAATGGCATGGAGGTGACGCAGTTCACCTACTTCCAGCAGGTCGGCGGTATCGATTGCAAGCCCATTACCGGCGAGATCACCTACGGTTTAGAGCGTCTGGCCATGTATTTGCAGGGCGTGGACAGTGTTTATGACCTGAAATACACGGAAACCATGAGCTATGGCGACGTGTTTTTGCAAAACGAAAAAGAGCAATCGGCCTACAACTTCGAGCACTCTGATACCGACTTTTTATTCACCGCCTTCACCGCGCACGAAAAGCAAGCCAAGTATTTGATGGAGCAGCAACTCGCCCTGCCCGCCTACGAGCAGGTGCTCAAAGCGGCGCACACCTTCAACCTGCTGGATGCACGCGGCAGTATCAGCGTGACCGAGCGGGCTGCCTACATGGGCCGCATCCGCAATATCTCGCGTAGTGTCGCGCAAAGTTATTTGGAAAGCCGTGAGCGGCTAGGCTACCCGATGGCTCCGCGCGACTGGGTCGCGCAAGTCGCACCCCTGATGCCTAGTACGGCGACAACGCCCGCCAAGAAGGTGGCCGCATGAACATGACAACTCAAAACCTACTCGTTGAACTGTTCGTTGAAGAACTGCCACCCAAAGCCCTGAAAAAACTAGGCGACGCTTTTGCTAGTACCTTGGCGGCATCGCTGCAAAGCCAAGGTTTGGCAAGTGCAGACGCCGTGGTCACCCCTTTTGCCACGCCGCGCCGTTTGGCCGCGCACATCACCGCTGTGGCAGCACAGGCGGCTGACAAAGCTGTGTCGCAAAAACTCATGCCGGTAAGCGTGGGTTTGGACGCTTCTGGCAATGCGACGCCTGCTTTGCTCAAAAAACTGCAAGGCCTGGGAGCTGATGTATCCGCTGTCTCTGGTCTAAAGCGCGCCATGGACGGCAAAGCGGAAGCCTTGTTTTACGACAGCCAAGTGACGGGTGTTTTGCTGGCCGATGGCTTGCAAAAAGCCGTGACTGAGGCGCTTGCCAAGCTGCCAATTCCAAAGGTCATGAGCTACCAGCTCGTGCAAAACTGTGACATGCCGGGTTGGAGTAGCGTCAGCTTTGTTCGACCTGCTCATAAATTAATAGCATTACATGGAGAAAATACGCTGGCTATAACCGTTTTAGGTCTTAAATCGGGGCGAGAAACATTGGGTCACCGGTTTGAGGCGGCTGTTTCACCCGTTGTCATCAAAGACGCCGATAGTTATGCCGCGACTTTGCTCAAAGACGGTGCTGTGATCGCCAGTTTTGCCGAGCGTCGTACCGAGATTGAACGCCAACTCAAAGCTGCTGCAGCCAAAGCTGGCGCTGCGGATGGCACAAGCTACAGCCCAATTGACGATGATGCGCTGTTAGACGAAGTGACCGCCTTGGTCGAGCGCCCAAATGTGCTGACTTGCGCGTTTGAAAAAGAGTTTTTGGATGTGCCACAAGAGTGCTTGATTTTGACCATGAAGGCGAATCAAAAGTACTTTCCGCTGCTCGATGCCGCTGGCAAATTGAGCAACAAGTTTTTAGTCGTCAGCAACATCAGCCCAGCCGACGCCAGCGCGGTGATTGGTGGCAACGAGCGCGTGGTGCGCCCGCGTTTGGCCGATGCCAAATTTTTCTTTGACCAAGACCGCAAGAAGACCTTGGAATCTCGCGTGGCGGGCTTAGATAAGGTGGTCTACCACAACAAACTTGGCACACAAGGTGATCGATTAGAGCGGGTACGTGCCATTTCGCGGGATATTGGTTTGCTACTCGGCGATGCTGAACTTGCTAAGAACGCCGACACTGCGGCTTTACTAGCAAAGACCGATTTGGTGACTGATATGGTTGGCGAGTTTCCTGAACTGCAGGGCACAATGGGACGGTACTACGCCTTAAATGACGGATTGAGTACAGACATTGCCAATGCTATCGAAGATCACTACAAACCTCGCTTTGCAGGAGATGCTTTGCCACGCAATCAGGCAGGAGTGGTCGTTGCTTTGGCAGACAAGTTGGAAACGCTTACAGGAATGTTCTGTATCGGTAATCTACCGACTGGTGATCGCGATCCTTTCGCATTACGCCGCCATGCATTAGGAATTATCCGCATATTGATTGAACGGAAGCTTGAGATTGACTTGCCGAATTTGATCGCTATTGCCTATCGTGTTTTGCGTAAATGGCTCAATCCGTCGGTCTATTCCAAGGATGGTTCAGTGGATTTGGCTTTGTTAGATAAAAAAGCCCATGTTGAAAAATTTGTTCACGGTATAGAGCGAGATGTATTCACTCAAAAACTAGATCACATTTTGATTTTGGGCGGCTTCTATGGAGATTTAACAGATTTCATTTACGAGCGCTTTGCAGGAACTCTGCGCGAGCAGGGGTACAGCACCCAAGAGGTAGATGCCGTTATTACTCTACGTCCAGAACGGCTTTCAGACGTGACGAAACGATTGCAAGCCGTCCGCACTTTCGCCGCCCTCCCTGAAGCC
>JBEBJY010000129.1:0-3391 GCA_040079635.1 Burkholderiaceae bacterium | reverse complement strand
ACGCAGCCCTCTACGACTACGAGGGCAGTCTGTTCGAGAAAAGCCAACCCCGCGACTGACACCATGCCAACTCCTCTTGATGTCGAAAACCAGCGCTTCAATGGCGGCTAGGCGTTTGGTGTCGTTTTTGGTTGTGTAGTTGTCTGGGTGCTTTGCTTTGAGTGCTTCTACTTTGCCAATCAAGGCGTTGAGCTGCAACTCAAACAGTGGGTGCATCAATACCGTCCAGCCGTGCACTGTTGCCAGCTTTGCTTGGCTGGCCAATTAGTCGTCCTCGGGGGATAACGTATCGGTCAAATCAACACGAACACCCGCTGTTAAACGCTGAATCTGCCCACGCAGTGCAGTGGTCATGGGCTGCAAATGCTGCGGGTGCGCGGTCATGTCGTTTGCCAAAAAATTTAAAAATCTGCTGATGGCTGGATCAACGTCGTCGCTAGCGTCTAGCCGTGAAATCTGCACAACGCCATCTGCCAGCACGGTGTAACGCAAGCGGTCGCGCTTGTCCAAATGCAGTGCTTTTCTGACGGCATCGGGCACTGTGGTTTGGTAGCGGTCGGTTAATGTGGATTCGGCACTCAAAATGGCAGACATGATTTTTTGATGATTTATAAAACTTGATGGTAATGCAAATGCATTGCCAGCGCAAGTATTTATCCGAAATTACCCTTCAAACCATCAACGGCTCTTCCTGCATCGCCTCAATCTGCTCTTCCAGCGTGTGGATTTGCGATTTCCAATAGTCGCTCGTGCCAAACCATGGGAAGTTGATGGGGAAAGTCGGGTCTTGCCAGCGGCGGGCTAGCCAAGCGCTGTAGTGGATGAGGCGTAAAGTTCTCAGCGGCTCGATGAGTGCCAGTTCGCGGCGGTCAAAGGGGCGGAATTGCTCGTAGCCATCGATCAACGCACTAAGCTGGGTGGTGCGCTGGCGGCGGTCGCCACTCAAAAGCATCCACAAATCTTGCACGGCAGGGCCGCTGCGAGCGTCGTCTAAGTCGACAAAATGCGGGCCGCCGTGCTTTGCGTCGGTCGGCGTCCACAGAATATTGCCGGGGTGGCAGTCGCCGTGCAGGCGGATGATGGCAATGCCTGAAGAATCCTCTGCATCAATCTTTTTGCTATCATTTTTATCGCTTTTTTGAGGCTCATTTTTGCCTCTAGCCGGCGTATTTATTGCCTTATCAGCTATTAAATTAATAGCGTTTTGACAGGTTTTTTGCCATGCAGCCTGCACATCTAAGGGCACCATGTCGTGGCTGAGCAGCCATTCCATGGACTCGGTGCCAAAGCTTTGGACGTTCAAAGCGGGTCTATGAACGAACGGTTTGGCTGCACCCACGGTGTGGATGCGGGCCAAGAAGCGACCAACCCATTCCAGCACCTCAAAATCGTCCAATTCAGGTGGTCTGCCACCGCGCTGGGGGCTGACGCTGAAGGCAAAACCGGCGTGATGGTGCAGATGCTCTCCTTGTAACACCAAGGGGCCAACGACCGGGATTTCAGCCGACATCAGCTCAAAACTGAAGCTGTGTTCTTCACGAATTTGCGCTTCTGTCCAGCGCTCAGGGCGGTAAAACTTGACGACGACGGAGCGCGGCGCGGCGGTGTCGCGGTCTAAACCATGCTCTAAATGCACTTGGTAGACACGGTTTTCGTAGGAGCTGAGCGCTGTCAACCGGCCATCGCCGTACAAACCCACGCTGGCAAGAGCGTCTAGCACCACATCGGGTGTCAGTGATTCAAAGGCGTGGCGCGGGTTGTCATTATGGGCATTCATAGGGTGATTGTCATTGAATTGACACAGGACTGCGGCATTATTTCGGTTTTTAAACCTGCTCAGGAAAGCTTATTCATGAATTCAAACAATATCCGCCCTACTGATATTTTTAACAACGAAGACTCAAACACCTCTGCCAACGCCGATTTTGAAACTGTGCTGAATGCACGTTTAAGTCGCCGCAATATGCTGCGCGGCGGTGTGGGCGCTGCTGGCGCAGTATTGCTAGGCGGTGCAGGTTTAGCGGGTTGCGCAACTTCCGGCCAAGGTGCGATGGCTGCCAGTTCGCCGTTGAATACGCTTGGTTTCACGCCAGTTGCCAAAAGCATGGCTGACGTGGTTAGCGTGCCAGCAGGCTACAAAGCCGAGGTGTTTTACGCTGTGGGCGACCCACTTTTTGCTGGTCTTGCCGCCTTTAAGAACGACGGGACAGATACAGATTTAGACAAACGTACGGGTGACCATGGCGATGGCATGGAGTGGTTTGGCTTAGATGCCAACGGCAAACCATCCAACAGTGCAACTTCGCGTGGCATTATCGCCATGAACCATGAAGCAACGACAGACGAAAAGCTCAGTGCTTTCTTTTTTCACACCGATGGCGGCACATCAACATTGCCACGCAAAGCGTCTGAAGTTGACAAAGAGCTGATGATTCACGGTCTTTCCGTCATTGAGGTTGCAGCTCAAGGCGGTAAATGGGGTTACAAGCAAGGCTCTACCTTCAACCGCCGTGTGACGACGATGTCTGAAGCCGTTATCCACGGCCCGGCGCGCGGAAGCGAGCACCTCGTCACCAAATACAGCACTGACGGCACCAAAGTGCGCGGCACCTTGAACAACTGCGGCACGGGCAAAACGCCGTGGGGCACGTACGCTTCAGGCGAAGAAAACTGGTTTGGCTACTTCTCGCGCGATGCTAAAGATGATGCCAAGCGTGGCGCAAAAGACAAAGCCGTTACAGCCTTGAACCGCTACGGACGCAGAGCCGGTGCCGCCAGCCGACACGGCTGGGAAAGCGCTGGCAGCAGCGACCAATATGTTCGCTGGAACAACAGCGCGATGGGTGCAAGTGCCAAAGATGACTTCCGCAATGAGATGAACACCTTCGGTTACATCGTTGAGCTAGACCCCTACAAACCTACTCAAGCTTTGCGCAAACGCACAGCGCTGGGTCGCATGGGACATGAAAACGTGACGTTTGCAAAACCCGTGGTGGGACAACCTGTGGTCGGTTATATGGGTGACGACTCTCGCGGCGAGTACATTTACAAATACGTGTCCGATACTTTGTGGCTTGCCAGCGATGCGGATGCCGACGACAAACTCGCCGTGGGTGACAAATATTTGGACAAAGGTACGCTGTTTGTCGCCAAATTCAAGGCGGATGGCACGGGCGAATGGCTGGAGTTGTCGATGAAAAACCCAATCATCGCGTTCAACCCTGATTTTGAGTTCAAGTCAGACGCAGACGTTGCCATCTTTACCCGCTTGGCTGCTGACGCGGTAGGCGCGACCAAAATGGACAGACCAGAATGGGCGGGCGTGAACCCACGCAATGGCGAGGTTTACATCACCCTCACCAACAATGCCAACCGCAGCTTAGACGGTGAG
>JBEBJY010000128.1:0-3471 GCA_040079635.1 Burkholderiaceae bacterium | reverse complement strand
CCCGCGAAGGCGGGAATCCACAAGCGCCACGATGGGTTCCCGCCTTCGCGGGAATGACATCTCTTGCTCCCAGTTTCGATTATTTGAAAATCACAGTTTTGTGCCCACTGATCAATACACGATGCTCACTATGCCATTTCACTGCACGCGCCAAGACTTGGCTTTCCGTGTCGCGCCCCTGCGCGGTCAAGTCTTCAACCGTCAAACTGTGGTCAACGCGCGCAACATCTTGCTCGATGATAGGCCCTTCGTCCAAATCCGCCGTGACGTAATGGGCGGTGGCACCAATCAGTTTGACGCCTCTGTCATGCGCCTGAAAATACGGTTTTGCACCCTTGAAACTGGGCAGAAAACTATGGTGAATGTTGATAGCCCGACCATTCAAAGCCTTGCACATGTCGTTTGACAGCACTTGCATGTAGCGCGCCAAAATCACCAGCTCTGCGCCCTCGGATTGAATTATTTCCAACTGCTTGGCTTCAGCGGCAGCCTTGGTATCTGCCGTCACTTTGATGTGGTGAAACGGCACGTTGTAGTTGGCAGCCAATTGGTAAAAGTCGCGGTGGTTGCTGATGATTGCTTTGATATCGACTGGCAACAAGCCTGATTTCCAACGGAACAGCAAATCGTTCAAACAATGGCCTTGCTGGCTAACCAAGATGACGATGGGCATTTTTTTAGCCGCCGGATGCAAGTCAAAAGTCATGCCCCAACTACCCGCTAGTGAAGCGATCGCCGCTTGTAGATCACCCTGAATAGCTTCTTGAGTGGCAAACTGCACGCGCATGAAAAACAAACCTGTTTGCGCATCGTTAAATTGCGCCGCTTCCTCAATGTTGGCGCCATGCGCAAGCAACAATCCCGAGACCGCGTGAACGATGCCAGATTTATCAGGGCAAGAAAGCGTGAGGATATAGGTGTTTTTCATGGTTTTATTGTACTTTCAGGCATTAGCCACACAAATCTATAATAGAAAAACATTTCTAAAACAAATCAACCATGTCTAAACCAATTGCAAAAACTGCAGCCCCAACCAGTGTTGACGCGCTCATTCGCCGCATTTCTGAAGAATATGAAACGCTGAGCAAGCAGCTCAAAATCATCGCTCGCTACATTGAGCAGCACAAAGACCATATCGGCTTAGACGGTATTCAACAAGTGGCGATGCAATGTGGCGTGCAGCCCTCGGCCGTGGTCCGGTTTGCCAAGCATTTTGGGTATTCTGGTTATTCTGAGATGCAAGCTATTTTTAGAGAAGGCATCTCAAGACAACTGGCGCCTAGCCGCACTTATCAGTCACGCATTCGTGACATCATTAGCTCTGACAAGGATGGATTGAGCAGCTTATCCAGTACGGAGATTGCCAGTGAATTCTTGACGGGCAGCTTGGCCGGCATGCAAGAGCTCAAAAACAGCATAGCAACGCCCAGTTTCAAAAAAGCGGTCGATTTACTCGCAGCCAGTGATTGCATTTGGATAGCCGCGTCACGCCGCTCCTTCCCAGTCGCGGCGTATTTGGACTACGCTTTGCAGCACACCGACAAGCGCATTGGCTTGGTCACGGGCATAGGCGGCATGCAGCTAGGGCAAATGCGCTCTGTTCGTAAAGATGATGTGATGATCGCCATCTCGTTTTCACCGTATGCTGAAGAAACCATTTCCGTGGCTAAATTAGCGGTCGAGCGAGGCGCCAAACTGATTGCCATCACCGACAGCCTGATGAGTCCGCTAGCAAAATTAGCGCAAGCGTCTCTGATCGTGCAAGACAATTCAACCTTTGGCTTCCGATCACTCACCAGCACCATGAGCATGGCACAGAGCTTGTTTATTGCTTTGGCTTACACCTTAGAGCTGCCTTACAAATCAAGCGCGAGCGACCAAAAATAACGTCATTTACATCTTGTTAAATAAAATTAATTCGATTTTGAAATACAATCGAAAATAATTTCTATATTTACTTTTCATTTAAGCCCTTTTTACCCTCACCTTTTTGGAATTAACATGACAAACGTCGCAGTTTTCGGCGCTGGCCGCATTGGTCGCATTCACGCATCTAACATTGCCGCACTACCCGGCGTGACTCTCAAATACGTCAGCGACCCGGTACCTACTTACGCCGCAGAACTTGCGGGCCAGCTTGGCGCTGAAGTTGCCAGCATTGAAGCCGCATTGGCAGACAAAAGCGTGGATGTGGTCGCCATTTGCTCGTCAACCGACACACACAGCGACTTGATCACCCGCGCCGCAGCAGCCGGCAAACATATTTTTTGCGAAAAACCGGTGGATTTGTCGGTCCCCCGCGCCGAAGCCTGTGCCCAAGCCGTGAAAGATGCGAATGTGGCTTGCATGATTGGTTTTCAGCGCCGTTTTGACCCCACTTTCAGCGATGCTAGCCGCCGCCTGCAAGCTGGCGAAATTGGCTCACCTGAAATGCTCATCATCACCAGCCGCGACCCAGGCGCACCGCCGGCCGAGTACATCAAAGCCTCTGGCGGCATCTTTCGCGACATGTTGATTCATGATTTTGACGTTTTCCGCTGGATTTTATGTGCCGATGGCGACGAAGCTGAATGGCTGAGCGCCACCGGCTCAGTGCTGACCGACCCCGCCATCACCGCCTTGGGCGATGTGGATAGCACCGCTGTGACCATTCGCACTCGTAAAGGCCGCTTGTGCCAAATCAACACCAGCCGCCGCGCTGCCTACGGTTACGACCAGCGCTTTGAGGTCATGGGCTCGCTTGGGCTTTTGCAATGCGGCAACCACACCCCCACAGAAGTGGTGCAGTGGAACGCCAACGGCATCCACGCCGACAAGCCAGAAGCCTTCTTTTTGCAGCGCTATGCGGCGGCTTACCGCTTAGAAATCGCGCATTTCTTTGAAACTTTGCAGTCTGGCGGTGTCTTCAAAACCACGATTGCAGACGGCGTGGCCGCGCAAAAACTGGCAGATGCCGCCACAGCCAGCTACAAAAGCGGCCTGCCGGTGACGTTTTAAATGACACCTTAAACAATAGAAATGTCATACTTTTGCAAGTAAATTCGCCTTTAGCCGTCGAATTTACTACCTAAGCTGCTATTAAATAAATAGCAAAATTGCAAAGTCGAGTTTAAGCCTATTTTGAAAGTAAATTCATATCTAGCCGGCGTATTTATTGCCTAAACAGCTATGCTATTAATAGCAAAATAGCATTCCCTGCGAAACCGGTTTTAGCTGATTTTTAGCGACATCAGTGCTTTATCTCCCCGTCCACTGTGGTTTTCGCTTCTCTTGAAAGGCTTTTTGGCCTTCTTTGGCGTCTTCCGTCAGGGTGAACAGGGCGATTTGGCTTTCGCAAAACGACATCGCTTCTTCAAACGACATGGCTTCCACCTTTTTCATGGTGTACAAACCACGGCGAATGGCGGCTGGGGATTTGTCCAGCACGCGGTCTAGCAGCCATTGCAGCTTGCTGTCCAAACTTTCTAAGCC
>JBEBJY010000127.1:0-3690 GCA_040079635.1 Burkholderiaceae bacterium | reverse complement strand
CGCCGATATTGAGCGTTTGTACGATGCTTTGGATCAAAGAGATTTAAGCGCAGGTTCTATGCTTGCTCGTCGTTTGTTCTCTTGAACATGGTTTCTCAATTTTCGTTGCCGATGTTCGGCAGCAATGAACCTCAAAATGATGACATGGCTCAGCGAGTTGCGGAGTTGCACCAAGCCTTGCATCGGCATGCGCATAGTTACTACGTGCTCGATGAGCCTAGTATTCCAGATGCGGAATACGACAAATTATTTGCTGAACTGCAAAACTTAGAGGAAGCGCATCCCGAATTGCGCACCTCGGATTCCCCGACACAACGTGTGGGCGGCAAGCCTATGGCGGAATTTGCTACAGTGCGCCACGCGGTGCCTATGCTCAGCATCCGAACTGAAACTGATACCGAAGCCAGTGGTGCTGAGAGTTTTGATACGCGTATCCGCAAAGAGCTAGCATTGAAAGAAAGCGACGCTGCAGTTGAGTATGTTGCAGAACTCAAGTTTGACGGTCTTGCGATGAGTTTGCGCTACGAAAAAGGCGTTCTCGTGCAAGCTGCAACGCGTGGTGATGGCGAATTTGGTGAAGATGTGACGCACAACATTCGTACCGTTGGACAAATCCCTCTCAAGTTGCCAGAAGCCGTGCCAGACGTTCTTGAAGTTCGCGGTGAGGTTTACATGCGGCGCGACGATTTTGAGGGTTTGAACGAACGCCAGCGCATAAAAATTTCGGCAGGCGCAAAAGGTGAAAAAACCTTTGTCAATCCTCGAAATGCAGCAGCGGGTGCAGTTCGCCAACTTGACCCTACTATCGCTGCGCAAAGACCTTTGAGTTTTTTTGCTTATGGCGTCGGGGAAGTTAGCAATTCAAACGCAAGTCCTTCCATATGGGTAACCCATTACGATTTATTGCAAACGCTAAAATTATGGGGATTTCCCGTTGCAGCCGAAGTAAATATTGTTAAAGGTGCTATTGAATTAATAGCTTATCATCAGAAAATTGGCAAACTTAGAGATGCTTTGCCATTTGATATCGATGGCGTGGTCTACAAAGTAAATAGCTTAGCTCTGCAGCAGCAACTCGGTTTTGTCAGCCGCGAGCCACGCTGGGCTGTGGCGCACAAATACCCTGCGCAAGAGCAATTAACAACCGTTTTGGCGATTGAAGTGCAAGTGGGCAGGACCGGCAAGCTAACACCTGTTGCGAAGCTAGCTCCCGTGTTTGTGGGCGGCGTTACCGTCACCAATGCTACTTTACATAACGAGGACGAGGCAAGGCGCAAAGATGTACGTGTGGGCGACACAGTGATTGTTCGTCGCGCAGGCGACGTGATTCCCGAAGTTGTGTCCGTGCTGATAGAGAAGCGTCAGAGCGATGCACCCATGTTCACCATGCCGCATATATGCCCCGTGTGTGACAGCGCGGCAGTGCGTGAAGAAGGTGAAGCTGATTACCGCTGTACTGGCGGGCTGTTTTGCAGCGCGCAGCGCAAGCAGGCTATTTTGCATTTCGCCCAAAAGCGTGCGGTTGAAGTTGATGGTTTGGGTGACAAGCTGGTTGAACAAATGGTCGAAGCGGGCATTGTTCGCACCCTGCCAGATTTGTACAAGTTGGGCTTCACAGCATTGTCTGAGCTGGACAGAATGGCTGAAAAGTCAGCACAAAATATACTCATTGCGCTACAAAATTCAAAGCAAACGACGCTGCCACGTTTTTTGTATGGACTCGGCATTCGCCACGTTGGTGAAGCCACAGCCAAGGCCTTGGTGAAGCACTTTGGAAAGTTGGATGCCATCATGGACGCAACGCTGGAGCAGCTCACGCAAGTGGCTGATGTTGGCCCCGTCGTTGCGCTGAGTTTGCGTACATTTTTTGACCAAGCGCATAACCGTGAAGTGGTTGAGCAGCTGCGTGCTTGTGGCGTGGTTTGGACAGAAGGTGAGCCGTCTCCCGCCGCACTGCTAGTGTTGAGCGGTAAAACATTTGTGATTACGGGAACGCTGCCTAATTTAGGGCGGGATGAGCTTAAAGAAATGCTAGAAGCTGCTGGCGCTAAAGTTGCAGGTAGTGTGAGTAAGAAAACGCATTACCTCGTCGCGGGCAGTGATGCGGGCAGTAAGCTAGACAAAGCACGCGAGCTTGATATCCCCATTCTGGATGAAGCTGGCGTACTGGCCTTGCTGAATGAAACGACTGAGGGAGATGATGCATGACTGTGCGAGAAATACTAAAAATGGGTGACCCGCACCTGCTGCGTATAGCACCAAAGGTCATAGCGTTTGACACGGATGAGCTTCATCTGCTTATCACGGACATGCTGGACACCATGGCTGCGGCCAATGGCGCTGGCTTGGCTGCTCCGCAGATTGGCGTTGATCGGCAAGTGGTTATTTTCGGCACAAGTACGGTGAATCCACGCTACCCAGATGCACCCGTTGTGCCGCGCACGGTGCTCATCAACCCCGTGATTACAGCTTTAGACGCTGAAGTTGAAAACGGCTGGGAAGGCTGCTTGTCCGTGCCTGGCATGCGTGGTGTTGTTCCGCGCCATGCGCGTATTCGCTACACAGGTTTTGACCAATATGGTGATGCCATAGATCGCACAGTCGATGGCTTTCATGCCCGCGTAGTGCAACACGAGTGTGACCATTTGATCGGGAAGTTGTACCCCATGCGGATGACTGACTTCACACAGTTTGGATTTACCGACGTTCTGTTTCCTGGTCTTGATGCCATGGATGATGATTAGAAGCTCGATTTAGTTCGAGATAGCCTCTAGCAGCTCAGTCTCAATCTCAATCTGCGCCTTGTTGTGTTGCAAGGCTGCGCCCGCTATCAAAAACGTATCTTCAACCCGCTCACCCAGCGTGGTGACTTTGGCAAGTTGCAGATTCAATTTGTGTTTGGCTAAAACCCGCGCTACGCAGTAGAGCAAACCTGCGCGGTCACTGGCGGAAATATTCAACAGCCAGCGCTGCGCTTTTTCATCTGGTTTCAGGTCAACGCGCGGCGTGATGGGAAAGCTTTTGACGCGGCGCGATACTCTGCCGCGCAGTGGCTGCGGCAACACGCTTTGCGCTTCAATGGTGCGCGTGAGATCGGCTTCCACCATGCTGGTGAGCTCACGGTAATGCTCTGGCAGTGTCGCGGTGACGATTTGGAAGGTGTCTAGCGCATGGCCATCATTGGCGGTGTGCACTTTGGCGTCCAAAATGCTGAAACCCGCTTGGTCAAAATAGCCGCAAATACGAGCAAACAAATCACTTTGGTCTGGCGTGTACACCACCACTTGCAAACCCTCACCCAAAGGCGACGCACGGGCGCGAACGATAGGTTTGTCACTGCCGACTAGGCGTGACAACTGCCGTGCATGCCAAGCGATATCTTGCGCATCGTGGCGCATGAAATAGCTCACATTTAACGTGTCCCACAGCGCTTTGTGGCCTTCAAAAGGTTCTGCATACAAAGCAAGATTAACCAATGCCTCGTTTTTACGCGCTTGCGCTTCGGCATCAGGGTCAGGCGCACGGCCACCAAGCGTACGCAAAGTCATTCGGTAAGCGTCTTCTAAGAGCTTGCCTTTCCATGCGTTCCAAACTTTGGGCGATGTGCCGCGAATATCGGCCACCGTCAGCAAATAAAGCGCTGTCAAATTGCGCTCATTGCCCACACGTTTTGCAAAACCAGCCACCACA
>JBEBJY010000126.1:0-3700 GCA_040079635.1 Burkholderiaceae bacterium | reverse complement strand
CTTTTTCATGGTGTACAAACCACGGCGAATGGCGGCTGGGGATTTGTCCAGCACGCGGTCTAGCAGCCATTGCAGCTTGCTGTCCAAACTTTCTAAGCCAGATTCGTCGCTGACGTAGTTGATCAAACCAATTTCTAAAGCCTGAGCCGACGTGATGGGCTCGCCAGTGATGCACATCTCAGCTAATTTGCGCTTAGGAATCAAATGCTGCAACACCGCCAGCACCTGCGCGGGGAAGACGCCGACTTTGACTTCTGGCAGCCCAAACACAGCCTCTGGCGTGGAAGCAGCCATGTCACACATCGCCATCAGCCCCATGCCGCCAGCCATGCAAGCACCGTTGACCCGCGCGATGAGTGGAATATGGCTGGCTTTGGCGCTGCGCAGCACGCGTGCGAGGTGGCCGGTAGGGTCAGAATAATCGGTAGTAAACGCGTTGGCGGACTGCAAATCAGCCCCTGCGCAGAAGGCTTTTGTACCCGCGCCTGTAATCACTATCGCCAAAATGCTGCGGTTGGTTTGCGCTGCGTCAATCGCCTGCTGCAGCCCAGCCAGCACGCTGTGGCTCATGGCGTTGCGCCGCGCTTCGCGGTTGATGGTGAGCCAAAGTACTGCACCGCGCTGCTCGATCAACAGTTCAGATGAAATCGCTTGTTCTGATGTGCTCATTTTTAAACCTTGAAAACGCTAACTCTAAAGACAGAGATTGACGGCCGAAATTAACGACCGAGAATCGGGAAAATCTTGTGCAAGCCCTCTGCAATCAGCTCAACAGCCAAAGCCGTCAAAATCAAACCCATCAAACGGGTCATGATGTTGATACCGGTTTTACCTAAAAACTTCGCTATGGGCTGCGCTAGTGAAAAGCAAAGGGCGGTAGCAAAACCAATCACCACGCCGTAACCCACCAAGGTGAGGATTTGGACGTAGTTTTGCGCTTTATCGGCATAAATCACCACGGTAGACATGGTGGCAGGGCCGGTCAAGAGCGGAATCGTTAAGGGTACGACAGCAATGCTTGCACCGATGGCAGATTTCACCTCGGCTTCTTGCAGTTCGTCTGGGTTTGAGCGTGAATCAGCCGGTTGGGCGTTCAACATGCTCAATGCCGACGTCATCAACAGCAAACCACCGCCAACTTGAAAGCTGGCCAATGAAATGCCGAAAAACCCCAATATCTCTAAACCCAAAAGCGCACTGACGGCAATCACCACAAAAGCGCTGAAAGAAGCCACCAAAATCGTATGCTGACGCTGTTGTTTAGAGAAATTCTGCGTGTAATGGATGAAAAATGGCACGCAAGCCAGCGGGTTGACGATGGCCAGCAACGTCACCAGCGGTTTTAAGTCCATAGCCATCAACGGCCTCCCGTCACATCAACGATAGAACCTGTCGTGTAGCTCGACGATTCTGACAACAACCAAAGAATAGCTTCGGCAACTTCGTGCGCCGACCCAGCACGGTGCATGGGCACCAAGGGCGCGACTTGCGACACGCGGTCTGGCAAACCACCCGAGGCATGGATATCGGTGTCGATGATGCCAGGGCGCACAGCGTTGACGCGAATGCCTTCCAGCGCCACCTCTTTAGCCAAGCCCATGGTGAAAGTGTCAATTGCTGCTTTGCTGGCCGCGTAATCTACATATTGCCCAGGTGAGCCTATGCGTACCGCCGCGCTGGACAAATTAACAATGCTGCCACCCGCACCGCCGTACTTGGTGCTCATGCGCTTGACGGCTTCGCGTGCGCAGACAAAGCTGCTGGTGATATTGGTCGTCCACATGCGGGTTAAGCGCTCAACCGTCATGGCATCGACACGCGAAGGCATGTCAACGACGCCTGCGTTATTCACCAAGCCACTGATACGGCCGAGTTTGGCGTCCACGGTTTCAAACAAACGCAACACTTGGCCTTCGACAGCCACATCCGCTTGCACTGCCATGGCCGTGCCGCCAGCAGCGCGAATTTGCCGTACCACTTCGTCGGCAGCCAAAGAGTTAGCGACATAGTTCACAGCAACCGCCCAATCTTGCTTGGAGCAAAGCAAAGCCGCCGCCGCGCCAATACCGCGCGAAGCACCCGTGATCAAAACAACTTTCTTGTGTGTCATCTATTCGTTCTCTTTTGTCTAATCATTAACATTTAATTCATCGACCTGTGCGCGCTAGATAGCGCTTGCGCCAAAACACAACGCCCAATGTGATGGCAATCAGCACCATAGCGCCCATCGTCCACCACAAGGCATTTTTGTTATGAATGAGCGGAAACGTCTCAAAATTCATGCCAAAAAACCCGGTAATTAAATTCAATGGCAAAAAGATGGCGGTCAAAGCCGTCAGGGTTCGCATGATGTCGTTGGTGCGATTGCCTTGCGCGCCAAAGTAGATTTGAATCGCCGATTCGGCCGATTGCTCCAAGCGCCGCACGTGGTGCACCACACGCTCAATGTGCTCAATCACATCCCTGGCGCGGGCGATCAAAGCATCGTGCTCGGCTTGGCTGATCACGGGGCTAATCGAGTTGAGCGCGCTGATCGAATCCGCGATCAAAGGTTGCTCGCGCAAAGTATCCAGCCACTCCTGCATGGCGTCATGCTGCTCTTCGCACAAATCTTCTAAGGTATGCAGTTGGCTGCGAATGCCTGTCAAGGCAGACCAATTATTGAATCGGGAATGAGGTTTTAACAACTCAGTTTGCCAGTTATCGAGCTGTACCGTGAGCTCTCTGCGCAAATCCAAATAACTGTCCACCATGGCGTTAACCATGCGCAGCACCAAATCGACTGGGCTGGTGGGAATACGGCTACGCGCATTGGCGGCATCTAAGCCAGAGCTGGCATCTGCTAAAAATCGCTGAATAAAGCTCTTTGCCGCGTAACAATCGCGCGGATGCACGCTGATCAGCAAACGGTCAAACACCGCAAAACCGACTGCTTTGGAGCTAATCCGACTCAAACCTGGTAGCGTGTTGTTAGGTTTGATACGCGGCTTGCCACCTTGGCCGTGGTAGGCTTCAATAGCGGCTTCATGCTCGGCTTCAGCGCGCATCTCAAGTTGCGTCGCCAAACGGCGGAAGATGATCAAGTCGTACACAGAGGTGTAATCGTAGTGCGACGGATGCACGGCAGAGGCCAGATCTTGGCAATGCAAATCAAGCATGGTCGAGCCACCCACTTGGTGCGCCAAGGTTTGTAAAGCCGGTAAGTCTGTCGACATGGATTCGCGGTCGGTAAACACCCACACAAAACCGTCCGCCGGCGCACCGCTGGGCAACTGATCCACAAACTGCAGACTGCCTTGAGTGAAGATGACGATTTGCATAGACTTTATCTTCAGTTCTGACGAAACAAGCGCGCCGCATCCAACGCAAAATAAGTCAAAACGCCATCTGCACCGGCGCGTTTAAAAGCCAGCAGGCTTTCCATCATCACCGCATCATGGTCTAACCAACCGTTGATAGCAGCAGCTTTCAGCATGGCGTATTCACCGCTGACTTGGTAGGCAAACGTCGGCACCTTGAACTCGTCTTTGACCCGGCGCACGATGTCCAAATACGGCATGCCGGGTTTGACCATGACCATGTCAGCACCTTCGGCAATGTCCAGCGCCACCTCGCGCAAGGCCTCGTCGCTGTTACCAGGGTCCATCTGGTAAACCTTTTTGTTGGCAGTGCCCAGGTTGGCTGCCGAGCCCACCGCATC
>JBEBJY010000125.1:0-3775 GCA_040079635.1 Burkholderiaceae bacterium | reverse complement strand
GTAACTGAGTTTCTCACCTAAAGCTGCTGAAAGACCAAAAATCGCGCTGCCTTCAATCTGGGTTTGGATGTTTTTCGGCGTCAGCGCATGGCCGCAATCCACTGCTGCCCAGATTTGGTGCACGGTTGGCTTGCCTTGGTACATGGACACTTCAACCACCATACCGATGAACGTTGTCCACGTGTCTGAAAACGCAAAACCCAGCGCACGGCCATCGGTGCGGGGGCGGGCGTAGTCTGACATTTTGGCGACTTCTTGCATCACCGCCTGTGCGCGGGGTGATTTGGCAGCCAAATCCATGCGCATTTTCAGGGCATCTTGCTTGGTATCGGCGGCGATTTCGTCGATCATGGTCTCGATGGCGAATTTCAAATAACCGGGCGCCACGCCGCGCCAGAAGCTGCAGGCAATGCCACGGTCTTCCAAGCACTGCTGCACCAAGTGGCCTGGAATCGCATAAACGCCGTCGGCACCTTCCATCACCGGCGCATCTTTGTTGCCCGCTGCCTTAAACGCGGGAGGGAGCACACGGCCATAAATAGTTTCTGCAACCACGCGGTGCTGAAAACCCACCAACTTGCCCTGCGCATCGACTGACGCAATCAAATGCTGCGCCGTCAATGGGCGCGGCTTGGAGCGCAACATGTCGTCTTCGCGCGTCCAGATCATTTGCACAGGCACACCTGGCACTGCTTTGGCAATCAACATGGCTTCTACGGCGTATTCCGCCTCTACGCGTCGGCCATAACCGCCACCCAACAGCGTGATGTTGACCTTGATATTTTCTGGCTTGAATCCACCGACTGCAGCGACGCCACCCACCACGAAAGCAACGGTTTGTGATGGCGTCCAAATTTCGATTTTGTCGCCATCCACTTTTGCAGTTGTGTTCATGGGCTCCATGGTGAACTGCGCCACGTGCTCGCTGGTGTAAGTTGCTTTGAAGGTACGAGCACCGCCCGCGATTTCTTTGGCAGCATCACCGTGGCTGAAATAAGTCACGCCAACATCACCCAAGTTTTCAGCGCGGGCGACAAATTCTTTCATCGCCACGTCTGAGTCGTATTTGCGACCTTTGGCGGTATTCGTCCAAGTGACATTGAGCAAAGCACGTGCTTTTTGTGCGGTAAAAAACGAATCAGCCACCACAGCCACACCGCCACCAATCGGCACAATGGCTTTCACACCTGCAACGGCTTTGGCTGCAGCGTCGTCAATCTTCTCAGGCTTTTCGCCTTGCACAGGTGCGTGCCACACGGCCGCGTAATGCAAGCCAGGCATGCGGGTGTCGATACCGTAAACCGCGCTGCCGTTGACCTTGCTAGGTAAATCAACCCGCGCCACTTCTTTGCCGACGAGTTTGAACTCTGACATCGGCTTCAGCATCGCTTTGTCCACTTTGGGCAGCTCCGCCGGTGCTTGCGCGGTTTTGGCAATCTCGCCGTAGCTGATGCTGCGGTTGCTGGCAGCGTGGCGCACCATGCTCATGGAGGCGGTCACTTCGGTGACGGGCACGCCCCAAGTTTTAGCCGCAGCTTCCATCATCACCATCTTGCCCTGCAAGCCAGACAATCGCAGCGCTTGGTAATAGCCCACCACGGTGCGTGACGAGCCGGTAATCATGCCGCCGCCAAACTTCGGGTTGCCAAAGCGTTTCGGGTCAGCTGGTGCGTGCACGACTTTGCATTTGGCCCAATCCAGCTCCATGTTTTCAGCAATCACGATGGGCAGCGCTGTCATCGTGCCTTGTCCCATTTCAGAGCCTGGCGAGTAAATCGTCGCCGTGTTGTCAGGTGCGATATTGACCCAGGCAATCGGTGTGAACGATGTTGTTTGAGCGGTTGCATTCAGCGCTGCAAATGTGGATACAGCTGCGCCGAAGCTGAGCCCAATTGCGCCAGAGCCCGTGCCGATGACAAAGCTACGGCGTGAAATTTTAGAGGAGGCTAGAGTAGTTGATAAAGAAGTAGTCATGGTCGTTCTCCCTTATCAAGCCAAACTTTTCTGAGCGCGCACCACAGCGGCGGCGATTTGGTTGTACGTGCCGCAGCGGCAAATGTTCCCCGTCATTTTCTCTAGTGCTTGTTCGCGCGACAGCGTGCCGCGTGCTTCTTTCAGCACACCCACCGCCGCCATGATTTGGCCTGACTGGCAGTAGCCGCACTGCGGCGCTTGCTCGGCAATCCACGCATCTTGCAGCGCTTTGCCTTCTTTGGAGGCATTGATGGCTTCAATCGTCGTCACTTGCGCACCCGATACGGCGGACACTGGCAGCACGCACGAGCGTGTTGGCGTACCGTTCAAATGCACCGTGCAAGCGCCGCATTGGGCGATGCCGCAGCCAAACTTTGTACCCGTTAAATTGAAATCTTCGCGCAGCACCCACAGCAGTGGTTTGTCAGTTGGCGCATTGGTGGTGACGGCCTTGCCGTTCAGGGTGAAACCTATCATGTTGTTGTCTCCAGTAGATTGTGCAAGAAGCCGTGGTTACCAAGTCGCAGTATCCTTGTAAGCACACCAACTGTCGAGTATTCACGGGAATACCAGACCCAAGAATGCGGGATTACTAGGGTTTACGATAGTCCCACCACGGCAGCACTTTGCGCATGGACAGCACCTGTCCGCTTTGCGCCGCTGCATAGCCAGGAATTAAAGCTATCTCGTTTTGCCACTGCGCCGTTTGCAACAAAGCTAGCAATGCTACGATGCCAGGTTGCTCCAAGGCTGATTTGAGGCAAACCAAATGGTAGTTTTCTTTGACCAACGGCACAAACCCCAAACCCGCTTGCACGGCGGCAGCTTCAATGCCTAAGCCCGCATCGGCCTGACCCGACAGCACCGCATGGGCGACGGCAGCGTGGGATGGTTCGGTATGGTCGTAGCCGTTGATATCTGCTGTGTTTAGTTTTGCAGCTGCGAGTAACTCGTCCAAAACCACACGCGTACCCGTGCCCAGCGCTCGGTTGGCGAAGCGGACGAGTTTGCCTTTTTTTGCAGAGGTCAAATCCGCCAAGCCGCTCACCTTCAAAGGATTGTCAGGCGCGACCATCAAGCCCTGCGTACGGCTGGCAAAACCTATGATTTTGTGCAAGCCGGGTTTCAAAAGCGGTTTGTAAATGCGCTCAGTCAGCGTGCCTTTACCAATATGGTCGATGTTGTCCAAGGTGTGAAACCCCGCCATCACGCAGCGGCCTTCGTTCAGCGCGCGAATGGCGTCTACGCTGCCGGTGAAGCGGATGTCTAAATGCAAATCCGAGGATTGGGTCATGGCAGCCTCGCGAAGCTGACTCAAGGCATCGTCATGGCTGGCATAGAGGGTGACGACATGGCTGGCATCGTCAAACGCCACCGCGAACGAACGCTCTAACTCCGCCCGCAGCGCTTCAATTTGTGGTGCGAGCCGCGCCTGCGCTTGGCGCTCGGCCCACATCAGTTTGCTGCCAAACTCGCTCAGGCGGGCAGATTGACCCTTTTCCCAGATCAGCAGTTCACCGCCCAGTTCAGCCTCCCAGCGCTTCAACTCACCCCAAACGTGGCGGTATGACAGCCCAAGATGTCGTGCTCCCGCTGAAATCGAGCCTTCGTTTGAGACCGCTTGCAGCAAATCAATCAAGGGGTTGCGCACCCTTTGGTTGATGTTTTGTGGGCTGGCATCTTTGCTGAGGGTGTAATGGAATTGGAGCCTATGCATTGCGTTTCATATCGCTGGAGAATGGATTAGTCGCTACGATACCTCAACTTTTCATATCTTCGCGCTTCTTATTCACATTAACTC
>JBEBJY010000124.1:0-3811 GCA_040079635.1 Burkholderiaceae bacterium | reverse complement strand
CAAAAAGGCGGTGCGACTTGGAGTCATGTGCTGATTGCCGACCATCAAGACGACATACGCACCACGCGTGTAGGTATGGCAGGCGCGGATTTGATCATCGGCTGCGACCCGATTGTTTCTGCCAACAAAGAAACCACCATGCGCATGCGTGCAGGGCGTACACACGTTGCGCTCAATGCGCACAGCACGCCGACGGCAGCTTTTGTCAAAAATGCCAATTGGCAAAATCCGTCACAAAGCTGTGTGGATAGCATCACTGCCATCGTCGGCAAAGACGGTGTGAGTGCCTTCAACGCCGATGCGTTGGCCACGGTGATGATGGGCGACAGTATTTACACCAACCCCATCATGTTGGGCTTCGCTTGGCAAAAAGGTTGGATACCGTTGCAAAAAGCATCGTTGATGCGGGCGATTGAGTTGAATGCTGTGGCGGTGGATAACAACAAAACCGCGTTTGAATGGGGCTGCCGTGCTGCGCATAATTGGGCTGAGGTCGAACCGTTGTTGAAATCAAATCCGTTTGCTGTCAGTGTGATCGACTTCAAAAAACGTGATTCATTAGAAGATATTATCTCTAAACGTATCGAGTTCTTAACCGCCTACCAAAACGCTGCTTATGCATCCAAGTATATTGAGTTTGTAGAAAAAATTCGTAGCAAGGAGCTGTCTTTAAAAGGGGGTGTCATCGTCAAAGTTTTGCCGCTGACTGAAGCCGTCGCCCGAAACCTTTTCAAACTCATGGCCTTCAAAGACGAGTACGAAGTTGCCAGATTACATAGCGACGGTACGTTTGAGAAAAAGATAGCAGGTATGTTTGAAGGTGACTACAAACTCAATTACCACCTTGCTCCACCCTTGATCGCCGAGAAAAATGACCGAGGAGAACTGCAAAAACAGCAATTTGGCCCATGGATGCTGACCAGCTTCAAGTTGTTAGCCAAACTCAAAGGTTTGCGCGGTACAGCTTTTGATATCTTTGGTAAAACAGCAGAGCGGCGCATGGAGCGTGCGCTTGTAGCGGACTACCTCAATAGCATGGATGCTGTCATGCTCAAACTAACTGCTGAGAACGCCCAAACTCTCTTCCCGATAGCGCTTGATATAGCCCGCATCCCAGAGAATATCAAAGGTTTCGGCCATGTGAAAGAGAAAAATGCAGCGTCAACAAGGTTGAAATGGGATGCCTTGATGGCGCAGATTTAAGTTATCTTAAAATACTAATTTTATAGCTTGAATTGACCTCTAGCCGGCGTATTTGTTGCCTAAATAGCTATAAAAAATATAGCAAATTAAGCCGTTTTATATTTGTTAAAGTTCATTTTTGAGTGCTATTTGGCAGCGCATCAACATGTTGCCAGCGAGATGATCGTTAGGGTAGCGCGCAAGTAGCTCTTCGTAGTGATTCGCCGCTTCTTGCCAGTTTTTATCAGCATAGGCTTGATGCGCTAGTTTTGTCAGCCTGCATTGCTCGATTTTTTCTTCGCTGGCTTCTAAGCCCGAGGCTGGATTTTCGTTGTCGATAACGCCGAATAATTCATAGATATGCAAAGCGCCACGACGACCTTTGACGGTAACTTCATCAATCGGACGAAGTGACAAGCGCTCACCCACTTCGCGGTAAATCGATTGGCTGACGCATATCTGCGTTCCGTATTCTTTGTTGATGCCCTCTAAGCGTGATGTTAAATTCACAGCATCACCCATCACCGTGTAGCTCATGCGATGCTTAGAACCAATGTTGCCCACCATAACTGAATCGCAATGGATACCCACACGTATTTGCAGCGGTGCTAGGCCTTCTGCCACCCATTGCTCGTTGAGCTTGGCCATGCGTTGGCTGATACGAATAGCTGCAGCACAGGCGTGCCACGCATGGTCATTCAGTTCCGCCGGCGCACCCCAAAACGCCATCGCTGCATCGCCAATGAACTTGTCTATCGTGCCATGCTGTTCGTTAACAGCTAGTGTGACCACTTCTAAATAGGCGGAGATGCGTGTCAACAATTCTTGCGATGGGCTACTTTCTGCCAAGGTGGAAAAAGCTTCTACATCACAAAACATGATGGTCAAAAACCGGCTTTTCCCACCTAATTGCAGTTGCTGTTCCGAGTCTATCAAATGCTTAACCAAACCCACGGGTACGAATGCTGCAAATGAACGCACAGCATGATCCAGCGTATCAACCGCACGGCTTAGCGACGCAATTTCGCGTATGGGTGATTCAATCACTTCGGGTTTCGCTACTTCAACCAATTCCCGTACATCGTTGACCTTTTTCTCTAAGCGCTCTAGTGGTTTGGCAATGAGTCTCGATAAAAAATAAATAAACAATATTTGCAAGATGATGGCCAGCGTACCGAAGACGAGCAGGCGCATGTTGTTTTCTTTGAGCGGGCCAGAAAAATCATCTAACGGTGCCACGATCAAAATTTGCCAACGTTTACTACTGTCAGACGAAAAACTACTAAAACTGGTTGCGTATTCTTCTTTGGTAGTGGGGTGTACAAAAGTGAAATTGTCTTTGTTGGAGACCTTTGATTGCTGCACCATGGCTAAAGCGGGCAAATCGCTGTCTAGTGCGCCAACATGTTTAAGGTCAATTTTTCCAGCGACGCGTTTGGCTTGCTCTTTGAGGTTGGAATTTGCAATGACCTTGTCGTGATCGTCAATGATCAAACTCATCGCACCTTTGCTGACCACGCGCTCAGCTAGAAATTTCGATAAATTTTCCAGTGTGATATCTGCCGCGATAACACCGATCATTTTTCCCTCAGCATAAAAAGGCGCCGCAATGGTGATGCCTGGTAAGCCTGATGCTGAAAATATATAGGGTGCCGTTATGGTCACTCTTTTGTTGATGGAGGCTGCTCTGTACCAATCACGTTGGCGTGGATCATAAGTGGCAGGCACTTGCGTTGCACCAATGGCCAGATCTTGTTTGTTTTTAAATGTGAATACGTCAAAGACAGAGTTGCCAACAAGCTTAGGGTCTCCACGATCTATCCAGCGGTAAGCCAAGCTTGATTCTGCAGGTGCGGACTGGTTTTGTATGATCATGCCCGGTGTGGTTCGCATCACCATGCGAAACGTGCCGTCCTCAAAACCGACGTAGACACTGCTGGTCGTTTCACTGTGTGAAAGAATGTCTTTTAAATAATCCCAAGAATTGGCATCTCGAAAGAACTGCTGCTGCGTGCTGCCCAATGTGGCTGCTGTGGCCACCATGGTTTCAATGGGTTTGAGCAAGTTTTGCGTGTTGGTTGTGGCCTCAAAACGGAAACGCTCCATCAAGTCCTTGGCGTTGGTGCGCGTCATCGAGTCGTTTGTGGTGTACGTAAACCACAGCATGGCTGTGAAAATAGGCACAACTAGTATGACAAATAGCAAAACGATGCTGGGGCGCAGGCGGATGTTGGAATACTTTGTCATGGAACTAAAAGTGGCACTGAACGCCTATAAACCTTAGAAGATGGCAAAAATTGATTTAATCTTGCATTAAAAAGAGAAAACTAACATGAGGTGAGTATTAATGTAATCTTTTAGTATACATGCGCATTTTTGGTGCGTCTTGGTTGTATCTCACCGCTCCCGTAAAATAGCACCTTTGCTTTCTTACAAATTTCCCAATGACTGACATCCTGCAACCCGGCCTTCAATCTCTCTCCAAATCCTTCGAACCAGCTGCCATTGAAGCACTATGGGGACCAGAATGGGAGAAACGGCATTACGCAGACGCTGGCTTTCGCGGGACGCAGCAGGCAAAAGTAGATGCGCCAGCATTTTCAATTCAATTGCCGCCACCGAATGTGAC
>JBEBJY010000123.1:0-4097 GCA_040079635.1 Burkholderiaceae bacterium | reverse complement strand
CAGCGCCACCTCGCGCAAGGCCTCGTCGCTGTTACCAGGGTCCATCTGGTAAACCTTTTTGTTGGCAGTGCCCAGGTTGGCTGCCGAGCCCACCGCATCGCGAAACGGGCCATAAAAAGCCGAGGCGTACTTGGCGCTGTAGGCCATGATGCGGGTATGGATGAAGCCATTGGCCTCCAAAGCGTTGCGAATCGCACCAATGCGGCCATCCATCATGTCGCTAGGGGCAACAATATCCACGCCAGCTGCAGCCTGAGTGAGCGCTTGCTTACACAGCACCTCGACCGTGGTATCGTTCATGATGTAGTTGTTTTCTGCGAGGTTCGGGTCTAACAATCCGTCTTGACCATGGCTGGTGAAAGGGTCCAGCGCCACATCGGTCATGACACCTAATTCTGGAAAACGCTTTTTCAATTCACGCACGACCCGTGGCACCAAACCGTCGGGGTTGAATGCTTCACGGCCATCAGGGGTTTTCAGGCTGGCGTCAATCACAGGGAACAGCGCCATGACCGGGATGCCCAGTTTGACGCACTCCTCGGCGACAGGCAGTAGCAAATCCAAGCTCACACGCTCCACACCGGGCATGGATTTGACTACCTCACGGCGGTTTTGGCCATCCAGCACAAAGACGGGGTAGATCAGATCATTGGCTGTGACGGCGTTTTCACGCACCAAGTTGCGAGTAAAAGCATCTCTGCGCAGACGGCGGGGACGGTTGCTGGGGAAAGCGGCAAATTGCGTCATGTTGAACTCTTAATTTTTAAGATTGATTTTGTTGATGATTTGTTGGCTAAATGTTGGCGACTTGTTGGTTTAAACCGACACCACGCCTATATTAGCAATGATACCTTCTAAGCCTCACTTTGCTTAAACCCAATAACGACCCTTATGACGACCCTAGCCTACTGCCAAGAACTTGACGCAAACGACGCTTTACGCCCTCTTAAAGACCAATTTTCTCTACCTCCCGGCGTGATCTACCTAGACGGCAACTCGCTTGGCGTGCTACCCAAAGCCACCGCCGCCCGCGTCGCCGAAGTGGTAACGCAGGAATGGGGCGTGGGGCTGATACGCAGTTGGAACACAGCAGGCTGGTTTGCCATGCCTCAAAAAGCTGGCAACAAAATCGCCAAACTGATTGGCGCAAACGAAGGTGAAGTCGTCGCAACCGACACCACCTCGATCAACTTGTACAAGGTGCTGAGCGCAGCGCTAAGCATCGCTGCCGCAGATTCACCCAATCGAAAACTGATCGTCAGCGAGCGTAGCAACTTCCCGACCGACTTGTACATTGCCGAAGCGTTGTGTAAAGAGCGCGGCTTCAGCTTGAAGCTGGTGGAGCCAGACGAAATAGCAGACTCTCTGACGACAGACGTAGCGATTTTGATGCTCACCCACGTCAACTACCGCACTGGCGCGATGCATGACATGCTCGACGTAACGCAGGCCGCGCACGGTGCGGGTATTTTGACCGTGTGGGATTTGGCGCACAGCGCAGGCGCTGTGCCTGTAGATTTGACCGCATCTAAGGCTGATTTCTCCATCGGCTGTGGCTACAAATACCTCAACGGTGGCCCCGGCGCGCCGGCGTTTGTGTGGGTCAACCCGAAACATGCCGAGCGTTTTTGGCAACCGCTGGCTGGCTGGTGGGGTCATGCCACACCGTTTGAATTCACCCCCGACTACCGCCCCGCTGCTGGCGTGAACCGCTACTTATGCGGCACCCAGCCCATCATCAACATGGCGGCGCTGGAATGCGGGCTGGATGTGTACATGGCAGCTGAAGCTTTGGGCGGGATGGCGGCGCTGAGGGTTAAATCGCTGGCCCTGACGGATTTGTTCATACAACTGGTACAAGAACGTTGCGCCGGTTTTGGCATCGGCTTGGCAACCCCGTTGGCACATGCGCAGCGCGGCTCGCAGGTGTGCCTCACACGCGAGCATGGCGCAGGCTTGGAAGGTGGCTCGGGTGCTTTTGCGATCGTCCAAGCCTTGATCGCCCGAGGTGTGATTGGCGACTACCGTGCTGGCGACGGCAACGCACACAAAGACATCATGCGTTTTGGCTTCACGCCCCTGTACATCGGGTTTGAGGACGTGTGGCATGCGGTCGAACATTTGCGCCAAGTGCTGGTTTCCGAGGAATGGAAGCGCCACGAATTCAACCAAAAACACGCGGTGACATGATGAGCGGCTGCCCTTATACCCCGCCCGATCCAGCGCAGCACGGTGCGCAGCTCGATTTCAGCCAAGACATGAGCTACGGCGACTACCTGCAGCTAGACGCGATTTTGAACGCGCAAAAGCCGCTCTCGCCCGACCACAACGAGATGCTGTTCATCATCCAGCACCAGACCAGCGAGCTGTGGATGAAGTTGATGCTGCACGAGCTGCACGCCGCCATGCGCGCTGTTGCAACCGACGACCTGCATAGCGCCTTCAAGATGCTGGCACGGGTCAGCCGCATCATGGGGCAACTGGTGACGGCATGGGACGTGCTGGCGACCATGACGCCGCCTGAATACAGCGCGATTCGGCCGTATTTGGCCCAATCCAGCGGCTTTCAAAGCGCGCAATACCGCTGCATCGAGTTTGCTTTGGGCAACAAAAATGCGGCCATGCTCAAACCCCACGCCCACCGGCCCGACCTGCTGGCGCAAGTGCAGGCGGCGTTTGAAGCGCCCTCGCTGTACGACGAAGCCCTCAAGCTGCTGGCACGGCGCGGCTTGACCGTACCCACATCTCACACCCAACGCGACTGGACGCAACCTTACCAAGCTAATGATGCCGTCGAGCAAGCCTGGCTGGTCGCCTACCGCGACCCCAAACAGCACTGGGAGCTGTACCAACTTGGCGAAAAGCTGACCGATCTGGAAGACAGCTTTCGTCTCTGGCGCTTCCGACACGTGACGACAGTGGAGCGCATCATCGGCTTCAAACGCGGCACGGGCGGCACTGGCGGTGTGAGTTATTTGCGCAGCATGTTGGATGTCGTACTGTTTCCTGAAATCTGGAAGCTCAGAACGGATTTGTAGAATCTCACCACCAACATCAACTAGGAATTTCAGCATGGGCAGCTTTCAATACATCACTTCCTGCGACGGCTTTGCCTTTCCCGCTTATGTTGCTCAGCCCACAGATGCACCCAAAGGTGCCATAGTGGTTTTGCAGGAGATTTTTGGTGTCAATAGCCACATCCAAACCGTGACCGATGGCTACGCCGCGCAAGGCTACCTAGCCGTCGCGCCCAGCACCTTTCACCGTATCAAGGCAGATGTCAATTTGGGTTACTCGGCTGACGACGTTAATACTGGCAAAGACCTTAAAGCCGCAGCCGAAGCGATTCAGCCGCAGGTGATGCAGGACGTGCAGGCGGCCGTCGACTTTGCCTTGAAGAAACTGCCTGCGGGTAAAAGAGTGGGCGTTGTGGGCTACTGCTGGGGTGGTTTACTGACTTGGCGAGCAGCTTCGTTAATCCGAGGCATCAGCGCGGCTGTACCCTACTACGGCGCAGGGATGACGGTGGGTGCGGAGTTGACGCGACAGCCTCAGTGCCCAGTCATGGTTCATTTTGGCGACCAGGATGCCAGCATTCCCATCGAAACTGTTCACGCTTTTATACACGAGCAACCCAAAGTTGAAGTACAGACTTACGCTGCCAATCATGGCTTTAATTGCGATCAAAGGGGCGCTTTTAACGCGCCTGCTGCAGAACTTGCATTGAAACGAACTTTAGATTTTTTTACTATTAATTTAGTAGCATCTTAAGCTTATAATACGCCGGCTACAGTCGAATTTACAGCTTAATTTTTACTATTTTTTACACAATGAAAATATTGCCTCAAAACCTATCCCCTAAACACTTTGAGTGGGGTTGCGCCACCTCTTCGTTTCAGATTGAAGGAGGAACATCAGAAGGTGGTCGCGTTGCCACAATTTGGGACGATTTTTGTGCGCAGCCTGGTCGTATCAAAGACGCCAGCGACGGCACCGTGGCTTGCGATCACTTTCACCGCTATGCTGATGATGTGAAACTGATTGCAGACTTGGGCTTCAAACACTACAGGTTTTCGATCGCGTGGGCACGCGTGGTG
>JBEBJY010000122.1:0-4165 GCA_040079635.1 Burkholderiaceae bacterium | reverse complement strand
AAAACCCGTTGCTTACAAGGACTGAGCAACTTTAAAAAGGCGGTTATTTACGATAACCAATCGGACTGAAACTGACAGTCAACAGTGAATAGCTTTTAGGCTAAATCATGCAGGTAACGTTTGTCAAGTATTTTTAATAAGCTCATCAAAACAACATTTCACGGAAGTTATCCACAATTTCTGTGCCTAATTATATGAAGTATGAAGTTAATGCACTGATACTTTAAAATATTTTGGCATGCTTATTTTTTAAGCAGATACACAGATATAGCTTGTTAGTATTAAGCGACAATTATCTAGTCTGGTCTAACGACAATTAACTTGTCTGGTTGATCTGATAAAGTTCTGCACAGCAAACCATGAGGAGGCGCTGTGTCAGGTAAATACATTTCAGACAAACAGGTTAATTTATATATGGAACAACGATCCAAGTGTAGTCAGGTCATTGCCGCGGCTAAAAGTGGCATTTCAGAGCGCACCGCCAGCCGTATAGACAACGGTGTCCACCAACCCAATCTTGGTAAGCGCTCATGGCGAACCAGAGCAGATCCGCTAGCGTTGGTATGGGAGTCGATTGTACTGCCACTGTTACAACAATCGGATGCGCTTACCCCGATTGGGATATTCGATTTTTTATGTGAACAGCACGGTGATCAGTTTGATCCTAAAACACGCAGAACCCTGGAGCGACGCATCCACCACTGGCGACAATTACACGGCAGTGCCAAAGAGGTGATGTTTACGCAGACCCATGCGCCTGGCGCACTCGGGATTGCTGATTTCACTGTAGTCAAAGCACCTGTAACCATTGCCGGCGTTCCGTTGAAGCATCGCTTATTTCATTATCGTTTGGTCGCCAGTCGCTGGGGCTATGCCCAAGTGGTTTATGGCGGTGAAAGCTTCACGGCATTATCCGATGGTTTGCAACAGGCATTTAGTGCCAGTGGCGGCGTGCCGCATGAATTGCGTACCGATAGTTTAAGTGCCGCTTATAAAAACCGTAGTCAGCAAAATGATTTTACCGAACGCTACGCAGATTTGTGCCGACATTACGGGGTAACCCCTACCCGCAATAACCGGGGTGTTGCCCATGAGAATGGTGCCATTGAATCGCCGAACAATCACCTTAAAAAGCAGCTGCATCAAGCGTTGTTAGTGCGTGGCAGTCATGACTTCGATCGCCGTGAAGACTATGAGACGTTTGTACACAACCTGCTCAAGCAACGTAATCGCCGCATTCACAGTGCCTTTCTGGAAGAACAGCGACAATTACAACCACTCCCAGCAACGCAGCGCGACAATTACACGGAACATATCCTGACGGTCAGTCGTAACAGCACCATCTCTATCAAGCGTGTCTTATATAGCGTACCTTCAAGACTGGTCAACAGTCGCGTCATGGTGCGCTTGTTTGATGCCAAGCTGGAATTGTGGTGTGCCGGTGCGCATACTTTGACGCTGACACGCTTATTTGCCAATGGCGATATTCGTCAGCACAGCATCAACTATCAGCATGTCATTGAGTCCTTGGTGAAGAAACCGCGTGCCTTTCGCTTCGCACAATGGCGTGATGCGTTATTACCCAATGAAGATTATCGGCGCATTTGGCACTATGCCAATACCCAACTGCCTGCCGATGACGCTTGCAAATACATCGTCGGGTTATTGCACCTGGCGAAGAAAGCGAACTGTGAGGATGCGCTGGGACGCTACGCCCTTGAGCAAATTGAGCAGGCGAGCAACTTTAGCTTATCTGCGTGTGAACGTCGATTCCTGAACGTCATTCCAATCGTTCCTAATCTAAACGTACGGCAACATGCATTAAGTGACTACCAAGCGTTGTTAGCGGGAGGTTGGGCATCATGAACCATGCAACCTTGAACACGCACAATGCAAGCCTTCCGCTGATGCTGCAACAGTTACGCTTAACTGCTATCAAAGCGCAGTGGCAGAGCATGACACAAAAAGCCATTGCCGAACATTGGGCGCCAGATCAATACCTGGCAGAGTTATGCCATATAGAGCTACTGGCACGCGAAGATAAGCGTCTTCAACAATATCTCAAGGATGCCACGCTGCCGGTAGGCAAGCAGTTAGGCAGCCTTGATTTTAGCGTATTGCAGGGTGTGACGCAGCGGCAGGTCCATCAATTGATCCAACAACATGGCTGGGTTAAGACCGGCGGTAATTTATTGGTATTTGGTGCCAGTGGTGTCGGTAAAACCCATTTGGTGAGCAGTATCGGCTATGGCTTGGCTGAAGCTGGTATTCGGGTTAAGTTTATGGCGGCCACTGCGTTAGTGCAACTGCTGCAACGGGCGAAGGCTGAACTCAAGCTCACGGATGTACTCAACCGATTGGATAAATATGCGGTATTGATTGTGGATGATATTGGCTATGTCAGAAAGACGGAACAAGAAAGTAGCGTGCTGTTTGAATTGATCGCACATCGCTATGAACGTCACAGCTTGGTCATTACGTCGAACCAGTCATTTGAGGACTGGGATAAATTGTTTGATGATACCGTCATGACAGTTGCTGCGATTGACCGCTTAATTCATCACGCCACCATTATTCAGTGCGAGGGAGGGAGCTATCGGAGAAAAGCATCCATGAAAAAACAGTAGTAAAAGTCTCAGCGTCAACTAGACAAGATAATTGTCGCTGAACCTGACAAGATAGTTGACGCGCTACACTTGTTAGTACAAAACGCTTTAAAACGCATGTATGAAAGGCATTATTTTGAGGCGCAAAGCGCCCTATTTCCCGAATCAATAAAACATCAAGATAAATTCTATATAGACCAATACGAAACTTGGATAAATCACGGGCTTTGTTCTCACCCATATTGACCCAAGGCAAAAAGCACGGCTTTTTGTTTGACGGTAGGAGCCGTGGCGGTAGCCATAACGCCCAGCCAAAGGTCATGGGTGAAGTCACTGAACCATAACTTTTGCTTGCTTTATTTCATAACATAACGTAACATAACAATGTAACGTAACGTAATTTATAAAAGGGGGTATCATGGCAAGAGAACCAAGCATTACATTTGAGCAAGTAGCAGCAGCCGCCGACAACATCAAGGCTCAATCACAAAAGCCAACTGCACGAAACGTGCGGGAGGCTTTAGGCGCTGGCAGTATGGCTACCGTTTTGAAGTTTTTGCAGCAATGGCAAGGTGGACAGGTAAGGCAAAGCCAAGCGATTGACGACACGCTAGACGTGTCTATCGTTCGTGCAATCAGCAATCAGATTGCTACCAAGGTGCAAGAGGCAACAGCAGACACAACCGCCCAGCTCGCAGACCTTCAGAGCGAAACAGATACACTAATCACCGAAAACGAAAGACAGGCCGCAGAGCTTGAAAATAAAGCCGTTGAGTTGGCCGCTTTGCAAGAGCAACATTCGGCACTTGCTGGGCGAACTGAACAGTTAGAAGATGAAAACGAAAGACAAGCCGCCGCGTTGCTTGCCGAGCGCCAAGCTTCCGAGGGCGCACGGGTTGAATTAGCAAAAGCAGAATTACGGCTTGAGGCCGTGCCTCGCATTGAGGCAGAAATAGAAAAAGTACGCTTAGAGCTGGACGAAGAGCGCAAAAAATCATCAAGCCTACATGAAGCAGCAGCCGTGGCAAATGCAAAACTTGAATCTGAAACATCGTTAAAGCTTAGTCTTCTGGAGCAACTTTTGAAGGTTACAAAGTCGGCAGAAGAAAACGCAGACAGAGCCATCAAAGCAACAGAACAACTTAGCAATGAAAAGGTGTTATCTCAAACCTTGCAAGCAAGAACAGAAGTATTGAGCCGCGAGCTTGCAACCGCTAATGACGTAGCTAAAAAAGCAGGCGAAATGGCCGCTGAACTTAAAGGCCAATTAGCAGCAACGGAAAAAAAATACCAGTAAAAAAAGTCCCTCACAAAAAACCGAATAACGTCAATTTCGCGGGCACGAAAATCATAAAATATTATAATCGGTAGGTATAGGTGACGGGTCACCTATACCAAGCCCCACTCATTAAGGGGTAGGTTACTCCCTTGGCCGTGAGGCAAAACCCCGTTAATTAACGAATCCCATGATTATGCATCCAAATGACCAGCCAGTCGGGTGGCTCGGGCGGAATAGCCTTCGCGTTTGAACCCAAATGCTGGCTTCTTAATAAATAAGC
>JBEBJY010000121.1:0-4179 GCA_040079635.1 Burkholderiaceae bacterium | reverse complement strand
ATCGTGCTGTTTGGATCGCAGCGGTCGTCCATCTTCTCCACGACAGAGCCATGCAAATACAAAATAACTGCTTTTGATTTGGGGTTTGCAATGCTGAGGCCACGGTTGTTTTGCCAATGGTTTTTCTTGGCATTGAACTCCCCATTCACCATGGCTTTTGCGTGCAAACAGCCCACTAGCAATACGGCCGCATGGCTGGTCTTGATGAAGCGCCGCAAAGTACGCTTTAGGTTCACATCCGTTTTTGGCATGGGTGATTCATGTTGCAAGGGTTTTGCGCTCAAACTTGCGCTTGAAGAGCCACGCAGCAACTCTTGCATCGTCCGCAATCGACTTCGAACTGTGTGTCGCAATGTATCTTTTGTTGTACGTAACATAGAGAGCCCCTTAAACGTGCTTTGAGCGATATCTCATTAGATGTGACATTATCTTGCGTGTTCAAATTTAAGTCTGTAATATTACAATTAAGTTGTAATATAAAAAGTTATTAATCAAATTAAGACTTTTTTAAATTCGGTTAAATTTAATTTCAGGCAAATTTGATTTCGTTGGGAAAATAAGCTCTGCCTGAATCGCTAGAGCTTCAAGCATCGCAAGCGCCCGCACTGGAATATATTTTCGCGAGGGCAGCGCAGAATAAAAAATCAAATTACCCGCATGCCACTCTGGTAAAACATGAATCAGCGTGCCGTTTTGAATAGCGCGTTGAACCAGTCTTTTTGGCAGCAAACATAAGCCTGCGCCCGATTTCATGGCAATATGAAGCACGTCATAACTGAGGGCTTGAAACGACACATTCATGGGAATATTGACAGCTTCAACCAAGCCGGATTCATGACTTAATCGAAGCGAGTGATCGCTATTGTGTCCTGCAGCTTTGTGCCATGCAAAATTCAAATAGTCATGATTTTGAAGATCAGCAGGATCAAGCGGCATGCCTGCACGTCGCAAATAATCAGGCGTTGCACATAATAATCGCTCGGTTTTGCCAATCATTCGCGCAACGACATTGGCATTGAAATCATCCTCGACACTCATCAACGTTAAATCAAATTCTTCTACTCGTAAATATGAAAATGGATCTATGCTGATGTCGATAATGACTTGAGGATGCTTAGTCCGCCAGTAACTCGCTAGGGGCGCCAATATTTTGGTGGCGAGCAGCGGCGTGGATAAAATATTCAACGTTCCTATGAGTTCCTCAGAATAGTTTTGCACCATAACATCAGCATCGCTGATTTCTTGAAGAATGCGCTTCAGTTGCTGCCGGTACAAATGACCAGATTCTGTCAGCACCAGTTTGTGCGTTGTACGCTGGATGAGCCGCGTTCCCAAATGCCCTTCTAAATCGTTGACTAAACGCGTTACAGTGGCTGGCGACATGTCCAATGCGCGCGCTGCCGCAGCAAAGCCGCTTTCTGACGCGACTTTTTCAAACACTTGCATGGACAAAAGGCGATCCATGATTGTTATTACAAATTAGTCAATACAAACTGTATCAATGAGTTAATATTATCAATTAATATTAAGTGAAAGTAACTAATGAAATTAATGTTTTCAACATTATGTAACCTCTCTTTTTGTTATTTAAAACTATATCTAGGTTTTAATTACAACATATACATCAAAAAATGCAATACCGTTTTTCGTGCCGCGATCTTGCCGGTACAAACTCGTCCAGTAATACTTGGCTTGTCGATGAAATCAAACCAAAACAGTTTCTTTTCACCGATAAGCTTAGGTCGAGATGCAACATATAACATCGAGCCTAATTTGAAATTTTTTAGTTCTTTCAATTACTTAGGAGAATTTGCAATGAAAACACTTACTTTAAAAACAGTTGCAGCAATTTCTGGCCTTGTTGCGCTAACTAGCTTGGCTATCCTTCCTGCTTACGCTGACACACCTAAAGATGAGTCTTTAGGTGCGTCCACCTTTGAAAGCACAAAAAGTCGTGATGAAGTGCTGCAAGAGTTCATTCAAGCTGCGAAAAGTGGCGGTTCGCCCGTGTACGATGTCGACACCCCTGTGATCGCTGACGCTGCCCCAAGCGCTGTTGTGCGAGACGATGTCTATGCTGAAACTGTCGAATGGCTGCGAACCAAAGAGGCTGATATTGGCATGGGCGAGTAAACCGGTGCGGTTCCCCAGCTTGAAAAGAGCACTGCGGTGCTCTTTTTTTAGAATAATATTATCAAATATGCTATATATTAAATAGCTACTTAGGCAATAAAAACGCCGGCTAGCGTCGAATTTTATACCTAAAAACCGCTATCATTTCGATAGTATTTTTGTTTTTTCAGCGGGTCAAATCAATAAACCAAACGCTCAGGCCTGATTTCTTGCAAAATCGTCGTCGCAATCTCTTCAATCGATTTGGTCGTTGTACTCAGCCAGCGTATGCCAGCGCGACGCATCATGCTTTCTGCCTCATGCACCTCATGGCGGCAGCTTTCTAAGCTGGCGTATTTAGAGTTCGGACGGCGCTCGTTGCGGATTTCACTCAATCGTTCAGCCTGAATCGTCAACCCGAATATCTTCTTTTGATGTGGCACCAAAGCGGGCGGTAGCTGGCGGCGGTCAAAATCTTCGGGAATCAGCGGGTAATTCGACGCTTTCAGCCCATATTGCATCGCCAAATACAGAGAAGTCGGCGTTTTGCCACTGCGGCTCACGCCCACCAAAATCACGTCTGATTGCTCCAAATCCCGGTTCAACTGCCCATCATCATGCGCCAGGCTGAAATTGATCGCCTCAATCCTGTCGTGGTACGCCTTGCTCTTGCTGGCGTCACTAAACCGCCCAATTCGGTGGTTAGATTTGATGCCCAGCTCCGCCTCCAGCGGGTTCACAAACGTCGCAAACATGTCCAGCAGCATGCCGTGGCAACCCGCTTGGATCACGCGCAGCACCTCCATGTTCACCAACGTAGAAAACACAATCGGCTTCTTCCCCTCCACCTCAGCCGTATGGTTGATCTGCCGCACCACCTGATGCGCCTTGTCCACCGTGTCCACAAACGGCAACCGCACATGCCGTGGCTGCATCTCAAACTGCGCCAAAATAGCGTTGCCAAAAGTCTCAGCAGTGATGCCAGTGCCATCGGAGATAAAGAAAACGGTGCGGTCGGACATGGTTTAAGTTTGCTTAAAAGTGAGTGGAATTAGCTTACTATAGCGAATCTGCGGCGCAAAATGACTAAATGCGTCGTAAAAATGTTATTTTGAGCTGTTTTAAAGGTGAAAATGGTCGTAGCCGGCGTATTTATTGCCTGAGGCGCTATTGTATTTGCAGTATTTTCGAGATGCTTGGAATTTTTGCAAAGGGAGTATTTTGAGAAATTTTAAATCTTTTTTGATATTATTTTTATTTGCAATATCTTTAAATTCTGCAACAGCAGAATATAGGGTAGTTTCTAAGTCAACTCCTACAAGATTGACTCAAAAAATAATAATACCCAAAGCGGCATCTGGGTTAAAGCTTAAAGAAATTGATGTTGTAGGTAGCCGGTATTATGCTGATAATAATATCAAATGGCATGTCGATGACGAGCTTGTATTAGGTGCAAAAGTTGCAGGAAAGCTAAAATTCAGAGCTGTAGTACGGTATGGGTGGTTTGGAGACGCTGGTGCCTTTGAAGGTGTACCAACATTTGCTTTAAAAATTCCTGCAGCAGAGCTTAAAAAAATTCCACATCTTAAAGGTCAAACTAAACAATCAACCTTTAACCCTGACTATGACTCATTTGAATTTTTAGATTCAGATCAAATTCTAAATGGGCTATTTGATGAAAAAATAATAGACAAAATAAATGATAAGCAATTAATATTAGTTGAGCAAGAAGCTTATCTGGTAATTTCGGAAATAAACTTCAGTCAGGATTGTGGGCTTCATTACCGTGCAGTTGTTAAAAGCGCAAAACGAGTGCCAAATTCAAATGTGGTTGCAAAAAATGAAGGAATGAACGTTCATTGCTGATATTAATGGTGAAAATGACTCTGGCCGACGTATTTATTGCCTGAGGCGCTATTAAAAGTATAGTGATTGATTTTCGCACCGTTTCGCACCATTTCCGCGCCGCTGACCCTACAATAGCGCTAATCCACCCAATTCTTCATGCAAGCCGTTTTGACTCTTTCTAAGCTACAAAACCAACAACAAAAGCACTCGTTTGAGCCT
>JBEBJY010000120.1:0-4232 GCA_040079635.1 Burkholderiaceae bacterium | reverse complement strand
GCTTGCGATCACTTTCACCGCTATGCTGATGATGTGAAACTGATTGCAGACTTGGGCTTCAAACACTACAGGTTTTCGATCGCGTGGGCACGCGTGGTGAATGCGGACAACAGCGTGAACATGGCAGGCATAGATTTCTATAACCGTTTGTTAGACGAATTAGCAAAATACAACATCACGCCCAATGCAACGCTGTTTCATTGGGACTTGCCTTCGCACTTGGAAGGCGGCTGGTTGAATCGTGACACGGCCTATCGTTTCGCAGATTACACGGCATTGGTCGCTGAGCATTTAGGCGACAGATTGCCCCGTGTCGCGACTCTGAATGAGCCATGGTGCTCTGCATTTTTAGGTTATGACTTGGGCGTTTTTGCACCAGGTCATAAAAATCGTGAGAGTTCTTTGAGCGCCGCGCATCATTTGATGTTGGCACATGGTTTGGGTATTCAAGCTTGGCGCAGCCGCTTGCCACAAACTTCATTGGGTATTGTGCTAAACCCTGAGTTGTGTGACCCGTTGACCTTTAAAGCCGAAGACATTCAAGCCGCAAAAATGGCTGAGTACGAGCGCAATGACAGTTTTTTAAACCCCCTCTTCGGCAGAGAGTGGCCTGGCGTGTTACTGGATCAAATGGGTTCGCGCTTAGCTGATCGCCAAGTGGGAGATTTAGAAATCACCGCGCAACCTATGGATTTCATCGGTTTGAATTACTACACACGCTCTATTGCAAAAGCGCCAAGCAGCCCCGAGGATGTCAAACGTGGCTACACCTTTGTACCACCGGATGCTGCAGATACGACCAAACAACTCACTGATATCGGCTGGGAAATTTACCCCGAAGGCTTGAAACGGGTCGTCAACAACTTAACCCAAAACTGGCCCTTACCACCGATTTGGATCACTGAAAATGGCGCCGCAGACAACACACCCGTTATCAACGGCAGCTGTGATGACGATATGAGGTGCTCTTACATTTCGCAGCATTTAGAAAAGATGTCTGAACTCATTGCTGAAGGAGTCGACATCCGTGGCTACTATGTATGGAGCTTGCTAGATAACTTTGAGTGGGCGCATGGCTACAGTGAGCGCTTTGGTGTTGTGCATGTGGACTTTGAGACGCAAATGAGAACCGAAAAGAAAAGTGCTTTGATGGTGAAAGCACTTTTAAAGTCCTAAAGACAAATGGTGCGGTAACAAAAAAGGGGCTTGCAAGCCCCTTTTTTAATACATGTCATGTCTCTCAGATTTTTACTTTTAACCGCCTTTGACTGACCCCGCCAACAAGCCGCGCACAAAGAAGCGCTGTAGAGAGAAGAATACGGCAACTGGCACAGCGATAGACACAAAAGCTGTAGCCGTCAAAATTTCCCAACTCTCACCTCGTGAACCCAGTAAGTCATTGAGCTTGATTGTCAACACCACTTGATCAGGTGCCTTACCCAAAAACACCAGTGCAATCAAAAAGTCATTCCAAACCCATAAAAACTGGAAGATGGCAAAGCTAGCGAGCGCAGGGATTGACAGTGGCAGCACGATGCTGGTAAATATCTGAAAGTGTGACGCACCATCCATATGCGCGCTGTCAATGATGTCTCGGGGCAAAGCTGCTATGTAATTTCGCAGCAAATAGATCGCCAAGGGCAAGCCAAAAGCCGTGTGCGCAAGCCACACACTCCAATAATCTTTAGACGGTATGCCCAAGGCATCGCCTATGCCGTTGTACATTTTTAAGAGCGGTATCAAAGACATTTGCAGTGGCACAACCAACAAACCTACCACAACGATAAATAACCATTTGCGACCTGGGAAATTCATCCAACTGAAAGCATACGCAGCGAATGCAGCAATCAAAATAGGTATGAATGTCGCAGGAATCGTCACTTTGAATGTGTTCAAAAATGCTTGGCCAACGCCTTCAGAAGCAATCACTTTTTGGTAGTTATTCGTGCTGAATGCAGGCGGCGTTTCTGCCACATAGAAAATGCGTACGCCTTTGTCTTTGTCATAGGCTTTATTCAACTCTAAGCGATAGGTGCCATCTGTTTTCACCGTCAAATTGCCATCTGGTGAACCATCTTCTTCATCAAACACCTGGCCATCTGCAACTTGAATGGTTTCACCAACTTTAAATTCACTTGGTTTAGATGATTTCAAAGAAAAACTTTTGATCAGTATTTTTGCTTCTGGGCCAAAAAGCCGACCATTGATCACAAACTTATCACCCTCTTTCACCGCACTTTGTGCGCCGGCCGTTCTACGCATATCAGCGCGTGTTTGCGTTGACATGGATGTCCACCAACCGCTAGATGCCAATTGCTCTTTTTCACGGAAACTAGAAACAAACAAACCGAATGTTGGTAACACCCACATCGCCACAATCACCAACAGCATCAGCGAAGCGAATATAGAGGGGAAATTAAAATGTTTTTTCATCGCTGTGCCTCTTCAGTACGGAAACGTCGAATGTTGAACGCCATCACGGGAATTACAGCAAACATCAGCACCATGGCTAATGTGGAGCTTCTCCCATAATCGCCACCACCCCTGAACATCCAGTCGTACATCAAATTAGCCAGCACGCCCGTGTCCCATTGACCACCAGTCATGGCCATCACAATATCAAAAACTTTTAATACTGTGATAGTGATGGTTGTCCATACCACCAAAATAGTCGACATGACCTGCGGCACCATGATTTCAAAAAAGATGTGCAGTTCACTTGCACCATCAATACGTGCCGCTTCTATGGTTTCTGTCGGCACGCCACGCAGCGCAGCGGAAAGAATCACCATCGCAAAGCCAGTTTGAATCCAAATAAGGATGGCCATCAAAAAGAAATTATTCCAAAAAGGTACGGTTACCCATGCTTGTGGCTGCATGCCTAGGCCTGTGACCATGGCATTGACGATGCCAATTTGATCTGAATCTGCACCACGAAAATCGTAAACGAATTTCCAAATAACACTCGCGCCAACAAAGCTAATGGCCATTGGCATGAAGACCATAGACTTGGCAAAGTTGCCCCACCACACCTTGTCGGCAAGCACAGCAACGATCAACCCAAATATGGTTGCCATGGTTGGCACAACGACCAACCATAAAAAATTATTACGGATCGTGATCAAGAAATTTTGATCAGCAAAAACCCACTGGTAGTTTGACAAGCCTACAAAGGCCTCCCCGGTAGCATCATAAAAACTCAAGCGAAAAGTTTCAACCAATGGGTACAACAAATATAGACCCAGCAGCAACAGCGCAGGTGCTAAAAATGCCCATGGACGGATATTGGCTTGAAAAGTTTCAAGCTTAGATTTGGATGCGACTGGCAAATGAATCATCTTATCGATGACAAAATTTGAGCCCGCAAAATACAGCAAACAAAACGCTATGCTGACCACAACTGCCAATAAAGTTTGTCCGATTTGTTCAATCATACTGTTCAGCTTTTTAAATATCTAAATTTCAAATATGCCCAACAGTTTCAATAACTGCTGGGCACGTGTCCTAAGCGCTTTTACGCAAAGCAGTCTAGGATTTATCTTGCTTACTTCTTAATAGCATCCCAGCTCTTTTGGATTTCGTCAGCAACTTGTTGTGCTGATTGGCCGCCAGAGTAGTTAACCATGCCTTTCCAGAAACTACCAGCGCCGATAGCGCCAGGCATCAAGTCAGAGCCGTCGAAACGGAAGGTAGTTGCGCCCAACAAAATTTCGCCTTGTTTCTTCAAAGCTTTGTTTTTGTATTTGTTGATGTCAGCACCTTTGTGCGGTGTCAAGAAGCCACCTTCAGCCATCCAAGTCTCATGCGCTTGTGGATGTTGCAAGAACTCCATGAACGCACGTGAACCTTTGCTGTCTTTGGTGATCGTCATGATCGTACCGCCACCCAATACTGGGTTGCCCAATTTCTTGCCAGCATAAGATGGGAAGTAGAAGAAGTCAGCTTCGTCTGCCTTGCCTTCTGGGAAGAAAGCTGGGATAAAGCTGGCTTGACGGTGCATGTAGCACTTTGGAGGTGAACCAAACATGCCTTTAGGGCTGTCTTTGAAACTCACAGTTGCAACAGCTTTAGCGCCGCCATCAACATAAGCGTCATTCTTCGCAAATGCACCGTAGGCTTCGATAGCTTCAACAACACGCTTGTCGTTGAACTTGATGCTGTTGTCAACCCAGCCGTCATACACAGCTGGTGTTTGCGTACGCAACATAAAGTCTTCGACCCAGTCAGTTGCT
>JBEBJY010000119.1:0-4325 GCA_040079635.1 Burkholderiaceae bacterium | reverse complement strand
TTGGCAGCGCTGCTGACCAATTTGGAAAAGAACGATGTGCTGTTCATCGACGAAATTCACCGCCTCAGCCCTGTGGTGGAAGAGATTTTGTACCCCGCGCTGGAAGACTTTCAAATCGATATCATGATTGGCGAAGGGCCATCGGCACGCTCAATCAAGCTAGATTTACAGCCTTTCACACTGGTAGGAGCAACCACGCGCGCGGGCATGCTGACGAACCCGCTGCGTGACCGCTTTGGCATTGTTTCGCGGCTGGAGTTTTATACGTCGCAGGAGCTGGCAAAGATTGTCAAACGCAGTGCGGCATTGCTCAACGTCCCTGCAGACGAAGAGGGCGGTTTTGAGATTGCAAGACGCTCGCGCGGCACACCGCGTATTGCCAACCGCCTGCTGCGCCGCGTGCGCGACTATGCCGATGTGAAGGGCAAAGGGCGCATCACGCTAGATATCGCCAACAAAGCACTCGCCATGCTAGATGTGGATCCGCAGGGCTTGGACATCATGGACCGTAAGATGCTCGAAGCGGTGATTCACCGATTCGATGGCGGGCCGGTCGGGTTGGACAATATTGCCGCCAGCATTGGCGAGGAGCGGGACACGATTGAAGACGTGATTGAGCCGTATTTGATTCAGCAAGGCTACCTGCAGCGCACACCACGCGGACGTATTGCCACGCTGGCGGCGTACCGACACTTAGGGGTGCTACCGCCTAAAAACAGCGCTGAGTTGTTTAACGAGAAAGAAACTTAAAAAGTTTCGTCTGTTCTCAGTGCAGAACCCGTGCGCCAGGGGTGTCCGCCTCTAGCACGAACAGCGACACAGTTGCTTCGAACCGTTCACCATCTTCAGCCACACAAAAGTAGCTGCCGTGCATGGTGCCAGAAGCTGTACGAAGCCTGCAACCGCTGCTGTACTGAAATGACTCACCGGGCTTTAGGAGAGGCTGATGCCCCACCACGCCCAAGCCTTTGACCTCTTCGGTATGACCTGAAGCGTCAACAATGACCCAATGGCGTGAAATCAGCTGCGCTGCCACCGTGCCTGTGTTGTTCACCGTGATGGTGTAGGCGAAAGCGTAGCTGTGTTCTTCAGGGTCTGACTGCTCAGCAATGTATTGCGAAGTTACGGAAACTTCAAATTTGTAGGTCGACATAGACTGCTAGTTTAGCTCTAAGCAGGCTATTTTTATTTGGCTAATGATTAAACAGCGCGTCGATTCGACCAGTATTTAGCAGCGCGTGGCAAGACCAGCACAGCCAAAACGACAACGATCAAGGTCAAGGACATGGGGCGCTCTAAAAACACCGACCATTTGCCTTCACCAATCGATAGCGCGTTACGCAATTGCGCCTCTGCCAAAGGCCCCAAAATCATGCCGACCACTACTGGGGCTGTAGGGAAGTCAAAACGACGCATCACGACACCAAGTACACCGATGATGTAGAGCAAGACCAAATCAAACGCGCTTTGGCGCATGCCATAGACACCTACGGTGGCAAAAATCAAAATGCCAGCATACAAGTAAGGTTTTGGAATTTTGAGAAGCTTGACCCACATACCAACCAGCGGCAAGTTGAGCACGAGCAGCATCACGTTACCAATGTACAGCGATGCAATCAAAGCCCAAACAAGTGCGCCTGAAGTTTGAAACAACTGTGGCCCAGGCTGAATGCCATAGCTTTGGAAAGCACCCAGCAAAATCGCAGCGGTATTGGAGGTTGGAATGCCGAGTGTCAAAAGCGGAATCAGCGTTGCGGTAACGGCAGCGTTGTTCGCCGCTTCAGGACCCGCCACGCCTTGAATCGCACCTTTGGTACCGAAGTCGCTTTTATCGACTGCTAATTTTTTCTCTGTGGCATAGCTCAAAAAAGTCGGAATCTCAGTACCGCCAGCGGGAATAGTGCCAAACGGAAAGCCAATGGCTGTACCGCGTAGCCATGCTGGAACAGATTTTTTCCAATCGCTTTTGCTCATGTGCACGCTGCTCAATTTGTTTTGAGATTCAGCGGTTTTACCTTCGTAAAGCACCGCATACAAAGCCTCTGCCACCGCAAATAAACCAACCGCGACCAAGACGATTTCGATGCCATCTAGCAGCTCAGATACGCCACCGGTGTAACGGGCTTGGCCCGAAATTTGATCCATGCCGATCAAGCCAACGGCCAAACCGATGAACAACGCCACCATACCACGCAGTGTGCTTTTGCCCAACACCGCGCTAACGGTCGTAAAGGCAAGCAACATCAACATGAAATATTCCGGTGGTCCTAAACGTACTGCAAAGTTTGCCAACATGGGGGCAAACAATGTGACCAACACGGTGGCAATCGTGCCGGCAACAAAGGAGCCGATGGCTGCAGTCGCCAAAGCAGCACCTGCGCGGCCGCTCTTGGCCATTTTATTGCCTTCCATGGCCGTCACCATGCTGCCAGTTTCACCCGGCGTGTTCAGCAAAATAGAAGTGGTTGAGCCACCATACATCGCACCGTAATAAATGCCGGAAAAGAAAATCATCGACGCGGTAGCGTCTACTTTGGTGGTAATAGGCAACAGCATTGCCACAGCAACCGCTGGCCCAATGCCTGGCAACACGCCCACGGCTGTGCCAACGGCGCAACCAATCAAACACCACAACAAATTAATCGGGGTTGCAGCTGTTGCAAACCCCAGCATCAGCTGGTTCCAAACTTCCATCAAATCCACCCTGTTGAAGTTAAACCTGGCAAATTAATAGCCAAAAGCTTGGTAAACATCCAATAAACCGGCGCTGCAATGGCAAAACCAATCAGCAAATCTTTGAAAAATTGCTTTCCATTGAAAGAACCAATTTCTTCAAGCTCTGCCGTACGCAAGCCGCGCACCGCCAATGCAAAGCACAAGGTACAGCTCAAAATGAAGCCAATCGTTGTGATCAGCGCCGCATTGGCCAGTAATCCCGCCGACATCCACGCAAAACCTGACCAAAACCCAGTGCCAGCGCCATTTGGAGCTTCCATGTTGCGAAAACCGCCGCTACGTGCTTCCCAAATGATCCATGCGCCACAAACAAGCAGCACGATAGATACCAGCATCGGTAAAAAGTTAGGGCCCACACCAGAATAACCGGCTTCAGCAGGGATCATGGCAGCGCCTGCTGCCATCAAAATGCCTACAGCCAATACACCGCAGCCTACCCATAATTGACCGCCAGTTTGTGTAGTTGCGGGTGTATTGGTGCTCGTCATTACAGCATTCCAGCTAAGTGCATGGTTCCGCGCAAAGTTGCGAATTCGTTGTCCACAAAGTCGTCAAACGCTTTCCCAGTCATCAATGCTGGCGTCCAGTTGTTTTTCTCAAGTGATTCGGCCCATGCTTTGGATTTGGTAGCTTTCACCACAATATCTGTCAACGCAGTACGCTGTTCGGCTGTTATGCCTGGCGCACCGTAAATACCGCGCCAGTTGCCCAACACGACGTCGTAGCCTTGTTCTTTCATGGTCGGCACATTGATGCCAGGCAAACGCTTTTCTGACGTCACGCCAATGGCGCGCATTTTTCCAGCGGTGATGTATTCTGCAAATTCGCTGTAGCCACTGCCGCCAACTTTGACGTTGCCGCCCAAAATCGCGGCAATAGCCTCACCGCCGCCACGGAAAGCCACGTAATTAACTTTCTTAGGGTCAACGCCCACTTTGCCAGCCAACATGGATGCAGAAATATGCTCGGTTGAACCTTTTGAGCCTCCGCCCCATGTCACGCTGCCTGGGTCTTTCTTCATTTGCTCGACCACATCCTTCATGCTTTTGAACGGTGAATTGGCAGGTACCACAAACACGTTGTACTCGCTTGTCAAACGCGCGATGGGCGTCACTTTGTCCAAGCCCACTTGCGGTTTTCCAGTGATGATGCCGCCCAACATGACCGCACCCATCATGATCAAAGAATTTGCATCACCTTTGCTGGCATTAACGAATTGCGCCAAACCGATGACGCCAGCAGCGCCACCTTTGTTATCGTACTGCACGGTATCAGCCGCTTTAGCATCCATCATGGCTTTGCCAAGTGCGCGACCTGTGGTGTCCCAACCACCGCCTGGGTTAGCGGGAATCATCATTTTGATGTTGCTAGCGGCTTGTGCCGTCAATGGCAAAGCACCAGCAGCTGCCAAAGCAGCTAAAGATTTGAGAAATGTATCGCGACGCATGGTTGACTCCTGATTTAATAAAGACAATAAGTTCAGTTAGTTGATACCGAATGGTAGGATTGCCTAACCTTCAAATGATGCCGCGCTTGGCTGTCGTTTGGCTGTCGAAAACCGTTGTTTTTAATAGGGAAAACACTTAGAA
>JBEBJY010000118.1:0-4453 GCA_040079635.1 Burkholderiaceae bacterium | reverse complement strand
AGCATGCATGGCAAGGCGAAAAACAGCACAAAACTGTTCAGCCCGGGTATAGCGGCATGGGGAAGAATGCCTTTGCGAGCAGCGATGTAGCCGCATAAGACAAGGGCGAAAAAGGGGAAGGTGATTTGCAAGACGTTTAGCACGGGTCTATTGTGCAATAACTTTGTTGAGTAACTTGGTGAAATAGCTTCCTTGCCAGTTTTGACGGTTGCCTATTGGAAAAGCCTAAAATCGATGAAAACCATGCAGGAGACAACCATGCGAATTCTAATTGCCGAAGACGACCAAGTATTAGCTGACGGACTACTTCGCACGTTGCGCAGCTCTGGCGCAGCTGTGGATCACGTGCCCGACGGCTCGCAAGCCGATGCCGCGTTGATGACGAATACCGAGTTTGACTTGCTGATTTTGGACTTGGGTTTGCCTAAAATGCACGGCCTAGAAGTACTAAAACGTCTGCGTGCCCGTGGCTCAAAGCTGGCGGTGCTGATTTTGACGGCGGCTGACAGCGTGGAAGAGCGCGTCAAAGGGCTAGATTTTGGGGCGGACGATTACATGGCCAAGCCGTTTAGTTTGCAAGAGCTAGAGGCGCGGGTTCGTGCTTTGACGCGCCGTGGCATGGGTGGTGCGATTAGCACCATCAAACACGGCCCGCTGGAGTACGACCAAGCAGGGCGAGTGGCCACCATTGACGGGAAAATGATTGAACTGTCCGCTCGCGAACTGGGTTTGCTAGAAGTGCTGTTGCAGCGCAGTGGCCGTTTGGTCAGCAAAGACCAGTTGGTTGAGCGCCTGTGCGAATGGGGTGAAGAAGTGAGCAACAACGCCATCGAAGTCTACATTCATCGTCTGCGTAAAAAGATCGAAAAAGACCCGATTCGCATCGCTACCGTGCGCGGCTTGGGTTATTGTCTAGAAAAAATAGCGCCTTAAAATGGTCGTGAACGACAGCGAACGACAGCGAAATACCAGCGTCAAATACCTTGCCTGTGACAAAAAAACCAAGCCCTAGTGGGATTTTTAGGCGAGAGCAGCGTTCGCTCTTCGGGGAAATCTTAGATTGGATGCTGACACCGCTGTTGCTGCTGTGGCCGGCCAGCTTGGCGCTAACTTGGTTGGTGGCGCAAAACATCGCCGATAAACCGTTTGACCGTGCCTTGGAATACAACGTGCAAGCCTTGGCGCAGCTGGTGGTTGTGAAAAACGGACAGGCGCAATTTAACTTGCCGCAACCTGCCAGAGAGTTGCTGCGAGCCGATGATTCCGACCAAATTTACTACCAAGTGCTGGGCTTGCGGGGTGAGCTGCTCAGTGGTGAAAAAGAAGTACCCGCGCCACCCGAAAACATCAAATCTTCCGCGTGGGAGGTGAAGCTACGCGATGAGGAAATTCGTGGCCTACCCGTTCGCGTCGCCGCCATTTGGATTCAGTCTGATGTGCCTGGCGCTAGGGATGCTTTGGTGCAGGTCGCTGAAACCCGTGAAAAACGGTCAGTACTTGCTACAGAAATTATCAAAGGTGTGATGCTGCCGCAATTCGTTATTCTGCCACTGGCTGTGCTGTTGGTGTGGCTAGCTTTGGTGCGTGGTACGCGGCCGTTGAACCAGTTAGAAGCTCGGATACGGGCGCGTAAGTCAGACGATTTGAGTCCTTTGGACGAAACCTCTGTGCCGCAAGAAGTTGTGCCACTGGTTTCATCCGTCAATGGTTTGCTGACGCGTTTGAAAGATTCGATGGCGGCGCAAAAGCGCTTTTTGGCAGATGCGGCGCACCAATTGAAAACACCTTTGGCAGGTTTGCGTATGCAGGCGGATTTGGCGTTGCGGCAAAGTGGCAGCGCAGAAGATTTAAAGCTCTCTTTGCAGCAAATTGGCCGCTCTAGCATTCGTGCCACCCACACGGTGAACCAGTTGCTGGCTTTGGCGCGTGCGGAAGGTGGCGGCAATGTGATGACTTTGCAAGCCTGCGATTTGGTGGCGCTCACGCGCGATGTGGTGCAAGACGCCATTCCTCGTGCGATGGAAAAACGCATCGACCTAGGGTATGAGGGCTTGCTTGTGGGCGATGCCAGCGCCGTGGTGCAGGCCAACCCTACGTTGATGAAAGAAATGATTCGTAATTTGGTAGACAACGCGCTGAATTACACCCCATCAAGTGCCGAGCATCCAGGCATAGTCACGGTACGCGTCACCTCTGACGGCATTGCAAAAGCCGTGTTTTTGCAAGTGGAAGACACCGGTCCTGGCATTCCAGAAGCTGAGCGCGAGCTGGTGATGCAACCTTTTTACCGCGTGCTGGGTACCAACACCGACGGCTCTGGTTTGGGTTTGGCCATCGTTCAAGAAATAGCACAAAAGCACCTAGCTGTATTGACGGTTGAAGAGGCTCACCCAGGTAAAACACCCGCTGGTGCGTTGTTTACCCTGCGCTTTAAACTTTCAGTTCGAGCTTAAAACTTTAGATTTTGCAAGTTTGCAATGGTTTATTCGCAAGTTGCGTCGCTATCGTTGCGTACACTGCATTTAATTTTGAACGATTGATGTCGTCGACGGCGGGCACAACCAAAGTTTGCCCTTTTTGCTCGGGCGATTCTTGCAACACACGCGCCGTACGCACCCCTTGTTTGAACAACTGTTGCAGCGACAGGTTGGCAGCCGCTTGCGTTGCGTGGCTCCCCAAAGACAAGCCAGGCTCTAAATTCCCTTCGGTCAAAACCTCATAGCGCACTTTGATTTGATCAAGTTGTGATTTTTTGAGCTCGCGCGCAGCGTTGCTGGGGTATTTCCCCATGTAAACAATCCAACGGGCGGGCACTGTAACCGTGTCAAAGCGCCAGCGCAGGTCGGGCAACTTGGTGCTCAATACTTGCATTAAAGCGGTGCTTTGTCGGTCATTAAAAGCGCCAGCCGTCAAGCAAGTTGTTGTCGCAGGGGGTGGGGCTTGAGTTGTCGTTGTAACAGGCGTTGGTAGCGCCGGTAGCGTTGGTATAGACGCAGGAGCTGCTGGGGTTGCTGTAGGGGCAGGCGTCGGCGCTGGCACAGGTAATTTGTTCGCGGCTGTTGGTGGGAGAGGCGCCTCTTTTTGTTTGATCACAATGCGATCTGGTTCGATTTGTTCATTTAACCGAAATGATTCATTTTTGGACGCGGAAGCAAATCCCCATGAGCTGAGATAGCCATTGGACCAGGCAAAAAATAAACCGTTAGCGACCAGTAAAAGTAATGCAAATAAGCGCAGCATGCAATTTTTAGAGCAGTAAAGTTTTGAAGGGGTTGATGCTCACTTCGGAGCTGTTGATGGTTTTTTTACCTTGCGCCGTCTGAATCTCTAGCTCGCCGCTGCAGTTGACGCCAAGTGCAATACCTGAAATTTTATTGTTCACGTCGATCTGGTTGTCGTCGACGTTGATTTGCCGATCGCGCAATACATCACGTTGGTGGAAACGCGTTTGAAAAGGCGCGAAACCTTGTTCAGTAAAAATCAACAGTGTTTTGACCAAATCGGGTGCTATGCGCAGTAATGCTTCAGGCGCATCGATATTGGGCATCAATTCTTGCAGCCAAGCTGGCGGTCTGCGTAATTGCAGCCCTGGCAAAGCTTGATCCATGTCTTGGGCAATTTGTGGCTTGGTGATGTTGATACCAACGCCAATCACCACATATCGCTGGTTTTCAACAAGATTTACCACGGCACAAGTTTCAATCAAGATGCCGGCCAATTTTCGGTCGTTCAGCCATAAATCATTTGGCCATTTGAGCCCGATGTCAGCATGCATACTGGTGGCAATGCTCAAACCTACAGCCAATGACAAGCCCGACCAATTGAGAGGTGACAGCGGCAAACCTAACGAAAATGTTAATGCCGGCAGTGCTTCAGTACGTTCGGCAAGTGCATGCCATTCACGCCCCAAACGCCCGCGTCCAGCCGTTTGCTTCTCTGCCACTAACAAAATTGGCTCAATTTGCCCCGCTTTGGCTCGACGCATCAGCTCCGTATTGGTCGAATCAATTTCTGGCAGAACTTCGACCGTGAAATGGGGCAACATCGGCGCAATTTGCTCCCAAATCGCCTCAGCAGGCCATTTAACAGGTTGCGTGGTGGCCTTCATCGTGCTTTGCTAGAGGTGGATTTACTTACGCCCTTTGGGTGCAAGTAGCGTGCCGCGACAAGTTTTTGCACCGCACCAGCACGGGTATTGGGCTTTAAGTTTAGGGGTGTAGCGCTCGTCTATCACCAAGCCGTAGTCGTAATTCAGCTCTTCACCCGCCTTGATATTGCGTAGCGCTTTGATGAAAACGCGGCCATTTTGTTCGTCCGCTTCGCAGCTAGGGTCGCAAGAGTGGTTGATCCAGCGGGCGGAATTGCCGTTCACTTTGCCGTCAATCACATGCTTCTCGTCAATGGAAAAGTAGAACGTGTGGTTCGGGTCGGACGGGTCATGCGGGTGGCGGCG
>JBEBJY010000117.1:0-4524 GCA_040079635.1 Burkholderiaceae bacterium | reverse complement strand
TGTGAAAACTGCTCGTCGTAGCGGGTTTCCATGGCCTCTATACGGCGGGCTAAGTCGCGGTTGGAGTCCATCAGGCGACGCAACTGCACAAATGTACGCATGATGGCGATGTTGACCTCGACCGCCCGTTGGGAGCGCAGTACGCTGGAGAGCATGGCGATGCCTTGTTCGGTGAAGGCGTAAGGAATAGCGCGACGGCCACCGTGTACGGTTGCGGTCACAATTTGTGACTTGATATTTCCAAGCTTTTTGACCTTAGCTGAGGTGCTAGGCGAACTTGAGATGCCAATTTGGCATTTCAAGTCCTCCCATTCTTCGGAGGTCAGTCGCAACATGAAGTCGTCTGGAAATCGCTCAATATTGCGCTTCACTGCACGGTTTAAAGCGCCTGTATCTACGCCGTAGAGCATAGCCAGATCGGCATCCAGCAATACCTTTTCACCACGGATTAAAAAGACGAGTTTGGCCAGATTTTCTGGTTGGGGGACGATTTGTGTCAATACGAACTCTCAATTGTCAAGAATATTAAGTTTGGAGTATGAACTATAACAAGCCAGCTGACAGCTTGCCGGTGAATATCATTTATCGATAAAATTGAGATGAAAATTGGCTCTAGCCAACGTATTTATTGCCTGAACAGCTATATTATTTATAGCCAACGCACTGATCCTTTGTAAGCGTGCCAGCTGGCGTAGCCCAGCCAAGGGCCGATCAACAGCAGCCCCACACCATAAGGAACCAGTGCCAAAGCGACCAAGGATGAAACCAATACCCCCCACAGCAACATCACCAAAACATTGCTAAACACCACTTGCAGACTGGTGATGGCGGCTGAGATGGCGTCGGTATCGCGGTCCAAAATCATGGGGATGGAGACGACGGAGATGGCGAAAACCAGCGCTGCGAAAAACCCGCCCACCAGCAAATAAACCGCTAAAAACTCCCAGTTTTGCAGGTTAAAAATAGCTTGAATCACGCCCGTGGTGGACGGCATACCCGTATTGAAAAACACGGCAAACACCACCAAAGACGCCCTGCCCCACAGCAGCTCCAGCACAATCAACACCAACACCAACATGCCCATGCTGCGGATATGTTTGTCCCAACACACCAGTGACGAACCTAGCTCTGGCGTTAAACCCAACCCCAGCCGGCGACTGGCCTCGTACAGCCCCATGGCTAAAAATGGCCCGACCAACAGGCAGCCTGACGCGATGGACATGGCGTATTCGGGTTTGTTGCGAAAAACAATGCCCAGCACCAGTGCCATCAGCCAAAAACAGACGCCGTAAAACGCGGCAATGCCCTTAGAAGCCATCATGTCGCGCCAGCCTTTGGCTAGCCAGCTAAACGGGTCTGCAAAGCTGAGATTGACGATTGCCTTAGTTGGCGCGTCTGACGCGGGTGGCACGTAGGGCACATAGCCATCTGCTGTTTTGTCCTGTGGCTTGTCGATGTTATCGTTTGTAGCAGCATTCATAGCTGATACGGTAGCCCAAGGTGAGGGATTGCACCATTCAGGAAAACGCTAGGCTTAAACCAGGTTAAGACTAGTTTAAGGACGGAATTACCTAGACCGCAAAGTACGACTCAGCATCATCACAGGCAGCAAGCCCACCAAAACCAGCGCGAGCGACGGCAACGCCGCCTCGCCCAAGCGCTCGTCTCGCGCCAATTGGTAGGCGACGACGGCCAAAGTGTCAGAATTGAACGGACGCAGCACCAGCGTGGCGGGCAGCTCTTTCATCACATCAACAAACACCAACAGCGCCGCAGCTGCGGTAGAACGCTTGAGCAGCGGCGCGTGCACGCGCCTCATCAAACCTAAGCCGCTCACACCCAGCATGCGGGCAGATTCGTCAAAACTGGTGGGGATTTTGGCATAACCGCTTTGCACCGACTGCAGCGCCACGCCTGTAAAGCGCACAAGATATGCCCAAACAACTCCTAAAATAGTAGCAGTAAGCCAATATCCTACGCCGGCTTGTGGCAGTTTTAGCTGTATCCAACCGACAGGAATCAACAACCCCACCACGATGACCGCACCCGGAATGGCGTAACCTACGCCTGCCAGTTGCGCTACGCCACGAGTCAAAGGGTCAGGCCGGGTGCGCACCGCAAACGCCAATACCAAAGCCAACCCAACCGCCATCACCGCGCTGATGCCACCCAACATCAAACTATTTGCCGCCCACTGCCCAAACTGCTCCCACGGCGGTGGTGCGTCAGACGACTGCAGAGACGCTAAAAATGGCCGCAGCATGAACAGCAGCGGCAAAACGAACCCCATCAACACTGGCACTGCGCATACAAACCACGCCAAAACCAAGCGCTTTCCTGATAACTTGGCGACTTCAGCGCTCGATTTGACAGGCGCACCACCTGTATTGCCGCTCTTGGTAGATGAAAACCGCATTTTCTTTTGCGCTTTGTGCTCAAATTTCAGCAGCACCACCACAACCAGCAGCAGCAATGTGGCCAGCTGCGCAGCGGCGATGCGGTTGTCCAGCACCAGCCAGGCTTTGTAAATGCCAGCCGTGAAGGTTTGGATGCCAAAGTAGCTGGATACGCCAAAATCAGCCAGCGTTTCCATCAAAGCCAGCGCCACGCCAGCCGCCACAGCGGGGCGAGCCAGTGGCAACGCAATCTCGCGCACGCGCCTGCGCATGGGTGCGCCCAGCAGGCGGGCGGCGTCCATCAAATGCGTGGCGCGGTCTGCCAGCGCGGTGCGTGCCAGCAGGTAAACATAGGGGTACAAGCAAAACGTGAACACCCAAGCCGCGCCGCCCAAGCTGCGCACTTCGGGGAACACGCGGCCTTCCACACCCAATGTCGTTCTGATTACTGTTTGCAACGGCCCGCTGAATTGCAAAAAGTCGGTGTAGGCATACGCCACTACATAGGCTGGCATGGCGATGGGCAGCAAAAGTGCCCATTCAAAGGTTTTGCGCCCTGCAAAGTCAAACAACGTGACCGCGGCAGCCGTCGCCATCCCCACCACCGCCACGCCTACAGCCACCGCGACGCACAGCAGCAGCGTGGTCAACGCGTAATCGGGTAGCACGGTGCTACTCATTTCACGCAAAATTTGGGCAGATTCGCTGTTCCACTGCAAGGTTGAGGCCAGCACCGCCAAAATGGGCAACAGCAAGACACCTGCAAGGAGGCACAGAAACACGCTCAACACAAACCTCAAAGGTCGTGGCGTACCTGCACTGACTGTCAGTTTGTCAGGCGATTGGGCTGGTGGGGTGATGGTTAAAGACATAAATCTAAATGCGGTAAATGAGAATTGTACGCATTTGCGCAGCTTCAAACGACTTACGCCCTACAATGTCTGCTATGTATTTAGAGGTTTCCCAACTCCAGGTTCAGTACCCCAACCGTCCCACAGCCGCCGTGGCAGGTGTGTCTTTTGGCCTGCGTGCAGGCGATATTGGCGTCTTGATTGGTCCCTCTGGCTGCGGCAAAACCACGCTGTTGCGGGCTGTGGCGGGTTTAGAACGTGCCAGCGCGGGTGAAATCAAGCTTGCAAAAGCCTTGGTCAGCAGTGTCAACACCTTCGTCCCCGCCGAATCTCGCCGCATCGGCATGGTGTTTCAAGATTACGCGCTGTTTCCCCACCTAGATGTGGCTGCTAACGTGGCTTTTGGGATACATCATTTACCCAAATCCGAACGCACGGCGCGTGTGGCCGAAGTGCTGAACTTGGTTGATTTGCCCGACGCTGGCAAACGTTACCCGCACGAGCTCTCAGGCGGCCAGCAGCAGCGCGTCGCCCTCGCCCGCGCCCTAGCGCCCAAGCCGCAGCTTTTGTTGCTTGACGAGCCGTTTTCTAACCTCGACGTTGACCTGCGCGAGCGCCTAGCCCACGAGCTGCGTGCCATCCTGAAAAAGGCCAATGCCACCGCGCTGTTTGTCACCCACGACCAGCTCGAAGCCTTTGCCATTGGCGACGTGATTGGCGTGATGCATGAAGGCAAACTGCACCAGTGGGCCGATGCCTACGCCCTTTACCACCGCCCAGCCACCCGGTTTGTAGCCGATTTCATAGGCCACGGCGTGTTTTTACCCGCCACCATCTGCGACCGCTGCACCCCACTTGAGAACGCTGCCAGCAGCGCCGCTGACAGTGCAGATATCCAAAACGTGCTGGTGCACACCGCCTTGGGTGATTTGATCGACATGGACGAATGCCCCCTGCCCAGCGCCTACCCCAACGGTGAATGCGACGTGCTGCTACGCGCAGACGACATCGTCCACGACGACGACGCCCCAGTCAAAGCCCAAATCGTCCGCAAAGCCTTTCGCGGCTCAGAATTCCTCTACACCCTAAAACTAAAAACCGGCGAAACCGTAGTAGCCCACGTCCCCAGCCACCATGACCACCATTTGGGCGAATGGATAGGCATACGGGCTGAGGTGGACCATGTGGTGACGTTTGAGCGGGAAGGCGCTGCTTAAATCGTTTTTTAATGGTAAAATATGCCTATAGCCGGCGTGTTTATTGCCTAAGTAGCTATA
>JBEBJY010000116.1:0-4572 GCA_040079635.1 Burkholderiaceae bacterium | reverse complement strand
GAAATTAGACAAGCTGGGTTACGACGTAACCGCTACAACTTCACAAGGCTTGGCAGCTATTCACCGTGCAGACTACGCCCGCTGGGAAAAGCCCATCAAAGCGACAGGTATTTCACTGGATTGATGGTTAGATCGTACGCATGCGTCGCCCTAACATCATCTTCATCGTCGCTGACGACCTCGGCTTTGCCGATTTAGGCTGCTACGGCGGCAGAGACGCCAAATTTGGCAAAGTCTCACCCGTTTTAGACCAGCTCGCCGCCGATGGCATCAAGTTCACGCAGGGCTACAGCAATTCCCCCGTGTGCTCACCCACCCGTTTCGCGCTGATGACGGCGCGTTACCAATACCGCTTGCGCGGCGCGGCGGAAGAGCCTATCAACAGCAAAGCGCGCACCAGCACGGTACTAGGTTTACCGCCTGAGCACCCCACGCTACCATCGCTGCTACAAAAAAGCGGCTACAACACCGCATTGATGGGCAAATGGCATTTGGGCTACCCGCCGGCGTTTGGCCCGCTGCGTTCGGGTTACGACGAGTTTTTTGGTCCGATGGCGGGTGGTGTGGATTACTTCACCCACTGCGCAGGAACGGGTGTGCACGACCTGTGGTTCGGCGAAACCGAACGCGCTGAAGAAGGTTATTTAACCGATTTGATAACTAACCGTTCGGTTGATTACATTGAACGCATGGCTGCAGACGCGCAAACTGGCAAGCCCTTTTTCCTCAGCGTCCACTACACCGCCCCGCATTGGCCGTGGGAAACGCGGGATGATGAAGCGCTGGCGCAAGAGGTTAAAAACAACCTCTTCCACCTGCACGGCGGCAACATACACACCTACCAGCGCATGATCCACCACATGGACGAAGGCATTGGCAAGATCATGGACAGCCTCAAAGCGCAGGGTTTGGCGGACAACACTTTGGTCGTCTTCACCAGTGACAACGGCGGCGAGCGCTTCTCTGACAGCTGGCCGCTGGTGGGCGGCAAGATGGATTTGACCGAAGGCGGCATCCGCGTGCCGTGGATAGCCCACTGGCCGGCAGCTATCGCCTCCGGCGGCGTCAGCACCCAAGCTTGTTTGACCATGGATTGGTCGGCAACGATGTTGGATGCGGCAGGCGTCAAAGCCGATGCTGACTACCCGCTAGATGGCATCTCCGTCTTAAACGTCCTCAAAAAACCAACTGAAACCTTCCACCGCCCCCTGCACTGGCGCATGAACCACCGTGGCCAGCGGGCGATGCGAGACGGCGACTGGAAATACCTGCGCGTGGACGGCAACGACTACCTGTTCAACATCCCCGCTGATGAACGCGAACGTGCAAATCTAGGAAACCACCAACCCGAACGCCTAGCCGCGATGCGATCAGCGTGGGAAGCTTGGGATGCCACCATGCCGCCGATTCCGGCCGATGCAACGGTGAGCTTGGGCTACAGCGCCAAGGATATGCCGCAGAGGTGAAAACCTTGTTTTTACTCCTTAAATATGGCTATAGCCAGCGTATTTATTGCCTAAACAGCTATATTATTAATAGCATAATTTTTTAACTTAATAAACATCAAGAAAATATAAAACTGTATGTACAGTCAGTAACCATTAACTTAACGAAGCATCCACAGCACTGTACAAGGTAATCTCAAATGACAGATCCCGATATTTTGTTGTTGCCACGTATAGAACATCAAATTTTGGTCATTCGTGGTCAAAAGGTGATGGTGGACGCGGACTTGGCTGCTTTGTACGGTGTGCCTACAAAAGCTTTGAACCAAGCTGTCAAACGAAATGCTATGCGTTTTCCTGCTGACTTTATGTTTCAGCTGACTGATATCGAGAAATCTGAGGTGGTCACAAACTGTGACCACCTCAGTAAACTCAAATTCTCCAAATCTTTGCCGTTTGCATTCACAGAATACGGCGCTGTAGCCATTGCCAATGTTTTGGCATCACCGCAAGCAGTTGAAATGGGGATATATGTCGTGCGAGCTTTTGTGCGCCTGCGTGATGCAGCAGGTTTGCACAAAGATTTGGCAGAACGACTGAAGAAATTAGAGGAAAAAACTGATGCTTTGGACGCTAGACACGATAATTTCAGCCAAACCACACGCGTACAACTTAGGCAAGTCTTTGAGGCACTCAAAGAACTGATGACGCCACCAGAGCCACCCAAACGACCTATAGGTTTCGTTCCGCTTGAGGATAAATCTAAAAAGTAAATTTCCCCCATAAAATACGCCTCTAGCCGGCGTATTTATTGATTAAGAAACTATAAAAACAATAGCAAACTTAGAGACTAAAACAACCTCAAAAAGCCCAAGCCCCCAGCTGGTAATAGTCAAACCCACTGCTGCGCCCACCCAAGCATTTGGCTAAAAAGTCTTCAGTTTTACGAAAAAGCGTCAGGTTGTTGTTCCACTTGAAGTTGCCGTGGCCGTCGCCTTTGACGGTGAGGTAATCGACTTGTTTGCCTTCCTTTTTAAGCGCAGCGACCATCAGCTCGGATTGCTCCAGTTTGACGCGTGGGTCGTTAACGCCGTGCATGATGAGGATGGGTTTGGTGGCTTTGGCGGCGTGGAACAAGGGGGATTTGGCGTCCATGATGGCGCGGTCGGCTGGTTTCGCGGGGTCACCGACGAAGCGGTACCACCATGGCAAACCCAGCTCCCAATACGGGGGTGCGGTTTCTAAGACGCGGGCTAGGCTGGTCACGCCGACGATATTGACGGCGCAGGCAAAGACCTCGGGCGTGAAGGTTGCACCAACCATCGCGGCATAGCCGCCGTAGCTGCCGCCGTAAATGGCGACTTTAGCGGGGTCAGCCACGCCGGATTTAACGGCCCAGTTCACGCCGTCTATCAAATCGTCGTGCATTTTGCCGGCAAATTCGCCAATGGCTTTGTCTTGAAACGCGCGGCCATAACCGGATGAGCCCCGGTAGTTGACTTGCAGCACGGCGTAACCACGGTTGGCCATCATTTGCGAGGTTTTGCCCTGCCCCTCGTTGCCCCAGCGGTCACGCGCCCACGGGCCGCCGTGCACGTAAAGCACCATGGGCAGGTTTTTGCCAGCCGTGCCTTCTGGCAGCGTCAAATAACCATGAATTTGCAAGCCGTCGCGGGCGGTGAAACTGATGGGTTTTGAGGTGGCCAATGCAACATTCGCAGCCAGACGGCTCAAGCTGTTTTCGCCCAACAGCTGCGGCGCAGCAGAGCCGGTAATCAGGTAACTTTTACTGCCTTGTGATGTGGCGACAGACACGGTGTAGGTGCTTTCAGCATCGTCAATACTGGTCACCGCTATAGAAGCGGGCTGGCCAGCAGCTAAGTTTTGCAGTTGCAGCTTCATCGCCGCGTCATACACCTCAAGCTGCGGGTAGTTGGGCATGGTGTAGGCCAAGAGTGGCTGCTGCGTTTTGCGGCTGATGAGTACGCGGTCAATATCGACATCGGGCACCTCGTACACCACGGTTTCAGCACCCGTCGCAAGCGCAACCTTGACCAAAGCCATTTTGTCGCGCCCACGGTTGGACAACGCCCAGGCTGATTTACCATCGTCTGCAAACTCTACGGCGTATGCTGAGTCAAACCGGCTCCACGTCGCTGTGGTTTTCCAACCGAGTGCAGTCGCTGAATCAGGCACTTGCAAATGGCTTTTGTCGCCCTCCACCACCACGCGGGCGCGCAGTTGCCCCGTGCGGTCAACGCCCCAATAGCCCACGTTGCCAGGGTTGGTCGCCATCACATCCAGCTTGCCTGTGGCGAGGTTCAGCTTGTAAACGTCAAACAGCTTTTTGTCGCGGCGGTTAGAGGTGATGACCATGTCTGCGCCCCCGTTCTGATCTTTGTCAATGACGCGCAAAATGTGTGACGAGGTTTTGTCAAACGGTGTCACATCGACCAACTTGGTATCGCCACCCGCAACGCGCCCCATGAAAATATGCGCGTTTTCGTCACCGCCGCTGTCCATCACCACCGCTAAATATTGGCTGTCTGCCGACCAGCGGTAGTAGCGGGCGCGGGTGTGGAAGGCTTTTGCGTCGGTTTTAGCGTCATTCAGAGCGATAGTTTTCACCCAAAGCGCAGGCGTGATGCCATCCGTCCCCATCCAAGCCAACTTTTTGCCGTCTGGCGAGAAGGAATACCCGCCCGTAGACTCCCGATCCGCTACAAAATCCCGCACCGGAATCAGCTCTGGCAGCGCCGCCGTTTTGAGCGAAGGGTGTGTGGGCGCAATCGCGCAGCCGCCCAACGCAGCTACCGTGGCAAGAGACAAAAGCAACCTAGCAATCATGAGAATCTCCAATCAGATGCCCACAATATACCTGAATATGACCTGATGAAACTTCTCAATATCCTTCCAAAATCCTAGCTAGCCACCCGCCCGCTTAGCCTTGTACCCCTGCGCCACCAACAGCGCGACCACGCGGTCAACATGATCGCCCTGCACCTCAATAATTCCGTCTTTAACCGTCCCGCCCGACCCGCAAGCCGCCTTCAGAAGCTTGCCCAACGCGTCTAAGTCCTTGTCAGCCAAAGAAATTCCCGTCACCACAGTAACCATCTTCCCACCC
>JBEBJY010000115.1:0-4642 GCA_040079635.1 Burkholderiaceae bacterium | reverse complement strand
CAAACCCGCATCTTGTGCCGCGCGTTCTTTCAAGATCGGGAAATAGCCAAACACCGTCTCGATATCTTTGGCGACACCATCGCTGTCTTTGCGGGTGTACGCACCCATCAGCAGGTTGTCGCGCACACTGAGCAGTGGGAACACCTCTCGCCCTTCCGGCACATGGCTCAAGCCCTGCTGCACGATAAATGCTGGGTCGCACGCCGTGATGTTTTGTCCCTTGAACTCAATCGTGCCCTTGCGCGGGTCGATGATGCCAGAGATAGTCTTCAAAATCGTCGTCTTGCCCGCCCCGTTGGAACCCAGCACTGTGCCGATTTCACCTTTTTTGACCTGCAAACTCACACCCCGAATCGCCTTGATCGGCCCATAGGCGCTTTCGACGTTGAGTAGTTTGAGCATGGGTTGGTCGGCAGCCGATGCTGCTCCCATAGCATTGCTGTCAGGCAATTGACTCATGCCGCCCTCCTCAAAGAAGACACGTCGTCGATAGAGCCCAGATACGCCTCAATCACGCCAGGGTCGTTTTGCACCTCACGCGGCGTACCCATGGCCAGCACCGCGCCTTGGTTCATGGCCACCACGCGGTCAGACACCTTGGACACCAAACTCATGTCATGCTCCACCATCAGCACGGTGATGCCGAGTTCGTTTTTAATATCCTGAATCCAGAACGCCATGTCGTCGGTTTCTTCCACGTTCAAACCGGACGAAGGCTCGTCCAGCAGCAGTAATTTTGGCTCGGTACACAAAGCGCGACCCATTTCCACCACCTTGCGTACGCCGTAGGGCAAACCGGCAACAAGCGAATCGCGGTGGTGCTGCAGATCCAGAAACTCAATAATTTTTTCAGCCTTCTCACGGGCTTCAACCTCGGCTTTGAATGTTTGCGGAGTGAAGAAGACCTCGCTCCAAAAGCCTGTTTTTTTGTGGGTATGGCCGCCAATCAACAGGTTGTGCATCACTGTGGCATGTTCAAACAGTTCGATGTTCTGAAAAGTACGCGCAATGCCAAGTGCAGCGATGTTGTGCGGTGCCTGGTCGGTCAGCTTTTTACCTAAGTAAGTGATCTCGCCGCTGGTGGGCGTGTAGATGCGGCTGATCAGGTTAAACACCGTCGTTTTGCCCGCACCGTTGGGGCCGATCAAGGTGAAAACTTCGCCCTGTTTGACGTCAAAACTCACGTTGTTGACCGCCAGCACACCACCAAAGCGCACGCTCAGGTTTTTTGCAGATAGTAATAAATCAGTCATAGCAGTATTCGTTACAGGATTTGTCATTTCAGCCTGTCCGATTTTTGGAACGATTTTTGCCGCTTGAACATGCCTTTGCGGTAGAACGGGAAGGTTTGCAGATACGTGCGTATCTTCAACCAGCGTCCGTACAGCCCCAGCGGCTCAAACATCACAAACGCAATCAGTACCGCGCCATAAACCACCGACTGCAAGCCGGGCGCTTGCCCAATAACCGCTGGCAAATAGTCTTTGCTGAGCGAGATCAATTGCGGCATGGCGATCAAGAAAATTGCTCCTAAAAACGCCCCATGCACCGAACCCAGCCCGCCAATCACCACCAGCAACAGCAAGTCAATCGACTGCAAAATATTGAACTGGTCAGGCGAAATAAACTGCAGTTTGTGCGCATACAAAGCTCCGGCCACACCGGCCAAGGCTGCAGAAATTGAAAACGACAGCGTTTTGTAACGCGCCAAGTGGATGCCCATACTCTGCGCTGAGATTTCAGAGTCGCGAATGGCGACAAACGCCCTACCTGTGGACGAGCGCAGCAGATTCAAAATCCCCAGCGTCACCACCACGGTAATAAATAGACACAGCAGATAAAACTCAATGCCCGAGCTGAGTTTCCAGCCAAAAATGTCCGGCGCTTTGATGTGGATACCCGAATTGCCGCCCGTCACCGACTCCCAGCGCGCAAACACCTCTTCCACGATGAAGCCGAACGAAATAGTCGCAATGCCTAAATAGATGCCCTTTACCCGCAACGCCGGCAACCCCACCACGACACCCACCGCTGCGGACAAAGTGCCCGCCAGCGCCAAGGCCAAAGGAAACGGCACGCCCATATTGGTAAACACCGCCTGCGTGTACGCGCCCACACCCAAAAACGCCGCATGCCCCATCGAGAACTGACCGGTAAAGCCCGCCAACAACATCAGCCCCAGCCCTGCGATGGCATATATCAAAATAAACGTGAGCTGCGCCAGCCAATACTCAGCAATGATCCAAGGCGCGGCAATCAAGAGCAGTATCAGCAAGCCATACCAAAAAACATGGCCGCCATGCTTGGCCAGCTTGATATCTTGCGCGTAATCGGTTTTGAAGATGAAGCGCATATCAGACTTTCTTCCTCAGCTTCTCGCCAAACAAACCATTGGGCTTGACCATCAGCATGACCAACACGACGATGTATGCGGCAATATCTTTAAAGCCATCTGGCAAGTAAAAGCCCGAGAACGACTCCACAATTCCGATAATCAGCCCGCCCACAATCGCACCCGGCAGGCTGCCAAAACCTCCCACCACCGCAGCGGGGAAGGCTTTGAGGCCAATGAAACCCATATTGGCGTGCACAAACGTGATGGGCGCGAGCAGCAAACCCGCAATCGCCGCCACCGCCGCAGCCAAGCCCCAGACTAAGCCATTGATGCGTTTGACCGGAATACCCATGTAATACGCCGCCAATTGGTTTTGCGACGATGCTTGCATCGCAATGCCGATTTTGCTGTATTTAAACACTGTAAATAGCACTGCGGATAACACCGCTGTGGCAGCAATCACCACCATTTGCTCGACGTTCAACACCAAGCCACCCAGCTTCCAGATTTGGTCTTTGTACGGAACGGGCAGCGTATGGGTTTCGGTGCCAATGCCAGGGATCATGGTGATCAGCCCGCGCGCCACATAGCCGATACCTATGGTCAACATCACGATGGAAAACGCCGGTTGCCCCAAGATAGGCCGAATCACCACCCGCTCCAGCAGCATGCCAAACACGGCCATGCCGGCGATGGCGCTAAGCACCGCCAACCAATACGGAAAGCCCAGAAACGTCATTCCAGCCAGCCCGCCAAACGCGCCCAGCATCATCAGCTCGCCCTGCGCGAAGCTGACCGTTTCTGTCGCTTTGTAAATCAGCACAAAACCGAGTGCAATCAGCCCGTAAATGCATCCTTGCGCGATGCCGCTGATTAACAATTGAAGAACTTGCACGCTAAATCCTGCTTCCGAGAAGTTGAACTAGCATGTTTATAGACGGGAATATGCTTTTTAAACATAGGGTTGCACCTGATGTAAGCCTGATGTCATCGTCTAAATGTCGATTAAGTGTCACCTAGAAGACACCTTTGCAGCCCCAGACTTAGGTGCTTAAATATGCCTCTATCTGACGTATTTATTGCCTAGCTTGCTATGTTATTTATAGTATTTTGCAGCTGCCATAGTCTCAGGCTAACTGGCTTGTTTCCCCCGCTCACCCCCAGCCCCTCTCACACCGCCGGGTGAAAGTGGAGCTTTCATTTGATGGCTTGCGGTCGAGTGAAGTTTCTACCAGCCGAGGTTAAAAACAATGCAATCGTCTATTTGCATAGATGTCTCGGTTGATATATGATGTGTATATCAAACCACCTATTGGCCTATTTGAGGAAAACCATGCGCACATTAGTCGATATTCCTGACGATCAAATTGATGATTTAGCCGTGATTTGCGAAGCAAAAAAGGTGTCTCGTGCTGAGGTTATTCGGCAGGCGATTTCGTTTTATATCGGCACGAACAAGCTTGCACCTGCTGATGCATTCGGCTTGTGGAAAGCAAAACAACCCAATATCGACGGCTTAACCTTCCAAGAGCAGGCGCGTGCAGAATGGTGAAAGCGCTGTTTGACACAAACATCTTGATTGATTACTTGAACGGCATCCCCACCGCCAAAACAGAACTTGACCGCTACACCGGCAAAGACGACAAAGCCATCAGCAGCATCACTTGGATGGAAGTTTTGGTAGGCACAACGCCTGAAACCGAGCAAGTCACACGCAGTTTTTTGGCGAGTTTTCAAAGCTTGCCGATAGATGCGCCCGTTGCCAGCCGGTCGGTTGAGATTCGCAAAACCCACAAAATCAAATTGTCCGACGCCATTGTTTGGGCAACCGCGCAGGTGCATGGGCGTATTTTGGTGACGCGAAACACCAAAGATTTTGCAGAAGATGAGCCTGGGGTTCGTGTGCCTTATCGTTTGTAGATGGGTCGAATCACATAGGAAGGCGCTTTGCCAAAAGTTATCTCTAAAATACGCCTCTAGCCGGCGTATTTATTGCCTAAGTAGCTATTTTATTTATAGCATTTTGCAGCTGCGCAAGCTGGCTTGTTGCCCCCACTCTCATCCCCCGCCTTCTCTCGCCCCGCTGGGCGAAAGAAGGAGCCTTCATTTGAGGGCTGGCGGTCGAGTGAAGCTTCTAACAGCCGAGGCAAAGAAATTAGGGTCAGATTCCAATTCAGGACAATTTGCAATTCGGCGGACGGTCGCACCACATCGAAATTGGACTCTTGTATCTTCAAGATCATGGACATTTTCAAATTAATTGGCATAGTTGCAACTGACCGTAAAGCAGCTCGCTTTGCGGTCAAG
>JBEBJY010000114.1:0-4663 GCA_040079635.1 Burkholderiaceae bacterium | reverse complement strand
GCTTTGTCTCTGAAGCTGACATTTATAAGTTCTTGTGAAATGTGCTCGAAAGCAGACTTTTGAAAAAATCAGATGAAGAGCGGCTTAGTTTCAGCTGCAGACTTTGCGTTTGAATCTGTCCGTTTGGCAGTTGGTTCATAGGAGTCAAGTGTAGTTGAGCGTTTAAAATTGGGTTTTAAAATCACAATTTGTTCAAAAGCTCTGCAAACCTATGCACACCAGCGCCCTCGTTTTATTTTCTGGCGGTCAAGATTCCACCACTTGCTTAGCGCTTGCTTTGAGCAAGTATGAACGCGTTGAGACGATTGCGTTTGACTATCGCCAGCGGCACAGTGTTGAGCTGGAGGCACGTTTGCGTGTTTTAGAGCAAATCAAGCTGCAATTTCCGCAGTGGGCTCACAAACTGGGTGAAGACCACCTGTTGGATTTGGGCGTCCTAGGGCAGGTGAGTGAAACCTCGCTGACGCGTGATGTGGCTTTCAAAATGGAAAGCTCGGGGCTGCCAAACACTTTTGTCCCAGGCCGAAACCTGCTGTTTCTGACCTTGGCTGCCGCCTTGGCGTATCGGCGTGATTTGCAAGTGATGGTCACTGGTGTGTGCGAAACCGACTTTTCTGGTTACCCAGATTGCCGCGACGACACCATGAAAGCCATGCAACTCGCACTGTCGCTGGGTATGGATAAGCGGTTTTTGATCGAAACACCGCTGATGTGGATTGACAAGGCCGACACTTGGGCGCTGACGCACTCTCTAGGCGGCCAAAAGCTAGTTGATTTGGTGATTGAACATACCCATACTTGCTACCTTGGTGACCGTCAGCATCGTCACGCTTGGGGCTATGGCTGCGGTACATGCCCGGCTTGCGATTTGCGGAAAAAAGGCTACGAACGGTGGGTTGTGAGTGCTGGGTAACTAAGGCTGTGCAATAGCGACGAGATAGGCCGTCTCAGTATCTGCCGCAGACGATTTTTCCAGCGTCCAGGTCGTATTGTGAAACGCTGCTACGCTAGGTCTATGCGCTATAGATATGATAGCGCCTTTAGCAAGTAATACGACGGCTAGGAGTCGTTTGTACAGGGTATTTTCTGCCTCTACACCTAATGCGCTGGTAGCTTCATCAGCAAATATCCATTGCGGTTTTTTAAGCAGCACGCGGGCAATGGCTAAGCGCTGCTGCTCACCGCCTGAGAGCATTTGCCCCCACGCTTCTTTGTCGTCTAAACGGTTTGCCAATTGCGGCAGCAAAGCATCGGTCAAAGCTGTTTGCAGCGCTGAATCGTCATATTTGGTGGCTGGTTCTGGGTAGGCCAGTGCATCGCGCAATGAACCGTTTGGAAAGTAAGGTCGCTGCGGAATAAACATGGCGTTTGCCGGCATCTGAATTTGCCCTTTGCTGAATGGCCATATGCCTGCAAAAGCTCGGAACAGCGTCGATTTACCGCTACCCGATGGGCCATTGAGCAAAATAGCATCTCCTGCATTCGCCGTAAGCGCCGCATGTGCCAGCAGCACTTTGCCGTTGGGAAGCGACAGCGTTAAGTCGTTCGTCGACAAGTTGTTTGAACCTACATCAATCATGGTTTGCGTGGATAGCAAGGCTTCGCTCTTTGCCATGCTTTCGTCAAAACTGGTCAAACGGTCAGTCGTGGCGCGCCAGCTGGCCAGTCCGCTGTAGCTGTCTACAAACCAGCTTAACGAATTTTGCACTTGCCCAAACGCGCTAGAAATTTGCATCAACTGCCCCAGTTGAATCGCCCCGCTGAAAAAGCGCGGTGCAGCGACAATAAACGGGAAAATAATCGCGGCTTGCCCAAAGAAACTGGTAAACCAAATCAGGTTTTTTTGTGCTTTGATAAGTGCCAGATAGTTGCTGATAACGGTTGTAAACCGCGTGTCGAGCTGAGTCTTCTCTACGCTTTCGCCTTTGTCTAAGGCAATAGATTCGCTGTACTCACGCACGCGCACCATGTGGTGACGGAAGTCGGCTTCGTACTTTTGTTGAAAAAAGTTCAGACTGATTTGTGACCGACCGATGTAGTGCGTCAGCACACTACCAACAAGGCAGTACAACACAGCCGCCCAAAGCATATAGCCTGGAATGGCGTAGCTGCTGCCACCCAAAACAAACGAATATGCGCCAGAGAGCCCCCAAAGAATGCCCACAAAACTCACCAATGTGACAACTGAATTGAGTAAACCCATACACAGCGAAATCGTCTGTGTCGTAAACTGGTTCACGTCCTCTGATATTCGCTGGTCAGGATTGTCGGTATTAATTGCGTTGGTATCTGCAGCATCTGATTTTGTGAAGCGTGTCAGCTCTAGCTTGTAAAAAGTTTGGTTGCTCAGCCAGCGCTGCAAATAGTAACTCGTCATCCACTTTCGCCAGCGCATTTCAAGTATTTGCGTGAGGTAAAACTTATAGACAGCAATCACGATGCCACCAAAAGCAAGGTAGCTAAACACGCCCATTTGCTGCCAAAAAACTGTTTCATTTTTAGCTTGCAAGGCATCGTAAAACACGCCATTCCAGTCGTTAAACAGTACGGCTACATAAACAGTCGCTAAATTCAACAGCACAATAGCCAACAGCAAACCACGTGCTTGCCATTTTTGATCAGACTGAAAGTAAGGCATTGCCAGTTTGACAACGCGTTTAACGAATACGTTGAAAGATTGAAATTTCGCAAATAATTGCATTTCAGTTCCTCAAAAAATGATTATTTAAAGCGTTTTAGCTGTTTGACACACCGCTAGCCACATGCCCAGATGGCACATGCATGGCGGCGGAGTTGACGTGACCGGTTTGGTCGTCAAAAAAGAAGTCTGGCTCAAACTCGCGGAGAAACTCGCCCTTAGCCAAACCGCCTAAAAACATAGCTTCGTCCACCTCGATGTTCCAGTTCATCAAAGTGCGAATCGCTCTCTCATGCGCAGGTGCGCTGCGGGCAGTGACGAGGGCGGTGCGCAGCCGCATGGTCGGCGTGCCTTCTTGCTGCAAGCGGTGCAGGGCTTCAAGCAGCGGTTTGAAGGGGCCGCCGCTCAGCGGTAAATTGGCATTGTCCTTTTCATGCTGCTGAAAGGCTGACAAACCTTGCTCTTGAAACACGCGCTCCGCCTCGTCGCTGAAAAGCACAGCGTCGCCGTCAAAAGCAATCCGTACTTCATTCGGATGCGCGCTGCTGGCGTGAGTGGATTGGGGGTAAACCTGCGCTGCAGGCACGCCGGCATCTAATGCAGCGCGTACATCGCTCAAATGTGTGGATAAAAACAAATTAGCATGCAGGGGCTTCAAATATCGCCATGGTGGCTGGCCGCGTGTGAAAGTGCCGCGCTGCACAGCTAGACCGTAGTGCTGTGCCGATCTGAAAACCCGCATGCCGGAGACGGGGTCATTCCGCGACAGGATGACGACTTCGACGCGCTTGATGTCGTCTGTGTTGAATGCCAGCAGCTTCTTAACCAATGAAAAAGCCACACCCGGTTTGGCGGGCTCATCCAGCTTGGACAGCTGCAAGTCCATATAGGCGCGGTCGTCGCCTTGTTCAAAGACCTCGTTTTCTTGCTCAAAGTCGAACAAAGCGCGGGATGAGATGGCAACGACGAGTTGCCCATTTAAATTGGTGGCCATATCGCGAGTTTAATAGACTCGCGGCTCTCAGAGCTAGCCTAGGTTTCTAGTAACCCGAGATTCTTGCAAACTGCCAACGTCGCCACGCTTTGGTTCATGGTGTAAAAATGAATAGCGGGTGCGCCGCCTTTGATCAGCTCTTCGCACAAAGTGCTCACCACATCCAAGCCAAAGGCTTTAATAGAGGCTGTATCGTCGCCAAAAGCGTTCAAGCGCAGACGAATCCAGCGTGGAATCTCAGCGCCGCAAGCGTCTGAGAAACGCATCAGTTGCGTTGAGCTTGTGATGGGCATGATGCCAGGAATCACCGGAATGGTGATGTTGTGCTTTGCGCACTCTTCCATGAAGTGAAAGTAGGCCGCTGCATTGTAAAAATACTGGGTGATGGACGAATCCGCACCCGCTTTGACCTTGGTGACGAAGGCTTGCATGTCCGCTTCAGGCGATTTTGCCTGCGGGTGAATTTCTGGGTAGCTAGCTACTTCAAGGTGAAAAGTATTGCCCGTTTCAGCGCGGATAAATTCTACAAGGTCGCTGGCGTAGTGAAACTCACCACCCGCGCCGTAGCCGCTAGGCAAATCGCCACGTAATGCTACCAAGCGTTTCACGCCGTTAGCACGCAACTCTGCCAACTGCTCGCGCACGGTGGCTTTGGTTGCGCCTACGCAGGAGAAGTGCGATGCAGCATCCACACCCTCAGCCAAAATTTCGTTCACTGTACCAAAGGTGCCGGCTTGCGTGGAACCACCAGCGCCGAAGGTTACGGAGCAAAACTGCGGCTTCAGCGGATACAAAGCTTGGCGCACCACGCGCAGCTTTTCAAAGCCTTCAGGCGTTTTTGGAGGGAAAAACTCTAAACTGATCGGTAATTGGTTAGATGAGTTAGTTGTCATGCTGATTTTCTCAATTGGTCTTATTTTGCTTTTGTGTCGGCTTTGGGTTCTGCTTTTGCTTTGGTTGCAGCTTTGCTTTTTACTTTGACTTCTTTTGTTACTACTTCTGCAATTTTTGAAGCATGAATAAAAAACTCA
>JBEBJY010000113.1:0-4903 GCA_040079635.1 Burkholderiaceae bacterium | reverse complement strand
AACCATCAACCGCTTCTACACCGCATTCGCCCAGCTGGACGCGGCCACCATGGCCACTTGCTATGCCGATGATGTGCAGTTTCAAGACGAGGTGTTCACACTGAACGGAAAAACTGACACCGTGGGCATGTGGACCATGCTGTGCAGCGCAACGGCGGGCAACCCTGCCTCTAAAGCCGCGTGGCATTTGGACTTCAGCGGCGTGAAGGCCGATGCCGTCAGTGGCCAAGCGCATTGGGATGCCAATTACCTGTTCAGTAAAACTGGGCGCATGGTGCTGAACAAGATCGATGCTCAATTCACTTTCAACGACGCGGGGCTGATTGTGAAGCACCACGACAGCTTCAACTTCTGGGCTTGGGCACGCCAAGCACTGGGTGCTCCGGGCTTGCTGATGGGATGGACGCCGTTTTTACGTGCCAAAGTGCAAGCCACAGCGAAAGAGGGTTTGCAGAAGTTTTTGGCTAAAAAAACTTAAACTGCTTGCTGACTTTCTAGTTCAGCCCATGGCACTTTTTATACTTACGCCCGCTGCCACAGTGGCACAAGTCGTTGCGTCCAGGCTCTGCGGTTTTGAAAACTTGTTCAACGCGTGGGCCAATAGATTGCCACATTTCGCGCAAGTCGTACACCGCCCACACCGCTTCGCCAAAAGCTTCTAAGCGCGCTTTCGACATGCTAGGTGGCCCCTCAGAACCGTCTTCTTGTTCTAGTACAGACACTTCTACTGGGCCAGTGTCGTCTTCCGTCAACGCCACCATCGCACCTAGGGCTTCGTTCAGCCATTTGATGGCGTCTTTGTCTTTTGGGGGGGCAACCCAGTCATCGGGCCACGCTTCTACGGCAAACATAAAGCCCAGCGCCCAGACTTGGCCAAATGCGGGCACGTCTTCGCCTGGGTTGTCGCGCATGGCGGTGGCGCGTTCTTCGGGGCTCAGGCTGGCCATCACGCCGCGAACGTCCATCACCTGCGGGTAAAAAGCGCGGTCGTCTTCTAGGCTTTCAACATCGGCATCCAGCGATGCGGTGATCTCTTTCCAGCGGCGGCTCCAGAGTTTGAAAAACAGCTCAAACTGCGCATCGTCGGCAAACTTGCCTTCGCCGTCTTCGCCAGTGTCCAACAGCACGGGCAGGTATTCGTCAGGGGTGACGATGCGGCGGCCGCAAATCAGCGCGGCCATGAAGCCTTCGCAAAACTCCCACTGCGGCGTCTCTGAGTTGCGGGTGCGGAGCTCGTCCAAAATGTCGTCGAGCGTGTCGAAATCGTCGGGCGTCAACGCGGCTGAAGCGCCGTCGTCGGAAGGGGTATTGCTGCTGTTTGGCATGGCGGTATAAAGTGTGCGTTTAAAAATATACTGCTATTATCTCGCGCAACTCAACGTTACCCTAAGTAACACCGTCAAATCACAAAGTTCCTCACAAAATGCACATGTTGAAACAACTCAAGCGGCTCAATGCCGACTATCCGATTCGCTACACCTCGTTCGTTTTGTGCATCTTTTTTGCGCTGCTGTGCGTGTTTACCATCGTTGCTTTTGGGGTCGGCTGGCTGCTGTTTGCGTTGTTCACGGGCTTGAGTGTGCTGGGTTATTACGACATGAAGCAAACCAAGCGTTCTATATTGCGCAATTACCCCGTGATTGGGCATTTTCGCTACCTGTTTGAATACATCCGCCCAGAAATGCGTCAGTATTTTGTCGAAAGCGACGCTGAAGCCACTCCCTTCTCACGCTCGCAGCGCTCCTTGGTCTACCAACGCGCCAAGGGCGAGTCTGACAAACGCCCGTTTGGCACCCAGCTGGACGTCAAAGCCATAGGCTACGAGTGGATCAACCACTCCATCGCCCCCACAACGATAGCGTCGCACGACTTTCGCATCACCATTGGCGCAGATTGCGCCCAACCCTACAGCGCCAGTATTTTCAATATTTCGGCCATGAGCTTTGGGGCTTTGTCTGCCAATGCGATTTTGGCATTGAATTCAGGGGCTAAAAAGGGCGGATTCGCACACGATACGGGCGAGGGTTCGATTTCAGAGCACCACCGCGTGCATGGCGGCGATTTGATTTGGGAAATCGGCTCTGGCTACTTCGGCTGCCGCAATGAAGATGGCACGTTCAACGAAACCAAATTCACTGAAAACGCCACCCTGCCACAGGTCAAAATGATTGAGCTGAAACTCAGCCAAGGCGCCAAACCCGGCCACGGTGGTGTGCTGCCTGGCGCAAAGGTGACCATTGAAATTGCCAACGCACGGGGCGTCGCGGTCGGCGTGGATTGCACTTCACCCGCCAGCCACAGCGCGTTTAGTACGCCAGTTGAGATGCTGCAGTTCATAGCCAAGCTGCGTAAATTGTCTGGCGGTAAGCCAACCGGCTTCAAACTCTGTATCGGCCACGCCTGGGAATGGTTCGCCATCGTCAAAGCCATGCAAAAAACCGGCATCACGCCAGACTTTATAGTGGTGGACGGTGCAGAGGGCGGCACAGGTGCTGCGCCCTTGGAATTTACCGACCATGTGGGTAGTCCGCTGCAAGAAGGCCTCTTGTTGGTGCATAACACGCTAAAAGGCGTTAACTTACGTGAAAAAATCAAAATTGGCTGCGCCGGCAAAGTCGTCAGCGCCTTTGATATCAGCCGCATGATGGCTTTGGGGGCCGATTGGTGCAACTCAGCGCGGGGCTTTATGTTCTCGCTCGGCTGCATCCAAGCGCAAACCTGCCACACCGGCAACTGCCCCACCGGCGTCACCACCCAAGATGCCCACCGACAGCAGGCTTTGGTCGTGCCAGACAAGGCCGAGCGCGTTTACCAATACCATGAGAAAACCCTAGAAGCACTCAAAGAAATGGTCCAAGCCGCCGGCCTGCAGCATCCGCAAGACATCACAGCTTTCCACATCTCTCAGCGCGTCAGCGAAGGCGAAGTCCGCCTGCTGGCCAACGTCGTGCCCCGCGTCAAAGCTGGCTCGCTGCTGGATGAGAACATCAGCGACGACCACAAAGTCTATAAAAACTATTGGCATAAAGTCAGTGCAGACAGTTTTTTACTACAAATTTAATAGCTGCTTAGGCAATAAATACGCCGGCTAGACGCCAATTTTACCTCTATATTTAACTAATCCGTCATTCCCGCGAAGGCGGGAATCCACAAGCGCCCACATGGATTCCCGCCTTCGCGGGAGTGATGAAGTTTTAGTTTAATGAGCGACCTCACCTCAATGATTGTTGTTGACTAGTCAGTTAACTAGTCATATAATAAAACCAATCAGAAAGCGAGGTTCCCCATGCACACATGGCCCGTACAAGACGCGAAAGCGCGTTTTAGTGAATTTTTAGACGCATGCGTTGCCAATGGCCCGCAAATTGTGACGCGGCGTGGCGCGCAAACGGCGGTTTTGGTGCCTATGGCGCAGTGGGAGCGCATGAGCAGCGCGGCTAAACCTACGCTCAAAGAGCTTCTGCTGAGTGATGTGGACAGAGTCGATTTTGAAATTCCTGCACGTGGCGCATTGAAACATCGTCCTACTCTTGAGCTATAAAAAGCATGTACTTGCTTGATACAAACGTGGTATCCGAATTTCGCCGACTCCGACCTCATGGCGCTGTGCTGGCATGGCTCAGTGCGGTAGACGATGCAGAATTGAACATCAGCGCGGTGACCTTGGGTGAAATTCAAGCGGGCATCGAACTCACCCGCGAGCAAGATGCCGCCAAAGCCGCGAGCATTGAATTCTGGGCAGACCAAGTGGCTGATACCTACAACGTACTACCAATGACGGCTGAAGTCTTCAGGCTGTGGGCGAAGCTGATGCACAGACAGTCAGACACAGTGACCGAGGATGCCATGATCGCTGCCACCGCCATGGTTCACAAATTGACTGTAGTGACACGAAACGTCAACGATTTTGAGCGGTTTGGCGTGAAAATTGTCAATCCTTTTTCGAGCTAATCAAATTAATTTTTAAACATGACCGCGCCTATACCTGCTCCCTCTTCGCATCAACACATCACCACCGTGCTGCATTCCGAAGAAGCCGCCACCCTTAGCATCGCCATGATTTGCCTCTTGGAGTTCACCAAAGAGTTGGCCGCCAAAAGCTCAAACGGCATCACCATTGACCAAGCTGAAATCGACCAAATGGTGAAACGCCACGTCCTAGCCGCCAAAAGCAGCGAAGGGCAGGGCATGAGCTACGAGCAGGAGTCGAATGTGATTGGGGAGGCGGTGAAGTTGCTGGAAGGGATGTTCAGCCAAGTGGTAGCGGTGAAGCCTGAAAATACTTGAACTGTAAAATCAATCAAAATTGCTATATATTTAATAGCAATATAAGCAATAAATACGTCGGCTAGATGCCAATTTGAGGGGTAAAATCTGTTGCTTTTTGCACCACGGCTTCAGCCGTAAGTAAGCGCTTCGCCATGCACAACACGGCCTGGTCTTTGCTCAGCAGAGTAGCCTTGTGCTGCACGGCTAGGTCGATAAATCGCTGGTCGTCAGGGTCTTTGCAGGCCCATTTGGCTTTGGGGGCTGGGTCAACCAGAGTTGCCAGTTGGTCGAATTTAGCCAGCACATCTGCTGCGCTGACTTGGTAAAAAGCCATGCGGGGCGTGATTTTGGGGTAGGTGAGTACGCGCTCCAGTTCGATGCGCATGTCGGCCGTGGCGATCCAGTTGAGCTGTTTGTTCTCCAAACCCGCGAGCAGGGCGGGTTTGAGGGTGGCTAGGTCTGGGTCGTTGAAAACGAACAAATCCAAGACAATATTTGTATCTAGGATGAGCTTGCTTTCGACCCGCTGGAAATTGGGGTCAGCAACTGTCTTAGAAGTCAAGTTAAATCAGGCAAGCCATGGATTGCAAAATTAAACGGCTTGTTATCGCGCACCATTGCATTCAGTATTGTT
>JBEBJY010000112.1:0-4998 GCA_040079635.1 Burkholderiaceae bacterium | reverse complement strand
ATTGCCAAACCACGCGATATTCGTCAAATTCACCAATATCGTGGGCGCAGTAGCGACATTGGCAAAACGCCCCGCCAGCTCTTCGCCAAACAAGTCTTCATAGCAAATATTCAACCCCAAACGCTGGCCTTGCCAATGGAACGAAGGCTGGTCTGCACCACCTCGGTTAAAGGCACCTAGCGGGATATTCATCAAATCGATAAACCACTGCGCGAAGGGTGGAATGAATTCACCAAAGGGCACCAAATGGTCTTTGTCGTACTGGTAAGGGGCGGACAACGTTAACGGCGTGGGCTTGAAGCCTATCGCGCTGTTGCTGAACCCTGCCGCGCGACTGCCCATGGGAATCCCGATGAGCGCTGCTTTTGGGCCATTTTCTGCTTTGAAGGGCTGCTGCAGATTGCGCCAATACTCTGGCGGCAGGTTTTGCGGTAGTAGCGGAATGGCAGTTTCGGGGGTGACGACCAGCCCGGATTGCACTTTTTCCAGCTGCTCGGCGTACCATGCCAGCGCCGTTGCCACGCCGGAACCTGCTTGAAATTTCTCGTTTTGTGGGATATTGCCCTGCAGTAGCGTGACTTGCAGTGGTACTGTTTTGCCGGTGTCTGTAGGTAACCAGTTCACAGCTAATTTTGGCAACACTAGCAGCAAAGCAGCGATGGCAGCACTTTGGAAAATGACAGGGTTATTGGGTTTTCGTAGCCCTGATTTCAGCAACTGCAGTAGCAAAACCGCGACAAACGCCGCCACAAAACTCATGCCATAAACGCCCACATAGGGCGCCAAACCTGCCAACGGCCCGTCCAAGTGCGAATAGCCCACGGCACCCCAGGGAAAGCCTGTTAACCACGTGCCACGCGCCAACTCTGCGAGCATCCAAGATGATGCAAAAATGATAGCTATCCAGTCAGTATTTACGCCGGCTACAGCCTCATTATCTCGCACAAATAGTCGTTTGAAAAACGCGATGAAAAGCACATAAAACAACGCCATACAGCCACTAAGCAACAGTACCGCAAACGCCGCCAGCCACGGTGCTAAACCGCCATACGTGTGCATAGAAACATACAGCCACCAAATGCTGCCGCACAGCCACGCCGTGCTGAACACCCAAGTGCGACTAGCCGCTTGTTTGACCGTTGCGGCACTCAAAAGCGACTGCACAAACACCATCATCGCCAAGATTTGCAGCCACCACACCGCTAGGCCACGCTGGATGCCTAAAAACGGTATTTCAACTTCGAAGGGCCACGCCAAACTGAGCGATTGCGCCCAGCCCGCGATCAAAAGAACCACAAATTGCATGAATTTACTCTGCCATATGCTCAGGCATGACCTTGAACCACTTCACCGCGCCGCCCTTGGTGTGCAGCACTGTGAAGCTCAAGCCATTGAGCACCGTGCGCTCGCCGCGCTTGGGCACATGGCCCATTTCGTGTGCCACTAGGCCGCCTATGGTGTCAAAATCATTGTCAGAGTCTGACTCTAGTAACGTGACGTTGAAGTGCTCGTTCACGCGTTCTATCGCTGTGTCGCCACTGACGCGGTAGGTTTTGTCGGCCAGGCCGAAAATATCGCCCTCGTCTTCCACAATGTCGAATTCGTCTTCGATTTCACCTACGATTTCTTCCAACACGTCTTCAATCGTCAACAAGCCCGCCATGCGGCCAAATTCGTCGATGACGATGGCCAAGTGGTTGCGGTTGCCACGGAATTCGCGCAACAAATCGTTCAATCCCTTGGTTTCAGGCACAAAAACGGGTGGGCGCAGTAGGGCGCGGATATTCAACTCAGGCGCGCGCTGCAGTTTCAGCAGGTCTTTGGCCATCAATACGCCAATGATGTTGTCTTTTTCGCCCTCAAACACGGGAAAACGCGAGTGCGCCGTGTCGATGACTTGGTGCATCAGCTCATCCATGGTCGAATCAATATCCAACAGGTCAATCCGCGTCACGGGCACCATCACGTCACCCGCGCTCATGTCGGCCATGCGGATCACGCCTTCGAGCATAGCGCGGCTTTGCGCGCCTATCACGTCGTTGCCTTCTGCCTCGGCCAGCGTTTCAATCAGCTCGTCTGTGGAGTCTGGCCCGGGGTTGATGAATTCGACTATTTTTTGAAATAGAGAGCGTTTGTCTGCCTGAGGTACATTCGGGTTTTGGTTGGGGTGGTGATTGCCCGACGACGAATTAGCAGACGAAGAACTGGGTTCTGACACTATGGTGGCGCTCAATCATGAACTCTGAGCGCGGTTGTTGCGAAGCCTCTAGGATAGCGGATTCCAGTGACAGGTCTGATTTTTTGCTTTTTGGGTCGAAAAAGCAACCCAAATACGACCTAGTCGCCTTGAATACCGCTCACCAGCTCTTGGAAATGTTTGGCTTGTTGTTTGAAGCCATAGTCGACCTCAGCCATTTGGTCTTCCACCATCTCGGTCAAGCGTGTTGCCAGCGTGGCTGCGGGGAGCTTCAGGTAAGCGTCCGACTCTGAGCCGCTGCGCTCCACCGTTGCGCCAGCGTTGCGGGCAATTTTCAACATCGCGGTGTTTTCACTCAAAGCGTGGATAAACAAGGTGTCGCGCCCCTCGTTGCGGGCGTGCATCACCGCGCGGTCAAACAAGCGCGCACCAAAACCTCGGCCACGCGCGGCTTTGAGAACGGATACGCCAAACTCAGCATGCTTGGCCTGCTCAGGCTCGTCGCCCACAGCCACATGCGCCATGGCGATCAATTCCAGCTTGCGGTTGAAAATGCCGTAAATATCGTCGCGCTCAAAATTCAAACCTTCAGCGTAGCGGTTGATTTGCTCGTCTGACGAAGCGTAACCAAAACGCAGGTACCGGTCAGACTCATCCAGCGCCAGCAAATGCTTCGCAATGCGGTCGCGATGCCGCGGGCCCAGAGAGCGAATCGGCACCAGCGGAAAGCTAGAACGGTTGTTGGTTTTATCCATAACTCCAATATAAGGGTTTTCCCTGAAATTACCAGCAATTTTGTTGCAGCGCAGCAAAAAATAGGGCTTTCTAGGCGTAACACTCTCGGATGATGTGACTTTATGCGCATTTTTCACAGTGTGCTTGCCAATATGCACCATTTTGGCTTTTGGGTTTACGATGGCAACCGTTGTTGTCCATGTCTTTTTAAGGAATTTTTGATGTTTACTACTGGAATTTCTAACTTTCTAACCAAATTTCTCGTTGCAAGTCTTATGGCTGTACCAATGCTGGGATTCGCTCAAAGCGGTGGAAAAACCACCACCATCGTCGTGCCATACCCCGCTGGCGGCCCGCTGGATATTTCAGCCCGCATTTTGGCCGAGGGCGCACGCAGCAAGTTAGACAGTGCCGTTATTGTCGATAACAAACCCGGCGCAGGCGGCACGATTGGCGCGAACCAAGTCGCCAAATCTGCCGCTGGCAGCAACCAGCTGCTGATGGGCGCGGTTGCCACCCACGCCGCCAACCCGTGGCTGATGCCAAACTACCCGTTTGACCCGCTCAAAGATTTCAAACCCGTGAGCTTGGTGGCGCAAATCCCCAACGTCTTGGTCATCAACGCCGACGTCGCTGCCAAACTCAACATTCGCAGCACCGCAGACCTGGTCGCCCACATCAAAAAGAACCCCGGACGGCTGAACTACAGCTCGGGCGGCAACGGCAGCATTGGCCATATTGCGGGGGAAATGCTGAAATCGCTCACCAAAACCAGCATGGTGCACATTCCGTATTTGGGCGCGGGGCCGGCACAGCTGGGTTTGCTGTCTGGGCAGGTTGATGTGATGTTTGACAACTTAGCTTCCGCGTTACCTCAAATCCGTGCAGGCAAGCTGCTGGCGCTAGGCGTCACCACGCAAAAGCGCAGCGAAGCCCTGCCTGATGTAGCGCCCATCAACGACAGCATCAAAGGTTTTGACGTGTCCACTTGGTTTGGTATTTTTGCCCCCAGCCACGTGGCAGATGCAGACGTTCAAAAATACGCCGCTGCGTTTGCCGACGCCATGAACGCCCCAGAAAACAAAGAGAAATTCAGCAAAATGGGCTTCACACCCGAACGACTCAGCCCCGCCGACTTTGCCAAATTTGTACAAACCGAGCATGCCAAATATGGTGCGCTGATCAAGGCGGCGGGGATTAAGATTGATTGAACTCTGACGGCTTGATATGACTACCCCACCAAGCACCCAACCAACCGTTTACGGTAACTCGACGCGACCACCTCGGGGTGATTACTCGCGTGATGGCTTGGTGAGCAGCGACTACACCTGCCCGCAAAACTACGCCATCTATACCGCGCAAGACCACGACACCTACCGCCGCTTGTACGCGCGGCAAAACGCCTTGTTGCCAGGTTTGGCGTGCGACGCCTTCATCGCTGCGCTGCCGTCGCTGGGCGCGAGCGATCAGATTCCGCGTTTCGACGATATCAACGTGAAGCTTTTTCCAGCGACGGGCTGGCAGGTCGTGGCTGTGCCTGGTTTGATTCCTGAACTGGCATTTTTCACCCTGCTGTCAGAGCGTAAATTCCCCGTGACGGATTGGATTCGCACCCCCGAAGAGTTTGACTACATCGTCGAACCCGACGTCTTTCACGACCTGTTTGGCCACGTGCCGCTGCTGTTCAACCCCGTGTTTGCCGACCACATGCAGGCTTATGGCGCAGGCGGCTTGAAGGCGCACGGTTTGAACGCCTGCGAGCAACTGTCGCGGCTGTACTGGTACACGATTGAGTTTGGCTTGATTCAGCAAACCGATGGCTTGCGTGCCTACGGTGCAGGCATCCTCAGCTCCAGCGGTGAGCTGCAACACGCCGTGCACAGCCCCGAACCGCAACGCCTGCCGCTAGACCCCGTGCGCACCATGCGCACGCGTTACAAGATTGACAGCTACCAGCAGACGTATTTTGTGATCGACAGCTTTCAGCAGCTTTTCGACATGACTGCGCCAGACTTCACGCCGCTGTATGCACAAGTCAAAGCGTTGCCGGAAATACTTGCCGGACG
>JBEBJY010000111.1:0-5030 GCA_040079635.1 Burkholderiaceae bacterium | reverse complement strand
CCCCATTTGCGACGCGTTGAAGTTGATACCGTGCCCGATTATTTTCAGCTGCGCTTCGGTGGAAAATGGCCGCGGTTGATTGCAGCTTTGGCCGCGGTGCTGTGCTCCTTTACCTATGTGGTGGCACAGATTTATGGGGTAGGGCTGATAACCTCGCGACTGACGGGGGTGCAGTTTGAAATCGGCATCTTGCTTGGCTTGGGTGGCGTGTTGGTCTGTTCGTTCCTAGGAGGGATGCGTGCAGTGACATGGACGCAGGTAGCGCAATACGTGATTATCATTTTGGCTTTTTTGATTCCTGTTTCATGGCTAGCGTACAAGCAACTGGGAAGTCCGATTGCAGCGGTGTCGTACGGGCAGCAAATTGCAAAAATCAGCGCTTTAGAAGATGGGTTGATGAATTCCATAGCCGAGATTTCCGTGCTGCAAGAATACGCCCGTCGTGCGAGTGCTTATGAAAACAAGCTTTTGAATATTGAAGCTTCTTTAGCACAAGATCACAAAGATGCACAGGCTAAGTTGAGGTTGCTCAACGTTCAACGTGCAGATGCATCGGTGATTTTTGCAGCATCTCGTGAATTGGCCGCATTGCCTAGAGACGTTGTTTCCGCACGTGAAGTGTGGACGGCAGCGATGCAAGACTATGCTGAACGTGCCAAGCCTTTGGCAGGCATGCCACGCCACGCTCAACCTTTTGCTGGCAATCCTGAAGGTTCGAAAGACGAGCAGCAAGCTTTTCAATCATCCAGGCTCAACTTTCTAGCGTTGATGTTTTGCTTGATGATTGGCACCGCTGGCTTACCGCATGTGCTGACGCGGTATTACACAACGCCTAGCGTGGCTGAAACACGCAGTTCTGTGGCTTGGTCTTTGTTCTTTATTGCCGTTCTTTATTTGTCTGTGCCTGCGCTGGCGGTGCTGGTGAAGTACGAAATCATGAGTCATCTGGTTGGGCTTAATTTTGACCATTTGCCCACGTGGATAGCGCAATGGTCAAAAGTGGACCCAACTTTGATATCGGTGAGCGATGTCAATGGCGATGGCATTTTGCAGTTTGCCGAGCTGCGTATGGGGGCAGATATTGTGATGCTGGCCACGCCAGAGATTGGCGGTTTGCCTTACGTTGTGTCTGGTTTAGTGGCGGCGGGGGGGTTGGCGGCTGCATTGTCGACTGCAGATGGCTTGTTGCTGACGATTGGCAACGCTTTGGCGCACGACATTTACAAACCCAAGCGTAGCGGCTTGAACAGTGCCTTGCATCGCGTGATGTTATCTAAATTTACTTTGATGTTGGTGGCACTGGCCGCGGCCTATGTGGCATCCCAGCGGCCAGCGGCAATTTTGTCTTTGGTGGCGGCATCTTTTTCATTGGCGGGTGCAGCTTTCGTTCCATCTATGGTTTTGGGTATTTTTTGGAAGCGCACCACGGGAGTTGCTGCGGTGTGCGGCATGTTGAGTGGATTGTGTATGACGTTGTATTACATGATTGTTCATGCAGCACCCGTTCGTGCAGCTTTAGGCGGGCATGCGCCAGCGCTGTGGTTTGACATTGCGCCCATTTCTGCGGGCGTCTTTGGCGTTCCAATGGGGATTTTGACTGTCGTTGTGGTCAGTTTATTGCTTCCAAACCGTGTTGCCGCGAGGAAAGCAGAAGCAGTCTCTCAAAACAGCATATAATCTAAGGCTTTCCCTTGCCACACCGCTACAGGGCGCTAGGTTCAATTCTGAACTTATCTGTCATGTAGACGCAGCGGGTGGCTTTATCCCTAAAGGAGTGTCTATGCGTCATTATGAGATCGTTTTGTTGATCCACCCGGATCAAAGTGAACAAGTTCCAGCTATGCTGGAGCGTTACAAGGGCATGATTACCGCTGGCGGCGGCAAGGTGCACCGCGTTGAAGATTGGGGCCGTCGTCAGATGGTTTACCAAATCAACAAGCTGTCAAAAGCACACTATCTGTGCGTGAACATCGAAGCTGACCAAGCCGTGATGGCTGAACTTGAGCATGCGTTCAAGTTCAACGATGCAGTTTTGCGTCACCTCACCGTTTTGCGTAAAGCGGCTGACACAGCACCATCAGCAATGATGAAAACTGTTGAGCGCGAAGAAACACGTAAAACCCAACAATCAGAGTACGCTGCACAATAATTTTTAACCCTTGGTGTGAACCAACTTGTTTTAACTGCGTGTCTTGTTGAGGTTTCTCCTCTGCGCTACACACCAGCCGGCTTACCAGCCCTGAATTTTTCACTTGAGAGTGATACTGAAGTTCAGGAATTAGGAACCAAAAGGCAAGTTAAAGTAAGTCTCAATGCACTCGCTATTGGCCATCTTGCTGAATCTATCGGCAAACAAGCTTTAGGAAGTGTTTGGAAGTTCACCGGCTACTTAGGAGCTGCCCGCCAAGGTAAAAATGTCGTGTTTCATATTCAAGAATTTAATTAATCATTTTTTAGGAGTCCATCATGCCCGGACCAAAACGTTTTAACAAAGACAAGCGCCCAAAGCGCCCAGCACAAAATTTGTTGTTCAAGCGCAAGCGCTACTGCCGTTTCACGGTGGCTGACGTTGTCGAGATTGACTACAAAGACGTCGACACATTGCGTGATTTCATCGGCGAAAACGGCAAAATCATCCCAGCGCGCTTGACTGGCACACGTGCCATTTACCAGCGTCAACTCAACACCGCTATCAAACGTGCGCGTTTCTTGGCTTTGGTCCCGTACAGCGACCAGCACCGCATCTAAGGAGTAGTCACCATGCAAATTATTCTATTAGACAAAGTTGTTAACGTCGGCAATTTGGGCGATATCGTCAAAGTAAAAGACGGCTACGCACGTAACTTTTTGATCCCATCAGGCCGCGCTCGTCGTGCGACTGAATCAGCGAAAAAAGAGTTTGAAATCAAACGCGCTGAATTAGAGAAACAGGCTGCTGCAAAATTGGCAGACGCGCAAGCTCAAGGCGAAAAACTCGGTGGCACCGTCATCAAGTTGACGCAAAAAGCCGGTGTTGACGGTCGTTTGTTTGGCTCTGTGACCAATGCAGACATCGCTGAAGAATTGGGCAAGCAAGGCTACAAAGTCTTGAAGTCACAAGTTCGTATGCCAAACGGCCAGATCAAGGTTGTTGGCGACAGCACCGTGACTGTGTCTTTGCACACTGACGTGGTTGCTGAAATCACTGTGACTGTGTACGGCGAATCTGCTTAATTAGCCATCTTCTCCCCCAAAAAGGCTGCCGAGTGCAAACTCGGTGGCCTTTTTTGTTGGCTTTTATAGCCTTGTATATGGCGCTTTTAGTTTTGAAAGTTTTGCACACCATTTAGTGGCTTATACAGAAGTTATACATAAGAAAAGCATGGGTTATGCACAGCTTTTCATGTGACTTTTACGGTTGTTCGTATTAGTATTTAGGGTTAGATTCAAGGAAATAAATGACAGCCGCTGCACCTCTTTCGCCCACAGACGCCTCTCTCGCCGATATCAACCACGACATGCAAAGTGCTGCCGAAAGCGATATGCATCACGATGACATCCATAGTGCAGTAGTGGGCGGCGATTTCGGTGGCCGAGTCAGCCAAGATTTCATCCCCGACCGGCAAATCGCCCAACTGCGCATTCCGCCGCACTCTATCGAAGCCGAATCCAGCGTTTTAGGCGGCTTGCTACTTGATAATGGGGCTTGGGACAGAGTAGGGGATTTGCTCAAAGACAGCGACTTTTACCGCTATGAACACCGCTTGATTTTCAGCGCGATGACCACGCTCATCAACGCTTCCAAAGCGGCAGACGTCATCACTGTTTACGAGCAGCTGCAAAACTTGGGTAAATCTGAAGAAGTTGGTGGCTTGAGCTACCTCAACTCCTTGGCGCAATACGTGCCCAGCGCCAGCAACATCCGCCGCTATGCCGAAATCGTGCGTGAGCGCGCCATTTTGCGCAAGCTGGTTAGCGTTAGCGACGAAATAGCCACCAACGCTTTCAACACCCAAGGTCGTCCCGTGGCGACCATTGTGGACGAAGCCGAGCAAAAAATCTTCAACATCGGTGAAGAAGGCTCGCGCATGAAGCAGGGTTTTCAAAGCATGGACACCTTGGTGGTCGATTTGCTGGATCGCGTGCAGGAAATGGCCGACAACCCGAACGACATCACCGGCGTGCCCACAGGTTTTTACGACCTAGACCGTATGACCTCGGGCTTTCAAGCCGGTGACCTAGTGGTGTTGGCAGCGCGTCCGTCCATGGGTAAAACTGCCTTGGCTATCAATATTGCAGAGCACGTTGCCTTGAACGAAGGCTTGCCCGTCGCCGTGTTCTCCATGGAGATGGGTGCCGCACAATTGGCAGTGCGTGTGGTTGGCTCCATTGGCCGAATTGACCAGTCCCACCTGCGCACTGGCAAATTGAGCGACGAAGAATGGCCGCGTTTGACCGAGGCGATTGAAAAGCTGCGCACCGTGTCCCTGCATATCGATGAAAGCGCCGGCTTGAATTCCAGCGAACTCCGCGCCAATTCCCGACGCTTGGCTCGCAAATGCGGCAAATTGGGTTTGATCGTGGTCGATTACTTGCAGCTCATGAGTGGCTCAGGTGGTGGCGGCAACGGCGAAAACCGCGCCACTGAGCTAGGCGAAATCTCCCGAGGCTTGAAAATGCTAGCTAGAGAGCTGCAATGCCCTGTGATTGCGCTCTCGCAGCTGAACCGAAGCGTTGAGACCCGTACCGACAAGCGCCCCATGATGAGCGATTTGCGCGAATCCGGCGCGATTGAGCAAGATGCCGACATCATCATGTTTATCTACCGCGACGACTACTACACCAAAGAACTCTCCAAAGAGCCAGGCGTAGCCGAAGTCATCATCGCCAAACAGCGTAACGGCCCAACCGGAACGGTAAAACTCGCCTTCTTGAAACCGATTACCAAATTTGAGAGCTTGGCGAGTGGGGGCGGGGATTACTAAAGTTGAGTGAAAGTTGCTATCAAAAATATAGTAAATTTAATGTGATAAATCGCCTCTAGCCGGCGT
>JBEBJY010000110.1:0-5037 GCA_040079635.1 Burkholderiaceae bacterium | reverse complement strand
GGCTCATCTGGATTCCCCTCCCCACACGCATACGAATCCCCAATCGTGCAAATCAAAATATCCTTCAACGTCATGTGTTTAGCCAATTGCGTCGGCTGAGTTGCAGGGTTGTTTTTGCGCTCAACAAACGAAGTTATTCTGTATTTACCCTGTTGCGTCAAGCGTATAGTTGGGTGCAATACATTTACGGCGGAATCTTGTGTCGAAATCACACTCACAGATTGTGTGCCATCAGGGTGATTGATGGTCATTCCAATCTTCTCCACCCGAAACCAAAAATTATGGCTTTGTATTGTTTTCTCTAAGCTTGCAATGGTGTTTACAAGCGTGTCCGCCCCCGTATTAACGCTTGGTATAGATGAGTGTTGTAGCTCTTCCAATTCACGTCTTTTAAGCCGCAAAGTATCTTCAATATCAAACGACAGCTTCAAATGCCATTCAGTAGGCGATATATATTCGGGCTTATAACTATGTGTTAAAGCGTCATAGGCGTTTAAAAACTTAGGGTGGCGCGATGCTATGCTGAATTTAAATTGGTTGATATCGACCATATTGACGCCCTCACGTTAAAAAGTTATCGTAAATGACCACGACGACCAATCAAAGTGACTTTAGTCACTTGTTTAATACTAACTTTCATAAACAATAAAAAATTACACCCTTTGACATGAGTACAGAACAAAACACCAACTATTGCATTCAGCTTGTGGACGACCACCACATGCTACGCATGGGTCTTATTGCGCTGGCACAAACATCAGACCGTTTAAATATCCAATGGCTCGAATCTAACAACCTCTGTGAGGCGATGGACTCCTATCGCTCGCAAGGCAATATTGATTTGGTGTTGCTAGACTTAAATTTACCAGACAGCCAAGGTTTGCAGGGCTTACAGCGGTTTTTAAACGAGTTCCCAAATGCCCGTATTGCCATTTTTTCGGCAACAGAAGATGAATTTGTTGTCCGGCAAGCATTAGCGCTGGGTGCGGCTGGTTTTGTACCTAAATCAGCCTCTGCCGCAACAACCTTGCATTTGATCGAGACTTTATTGCTAAGCATTCGACCCGCATTGTCAAACGCCCCCAATGTCATTCAAGCCAAACTGATTAAAACCAAACTTTCCCCACTCACTGATGCACTGAATCCAACACAACTCAAAGTTTTGGAATTGGTTTTGGCGGGCATGAGCAACCAAGAAATTGCGACGTCTTGCAAGCTGGCATTGGGCACTGTCAAGAATACGGTTTCATCGACCATGCTAGCCATGGACGTGCGCTCTCGCTCACATTTAATCAGCATGTTTAGATGACAGCACCCCTTGACTTCCAGGCTTCCGTCTTACCGTCAGATGTTGCTAGTGAGCCGGAATCGCTAGACAAACGGATTTTGACGGAGCAGGTTGAGTCTTTGCTGGTCACGAGCCAATCCGTTTTTTACGCTGGCTATTTATTAGCAGTGGCGTTTACAGCGCTTTTTTACTGGAAAACCAAGCAACCAAGTATTTTGGCTTGGCTATTGCTCCTAAATATTTGGCAAATCATACGCATGCGCGCCAGTCGCAAGTACGCTAGAACGCCTGTCAACCTAAGAAACCCTGAACAAGCTGCGCGAGGTTATTGCTACGGAAATGCCGTGACCAGCACTTTTTGGGGCTTGATGCCTTGGCTTTTTTTCCCGCATGGTGACATCACACTAACGTCCATCATGATGCTGGTTTTGATGGGCATTGTCTCTGGCGGATTAGGCTCGGTATCGCCTTATCGGTTGGCCGTTTTTTGTTTGGTGATTCCCGTTCTGACGGGTTTATCGACTGCATTACTTTGGCAAGGCGATATCGTCCATATTTTTTTGGGATTGTGTGCTTTGGCATACATGGCCTTGAATTTACAGTTGGGATTAGAGCAAAATCGCCTGATCAATGAAGCGCTGAGAGCGCGTTATGAAAACGAAGCTTTGGCTCATCGTTTGGCAGAACAGGTCAAAATTGTAGAACGCGCAAGTTTAGAAAAAACCCGCTTCTTCGCCTCAGCCAGTCATGATTTACGGCAACCGCTGCACTCTTTAGGACTGTTCGGTTCAACAATTTTGAGCAAGCTCAAAGATACACCCGATGAAGTTTTAGCTAGTAATTTGATGCAGTGTGTCGATGCACTTGAAGCATCATTCAGCTCTATGCTAGACGTCTCAAAACTTGACGCCGGCGTTGTACAGGTCAATACGCAGAAAACTTCTTTGGGCGATTTATTTCGTCGGCTGCAAACCAGTTTTGGCAGGCAAGCTGAGAGCCAAGGTTTAAGTCTACGATTTAAACCGGGCAACAAATGGGTACTCACTGACAGCGCCTTGTTGGAGCGCCTGTTGGGCAATCTGGTACATAACTCCTTAAAGTTCACGCAGCTTGGTGGCGTGGTGGTACTAGCAAGGACACGAGGACAACACATCAGTATTGAGGTATGGGATACGGGCAGTGGCATGGATACGCATGAGTTGCCGCGTATATTTGACGAGTTTTACCAATTAGGCAACCGCGAACGCGATCGTTCCATGGGGCTTGGTATGGGGTTGGCAATCGTGCGGCGGTTATCGAACTTGATGACCATTCCTTTAGAAGTTAAGCCGCGCCCAAAAATAGGAACAGTTTTTAAACTGTTATTGCCACGTGTCTTGCCACCAAAAGAATTTACACATATCCCACTTCGATACACAAACAGTGCGACCTTGAACGCATTGGCTGGCTTGCGCATCTTGGTGGTCGATGACGAAGAAAATGTACGTGCTAGCACCGCCGCGTCGTTAAGTTTGTACGGCATTCATGTTGAAGTGGCTGATGGTATTCATCATGCATGTGAGATTGCAGAGCAACTGGAAAAAGAAGGACGGCCACTTGATGTCGTCATTTCTGATTTTCGGCTCAGAAACAACGAAGATGGTATCGCTTTGGTTGAAAAAATACGTGCTCTGCTAGGAAGACAATTACCAGCGCTTTTAGTCACGGGTGACACCGCGCCAGAACGGGTTAGGCAGGCGCAGCAAAGTGGTTTGCGTGCGCTATATAAACCCGTAAAAATTCATGATCTAGTTGAAGAAATTCGTATTCAAGTAACAAAGTAGTTAATGCGATATTGGCATTGTGTGAATATTGACATTGTGACTTTGGTAACTATTCAGAAGGTGGGTCGACCGATACGCTACAGATAAGTTAATTCTTATTTGTGGCTATATCGAGGAGCTCACCATGAACCCAGAAGTTGTTGACGATACATTCGCGTCATCTATTGAAGATGTTAATTCTGTTGAATTGACAGATGCTTGGCGTTTAAGCGACGGTACGCGTATCGTACTTAGACCTGTACAACCGCAAGACAGCCCGCTATTGAGTGCCATGATGGCCAGGCTGTCATCACAAACCAAGTACAACCGCTTTCATGGCACTGTCAATAATTTGACATCAACGCATCTGCGCTACATGAGCTGTGTTGATCAACAGCGCCACGTCGCCTTTGTACTGACCACGCTTCAAAACGGTGAGGAACACATCATTGCCGACGCGCGGTATGTCGTGGACGAAAACGCGGCAGATGAGAGCGCAGAATTTGCCATCATGGTGGAAGACCAATGGCAACGGTTTGGTCTGGCAAAACACGCCATGCAAGCGTTAACGACTGCAGCGTCTAACAATGGGCTGCGTTGGTTACATGGTGATGTCCTTGCAGAAAACTGCCCCATGCTGGCCTTGATGGAACATTGTCACTTTTGCTGCACACCCGACAGAAACGACGGCAAAATGGTTCATGCCGAAATATCTCTGGATGCAGCCAATCATCAATCGGTACCTACATCAACTTCAATTTGGTATGTCGCGTTGCAGTGGGTGAAGTCAATGCAAGGACTTGTACGTCAACAACGGCGCGGGGGTCGTTATGCCTAACTCGTTCAAACCCAAACTTGCCTTGGTACTTGGTAGCGGCGGTGTGCGCAGTATTGCTGCGCTTGGTGTGGTCGATGTTTTATGGCGCGAAGGCATCGCCCCTGACTTGATAGTGGGTTGCAGTGCAGGCGCTATTTTTGGCGCACTCATTTCACTAGGTCATTCCGCAACAGAGGCCGTGAGCATTGCCACCACGCTGTGGACGGCTGAAGTGACAAAAGAACACCGTTGGCGCGCTATTCCACAAATGCTATGGCCACGGCTTAGCAAATTTGATGCAGATTTTTCACTGCGCAACGACCGTTTGATTCGCAATCGCTTGGAGCGAGCATTTGGCGACGCGAGGCTTGAAGAACTGACATTACCATTGCGCGTCACGGCAACAGATGCCGCCAGCGGTGATGCCATCGTGATCAACAAAGGACGCATCGTTGACGCCTTACGCGCCAGCATCGCCATGCCTTTTATGTTTGCTCCGCACTACATCGATGGACAACGCGTGGTCGATGGGTTCATCTCAGACCCGCTTCCCGTCAGCGCTGCACAAGATGCCAAGGCGGTACTGGCGCTGGGTTTTGATGCGCCCATGCCACAGCGCGTGAATGGCCCATCGCGATTATTGGCGCAGGTCACGTCCTCCATGACAAACAACTTGATGCGAGCACGTCTAGCAGCCGTCGAATCTGCAGGCATGCGTTTGCTGCGCATTGAACCAACGCTTGAAAGGCGTATCGGCTTGTTTGACACAGCAGCGATGCCTTATTTGGTTGAGCAAGGTCGGCAAGCTACCGAGGCTGTACTTCCGTCAATTTTTAAGCTATTAGAGCAACAGCGCCCGCACCTTGTAGCCGCTTGAGTTGGTCACGAAAATTATTTCATTCTTCATTCTCTTACCGTATTTATTTATCCACACATTGATTTACTTTTTAGGACTCACATGCTTCACATTCACTTACCAAACACAAAACCGCACCAGCTCGCTGCGCTAACCGCATCCATCGCCCTCTTGGCATGTGGCGGTAGCAGTGACACACCTGTAGAAACGGCAGCAGATCCTGTTGTTACTACGACACCGGCTCCTACTCCAGCACCAACGCCCACCCCCACAC
>JBEBJY010000109.1:0-5276 GCA_040079635.1 Burkholderiaceae bacterium | reverse complement strand
TCAAAACCTGCGCCTTAGCCATGGTATCTGCATAACCAGCGTTGATGCAGCGTAGTCTGAACTCTTTGCTGGTGTTCACGTAATAACCAAAATCGGGCTGCAAGCTCACATCTGCGGCCAGTGTGTCGGGTAATGTCAGCGCCCGTTTGCGTAAATCGCCTTCTTTGAAACGCGCAGAACCTGCGGGGGCTTTGTCTTCGTGGGCAGAGGCATCGATGGCCAATACTTTGACCGCGCCCATGGCACGCGCCAAGCGCACGGGCATGGGCATGACCAAGTCTGCATCGATGTATTGCACACCACGAATGCGCACGGGGGTGAACATACCCTCAATCGCGCTGCTGGCTTGCACGGCTAAGCCTGCGTGTCCGGCGTTGAAAACAATGGGCTTGCGCGACAATTTTTCTACGGCGACTGCGGCAAAGCGAATAGGGAGCTTTTCGATGGTTGGTTGACTTGTTTGTGCCAGGATTTGCTCCGTCACCTGCGCGGCAATAGGTGCGCCGTCAAACTTGCCTTCGCCCAGCATCGCCCAGCGGCCCACTTCCAACAAGCCTAGGTCTAAAGCCAAGGCCTCTAATTTTGCAGCGCGTAATCCGCTGGCATAGAGCGCACCTACCAAGGCACCTGCGGAGCCACCAACGACTAAATCTGGTTTGAGCCCTAATTCCTCCAGCGCTTTAATCACGCCAATATGCACAAACCCACGCGGCCCACCCGAGCTAAACACCCAAGCCACGCGGGCTGGGCGATTCAAGCTGGGGTCGTAGCGGGGTGCGAGGCTGTCAGTATGGTCAAAGTCCGCGCTGATGGTGCAGCCAGTCGTTAAAACGCCAGTGCTGCTAGCAATAACCGTTAATGCTTGGCGGCGGTTCATCTTTTTGACGGCAACTATTCGGTGGACGGAGTAATGAAACTGTCTTTGAACGTGAAATAAATCGACGTAAAAAACATCGCCGCCATCAAAAGCGCAGCGGGTAACATCACAAAAGACACGGCTGATTCAGATCCCGTGGACGCCGCCACCAGCGTCAACACCAAGCCCCCCAAGCTAAACACAGCCAGCCACATGAAGAAAAAAACCACCATGGCGGTAAAATTTTTGATGCAAGCGACAAAGCTGAAAAACAAGGCTTTGACGGGCGACACGTCATGCCAATGCACCAAGGCGGGCGCATGCCAAAACATCAAAGACAGCGGCAAATACAGCGCCATGGCTGCCCAAGTCGCCATTTGAAACTCAGACGAACCCATGATTTCTTTCGTCATAGCGCCACTTCCGCCACCACCCAGATAAAAATTAGCAAACTGGCCGCCATCAAACAGCGCCGAAACACCCAAAACCAGCAAAAAGCCGACGGCGTAGAGTGCGCCCAGCATCAAAATGGCTTGCGTTTTCTTGGCACCAGCTCTGAAAGCTGTAAAAAGCATGGCAGGCATGGGGAATTTGCCGTTGCTTGCTTCCTGTGTCGCAGCCATCAAACCGATGGTTGCTGCAGGTAACACCACCAAAGCCAGCGCTGCGCCCACAAACGGCAGCTGCGACACCAGCGAAATCAAAGCCATGAACATGAAAAACAAACCGCCCATGGCCAGCGGTTGTTTGAAAAAAGTTTTGATACCCAGCTTGACCCACGCGATGCCCGTGCGGGCGGGAACCACATTAAGAGAGATGGTTGAACTGGAGGTTGAAGATAAAGACATGTAAGTTGAATCAGTTAAGGGCTATGTGCTTGGGTAGATATCGTTTTTCAAGACAGTTGGTACGGATGCCAAAGGCGCTGCTGCAGCACCCGTTCAAAATGCTCGGGGTCATGCGCTTTGAGCATGCTGGCTTCGCGCGGCAGGTGAAAGTCCCACAGCCTAGAAATCCAAAACCGCAGGGCTGCAGCACGCTGCATAGCGGGCAGAAGCTGTCGTTCAGCGGCTGTTAAAAGACGAATTTTTTCGTAATTTGCTATAAATTCAGAAGCGTTTGAGGCAATATATACGCCGGCTAGAGGCTTATTTCCATGTATGGTGCACCAGTCATTCAGCGATACTGCCAAATCAAACAACCACGTATCGTTACCCGCAAAATAAAAGTCAAAAAACCCAGTCAACTTGCTGTCTTCAAACATCACATTGTCGCGAAACAAGTCCGCATGAATCGGGCCACGTGGCAAGGCGGCGTAGGCTGAGCTGGCAGCGATGTGGTTTTGATACGCCAGCTCGCTGACGATCAGGTCGCGCTGGGCATCGGTCAAAAACGGTAAAACGACAGGCACGGTTTCGTTCCACCACGGCAAACCGCGCAAATTGGGCTGCTGGCGCTCATAGTCTTTGCCCGCCACATGCATTTTTGCCAGCATTTCGCCCACTTGGGCACAGTGCGCAGGCGTGGGCGCTAGTTCGCTTTTGCCACGCAGTTTGTTGACCACGCAAGCTGGTTTGCCCTGCAAGCTGTGCAAGATGTTACCCACCGCATCTGCTGAAGGGTCAGGCACAGGAATGCCTTTTGCGGCCAAGTGTTTCATCAAATGCAGGTAGTACGGCAATTGTTCAAAGCTCAGGCGTTCAAACACGGTGAGTACGTGCTCACTTACGTCAGAACTCGCGAAATAGTTGGTGTTTTCAATGCCGCCAGAGCAGCCTTCTAGCTTTGTCAGTTGGCCAAGTCCCAGCTGTCGCAGCAATTCGCCAGCTTCGGTTAATGAAATTTCGGTGTAAACAGCCATGGATGCGAGATGAATATCGAGATGGAATTGAAGTGAAATTGCGTAAATTTGTCCTCTGATTGTAGGCAATGCACAATCTAGGCTAATTCATGACACTTTTGACTGTCAAAATTGCCTTAAAAACCACAATAACAATAGCGTAACAACAACGTAACCATGACTAAAACCCTTCTTTTGGTAGACGGCTCCAGCTACCTATACCGCGCATTCCACGCCATGCCCGATCTGCGTGCCGTGGCGGGTGACCCGACCAGCCCAGCCACGGGCGCGATCCGCGGCATCGTCAACATGATGCAGGCGCTGCGCAAAGAGCAGCCGGCAGATTACGCTGTCTGCGTGTTCGACGCCAAAGGTCCGACCTTCCGCGACGAGTGGTATCCCGCCTACAAAGCCACCCGCAGCCCCATGCCGGACGACCTGCGCAGCCAGATCGAGCCCGTCCACGAGGTTTGCCGCCTGATGGGCTGGCCGGTACTCGTCGTGCCAGGGGTAGAGGCGGACGACGTGATCGGCACGCTGGCGGTGATGGCTGCCGAACAGGGCATCGAAGTCATCGTCTCCAGCGGCGACAAGGATTTAAGCCAGCTGGTCAATGAGCACATCACCATCATCGACACCATGAACGGCAAACGCCGCGACGTGGCAGGTGTGACAGCAGAGTTTGGCGTGCCACCCGCGCTGATGGTGGATTACCAAACCTTGGTGGGTGATACCGTGGACAACGTACCCGGCGTTGCCAAAGTGGGCCCCAAAACAGCGGCCAAGTGGTTGATGGAATACGGCTCGCTAGACGCTTTGATGGAAAAATCGCACGAGATCAAAGGCGTGGCGGGCGAGAATTTACGTGCAGCCGTCGACTGGCTACCGCAAGGCCGCCGTCTCGTCACCATCAAGAAAGACTGCGATTTGAGTAGCTATATCGACGGCCTTCCTGCTATGGATAACATAGCTTATAAGGCAATAGATACGACGGCTATGCTCGATTTTTATACAAAATTTGGCTTCAAAGGATTGGTTCGCACTTTGCAAGCCAAGTCGGATGAAGCCGATGCCGAAAATGGTGCAAAAACAGTACCTAAACCGAAGAAAACCTCCGCTTCAGAGCCAGGTTTGTTTGACGAACCCGCCACAGACGTTGCAGCAACTGAAGGCATAGAGCTGTCAGACCAGCAACTGCCACCTACTTCAAAAATCTCGACATTGGTTTATGAAACCGTTTTGACGTGGGAGATGTTTGACGCGTGGTTGGCCAAGCTCATGGCTGCAGATTTGGTCGCCGTGGACACCGAAACCACCTCGCTGGACGAGATGCGCGCCGAAATCGTCGGCATCAGCCTGAGCGTTGCACCGGGTGAGGCTGCTTACATCCCCGTGGCACACATCTACCCCGGCGCGGCAGAGCAGTTGCCGCGTGACGAGGTGCTAGCCAAGCTGAAGCCTTGGCTGGAAAATGCTGCGCACAAAAAACTCGGCCAACACATCAAATACGACCGCCACGTCTTTGCCAACCACGGCATCGAAGTGCAAGGCTACGCCCACGACACCATGTTGCAAAGCTATGTGCTGGAAGTACACCAAAAGCACGGCTTGTCCAGCTTGGCTGAGCGCCACTTGGGGCGTACCGGCATCAGCTTTGAAGATTTGTGCGGCAAAGGCGCGAGCCAGATTTGCTTTGACCAAGTCGATATCGACAAAGCCGCCGAGTATTCGTGCGAAGACGCCGACCAAACGCTGGACGTGCATCTGGCACTGTGGCCACAGCTGGAAAAAGACGACAAACTGCGCTTTATCTACCAGCTAGAAATCGACAGCAGCGAGGCCTTGTACCGCATCGAACGCAATGGCGTGCTGATAGACGCCCCCATGCTCGCCACCCAAAGCCACGAGCTGGGGCAACGCATCATCGAGCTGGAAAACGAGGCCTATGCGATTGCGGGTCAGCCCTTCAACCTCAGCAGCCCCAAGCAACTGGGCGAAATATTTTTCGACAAACTCGGTATGCCCGTTGTCAAAAAAACCGCCACAGGTGCGAGAAGTACCGACGAGGAAGTGCTAGAAAAGCTGGCCGAAGACTTCCCGCTGCCCGCCAAAATTTTGGAGCACCGCGGCATCGCCAAGCTCAAAGGCACGTATACCGACAAACTGGCACAGTTGGCCCTGCCGCGCACCGGCCGCGTGCACACCCACTACGCGCAAGCGGTGGCGGTGACCGGGCGTTTGAGCAGCAACGACCCTAACTTGCAAAACATCCCTGTTAAAACCGCAGAGGGTCGACGCGTGCGCGAAGCTTTTGTCGCCGCGCCTGGGCATGTCATCGCCAGTGCCGACTATTCGCAAATCGAGCTGCGCATCATGGCGCACATCAGCGGCGACGCCTCCTTGCTGCTGGCTTTCCACGACGGCATGGACGTGCACCGCGCCACCGCTGCCGAGGTGTTTGGCGTGCAAACGCACGAAGTATCGTCCGAGCAGCGCCGCTATGCCAAGGTCATCAATTTCGGTTTGATTTACGGCATGAGTGCCTACGGTTTGGCGCGAAATTTAGGCATCGACAACACG
>JBEBJY010000108.1:0-5451 GCA_040079635.1 Burkholderiaceae bacterium | reverse complement strand
TTCTGCAGCAGCTTTGTTGGTAAACGTGATCGCCGCAATATTCTTCCCCGCCACGCCGCTTTGAATCAGCCGCCCAATCTTGTGCGTGATCACCCGCGTTTTGCCTGACCCCGCACCAGCGAGCACCAGGCAAGGGCCATGCATGTAGTTCACCGCTTCTTGTTGCGCGAGATTGAGGCCAGAAGAAGAGGGGGAAGAGGACATGAAAGGAAAACGACTCAAAAAAAGCAAAATGAAGCAGCGGCAATCATACCGATTAAACCAAACATCGAAACGTGGAAGCCTAGCCATTTTCAAACCCTCAAATGAAGGCTCCTTCTTTCGCCCGGCGGGGCGAGAGAAGGCGGGGGATGAGAGTGGGGGAAGCTACTCAATACCCAGAAGAATAAGCCTCCAACCCCATAGCAACCACCAAAGCCACATCCGTCCCCACAGCTTCTTTAAACTCCGCTTCCGCCTGCGAAACCGCCCGCTCAAACGCCGCCAACCAATCCAACCCAGTCTTTGTAAACATCACCTTGCGTGCCCGTTTATCGACACTGTCCAACGACCGCGTCACCAGCCCCCACGCCTCACACTGCGTCACCAAATCGCCCATCGCCTGCTTGGTCACCCCCGCACTGGCGGCCAAGTCTGACAAGCGCGCGCCCTCCAGTGGCAAATGCCGCGTGATATGCACATGTGCCGCCGTCACCTGCCCGCGCGCCGCGAGGTTAGACAGCGCCAGCGGCACGTCCATGTTGTGTGCCATCAAGGTGAGCACCCGCTCGTCAAATCGACGCAGCGCATGTCCCAGTAAGCGCCCCAAATGCGTTTGCCGCCAGCCTAAATCCGATGTTTGAAATACTGATTTTTTCGCCATAGCGAATCATAAATCAGCGGCAAATAATTAGTCAATTAAACTGACTAAAAATTACGGAATAAAAATATATAAATACAAAAGTTTGTTATAAACTACTGTTCAAGCATCCAGCAAGCAATGCAATGATGCTGGTAAAAGATTCGTAGATTTTTAGTAAGTATTTGATTTTAAAAGGAAATATCATGGACATGGCTGTAAAAGGAACTTCCGCAACATCTGCACAAAATACTGCCGCCAGCGCTGAAAAAGCCAAAGCGCTGCAAGCTGCACTGGCGCAAATCGAGAAACAATTTGGCAAAGGCACCATCATGCGGTTGGGCGAAGGCGAGGTGATTGAGGACATCCAGGTCGTATCCACCGGTTCTTTGGGCCTGGATATCGCTCTGGGCGTAGGCGGTTTGCCACGCGGCCGTGTGATTGAAATTTACGGCCCTGAATCGTCAGGCAAAACCACCTTGACCCTGCAAGTCATCGCCGAAATGCAAAAACTGGGCGGAACTTGCGCGTTTGTCGACGCCGAGCACGCTTTGGACACCCAATATGCGCAAAATCTGGGCGTCAATTTGCAAGACATGCTTATCAGCCAGCCCGACACCGGCGAGCAAGCGTTGGAAATTGTCGACAGTTTGGTGCGCTCTGGCGCGGTTGATTTGATCGTGATCGACTCGGTTGCCGCATTAACGCCCAAAGCCGAGTTGGAAGGCGAAATGGGCGACAGCTTGCCCGGTTTGCAAGCCCGTTTGATGAGCCAAGCGCTGCGCAAGCTGACCGCGCACATCAAAAAGGCCAATTGCATGGTCATTTTCATCAACCAGATCCGCATGAAAATTGGTGTGATGTTTGGTAGCCCAGAGACGACGACGGGCGGCAACGCACTGAAGTTTTACGCCTCTGTGCGCTTGGACATTCGCCGCACCGGCACGATTAAAAAGGGCGACGATGCGATTGGTAATGAAACCCGCGTCAAAGTCGTCAAAAACAAGGTCGCACCCCCGTTCAAAACGGCTGAATTCGATATTTTGTTTGGTGCAGGGATCAGCCGACTGGGCGAGGTGATTGACTTGGGCGTCACCGCCGGCGTGGTCGAAAAATCCGGCGCTTGGTACGCTTTCAAAGGCGAAAAAATCGGTCAAGGCCGCGACAACTCCCGTGAATTCTTGCGTGAAAACCCAGATTTGGCCGTTGAAATCGAAAACAAAGTGCGCGAATCTTTGGGCATTCCTTTGATTGCCGGTGCATCCAACGTCGCCTCAGGCATGTCGGGTACGCCCTCCGAAGAGAAAAAGCCGAAAAAGAGCCGTGATTAAACGTCACTTAAGCCAAATTGAGCTAAAAACCGTCAAAAATCTATTTTTATCCCTAAAATATGACTCTAGTCGTTGTATTTATTGCCTAAGTAGCTATGAATAATGTAGCAAATAAAGCAATGAATGCAAGTGAAGATGGTTTGGGCGGACTTAAAAAACTTCAAACTGGCTTCACCATTTCCCTCAAAGGCCGTGCCCTGCGGCTTTTGAGCGGCCGCGAGTATTCGCGTGCGGAGTTGGTCAAGAAACTCGCCCCGTTCGAAACCACTCCAGGCGAGCTTGATATAGCTTTGGATGAGCTGCAAGCCAAAGACTTCATCAACGAACAACGCGTCGTTGACTCGGTTTTGCATCGCCGAAGCGCTAAGCTAGGTACTGCCCGTATCAAACAAGAGCTGCAAAGCAAAGGTTTGGACGCAGGAGCGGTGCTAGATGCTGTTGATTTGCTGAAAAGCACGGAAGTGGAGCGAGCGCGGGACGTTTGGCGCAAGAAATTCGGCACCGCACCTGAAAACGCCTCCGAGCGCGGAAAACAAATGCGGTTTTTGATGAGCCGTGGCTTCGGCTCAGAGGCGATTCGGAAGGTGATTTCTGGGGTTTTTGAGGAATTTGACGAGTAAATTCACTACATTACTCAAAAAAAGGTGAAAATGTGCCTCTAGTCGGCGTATTTATTGCTTAAGTAGCTATATTATTTATAGCAAAATCAAATCCCCAGCATCAACTTCAAATTCTGCACTGCCGCCCCGCTAGCACCTTTGCCCAAGTTATCTAAACGCGCCACCAATACAGCTTGGCGGTAGCTTTCATTGCCAAACACCCTCAGCTCCATCTTGTTGGTGTTGTTCAGCGCCAACGCGTCCAGCTTGGCAACATCCGCAGTTGGCACAACAGAAACCCACGAATCCACGCCATTTGAAGCAGCATAGTGCTTAGACAAAGCGTTATGCAGGTCAGCAACAGACGGCTTACCCGGCAAACTGTCCAAATGCAAAGGAATCTGCACCAGCATGCCCTGCGCAAAGTTACCAACGGACGGCACAAAAAGCGGACGCGTGGTCAAACCGCCATATTGCATGATTTCAGCGATGTGTTTGTGTCCCAAACCCAGAGCGTACAGCTCAAAAGCGGGTGCATCGCCCTGTTGATACGCTTCCATCATGGTGCGGCCGCCTCCGGAGTAACCGCTGACGGCGGGGATGCTCAGGGCGTAGTCTTTGGGCAGTAATCCGGTGTCAACCAAGGGACGAATCAGCGCAATCGCACCCGTGGCGTAGCAGCCAGGATTTGCGACTCGGTTGGAGGCGGCGACCATGGCTCTTTGGGTTGAATTTAGCTCAGGAAATCCATAAACCCAGCCCGGTGTGACGCGGTGTGCGGTGGATGAATCGATGATTTTGGGTTTGTTACCAGTGAGGGAATCAATCATTGCCACTGATTCACGCGCTGCGTCGTCGTGCAGGCACAAAACGACCAAGTCGGCCTGCGCCATCAAGTCGCGCTTTGCAGACGCGTCTTTGCGCAGTTCGGGCGCGATGCTGAGCATTTGAATGGCTGGCATGGTGGCCAAACGTTCGCGAATCTGCAGGCCAGTGGTGCCAGCTTCGCCATCGATAAACACTTTATAAGTTTTGGTCATATATATATTTTAAAAATGTATTAATAATTATTCGCCACGAAAACGGTTGCACAGAGGCAGCAGCGCTTCAATTTTGGTTACTGTAAGGTAACTCGCATTTTTGTGCAATGCAGCATGTTACAGTTCGTCCTGAAAATCGCGCGCCTGACGGGTGGTGAATCTTACTATCCGCAAGGCATATACCGTCACATTGTTGTCCATTTTTTGAGAGAGCCTCATGAAAATCCACGAGTACCAAGGCAAAGAGCTATTACGTCAATTCGGCATCCCGGTGCCTCGCGGCATTCCCGCTTTCACCGTGCAAGAAGCGGTTGAAGCGGCGCAAAAATTGGGCGGCCCTGTGTGGGTGGTCAAAGCGCAAATTCACGCAGGTGGACGCGGCAAAGGCGGCGGTGTGAAGTTGGCACGTTCGATTGACGATGTCAAAAAAATCTCTGGTGAAATTTTGGGCATGCAACTCGTCACGCATCAAACGGGCGAGATGGGTCAAAAAGTGCGTCGCTTGTTTATCGAAGACGGCGCTGACATCAAACACGAATACTATGTGTCCGCAGTGACAGACCGTGCAACACAACGCGTTGCTTTCATCGTCTCATCCGAAGGCGGTATGGACATTGAGCATGTGGCTGAAGTGTCACCTGAAAAAATCATCACCGAAATCGTCGATCCAGCTTTGGGTTTGACTGACGCGCAAGCTAAGCATTTGTCAGACAGTATTGGCGTGCCAGCAGGTTCGACAGCGCAGTGCGTTGACGTGCTACAAAAGCTCTACAAGTGCTACATGGAAACCGATGCATCTTTGGTTGAAATCAACCCCTTGGTTTTAGAAGGCAATGGCGGCATCAAAGCTTTGGACGCCAAGTTCAACTTTGATGCCAACGCGTTGTACCGTCACCCAGAAATCGTCGCGCTCCGCGATTTAGACGAAGAAGACCCAGCCGAAGTGGAAGCCAGCAAGTTTGACTTGGCCTATATCAGCTTAGACGGCAATATCGGTTGCTTGGTTAACGGTGCAGGTTTGGCTATGGCGACGATGGACACCATCAAGCTGTATGGTGCAGAGCCTGCCAACTTCTTGGACGTGGGCGGCGGCGCTACCCCAGAGAAAGTCACGGAAGCTTTCAAAATCATGCTGAAAAACCCGAAAGTCAAGGCCATCATGGTCAATATTTTCGGCGGCATCATGAAGTGCGACACCATTGCGACCGGTGTGATTACTGCCTGTCGTGCTACTAATTTGAGTGTGCCGTTGGTTGTCCGCATGAAGGGTACCAACGAAGAGCTGGGCAAGAAGATGTTGGCCGAATCAGGTTTGCCCATCATCAGCGCGGATTCGATGGCGGAAGCTGCCGAAAAAGTCGTCGCGGCTTTGAAATAAATCAAACGCTACAGAATCGCATTTGAACGCATAAGAAAGAACGAATATGTCTATTTATATCAATAAAAACACCCGCGTTATCACCCAAGGTATCACCGGCAAGACGGGTCAATTTCACACTGAAAAATGCCAAGAATACGCCAACGGCAAAGAATGCTTTGTCGCTGGCGTGAACCCTAAGAAGGCCGGCGAGTCGATTTTCAACATCCCAATTTACGCGACTGTCAAAGAAGCGGCTGGCGCAACGGGTGCAACGGTTTCAGTG
>JBEBJY010000107.1:0-5727 GCA_040079635.1 Burkholderiaceae bacterium | reverse complement strand
ACCATGAGTTTGGGCATGGCGGTGTACCTGCCATTGCACTTGTGGTTGGGCTGGTAGGGCGATAAGTAAAACGATTACTAAAGCGTCTCATGACGTATTAAATTTGCACCGCTTTGGTGCTGGTGTGTTTGGTAACTCATTGGTAACTTACAAACATATCTTTTTCATCGTTTTGTAACTAAAATCAGAAAAGATACATAAAATTTGAGTTACTAAATTACATGGTCAAACGTCTTGGCCGTGCTTCCCAGACATAACAACGGAGATATCTTCATGTCGTCACGCAGAGCCACCAAAATCGTCGCCACCCTAGGTCCCGCATCCAGCGATCCAGCCGTTTTAGAGCAAATGATTCGGGCTGGCGTCAACGTCATGCGTCTCAATTTCAGCCACGGTTCTGCCCAAGACCATTGCGACCGCGCAAAAATGGTACGCGAAGCCGCCGCACGCGCTGGCACTGTGGTCGGCATCATGGCCGACTTGCAAGGTCCCAAAATCCGTATCAGCCGCTTTGTGAACAACAAAATCGTGCTCGAAGTCGGCGCTAAATTCATCTTAGACGCAGCCCGCACCGAGCTGGGCGACCAAGATGCAGTTGGCTTAGATTACAAAAACCTGCCCAATGAAGTCAAAGCAGACGACGTTCTGCTGTTGAACGACGGTTTGATCGTGCTGACCGTGGACAAAGTCGTCGGCCAAGCCGTGCACACCACCGTCAAAATGGGTGGCGATTTGTCCAACAACAAAGGCATCAACAAACAAGGCGGCGGCTTGACCGCGCCCGCGTTGACCGCCAAAGACATGGACGACATCAAAACCGCCATGAGCTTCCAAGCCGATTATTTGGCCGTCAGTTTCCCTAAAAATGGCTCAGACATGGAGCTGGCGCGTCAATTGGCGAACGTTGCCGGCGAACCCTTCGGCCACAAGCCGCATTTGATTGCCAAAATCGAACGCGCTGAGGCGATTCCTAAGCTGGAAGAAATCATCATCGCCAGCGACAGCATCATGGTCGCGCGTGGCGATTTGGCGGTTGAAGTGGGCAACGCCGCTGTACCTGCGTTACAAAAACGCATGATCAAACTGGCCTTGAAGCACGACAAAACCACCATCACCGCGACCCAAATGATGGAATCCATGATCACCAACGCCGTGCCAACCCGCGCTGAGGTGAGCGACGTCGCCAACGCCGTGCTGGACGGCACTGACGCGGTGATGTTGTCCGCTGAAACCGCAGCCGGCAAATATCCTGTTGAAACCGTCATAGAAATGGCGAACATCTGCGCAGCCGCCGAAAGCGCCGAGGACGTCAAGCTGGACGCTGATTTCACCGACATGCAGTTTGAGCGTATCGACCAATCTATCGCCATGGGCGCCTTGTTCACCGCGCACCACTTGGGAGCCAAAGCCATTGTCGCGATGACCGAAAGCGGCAGCGCCGCACTGTGGATGAGCCGTCACCGCATCCATATCCCGATTTACGCCTTGACAGCCCAAATCGCCACCCAGCGCAAAATGACCTTGTACCGCAACGTGCAGCCGCTCTTGATGGACACTGCCAGCGACCGCGACACCGCCTTGGCGCAAGCCGAAGCCCATCTCAAAGCCCGTGGCATCGTGCAAAAAGGCGACGTTTACGCCATCACCTGCGGTGAACCTATGGGCACGCCAGGCGGCACGAATATGCTGAAAATTTGCCGAGTAGGGTAATTAAGCTTGAAAATAGGCATAAATAGGGATCTAGCCAGCGTATTTATTACCTATGGTGCTATTTTAAATATAGCTAACTAAATTCATCAATGCGATTGAGAAATTAAGTTGACGTAGTTTTACTTGAAATTTTCGTTATTGTTTGATAAAGCTCTGTTGGTGATAATGGTTTGTGTAGCAAAGGTATACCGCTGCTATGCGCTTCACGCAGGCGGTCGGGTGCAGTATCGCCTGTGATGATTAAAGCAGGTATTGTTTCACCAAGCTGCTGACGTATTTGTTGAATGGCCTGTGCTCCAGTGTGCTGATTACGTAATCTGTAATCGCTGATCAGTACATCTGGCCTTATATCTTGAGCCAGCGCTAATGCTTGCTCTATGGAACTTGCGCTTGCGACTTGGCAGCCCCAGCTTTCTAAGAGAAGCGCCATTGCCGATAAAACTGCTTCGTCATCGTCGATCACCAGTACTTGCAAGCCTCGTAAAACGCTTTTGGTGGATTCGGTTGACGCATTTTCGTTAAGAATGGGTTGAACAACCGCAAAAGCTTGCGCCACTGGCAGCGCCAGTTTGAAAACGCTACCTCGTTGCAGTCGCGAGTGCAAACTCAGTTTGTGACCTAAGGCTCTGGTTAGTCCCTGCACGATGGACAGCCCCAGTCCTAGTCCATTTTGACGATCGCGTTCAGGATTGCCAAGTTGATGAAATTCTTTAAAAATCTCTGTCTGCTGATCGACGGCAACGCCTATACCCGTATCCCACACTTCTAAGCTCGCAAAATCACCACGTTTGCGGCAGGCTACCAGTACGGCACCACGCTCGGTGTAGCGAATGGCATTCGACACCAAATTGCGCAAGATCAATTCGACCAGTGCGGGGTCAGACTGTACGACCAAATCAGTTTCACGAGAACGATAGGCCAAGCCCTTGGCATCTGCTTGTGGCTCGAACTCGCGTTCAATCTTGTTGAGCATGTGCTGAATACGAAATGATTCTTTTCGTGGCTGCACCACACCCGCATCAATGCGTGAAAAATCTAACAAAGTATTGAGCATTTCTACGGATGCACTGCTTGCGGCGCTGATGTTGTTGACCAGTTCAACTTGTTTTGGATTGAGTTGAGTGCGCGACAGCACGCTTAAAAACAAACCCTGTGCATGTATGGGCTGACGTAGGTCATGGCTAGCAGCGGCTAAGAATTTTGACTTGGCATTATTGGCATCTTCAGCCTCGTGGCGTGCGGCTTCAGCTTGGCGCATCAATACGAAATTTTCAAAACGCAATTCAATCGCTGTACGTGTTGCTATCGAACTGTTGCGCGCTTGCGCCATCAGCACGGCCAAATACATCACAGCTATGATGCTGAAGGCACTGTAGGCAGGGTCGTTGAGTTCAGCCATCTTGGCGGCGGTTAAACCCACTGTGGGCACGGCAAATGCGATGAAAACGGGCAGTACTGGCGATAGCAAGCCAACCGTGCCCCCCAAAATACCCGCCAGAATACAGATCACCACAATAGTACCCACAGCCGTTGTATTGCCCAAAATGCCAAAAGCCAAAGCACCCCATGCAGCGCCATTCACAGCCATAAACACCACCAATCGTTGGGTCAATTTTGGAGCTTCAGCCTCTGAAAGCCTGTGCGCCAATATGCGACGTGTATCAATGATTGAATACGCCAGACTGAGCGATAAACCAATAGCCCAAGTTAGCAGTCCTATGCGGTTTTCGGGGGTGATCAAGACCCACACAAGCAGGAAAATAGCGGGAAACATCGGCAAGAACGAGACCGAAATATTTTCATAGATCAGCCGAAGCTGCTCTACGAGAGTGCGATTTTCAGCCAGTCGTAAAGAATTTGTTTTTAAATTAAGCATGCGTTAGCCCACCAGCGATTGCTGGCGCGCGGCAAACACAGCTTCAGCACGGTTGGCCACCTGAAAATACTCGAGGATATCTTGCACGTGGCGGCGTACCGTGTTTTCTGACAGATCCAGCCTGCGCGCAATCAATTTGTTTGATAGTCCAACGTGCAGTAACTCAATCACTTCACGCTGGCGCGGGGTTAATCTTCGGTCGCTCTCACTTGTGGCAACAGGCTTGCGCGAAAAATCTCCACGCTGCAATTGCTGAATGACTTTGATGACCTTGTCTGCTGATTCTGCTTTGGATACAAATGCAGCAGCACCTCTTGCGAGCGCTAATCTAGCGGTTTCAGGTTCATCTAATGACGAGAGCATTAATACCGGGACATCAGGCCATTTTCGCTTCACCAACACAATATCTTCCAGGCCACTGCTGCCATTGAGTTTGATATCAAGCAAGACGATGCTGATGTCGTCAGGTGCAGCAAGCAGGGCTTCGTTAACCGAAGAAGCTTCGTAGATTGTTGCCTCTGGAATGGCCATGGCAACCACCATGCTCAAACCTGCCCTGAACATGGCGTGATCATCAATAAGCAAAATGCCGTGGCTATTCATAGCAAGATTAAACCACGCAGTATCTGGGATCCAACTGGTCCGTTTGGACCATTTTCAAAACTCGTTCAGTTGAATATAGTTGTTACACAATTTTTCAAACTGGAGCAATCTATGACATTTAAAGTCAGCATCAACAGAATTCAAGGTTTGGCCGTTAACGCCACTCTTCGTCTGCGCCCACTTCAGCTTGCCTTGCTGGGTTGTGGCTTCCAATGCATGATGTTGCTGGTAACACCGGTTTATGCAGGCCCTGCAAATGCGGTGCCTATAGCGCCAACGCCCATAACACCCAGTACTACACAGTATGCAGCGCTGACGCCATCAGCCGGATGTGCTGGTCAATACAGCAATGCCATCAACGCAGCCACAAACGCTGGTCTCGGGCTCCAAGCTGCAGGGGTGGCTACACAGGTCGCTGGTGTGACGGCCCAAGGCGTTGGTCTGGCCGCACAGGCCGTTGGTCTGACCGCACAGGGTGTGGGCTTGGTTCTTGAAGGCGCTGCCGCTGCTTCTCTGGTCACAGCAGCCATGATTCCAGGCATCATCGCCGAGGCTGTAGGAGTGACTGCCTCAGCTGTAGGGGTTGTCGCTGCAACGGCAGGGCTTGCCACCACAGGTGCAGGACTTGTTACTTCTGCGGCCGGATTGGCCACGTCCATTGCAGGTGCAGTGATCAGCCAGAATGCTGCACTGCTGCCAGATTGCGATAAGGTTTTTGCTGGTACGGTGCAAGTCAATGCCGGTGGAACCATCGTTACTGGCGATTCTCACTTCAACAATTCTGTTGGGGTTGTGGCAAACGTAAACGTGGGTGGGAAAGTGCAAGCGACAAGTTTAGTTGCAACCGATAACACCACGACGGATACGTTAACTGCAACCGGTCTGAGCACCACCGCAGGAATTGCGAACACTGGGAATATCGGTACGACAACCTTGGGTGTTTTCGGACTGAGCAGTACAAATGGCGTTACGAATACCGGCAATATCGGCACAACCACACTGGGCGTTACAGGTCAAAGTACAACCACTGGTATCACCAACACCGGTAATATTGGCACGACAACCCTTGGTGTTGCAGGTTTGAGCACAACCACTGGCATCGCGAACACCGGCAACATTGGGACGACGACTCTGAGCGTGACTGATTTGAGCGCGACCAACGGAATTACGAACACTGGCAATATCGCGACTACCACTTTGGGCGTGACAGGCCTGAGTAGTACCAATGGAGTTATGAACACTGGAAATATCACTACAACCACTTTGAATGTCAGCGGCCTGACCAGTACCAACGGCATTGTCAATACGGGGAATATTTCAACAACCACCCTGAACGTCACTGGCTTGAGTTCAACAAATGGTATAGAAAACACCGGCAACATAGCAACGACAACCTTGGGTGTAGCAGGTCTGAGTACAACCAACGGCATTGCGAACACAGGCAATATCGGAACGACAACCTTGGGTGTTACAGGATTGAGTACGACCAACGGCATTGCGAATACGGGAAATATTGGAACAACAACCTTGGGTGTTAC
>JBEBJY010000106.1:0-5790 GCA_040079635.1 Burkholderiaceae bacterium | reverse complement strand
TTTGTGCACCGCTTGGCCGAGCGTGATGCCCACGTCTTCCACCGTGTGGTGGCCGTCGATGTGCAGGTCGCCGATGGCTTTGATGTCCAAGTCGATCAGCCCGTGGCGGGCGATCTGGTCCAGCATGTGGTCAAAAAAGCCGATGCCAGTGCTCAAATTCGCCACGCCAGTGCCGTCCAGGTTCACGCGGGCGGTGATTTGGGTTTCGGCGGTGTTGCGGGCGACTTCAGCGATTCGTTGGGTTGTCATGGTTTTTTGAGCGAAATATTCTAAAAATTCGTAGCGTTTATCTTAAATAGAAGCTTTGATAGCAGACACCATTGTCGCATTTTCCTCTGCGGTACCCACGGTGAGCCGCAGGCAGCCTGTCAAAAGCGGGTGCATTTTGGAGATGTTTTTGATCAAAACGCCTTTGGCCTTCATGCCCTCAAAGGTTTTTTGTGGATCAGGCACACGTAGCAGCATCATGTTGGCGTCTGATTTGAAGGCTTTGACGTTGGGAATATTTGATAACGCATCAAAAAGCATAGCACGCTGGGCAATCAATTCGCTGGCTTGAGCCGAAAATACGTCTTTGTGTTCGAGTGCAAACAGTGCGCACTCGTAGTTCAGCACGCTGATGTTGTAGGGCGGGCGGACTTTGTCGATTTCGGCAATCAGCGCCTTTGGGCCCATCATGTAACCCATACGCACCCCTGCCAGACCGAATTTGCTCAAGGTACGCATCAGCAACACATGGGCGTGAGCTTCAGGGTTAGCGCGAATCGTGTCCAAGTAAGTCTTGCTGGAAAAAGGCTGATAAGCCTCGTCCAGCACCACCAGCCCGCCAATCTCGCCCACGGCGGCGATGATCTGCGCCATCGCAGCTTCATCCCACAAATTCGCGGTCGGGTTGTTGGGGTAAGCCAAATAAGTAATCGCGGGTTTGTGCAGCGTAATCGCCGCCAGCATCGCCGGCAGGTCCAGCTCAAAATCAGCCGTTAAATCAACGCCGACAAACTGCAAACCCTGCAATTGCGCGCTCATGGCGTACATCACAAAACCCGGCAGCGGCGCCAGAATCACCGCTCCCGGCACGTCGCAAGCCAGCGCCAGCAGCGAAATCAGCTCGTCCGAGCCATTGCCCAGCATGATGTCGTAACCGGCGGGCATGTCGGCGTAACTCGCCAAAGCAGCCCGTAAATCGTTAACGCGGCCATCAGGATAGCGGTTAAGAGCTAGTTTGCCGAGTCGTTCACCCAGCTTTTGCTGCAATTCAGCCGGCAACCGATGCGGATTCTCCATCGCGTCCAGCTTGACCATGCCAACCGAGTCCTGAATGGCGTAGGCGTGCATGGAGACGATGTCTTGGCGGATGCGGGCTTGGATTAACTGGTCTATATTCATATCAAAATCTTGTCACTCACAGGTATACGTAGTAGCCAAAGCATTCATCATCACCAGCTGCACTGGCATGTCTGCCTCGTACAAGTCTGCGTTACGTTTGCGTTCGGTATTGAAGATGGTTTGCGCTTGGGTGGCGTCTAGTCTGCGGCCATTTTGGCAAAACAGGGGTTTGCCGCCTGAGCGGGTCAGCGCAGTGTTTGCCTCTTGAATGCCTTCCAAAACCCCTATCAAGTAGTACTGCACGTACAAATCGCCCTGTTTGGGGTTAGTACGCTCTAGTTGGCGCAGTTCACGCAGACTCATGGCGGAGGCTGTGCCTAGCAGTAGCAGGCTCAAAACAAGGCTTTTAAAAACTGTGAAGGCGGACAATTTCATGACAACTCGCTTTGCTTTAAGGTTAAAAACGCTGGTTAAGTTGTTAAGTCGCTTTGCAGCCGAAAAACTTACCGCAACTCACCTTAATCGCATCTCAGCCGCCCGCGCATGGGCTTGCAGGCCTTCGCCATGCGCTAAAACTGAGGCGATTTTGCCTAAGATTTGTGCACCAGCTTCGCTGACTTCAATCAAACTACTGCGTTTTTGAAAGTCGTAGACACCCAGCGGGCTGCTGAAACGGGCTGTGCCTGAGGTGGGCAGGACGTGGTTAGGGCCGGCGCAGTAGTCGCCTAGGGATTCGCTGGTGTAAGCACCCAAAAAGATGGCGCCAGCGTGTTTGAGCAGCGGCTCCCAGCGGTGGGGGTCGCGGCTGGAGACTTCTAGGTGTTCGGGGGCGATGCGGTTGCTGATGGCGCAGGCTTCTTCCATGCTACGGGTCAAAATCAGCGCGCCGCGGTCGTTGAGTGACTTGGCAATGATGGCGGCGCGGGGCATGTCGGGCAGGAGGCGGTTGATGCTTTCCTGCACTTGGGCGATGTAGGCGGCATCAGGGCAGAGCAGGATGCTTTGCGCCAGCTCGTCGTGCTCGGCTTGGCTGAACAGGTCCATCGCCACCCAATCGGGCGGGGTGGTGCCATCGGCCAGAACCAAAATCTCGCTCGGGCCGGCGATCATGTCGATGCCGACCGTGCCAAATACACGGCGCTTGGCTGCGGCCACGTAGGCGTTGCCGGGGCCGGTGATTTTGTCGACTTTGGGAATTGTTTCCGTACCGTAGGCCAATGCAGCCACGGCCTGTGCACCGCCGATGGTGAAGGCTCGGCTGACGCCAGCGATGTAGGCTGCGGCCAGCACCATCAAATTCTTTTCTCCACGTGGCGTGGGAACAACCATGATGATTTCGCTGACGCAGGCGACATGCGCTGGAATCGCGTTCATCAACACGCTGGAGGGATAAGTAGCTTTGCCACCGGGCACGTAAATGCCGACGCGGTCCAACGGGGTGACTTTTTGGCCGAGTAAAGTGCCGTCTTCGTCACGGTAGCTCCAGCTTTCGCCATTGGCTTTTTTCTGCGCCTCGTGGTAGCTGCGAACGCGCTTGGCGGCAGCTTGCAGGGCGTCGCGTTGATCGGCAGGAATGGCGTCAAAAGCGGCTTTCAGCTCGGCTTGTGTCAATTCCAATGCAGCAACCGAGGTGGCATTCAGGCCATCAAAACGGTTGGTGTACTCCAAAACAGCTACATCGCCGCGCGTTTGTACATCGCGCAGAATGTTGGCGACCACGTCTTCGATGCCGGCATCCGTTTCAGCCGACCAATGCAGGCGCGCCTTGAAATCAGCCTCAAATGTGGCACTAGCCGAGGATAAATAAGCTGGAGTAGCTATTAAATTCATAGCGTTTTATCAGTTTCTCAAAAAATAATATGTAAGCAATTACTTAGCCAATCGCTAAGCTAATCACTTACCAATCGCACCCGCAAACGCATCAATGATGGCGCGGATCGGGGCTTGTTTGAGCTTCAGCGCGGCCTGGTTGACCACCAAACGTGAGCTGATGTCCATGATGTGCTCAACCTCGACCAAGTGGTTGGCTTTGAGGGTGTTGCCAGTAGAGACCAAGTCGACAATCGCGTCGGCCATGCCGACCAGCGGAGCGAGTTCCATGCTGCCGTAAAGCTTGATCAAATCGACATGCACGCCCTTACTAGCGAAGAATTCACGAGCGATTGCTACGTACTTGGTGGCGACTTTCAGGCGACTGCCGCGTTTGACGGCAGCAGCGTAGTCAAAATCAGCCTTCACCGCGACGCTGATGCGGCATTTGGCGATTTGTAGATCTAAAGGCGTATATAAACCTTGGCTGCCGTGTTCTAAAAGCGTGTCTTTACCGGTGATGCCCATGTCCGCACCGCCGTATTGCACATACGTCGGCACATCCGTGGCGCGCACGACCAGCACCCGCACATCGGGCTGGTTGGTGGTCAAAATCAGCTTGCGTGACTTTTCTGGGTCTTCCAGCACCTCGATGCCGGCGGCTTTGAGCAGCGGCAGGGTTTCTTCAAAAATGCGACCTTTTGATAGTGCAAGCGTAATCAAATTCGTGCTCCTGATAAGGCTAGGGTAATCAAATCGGTACTCCAAATAAATCAATAGCTATTAACGTGACAACTCAATTCGCCATTTTGCCAGTTGAATGGGTATTTCAATGGCAAAGGTTAAATTTCGGATCAATTCCACCGTTATTTGAAGTGATGCCCAAACATCCGAGCATGGAATCGAACAAATTGGTGTGGCCAGCGGTGGTTTTAGAGGATTTCGCAGCCTGTTGAAGTTGCTCAAACGCTTTTTTATTGGCTGGACTGGCGTTCAAATACGGCTCAGACGCCCAAAACAGCAGCGGCACATCCAGTTGCTCGGGTGGCGCTAGCGGTTTGGGTGTGGCGTGAAAATGCCGGTTTTCTTCAATCGTTTCGCCATGGTCTGAGGTGTAAATAAGCACGGCTTTTTTGCCAGCCAAACTGGTCATCAAGCTTTTCAAAAACGTGTCCGTGTACAAAATGCTGTTGTCGTAAGAGTTCACCATGGCCTGCTTGCTGCATGAGCCATCCACGCCAGAACATTCGGGCTGGAACTTGGCAAACTCACGCGGATAGCGGCTGGTGTATGAAAAATGCGAGCCTTTGGTGTGCAGGACGACGACTTGTCGGCCTTTGGGATGCTTGGCCATGGAAGCTTCCAATTCAGCGACCAACATTGAATCTAAAACGGCTTTGCCACGGTTGGCCGAATCTGCGGCGATGACTTCGCGAATTTTGTAGAAATCAGTTTTTAGACTGTTGTAAAACCAAACCTCAGACTGCAAGGCAAATAGCTCAACACTGAAGCCAAGTTTGCTGAATACAGAAAAAACAGTGTGCTCCAACACTTGCGGCGCTTGCAAACCACGCTCAATCACCGCTTGTGGTCGTACAAACATACACGCCAGCGACAATCTGGTTGAAGTATTGCAAGAAATAGCTTTGAAGGCCGCTAGGTTTTTCTCGGCAGCGAGCAAAGGTGTTGTGGGGCGTTCATAACCGAGTAAGCCGAAGTTGCTGGAACGAGCAGATTCGCCAATCACGACGACAAGGATGGCATCGTCAGCCAGAGCGTTGGCACTGTATTGAAATTGCGCGGCAGGATCGGTTTTTTGATCCTTACTAGCCCAGCTATCCCATGCGCTTGAGGCGGACATGCCCAAACCTGCCACCCAATTGCTTGGCACATAAGTGTGCGCTGCAAGGCTGGCTTTGCCGACGTCTTGCCCGACAGCATCGGCCGCATGACTAGCATTAGAGCCGTTGTTCACATACTGCGCTACGGCAACAAAAGCAGCAGCACACAACAAAACCAATCCAATTTGACCGCCCATTTGCTGAAACCGCAACCACCAACTAGCGAACTTGCTTTTACGCACATGAACAAAACGCCACCACAGCACCAAAGGAACAACTGCCAGTGCCACGAACCACACAAACAAACCCAACCCAACGGCTTCTTTGGAAAGATCAACGTCCGTGGTCAACACAGCTTGCACCACGCCGTAACCAATGACGACATTGAAAAAAGTCATGTAATAACTGGCTAATACCGAGATAGTTAGCAGCAGAACAATGACGAAGCGAGCGAACCACTTCCCAATCAAGCCAGACAAATCGGCCAAACTGAGCAACAAAGCTGTGAAGGTAAAAACCAAGCCCAGCTCCGCCAAAAAAATCAGCGGTGTTGTGCCAATCTCGGCGTAGCGCCTCAAGAAAACAGCAACATTAAGAACGATGCCAATGTAGACACTGAGCAGTAAAACGACCTGCCAGGGTGCAAGCAGGATACGTTTTTTAGTCAAAAAGCTATGCTTTGACACGCTCAATCTTTGCACCAATGCCGCGCAACTTGGTTTCCATTTGGTCGTAGCCACGGTCTAAATGGTAAATGCGCTCGACTGAAGTTTCACCATCCGCCACCAAACCTGCAATCACCAAGCAGGCGGAT
>JBEBJY010000105.1:0-5899 GCA_040079635.1 Burkholderiaceae bacterium | reverse complement strand
TAGCAAAAAATAGGATAAACCTACACCCCACGCGCCCTGTCCGCATGGAACTTCGCCACAAACTCACCAAATTTACCTTTATCCAGCGCCTCGCGCACTTCGCGCATGAGGTTCAGGTAATAGTGCAGGTTGTGGATGCTGGCCAGCATGGGGCCTAGCATTTCGCCGCAGCGGTCTAGGTGGTGCAGGTAGGCACGGCTGAAGCCGGCGCGGCCGCCGTCGGCATAGGCGATTGCTTTGCCGTCTTTGTCTGGCGTGCCAGCGCAGGCGTAGCAGGTGCAGGTGATGTCCAGCGGTTGCTCATCTGACTTGTGGCGGGCGTTGCGGATTTTTAGGTCGCCAAAGCGGGTGAAAAGCGTGCCGTTGCGGGCGTTGCGGGTGGGCATGACGCAGTCAAACATGTCGATGCCGTTTTCTACACCGGCAATCAGGTCTTCCGGCGTGCCCACTCCCATCAAATAATGTGGCTTGTGCGCGGGTAGTTTAGGGCCGATGTGTTTCAGCACCCTCAGCATGTCTTCTTTGGGTTCGCCCACCGACAAGCCACCCACGGCGATACCAGGAAAGTCTAGCACTTCCAGTCCTGCCAATGATTCGTCGCGCAGCGCCGTGTGCATGCCGCCTTGGACGATGCCAAAAAGCGCGTTCGGGTTTTCCAATCGCGCAAATTCGTCTTTGCAGCGCTTCGCCCAGCGCAGGCTGAGTCCCATCGAGCTGCGCGCCTCGGCCTCAGTCGTCAACTGCCCCTTGGTTTTCGGCTCCACGCTGATGTAGGGCGTGCATTCGTCAAACTGCATGGCAATGTCAGAGTTCAAAATGGTCTGGATCTGCATGGACACCTCGGGCGTCAAAAACAGCTTGTCGCCATTGACGGGGCTGGAGAATTTGACGCCTTCTTCGCTGATCTTGCGCATCTCGCCTAAACTCCAAACCTGAAAACCGCCACTGTCGGTCAGCATCGGTTTGTTCCACAGCTCAAACTTGTGCAGTCCGCCAAACTGTTTGACCACGTCCAAGCCCGGCCGCATCCACAGGTGAAAGGTGTTGCCCAAGATAATCTGCGCACCCATTTCTTCCAAGCTGCGCGGCGACACGCCTTTGACGGTGCCGTAAGTGCCCACAGGCATGAAAACAGGGGTTTCAACGACCCCGTGGCTGAGCGTCATGCGACCGCGTCTAGCGTGGCCGTCGGTTTTAAGGAGTTCGAATTTGAGCATCTAGAAATATGAAAAAGTTAATTTGTTTTTGAAAAATATCTCACGCCAGATAACCCCTCAAAATGCGCGTCTTGCGTCCAGAGTTCTGCATGGTGTATTTGTGCGGTGGCATAAATCAGGCTGTCTGCGAGAGGCAGACCATTTGATGCCGCATCTAAAATTAAGGCGGAATCCATATCCACAACCAAACCGCGCTGCATGTAAGTTATGGCTCGTGTGGCGGAGTCCGCATTAAGTTTGCGACTTAAATACTTGAAAACTTCGTAAAGTGTGATGACGGGCACGATCATACTGTCCACATTCTCGGCTTGCTTTTCAAACAAAGCTGCACGAATGCCACCGTCAAATACTTCTAGCCAGCAAGAAGAATCAAAGATGACTGGCAAAACTGGCGCGTTCGATTTGCTGGCCATTAAAAACGATCTGGTTCGTTAGGAATATCTGAGCCGCAGCCGCGCAACTCTTTTTGCAGTTCTGCCAAGGTGGGAACAGGGACGAGTTGAATCGTCCGTCCTGATCTGAAAACAGAAAGCTTGATGCCTGGCTTCAAACCCATAGCTTCGCGCACATCCAGCGGTATAACAACTTGAAATTTTGAGGAGAGTGTGACGGCAGACATATCGATATCCTTATCGTAAGACGATATTATATCGATAACAACCTCAATCTGCATAGAAGCAAACTTCGGCGGCAATCTCGGGCTATTCACCCATTATTCGACTTTTAATTCGATTGTTGAATCTCGGCCTGCTGGCGTTCGGAATGGTCCCAAGCCCAAGCCATGGTGACGCTGAAACTTAAAAGGATGGCAAAACCGATGGTGAGGCGAATAACTAATTTCATGTCGAGCGTTTTGTTTTGAATGCCGTAATTATTTATTGATAGCAAACAAAATTTGAATCGCCCCATTCAAATACGCAAAAGCATAACTTTTGTCACACTTTTGCGTGGCTTTAGAGACGTCTTAACAACATCGCGTCGCCATAGCTGAAAAACCGATATTTCTGCGCAATCGCCTCGGCATACAGCGCCATGATGTGGCTGTGTCCGGCAAAAGCACTGACCAACATCATCAGCGAGCTTTTGGGCAGGTGGAAGTTGGTGATCAGCGTGTCTACCACCTTGAAGTCGAAACCCGGCGTGATGAAGATATTGGTGTCGCCTTGCATGTCGCCTGTTTTAGCCCAAGTCTCCAGCGCCCGCACGCTGGTGGTACCGACTGCGACGACATTGCCGCCTCTGGCTTTGCAGCGGGTAATGGCGTCTAGCGTGGTTGGGTCGATGCTGTAGCGCTCAAAATGCATGACGTGCTCGGCGATGTTTTCTGTTTTTACGGGCTGGAAAGTGCCTGCGCCCACGTGCAGGGTGACGCTGGCTCGTTCGACGCCGCGTTTTTCCAGCGCAGCCAACACGGCTTCGTCAAAATGCAAAGCCGCCGTTGGCGCAGCGACCGCGCCTGGGTTTTTGGCGAAAACGGTTTGGTAGCGGCTCACGTCGTCGGCCTCATCGGCGTGGGTGATGTAGGGCGGCAGGGGGACGTGGCCGTGGGTGTCCATGAGTTTGTACGGGTCGTCACCTGCGTCGTTGGACAGGACGAATCGGAACAGCGCTCCGTCTTTCTCTGGCCAACGCCCCAACAGCGTCGCAGAAAATGCGCCACCCGCCATCCAAATCGTCTCACCTGGATGTGGCTTTTTGCTGACCCGCATGTGGGCGACGACTTGGTTGCCGGTCAGCACACGTTCAATCAGCAATTCAACCTTACCGCCAGATGGCTTTTCACCGAAAAGACGCGCTTTCACCACCTTGGTGTCGTTAAAAACCAGTAAATCGCCGGAATTCAGCAGATTGGGCAAGTCGTGAAAAATTCTGTGGACTGCACCCGGCGAAGTGCCATCCAGCAATTTCGAATTGCTGCGCTCGGGCGCGGGGTGTTGGGCGATGAGTTCGGGGGGGAGGACGAAGTCAAAATCTGACAAAGTGAAGGAATTATTCTGGATTGGTGCGTTCATAGGGCAGAATTGTCCCATGTCCGAGGCTCCCACCCCACTAACCGCTCCAGCCGCTGCTAAAAAGAAGGCGAAACCTGCGCGAAAGGTGGCTGCTGAGGCAACGGAAGGCGCTGTAGACAAAAAGACGCATCTGCAAAAATGCATTGCCAAGCTCGGTCTGCACCGCGATATTGACCTAGCGCTGCACTTGCCTCTGCGCTACGAGGACGAAACCCGTCTGACCAAGCTTCGCGATGCGCGGGAAGGCGATACGGTGCAAATCGAAGGCGTGGTGACCAAATGCGAGATCACCTATCGCCCGCGCCGCCAGTTGCTGGTTACGCTGGACGATGGCTCGGATACCTGCACACTGCGCTTTTTCAGCTTTTACCCCTCGCAGCAAAAGGCGCTGGCGGTGGGTAATGTGATTCGGGCGCGGGGCGAGGTTAAGGGGGGCTTCCTCGGTTTCACCATGATGCACCCCAGTTTCAAAACGGCGGGTGGTGATTTGGCGACTGCGCTGACACCGGTTTACCCTACGGTGGCAGGGTTGCCGCAGGGTTATCTGCGCAAAGTAGTGCTGGGCGGGCTGGCGCGGGCGGATTTGAGTGAAACCATGCCTGCAGAGTTGCTTGCTATCATTTTTGATGGTAATTTGAGTGCTCAAATTGGCACTCGGCCGGCGTATTCATTGCCTAAGGCGCTATCATTTTTGCATCACCTGACGCCCGATGTGTCGATGATGGAGTTGGAAGACCGCACCCACCCCGCGTGGCAGCGGCTGAAAATTGAAGAGTTACTGGCGCAGCAAATCTCGCAGTTGCAGGCGAAACGGGAGCGGGCTGCGCTAAGAGCGCCGGTGTTGTTGTCCCAAGGTAAAAATTCACTTTATGAGAAATTGTTAGGAATTATTCCTTTCAAGCTAACCGCCGCACAAGAGCGCGTTTGTAGCGAAATCACCCTCGATTTAGCTCGCAATATCCCCATGCACAGACTGCTGCAGGGTGATGTCGGCTCTGGTAAAACCGTGGTCGCGGCGCTGGCGGCTGCCAAATGCATAGACGCCGGCTGGCAGTGCGCACTGATGGCGCCGACCGAGATTTTGGCGGAGCAACATTTTCGCAAGTTGCTCAGCTGGCTAGAGCCGCTAGGCATCACCACCGCATGGCTGACGGGTAGCCAAAAAACCAAAGAACGGCGCGAGGCGCTGGCGCTGATTGCCAGTGGCGAAGCGGCGCTGGTGGTGGGCACCCACGCGGTGATTCAGGACAAGGTGCAATTCAAAAACTTGGCGTTGGCGATTATTGACGAGCAACATCGTTTTGGTGTGGCGCAGCGGTTGGCGTTACGGTCAAAAATGGTGGCTGATACCAATTTAGAGCCACATTTGCTGATGATGACCGCCACACCCATCCCGCGCACGCTGGCGATGAGCTATTACGCGGATCTGGACGTCTCCACTATCGATGAACTCCCCCCCGGCCGCACGCCTATCGTCACCAAAGTGGTGAATGACGCGCGGCGCGACGAGGTGATTGAGCGCATTCGCAGCCAGTTGGCCGAGGGACGGCAAATTTACTGGGTTTGCCCATTGATCGAAGAAAGCGAAGCGCTGGATTTGACCAATGCCACCGAAACGCATGAGCAGTTGTGTGCGGCACTGGGTGATGTGCCATTGAAGGACGGCCAACCCATCATGGTCGGCCTGTTGCATTCGCGCATGCCGGTGGCGGAGAAAAAGGCGGTCATGTCGCTGTTCACCTCTGGCCACATGCAGGTCTTGGTGAGCACCACGGTGATTGAGGTTGGCGTCGATGTGCCCAACGCTAGTTTGATGGTGATCGAGCATGCCGAGCGCTTCGGACTCTCACAACTGCATCAATTGCGCGGCCGTGTCGGGCGTGGTTCGGCAGCGTCGGTGTGTGTGCTGTTGTATTCGACCGGCGATGCCACCCGTTTGGGCGAAACCGCCCGTGCGCGGCTCAAAGCCATGGTTGAAACGAACGATGGCTTCGAGATTGCGCGGCGGGATTTGGAGATTCGCGGCCCTGGTGAGTTTTTGGGGGCACGGCAGTCGGGCGCGGCACTGCTGCGATTTGCTGATCTGGCGACGGACACCGAGCTGCTAGAGGGGGCGCGGCAGCTCGCACCGGTCATGCTGGACAAGTTTGCTGAGCTGGCGCAAAAGCATGTGCAGCGCTGGCTGGGTGGCAAGGCGGAGTATTTGAAGGCTTAATTTTTTGGATGCCACACAAAGCCATAGTTCAATCAGTAAACTATAGGTACAACCAATAGCGACCTTTCATTTTTAGACCCGACATGCTCGATATTCTGGCTATCACTGGCCCAATTTACATCACCATCCTCATCGGGTATTTGACAACGCGGCAAGGCATTTTTGCGAAAGCAGACATGCGGGTGTTTGGCAAATACGTGTTCAATTTGGCGCTACCCGCCATGCTGTTTAACGCGGTGTCGCAACGAAAAATCGGCGAAATTTTCAATGGCAATTACGTGCTGGTGTATTTGCTCGGCTCATTGCTGACATTGTTGTTAGGTTGGCTGTGGTGCCGACGCTTTGCGAAGATGGATAGTCTTAGCAGCACGTTTTATGTCATGGGCATGACCTGTTCAAACAGTGGCTTTGTTGGCTTCCCGATTCTGGTGCTCATCATGGCACCAGTGGCTGGC
>JBEBJY010000104.1:0-5940 GCA_040079635.1 Burkholderiaceae bacterium | reverse complement strand
GCAAACCAGCTGATCCATGGGACATGCTTTTGCACATCAGGTGCAATCGCGTACGGTAAACCGTGCAGGTAGAGATTGTTTTCACCCAGCGATTCCCCGTGGTCCGACACATAAAGCATGCCGCCTTGAATGGTTGCCGCCTTTGATTTAAGCATGCCGATAACTTTGCTCAAAAAGTAATCGGTATAAGCAATGCTGTTGTCATAGGCGTTCACTAATTCAGTGCGAGAGCATTCTTGAAGTGCATTGTTGGTGCATTCTGGTTTGAATTTTTTTACGGCTTCGGGCGATCGTTTGTAATAGGCGGGACCATGACTGCCCATTTGATGCATCACCACGACTGCACCTCTGCTGAGTTTGTCAAAGGGTATTTCTCGTAGCCTCACATCCAGTTTGTGCAGCATAATTTCATCAAAGCATTCGCCTGTACTGCAAAATTCTGGCGTATCTAGTTTGCTGGTCGAAGCGCGGTATACACGGTCGCAAATGCCTTTGCAGCCAGATTGATTTTCTAACCAGATAACAGCAAGTCCAGCTTTGTCTAAAACATCGATCAAGTTTTGATAATCTACTTGTTTGTTTTCGTAAGCCGATTTCCCCAAGTGTGAAAACATGCAGGGCAGCGATGTAGCCGTTGTGGTGCCGCATGACCAAACATCGGTTTGTGTGGTCAGCTCACCGCTTTGATCCATATTTTTTTTGATGGCTTTAAGTAAGGGCGTTGTGTCACGGTTATAGCCATTGATGCCGAAATTGCCACTTCGCGCCGTCTCACCAAGAACCAAGATTAAAACAGGAATCTTCTGCTGATCGGTATACATTGCCCCAAGTTTTGCATCTGTACCAATCGCTTGTAATGTTCCAGCAGGGTTCTGTAACGGCTGTATTGCTAGTTGCCCCAAACCATAAAAAGAATTCAAAGGGTTGACCAAGTAGCGCAGCTGGATATGGTTACGCATACTCGACGCAAAATCTTGGTAAATTGGAAAAACTGCAACGGCAGCAACAACGCAACTGGCTAACAAAAGTTGCACATTGCCGAGAAATGCTTTTAAAACTGTTAGTTGCCGCACTTGCCTTTTCCATATGACGATGATGGGCAGCACAGCCAAAAACAAAACCGCGACGACCAGCTTCCAGCTGAACAGGTCTAATGACTCTTTCAGGTCTGTTTGCAAGACATTCACCATCATAGAACTGTCAATGACCACGCGGTAGCTCAGCATGAAATAAGCGCCAAAGGCGGCACTGGTTAAAAACAGCGCAATCACTGGCTTCAGCGTCCAACGCCAGCACAACAAGCTCATCAGCATGCACAACAGCGCCGCAATCAATGCGGCAAAAGCGATGCCAAACCACACAGCGCGCCAATCGTTCATTTCGGGCAACCGTGCTAATTCTTGCCATAGCGCAAGATTACCTACGGTTGCTAACCAAATGCTGGCCAAAACCATGAGCCAGTTGGGATGAATACCTTGTGATTTTTCGTCTACAAAAGAAAATTTTTTAGAGCTAAATGATTTCAAAAACATGGCGCTATTGTCTCTGATTGAGAGGCTGCATTTTTGATAACTTGGTAAAGAGTTGGTTAAGTTTTCAAAGTTGATGGTTTGTGAGATACTGTTCAAATAAACAGTAAATATCAACATCGCTATTTTTGACTTTCATCATGCAGCAAACACTTGTCCCCTTGAGCGCTATCAAAGGCCGCGGCGCTGCCAGCGTTATGGCGCATCGATACGCTCTTGATACCAGAGATGCTTTTGATGATGGCTGGCAGGTGTCTGTGATGCATGAAGAAAATGCATTATCAGCACCGATCAAGACCCTGGTGCGATTTGAGCAAGCCAAGTCTGCGCTCAGCCACAATCAGTCCCCCGATATGTATTTCACGCAGGGGCTGAACCCATATCGAGGTTGCGAGCACGGCTGCATTTACTGCTACGCTCGCCCAACCCACAGTTATTTGGGTTTGTCGCCTGGCTTGGATTTTGAGACTCAAATCATCGCCAAAAGCAATTTAGCAGATGTGTTGACGCGGGAGCTGCAATCCAAGCGCTACGTGCCTAGCGCTGTGGCCATTGGCACGGTGACGGACGCTTACCAACCGGTTGAGCGCGAGCTGCGTATCACCCGCAGCGTTCTGGAGGTTTTCTATAAATGTCATCATCCTTTGTCCATCATCACCAAAGGCAGTGGCGTCGAGCGCGATATCGACCTGCTCGCACCCATGGCGGCACGTGGTCTGGCGATGGTGGTGGTGACGATCACGACGTTAGATGCGCTGCTGGCGCGTCAGTTGGAGCCACGCGCTGCTGCACCGTACAGACGCTTGCGCACCATACGTGCGTTGGCTGATGCGGGCATCCCCGTCGGCGTCAGTGTCGGGCCACAGATTCCGTTTTTGAACGACGACATGGAGCAGGTGCTGGAGGCAGCAGCGGCTGCCGGCGCAACGCGTGCTTTTTTCACCGTGCTGCGGCTGCCGTGGGAGCTGAACCTCTTGTTCCAAGAATGGTTGGGTTTACATTACCCAGACCGTGCTGCGCGGGTGATGGCGCGGGTGCGGGACATGCATCAAGTGACTGCTGCCGATCGGCAAGCCGGCAAAAGCTACAACAGCAACTTTGCCACCCGCATGAAAGGTGAGGGCATTTGGGCGCATTTACTGGGTCAGCGTTTTCGTAAAACGTGTGAGCGCTTAGGGCTGAATAAGCTGAGAAATGAATTGGATATCCGTCAATTTGACCTATCCAAACTCAGTTCACAGCAAGGCTTGTTTTAAAATGCTATAAATTAAATAGCACTTTAGGCAATAAATACGCCGGCTAAGGTCGAATTTAGACCTTAAAAAAGCTTTTTAACTTGTCAGCCCAGCTGTCACTGGTCGGCGAGTGCTTGGAACCACCTTTTTTCAGCGATTCGTCAAATTCTTTCAACAACTTGCGTTGATGTTCTGTCAGTTTGACAGGTGTTTCAATCGAGATGTGGCAATACAAATCACCCGGGTAGCTGCTGCGCACGCCTTTGATGCCTTTGCCGCGCAAGCGGAACTGCTTGCCCGCTTGCGTGCCGTCAGGAATGTCAATCGCGGCTTTGCCAGCCAAGGTTGGCACGTCGATTTCACCGCCAAGCGCTGCAGTGGTGAAGCTGATCGGTACGGAACAGTGCAAGTCATCGCCATCACGCTCAAAAATATCGTGCTTTTTCAGGCGAATCTCAATGTACAAATCGCCCGGCGGGCCGCCATTGGTGCCCGGCTCGCCGTTGCCGGTAGAGCGGATACGCATGTTGTCATCAATACCCGCTGGGATTTTGACTTCGAGTGTTTTATTCGTTTTGGTTTTACCCACGCCCATGCAGGCCGAGCAAGGTTCAGGAATCAGTTTGCCATTGCCTTTGCAGGTCGGGCAGGTTTGCTGCACGCTGAAAAAACCTTGGCGCATTTGTACCTGACCATGGCCGTGGCAGGTGGTGCAGCTCACCACTTTGGTGCCCGGCTTTGCACCGCTGCCGTGGCAGGTGGTGCAGTCGTCCCAGCTTGGGATGCGGATTTGCGCGTCTTTGCCCGCAGCCGCTTCTTCTAACGTGACTTCCATGGCGTAGCTTAAATCGCCACCGCGGTAGACTTGTCGCCCACCTTGGCCACGTCCGCCTTGCTGTCGACCACCAAACACATCACCAAAAATATCGCCAAACGCTTCGGCAAAACCGCCAAATCCCTCGCCACCGCCCGCACCGCCACGCATATTGGGGTCAACACCCGCAAAACCGTGCTGGTCATACGCAGCGCGCTTTTGACTGTCAGACAGCATTTCGTAGGCTTCTTTGGCTTCTTTGAATTTTTCTTCTGCTACTTTGGCGGTATCGCCTTGGTTGCGGTCAGGGTGGTGCTTCATCGCCAGTTTGCGATAAGACTTTTTGATTTCTTCTTCAGAAGCGTTTTTAGGGACGCCGAGCGTTTCGTAGTAGTCGCGTTTTGACATGATTCGTCGTACTTTTCTTCAACAATTTCAGTGATTCAGTTAGCGCAAACGCCGCGATGAGGATCGGAGTCGATCATCATGCGCGGCGCAAAGAGCTTTTTACAGCCCGTCCTGTGGTTTTTACTTAACCTTTAGCAGTTTCTTTAGGATCTTTAACTTCCTTGACTTCTGCATCGACCACATTGTCGTCTGCAGCTGGTTTTGCACCAGCTTGCTCAGTTCCTGCCCCACCTGCCGCGCCGCCTGCTGCATTCGCAGTTTCCTGCGCTTGCATGTCGGCGTACATTTTTTCGCCTAGCTTTTGGCTTACTTCCATCAAGCTGGTGTTCTTGGCTTCAATCGCAGCGGTGTCGTCAGATTTAACGGCTTCTTCCAACTCTTTGATCGCAGCTTCGATTTTCTCTTTCTCGCCCGCTTCCAACTTGTCGCCGTACTCGCCGAGTGATTTTTTCACACTGTGCACAGTCGCTTCGCCTTGGTTGCGCGCTTGCACCAGCGCGAGTTTTTTCTTGTCATCTTCTGCGTTCAATTCAGCGTCTTTAACCATTTGCTGGATTTCGGCTTCTGTCAAGCCAGAGTTCGCCTTGATGGTGATCTTGTTCTCTTTGCCAGTGCCTTTGTCTTTGGCGCCCACGTGCAAAATGCCGTTGGCATCGATGTCAAACGACACTTCAATCTGTGGCGTGCCGCGTGCTGATGGTGGAATGCCTTCGAGGTTGAATTCGCCCAAGCCTTTGTTACCGGCGGCAATTTCGCGCTCGCCCTGGAAGACCTTGATGGTCACCGCAGGCTGGTTGTCTTCAGCAGTCGAGAAGGTTTGCGCAAACTTGGTCGGGATGGTCGTGTTTTTCTTGATCATCTTGGTCATCACGCCGCCCATGGTCTCGATGCCCAATGACAACGGTGTCACGTCCAACAACAACACGTCTTTGCGGTCACCCGACAAGACTTGGCCTTGAATTGCAGCGCCCACGGCCACGGCTTCGTCAGGGTTCACGTCTTTGCGTGGCTCTTTGCCGAAGAATTCTTTGACTTTCTCTTGCACTTTTGGCATGCGGGTCATGCCACCGACCAAAATCACGTCATGGATGTCTGACACGCTCAGCCCCGAGTCTTTGATAGCAGTGCGGCATGGCGCAATGGTGCGCTCGATCAGCTCTTCGACCAACTGCTCCAGCTTGGTGCGCGTCATCTTGATGTTCAGGTGTTTCGGGCCTGTGGCATCTGCCGTGATGTAGGGCAGGTTGATGTCGGTTTGTGCGCTGCTGGACAGCTCGATTTTGGCTTTTTCAGCGGCTTCTTTCAGGCGCTGCAAGGCCAACACGTCTTTGGACAAATCAACGCCTTGCTCTTTCTTGAACTCAGCAATGATGAACTCGATGATGCGTTGGTCAAAATCTTCGCCGCCCAAGAAGGTATCGCCATTGGTGGACAACACTTCAAATTGCTTTTCACCATCGACGTCGGCAATCTCGATGATGGACACGTCAAACGTACCGCCACCCAAGTCATACACCGCAATTTTGCGATCGCCTTTTTCCATTTTGTCCATACCAAATGCCAAAGCGGCAGCGGTAGGCTCATTGATGATACGTTTAACATCCAAACCAGCAATACGTCCAGCGTCTTTGGTGGCTTGGCGTTGTGCGTCGTTGAAGTAGGCTGGCACTGTGATGACCGCTTCGGTCACAGGCTCGCCCAAGTAATCTTCTGCGGTTTTCTTCATTTTGCGCAAAATATCAGCGCTGACTTGTTGAGCAGAAATCGCCTTGCCTTGGGCTTCAACCCAGGCGTCACCATTGTCAGCCGCGACGATTTTGTAAGGCATCAAAGCGATGTCTTTTTGTACTTCTTTTTCAGTGAACTTGCGGCCAATCAGGCGCTTCACCGCGTACAAGGTGTTCTTTGGGTTAGTAACAGCTTGGCGTTTGGCGGATGCGCCAACCAGCACTTC
>JBEBJY010000103.1:0-6219 GCA_040079635.1 Burkholderiaceae bacterium | reverse complement strand
TCATCGGCCCTGGGACTGAAATCATCAGTTGCGAAGGCAACATCGTCACGGCGGGTGGCGTGGACACACACATCCACTTCATAGCACCGCAACAGATTGAGGAAGCCTTGTGTAGTGGTGTCACCACCATGCTGGGTGGCGGCACAGGACCGGCTACAGGCACGTTTGCCACCACCTGCACACCTGGGCCGTGGAATATTGAACGCATGATGCAAGCGGCAGATGCGTTTCCTATGAACCTGGGCTTCATGGGCAAAGGCAATGCGTCTCTGCCAGCAGCTTTGCATGAGCAAGTCAGCGCGGGTGCTTTGGGCTTAAAGTTGCACGAAGACTGGGGTACAACGCCGGCTGCGATTGACAATTGTTTGAACGTGGCGGAAGAGACAGACATCCAAGTCGCCATCCATACCGATACCTTGAACGAGAGCGGTTTTGTGGAAGACACTGTGGCAGCATTCAAAGGACGCACCATCCACACCTTTCACACCGAGGGTGCGGGCGGAGGCCATGCACCCGATATTTTGAAGGTGGTGGGTGAGCCCAATGTGTTGCCCAGCTCAACCAACCCGACGCGTCCCTACACCATTAACACGTTAGACGAGCATGTGGACATGCTGATGGTCTGCCACCACTTAGACCCCGCGATTGCTGAAGACTTGGCCTTCGCTGAGAGCCGCATCCGTAAGGAAACCATTGCGGCAGAAGACATCTTGCATGATTTAGGCGCTATCAGCATGTTCAGTTCTGACTCGCAAGCGATGGGGCGCGTCGGTGAAGTCATCATTCGCACATGGCAAACCGCGCACAAGATGAAGCAGCAGCGCGGCAAATTGCCACTCGATACGGACCGCCACGACAACTTCCGCGCAAAACGCTACTTAGCCAAGTACACCATCAACCCCGCCATTGCCCATGGCATTGCGCATGAAGTCGGGTCGATAGAAGTTGGCAAATGGGCAGACTTGGTGATTTGGAAACCCGCCTTCTTCGGCGTCAAACCAGCGCTCATTCTGAAAGGTGGCTTCATCGCCATGGCTGCGATGGGTGACCCCAATGCGTCCATCCCCACACCACAACCCGTCCATTACCGTCCTATGTTTGGTGCTTATGGCGGCGCGCTTGCAAAAACATCGCTCACTTTTGTGTCGCAAGTTGGCTTGCAAGCCGGCATTGGAGAACGTTTTGGTTTGCATAAAACCTTGAGTGCAGTCAAAGGGATTCGTGGCTTGGGCAAGCGCCACATGATTCACAACGACTATTTGCCAAAAATGGAAGTCAACGCACAGACTTACCAAGTCCGCGCTGATGGCCAGTTGTTGACGTGTGAGCCAGCTAGCAGCCTACCTATGACGCAACGGTACTTTTTATTCTGATACCCACAAGCGATGCTGACTGTTTCGAAAATCATGCCCCAAGGTGCGGGCCTAGCGCCTGTCTTGCTGAAACGCGCCAGCACCGTTGAATTGGATTGGGATATTCGTCAAAAAAGCCGCTTTGATGCGCTTGATTCAAGCGGGCGTCAACTTGGTATTTTTTTACCACGCGGCACTTTGGTTCGGGGTGGAGATGTATTGGTTGCGGAGGATGGTTCGCTCGTCAAGGTGATAGCTAGAGCGCAGCAAGTCTTGGTCATCACTATCAAGCAAGGTTATGGGACGCCTTTTGACCTGCTCCGCGCAGCCTACCACCTGGGCAACCGCCATGTCCCGATTGAGCTGAAACCCGATCATCTGAAAATTGAGCCCGATCATGTTTTGGCGGAGATGTTGCGTGCCATGCACCTGATCGTGACCGAGGTTGAAACCACGTTTGAGCCTGAAGGTGGCGCGTATTCAGCGCAACCGCACAACCACGGTTCACATTCTCATACGCACGCTTGATGCGAAATCTAGCAAGCAAACAGCCCCTGCCGGCTCCCAGTTTGCTGCAACTGATGTGGCTGGCATCACCAGCGCTTCCCATTGGCGGTTTTTCATACTCAGAAGGCATTGAAGCCGTCGTAGATTCTGGCTGCATTGCTACATTTAGAGAAGCAAATGATTGGTTGGTTGATCAGTTGAATTTGACCCTAGCGCGCGCTGATTTAGCTATGGTTGCAAAAGCTATTGCCGCCTGGCGGCGAGGCGACTTAGACCGCATCGATGAACTGAACAACTGGGTGCTGCAAACCCGTGAAACCAGCGAACTGCGACTGCAAACCGAGCAAATGGGGCGATCCATGTTAGATTGGCTACGAAAGCAACCTAGTTTTCATAGGAACTTTCAAGGTAATTTTCAGAGCAATCAAGATTTTTTGAAGTCACCCACCTATCCGCTTGTTTTTGCACTCGCAGCTTCGGCAACGCAAGCCAGCGTTCGTGATTGCCTGATGAGTTTTGCCTTCGGTTGGGCTGAAAATATGGTCCAAGCCGCTGTACGCGCTGTACCGTTGGGGCAAACCGATGGACAACGCGTTTTGGCAAATTTGGCAGAACACATTCCCGCAGCCGTTGATGCAGCCATGCTTCTGCAAGACAGCGAACGACAAGCTTTTTCGCCCATGTTGGCAATTCTCTCTTCTCAACACGAAACCCAATACTCCAGATTATTCAGATCATGACCTTGCATCACATCAATAACCGCACAAAAAAACTCCCCCCCTTACGCGTCGGCATAGGCGGCCCCGTTGGGTCTGGCAAAACCACCTTGCTGGAAATGCTGTGCAAAGCCATGCGTGACCAGTACGACCTGGTCGCCATCACCAACGATATCTATACAAAGGAAGACCAGCGCATCTTAACGGTGAGCGGCGCACTGCCCGCCGAACGCATCATGGGTGTGGAAACAGGTGGTTGCCCACATACCGCTATACGCGAAGACGCTTCTATCAATTTAGAAGCCATTGATCGCATGCTAGTGGACTTCCCCAACGCTGACATTGTTTTTATTGAGAGCGGTGGCGATAACCTGGCCGCCACTTTCAGCCCAGAACTCAGTGATTTGACGATTTATGTGATTGACGTCGCTGCGGGCGAGAAAATTCCTCGCAAAGGCGGCCCAGGCATCACCAAGAGCGATTTGTTTGTGATCAACAAAACCGACCTTGCACCTTACGTCGGTGCTAACTTAAGTGTGATGGAGGCGGACACGCGTCGCATGCGCACCACAAACCAAGGCCTCAAACCCTTCGTGATGACCAATTTAAAGACAAATTCTGGCCTCAATGACGTAGTTTCTTTCATTGAATCCAAAGGCATGCTAAAAACTGCCTGAACGCAGGATAGAATAAGAGCCTTGGAAGCGTGGCCGAGCGGTTGAAGGCACCGGTCTTGAAAACCGGCGACGGAGTGATCTGTTCGTGAGTTCGAATCTCACCGCTTCCGCCATACATCAAACTGGTTAACTAATTCACGTTTTCCAGTACTTTCGGGTTCAGCTTCTAGCGCTGCAATTGCTATCCATTTGATAGCATCTTCTCCCAATGAAACAGCTATTTTTCCTGCCATAGTTGGCGAGAGTCTTTCTCTTGCTTTTGCTACTGCTAGAGCTGTTCTGTTAACTCCCAATTTTTCACACCATTTTGTAGCACTCATGCCATGTTCTGGCTGTAATGCTTTGGTTAACAGTTGCATTGTTGTTTGCATAAAAACTCCTCGAATTTAGATTTCAGGCTGTCATCTTACTAAAAATATAGATGTCAAGCTGTAAACATTGTGTTATATTCCTTCAAAATGATGTCAGACTGACAACAAATTAAGGTTTTTATGCAACTTTTTCAAAACTTGATTTCTTTGCTCCTCGCATACCAAGCCTTTTCAGGCGCGAGACGTTTCCCAAGCCTAGATTCATTAATTCCGTCTCTGACTGCTGCCTTCGTTAGCAAGTACAGCACGTACAAAAAAATCACCATAAGCACGATTTCGCTGACTACAAGCCAAAAAACGTACCGTTCGATTTCCACAGCCCAATTTTGCATTTTTACTCCTAAGCGAGGTTAAACATGTCTGGAACTTTACTCGATGGTTTATTGCTCGGCGCTTGTCTTGCTGCTGCCGTTATTTGGCTCATCAACATTAGAAACGACATGCGCAATGATTAACCTCATTACAGCAACACCTGCAAGCGGTATGTCTTTAGAGCCTTACACCCATGCTTTGCATGCTCAACGCTGCCACAAAGCAGCATTGGAAGGCTCTGTTTTATCAAATCAATACGTACAGGTCAAAAAAGGTCAAATCGTCTCCTGCGCCCATTTAAAGGCCGCTTGGACTGTTCCTTACAAAGATTTGGACTGCTGGACAGTCGAAACTTTTTGGCCTGAAAAAGCTCGTTTTACGACACCTTGCAAAAACGTTCGCCTCTGTGGCGACGAAAAATGCTCGTGCATTGCCGAAGACGCAGCCAAGCGCGAGCGCTTTAGCGCCGGGCTGGCGGCGGCTCCGGCTGACCTCGAGAGCATGTGAGATGCAAGTAACACCTCACAAAAGTCTCACGGATGAGATTGCGATACAAAAAACCAAGGGTTTGCACTACCTAAACCCTAATGACGTTTTTTGCAAATACAACCCTGATTTAGCCAAAAGCCGTATACCGCTTCAATTTGCCGATTTAGACCGCCGTGATGCTGTTGATGAGCCTTTTTTTGTCGATTGGCTGACTATCAAACAAACATTTGATTTTGAACTTCCAGTAATCAATGCAGGCGTTATTTTTTCAGTCGATGCACATGGCGAAGTTGAATGGCAAACCGCTCGCCCCTCAAAAATTCAAGGCTCATATGACACCTCTATTCAATTGCGATCAGATGGTCACACTGTATTTTTTTCCGGCAATGTTTCTCGTTTTGGCCGTACTGATAATTTGTTCGGTTACTCCTTCGCGAAGTGCCTATCTCGCGTCAATATTGTGCTCCATCGTTTCGGTTTACCTGCTTTCACTGCCGGTCAAAAGTTTTATCGAAACGTCCGCCATGAAGATGGAACGTACTCACAGAAACTCGCTTATACAGGTGCATCGATATCACGGATTGATTTGACAAAAAACTATGAAACTGGTTCTTTGTCAAACGCTCGTGCATACCTTGAATTTCTTGCAACCCAGCAAGGCAATGCACGTTTAAAAGTTGGCACACGTGTCGATGGTGAAACTGTCGATTGGGGTCGCGGCTCACGCCGTTTGTACATGAAGGTGTATATCAAATCTGCTGAATTGCGAAAGCATGACGGGTCGCCAGATTTGATTGATTATTGCGAAAAAGTCGGCATCGTCAGGTTTGAAATTACAGCCAAAGCAACACAACTCCAAGACATGGATTGCAATTATTTAGGGGGGTTCGATATGAACAAAGTAGTAGATTTATTTACAGACCGTGCAGCGGTATTAACCCGCGCCGAACACGTACACGACGATATGGAACAACTTCCTAATCACCTTCGTCGTACTGCCCGTGACTATTTAGCTGGTGATGATTTAAGCATGCACCTTTCAAGAGCCACATTGTTTCGTCATCGTGCGGGTTTGCTGCCTTATGGCATCGATATTTCCGTGCGCCGCAACGTGATTGATTTCAAACCCAGAGTGCGAGTAATTGAGCTGAAGCCCGCCTCTGTACCTAGTTGGTATCAGCTTGATGAAAGGTTAGCAGCATGAAAGCACAAATTATTGGATTCCTCTTGAAGGAAGGTACGTCCATGAAAAGCGGCACAGCAAAGCCATATTCAATTGGAGAAATATATGTCATGGTTCCGTTTTCTGAGCGCGATATTGGCGCGAAAGGCCACATGGGCGGTAATCACAAAGTTGACCCGAATGTTATTAAAAAGATAGCACATTTGCCTTTACCTTTATCAGTAGAGCTAGACACCCGAGATGTGATGATGTATGGAAAACAGCAACTTGAAGTTGTTGATATTCGTCCGATTGAACGTATCGCACAAGTACAGAAAGTAGCTTGATATGCCATACGTTGATTTTTGCCCTCATTGTGGATTGACCATTGATGAAGATGAAGATGAAGAAATAGGTGCTGAAGCAGATTTAGAGTGCGCTGCATGTGGTCAACCTAATTCATCGGCTCATGTAAATCATCATGATAAATACGACGCTTGGCATTGCTCCATGTGTGGTGAATTAAACGAAGCCTAAAAAATGTATTGCGCCACGCCATTAAATTTAAAAGTCTGTTCCAGTGTCACTACTACGGTGACTGCTGCCGCTACCAGTTGCGGAACATATACATTT
>JBEBJY010000102.1:0-6324 GCA_040079635.1 Burkholderiaceae bacterium | reverse complement strand
TTTTGCAGTTGGTTTTTGAGCTGTTTTTGAAGACGACTTTACCCCTAACGCTTGCTTGTCATGCGGTTTTTTTAGGGGTGGCATGCTTGCTTCTAAACTCATGCCTACACTTTAGCGGTTTGCGCTGCTGTTTGCGTTGCTCTGATTAAAAAAGGGGCAAAAAAAAGCACCAAATGATGGTGCATTTTTATAAATCGAGTTGTTAACTCAATAGAGATTGCTTCAAAGTGGCACTTTACGCAGCATTTCAATGCCTACTTTGCCTTCAGCGATTTCGCGCAAAGCAGTCACGCAAGGTTTGTTTTTTGACTCAATCTTGGGCGCATGTCCTTGGCTGAGCATGCGCGCACGATAAGTGGCCGCCAACACCAATTGAAAGCGATTTGGAATTTGCACTAAGCAATCTTCGACAGTAATACGTGCCATGTGTAGCTCCGAAATGTAAAATAAAAGACGAATGGGTCGATACGTCAATATCGTTAAAACTAGGAAATATGCAAAGCCTCAAACACGGGCGCTCTGGCGCGCAGTTGGGCTGCAAATTTAAGGCGTTGGGCATGAACGATTGCTTTTAAGTCAAAAAGCGCGCGGTCAAACAGTTCGTTGATTATAACGAAATCGAATTCTTTGGCTTGTGCCACCTCTAAAGCAGCGTTTTTCAAGCGTAAATCGATGACTTCTGAGGTGTCTTCACCGCGACGCTCTAAGCGCGAGCGCAATTCTTCCCAGCTCGGTGGAAGAATGAAAATAAGCACAGCATTGGCAAAAATTTTGCGAATTTGTAACGCACCTTGGAAGTCAATCTCCAAAATCACATCGCCGCCCTTAGAAATGCGGTCTTCAATGATGGATTTCGAGGTGCCATATTGTTTCCCGTGAACGCTTGCCCACTCTACAAAGGCGTTGGTTTTGACCATTTCGTCAAATTCATCGGTAGAAATGAAGTAATACTCGCGCCCATGCTTTTCTTGGCCACGCGGGGCACGCGTGGTGTGTGAAATAGAGGGGTGAACGTGGGAATCAAGCTCCAGCAGAGCTTTCACTAAGCTTGATTTTCCAGCGCCACTGGGCGCGGCGATGACATAAAGTTGACCAGGGTAATCCATAGCTAATTTTACAGAAGTATTGTGGAGTTTATTTCCAAGCACTTCTGCAACGCTCAATTATTCTCAATTTGGTCAATCCTTATTCGATATTTTGTACCTGCTCTCGCATTTGCTCGATGAGCACTTTCATCTCAACAGAAATCCGTGTGAGCTCCAAAACCGATGATTTTGAACCCAGCGTGTTTGCCTCTCTGTGCAATTCTTGAATCAAAAAATCCAGCTTTTTGCCCATTTCGCCACCTTTTTGCAGGATTTGCTCAATTTCGTCCAAATGCGAGGCTAAACGCGTCAATTCCTCGGCAACATCGATACGAATCGCAAAAGCGGTGGCTTCATTCAAGGCTCTGTCCATCGCCATTTGGTGGGCTTCAACTCTGATTTCTGTGGTTTCTGCACCGCCTAGTGACAGCGCTTCTTTCCAGCGATCCATAAACTTGCTGCGTTGCTGCGCCACCAGCATAGGAATAAGCGGTCCAGCTTGCGCTGCTAGTACGCGAAGTTGCCCTAAATGCGATTGCAGCATCAACGTTAGCCGCGCACCCTCGCGTTCGCGTGAGGCGAGCAAGTCTTGCACCACAGCTTGGGTCAAGCTCAGCACGGACTGTGCTGTTTCCGCGTTGTTTTTAAATGTATTCGCTGTTGTTCCTGACAAGCGCAGTACATCAGCAACGCTGAGGCTGCGGGCGTCTTTCAGCGTTGTTTGAATGTCTTTTTCAATCGTTTGTAGCTGCTCTAAAATCGCTGCAGAGGGCTTCGCCGGTAAATTTTGCAAAGAGTTTTCAAGCGCCGCTCGTATTTCGACTTTGCCACGCTTGATATTTGAGGTGATCAACGCTCTGAGTGCAGGTTCGTTTTGTCGCAATTCATCAGGTAACCTGAACGAAATGTCCAAAAAACGGCTGTTGACCGATCGAATCTCGACTGAAAGTTGTATTTCACCCAAAGTACCACTTGCCAAGGCTGTTGCTGTGCTCGCATAGCCGGTCATGCTGTAAACTGCCATGATTAAAATTCCCTATATGACGAAAGCTAAACTTGCCCCACTCCCCGCCAATACGGTGCTGAATGGGTACACCATTGTCCGTCAAGTTTCAGAAGGTGGTTTTAGTTTGGTTTACTTGGCGGTTGATCCGAACAAACAGATGGTGGCTATTAAGGAGTACTTGCCATCATCTCTGGCGTCACGTACAGAAGGACAGTTTGCGCCTCAGGTATTGCCTGATAAATTATCACTGTATCGATTAGGCTTGAAAAGTTTTTTTGAAGAAGGCCGCTCGTTGGCGCAAATATCGCACCCCTCTGTGGTGAGCGTGCTTAATTTCTTCAGACAGAACGAAACCGTTTATTTGGTGATGAACTACTTGCAAGGCGCAACACTGCAAGATTTCATCATGGCGGGGCGGCAAATTGCAGCCGGCAAAGCATTTAGCGAATCAACTATTCGCAGCGTTTTTGATGAAATATTGCAGGGATTGAGGGTTGTGCATCAAAACAAGATGTTGCATTTGGACATAAAACCGGCTAATTTGTTTATCACGGACGATGATTCGGCAGTTTTGATCGATTTCGGCGCTGCCCGTGAAGTGCTGAACAAAGACGGTGGCTTCACGCAGCCCATGTACACCCCGGGTTTTGCCGCCCCAGAAATGTACCGCCGTGAAACCCAACTCGGCCCTTGGACAGACATTTACGCCATTGGAGCGTGCATTTATTCCATGATGATTGGCTACCCACCGCCAGAAATGGTGAAACGGCGCACTAACGACCCCGTGCCTGGAATGTTGCTCAAGAAAGCTTCTGCTAACTATTCCGACAAGCTCATAGAAGTCGTCGAATGGTGCATGTCCCTTGATCCTTTGGACAGACCACAATCTGTTTTTGAGCTGCAATCGGCATTGGCAAATTATCGGGCGGATGCTTAAAAATTAGCGTTTTGCTCTAGGTAGGATAATCATCTCTACCTTCTTTATAAATTCCCAGAAAGCTCAGTCATGACAGTATTTGTACGCAGCAGCAACCGCCAAGCCAGTGAATTACGCCCCGTGCGCATCACCCGCAACTACACCAACTACGCCGAAGGCTCGGTGTTGATTGAGTTTGGCAACACCAAAGTGCTATGCAACGCTTCTGTCGAAGAAAAAGTGCCGCCCCACAAGCGCGGCAGCGGCGAAGGCTGGGTCACGGCCGAGTACGGCATGCTGCCCCGCGCCACACACACCCGCAGCGACCGCGAAGCCGCGCGCGGCAAACAAAGTGGCAGAACGCAAGAGATTCAGCGATTGATTGGCCGCTCCTTACGCGCTGTTTTTGACCTGAAAAAGCTGGGTGAACGCACCATTCACCTCGATTGCGACGTGATTCAGGCCGATGGCGGCACCCGTACGGCCAGTATTACTGGTGCTTTTGTCGCTGCGCAAGATGCGGTGAATGGTTTGCTCGCCTCCGGTAAGCTCACCGAATCACCCATCCATCAAGCGGTTGCGGCTATTTCTGTGGGTATCGTGCAAGGCACGCCACTGCTAGATTTGGAATATACCGAAGACTCAGCCTGCGATACCGATATGAACGTGGTCATGACCAGCGCCGGCCATTTCATTGAAGTGCAGGGCACGGCTGAAGGCGTGGCTTTCTCCCGCAAAGAGATGGATGCCTTGCTGCAACTGGCTGAAAATGGCATCGTTGATTTGATCAACATGCAGCAAAATTCATTAAATTTACTATTAAAATGATAGCTGCTTAGGTAATAAATACGCCGGCTAGAGGTGTATTTATGGCTCTAAAAATCATTATATTTGATAACATTTAACAATCCTCATGATGAAACTCGTCTTAGCCTCTAATAACCGTGGCAAATTGGCCGAGTTACAAGCTTTGTTTGCGGGTTTGAATGTGACTTTGGTGGCGCAATCCAGCCTTGGCGTCAGCGAGGCAGAAGAGCCGTTTCGCACTTTCGTTGAAAACGCCTTGGCTAAAGCGCGTCACGCCAGCGCTGTCACGGGTTTGCCGGCTATTGCTGACGATGCGGGCTTGTGTGTCGATGTATTCGGCGGTCTACCCGGCGTGGATACTGCCTTTTATGCTACAAAATTTGGGTATGCCAAAGACAATAATTCTAACAATACCAACGTCAAAGCCTTGTTGGAGCAACTCAAAGGCGAATCAAATCGCCGTGCCGCTTTGGTCAGCACTTTGGTCGCGGTGCGCTCAAAAGACGACCCTGAGCCGCTGATTGCGGTAGGTCGCGCTGTAGGCGAAATCACTGAAAAACCGATTGGAATCAACGGCTTCGGGTTCGATCCAGTCATGTACATCCCACAATTAAGCAAAACTTTTGCTGAATTGAGCGATGCCGATAAAAACGCCAACAGCCACCGTGGAAAAGCCGCCCAGAAGATGCTCGCCTTGATGCAGGAAAGCTGGTTTTGAACAAAATTATTCCCGTGGTTTTGGCGAAAGAGGACGCTTCTGTCGCCACCCCCCCCAAAGATATTACCCATTACATGCGCTCTGGCATGTTACAGTTAGCTGCGCTGCCACCGCTATCTTTGTACATTCACCTGCCGTGGTGTTTGAAAAAATGCCCGTATTGCGACTTTAATTCGCATGAAATTCAAGCTGGCGGGGCGTTGTCCCCTGACCTAGAAAAGCGGTACATCGATGCCGTGGTTGCGGATTTAGACACATCGTTGCCGCTGATTTGGGGCCGGCCCGTCCACAGCATATTCATAGGTGGCGGCACACCCAGTTTGTTTTCTCCATCATCCATTGACCGGTTATTGGGCGACATTCGTGCAAGGGTGAAATTAGATCCGGATTGTGAAATCACGCTAGAAGCCAACCCTGGGACGTTTGAAAAAGACCGGTTCAAAGCATTCAGAGCTGCTGGCGTGACCCGTTTGTCCATTGGCGTGCAGAGCTTCAATGACGTGCACTTGAAGGCCTTAGGCCGTGTGCACGACAGCGCGCAGGCTTTTGCCGCTGTCGAAGAAGCCGCGCAGTCCTTCGATACCTTCAATTTAGACCTGATGTACGCTTTGCCCGGACAAACGATTGCTGATTTAGAACTCGACGTGCAAACCGCCATGTCCTTAGCACCGCCGCATATTTCGATTTACCACCTCACCATCGAGCCCAACACCTATTTCGCCAAATTTCCGCCCCAAGTACCAGAAGAGGATACCGCGTATGCGATGTTGGATAAGTTGACCGAGTTGTTAGGCGTTGCAGGTTTAGAGCGCTACGAAGTCTCCGCCTACGCCAAACCAGGCCACCGCTGCTGGCACAACCTCAACTACTGGCAATTTGGCGATTATTTGGGTTTAGGCGCTGGCGCGCATAGCAAACTTAGCTTTGCGCATCGCGTTGTGCGGCAAGTTCGTTATCGTGAGCCAAAACTTTATATGCAAAATGCGCTTTTGGGCAATGCGGTTACCCAGGATGACGACATCAAGCACAAAGAACTGGCATTTGAGTTCATGCTCAATGCGCTGCGTTTGAAAGAGGGTTTTGATCCTGTGACGTTCTTTGAGCGTACCGGCTTGGCACTATCTGCGTTAAAGCCTGGTTTACAGCAAGCGATTGAGAAAAACCTGCTCATTCAGACCTCCAAAAGCATCAAACCCACTGAGCGTGGGTTTGATTTCTTGAGTGATTTGCAGGAATTGTTTTTGTGAATCAAAACGGGTTCGCTGCTGTTCGGCAAACTCTATTTGTCTGTCCCGCAGCATAAGGGATAGTGTAATAGTCCCATTCGCAAATTATTGTTTCTTCAATTCGAATAGGGGTAGTAACACTTGTGACGCCACGAGATGGACTAATTACTACAGTTCCATTTGAATTTTTCGTGGTGAATTTTGCATCAACTGCAGGTGTGGTGCCTGATGCTGGAACTGCTTCGCTCACCAATATATTGAATCCTCGGCATGCCTCATATTCGTACTCTGTTTGAGAAGTAGTCGAAACGATTTTAGCTGGTTTACCTAGTCGTGCTTGAACTTGGTCCGCGCTCATACCAATTCCAACGCTTTGCCAATTTGCCAAGCTAGAACAAGTAGCTCTAGCACTCGGAGTTGCCCCATCACTGGTGATATCACTTCCCGTCGTGCCATTACACGCCACCAACACGGCGGCTGCCATCAAAGTCGTTGCGGTTGAAATAACGATTTTTATCATGGGTATGGCTTCCAAGTGGTTTCCAAAGAATTTGGCGGAAGCGGTG
>JBEBJY010000101.1:0-6557 GCA_040079635.1 Burkholderiaceae bacterium | reverse complement strand
GTATCGACTTCGGCTTCCTTGAAGTCAAACCACGGATCTGGCTCGCCGTCCAAGGCAAACTGCAAACGCTCCCACAGAGCTTTACGGCCTTCGTGGTCTTCCAAAATCCGTTTTTTTACATAATCCAAACCGACGCGGTTCACGTAATGCACAGTGCGCTCCAAATACCAGCCTTCCTGGCGGTACAGCTCGCAAAAAGCACCGGTGTATTCCAACACTTCAGCGGCTGTTTTCACCTTAACAAAAAAGTGCGCCACCTCGGTTTTGATACCACCGTTGCCGGCAATGTACATTTCCCAGCCACTGTCCACACCAATCACACCCACGTCTTTGATGCCCGCTTCCGCGCAGTTGCGCGGGCAGCCGGACACCGCAAATTTCACCTTGTGCGGTGCGTACATGCGCCACATGGCGCGCTCCAGGTCTTTGCCCATTTGGGTGGAATCTTGTGTGCCCATGCGGCACCATTCAGAACCGACGCAGGTTTTGACCGTACGCAGCGCCTTGGCGTAAGCATGGCCAGAAGGCATGCCGATGTCTTTCCAGACGTTGACCAGGTCTTCCTTTTTCACACCCAGCAAGTCGATACGCTGACCGCCGGTAACTTTGACCGTAGGGATCTTGTACTTGTCCACCACGTCCGCAATGCGGCGCAACTCGGAAGAAGTTGTTTCGCCGCCCCACATGCGTGGAATGACCGAGTAGGTACCGTCTTTTTGGATGTTGGCGTGGCTGCGTTCGTTAATGAAACGGCTTTGCGGGTCGTCCTTTGCCTCTTTCGGCCATGAGCTGGTGACGTAATAATTGACAGCGGGGCGGCAGCTGGAGCAACCGTTGGGCGTTTTCCAGTCCATAAACTTGTACACGCCGTCGATGGTCAAAATCTTGTTTTTAACAATAGCCTCGCGCACCGCCTGGTGGCCGTGGTCGGTACAGGCGCACATGGCTTTGAGTTTTGGCGTAGCCGAATAGTCACCACCGGCGGTGAACATCAAAATCTGCTCTACCAAGCCAGTACAAGAACCGCAAGACGCGCTGGCCTTGGTGTGCTTTTTCACCTCGTCCAGCGTGAACAAACCTTTTTCTTTGATGGCTTTGCAAATCGTGCCCTTGGTCACGCCGTTGCAACCGCAGACTTCGGCCTCATCAGGCATGGTTGCCGCTTTGCTATGGCCTTCGTGGCCCACGTCGCCGATGTTAGATTCGCCAAACATCAGCTTGTCGCGAATGTCCGCCACGCTGCGGCCATCGCGCAAGAGCTTGAAGTAGTAGCTGCCATCGACAGTGTCGCCGTACAGACAAGCGCCGATCAATTTGTCGTCTTTGATGACCAGCTTTTTGTACACGCCGCCAAACGGGTCGCTCATGATAAGTTCTTCTGTGCCCTCGCCACCCTGGAATTCACCCGCGCTGAACAAGTCGATACCGGTGACTTTGAGCTTGGTAGATGTCAACGAGCCAGTGTAGCGACCAATGCCATGCTCAGCCAGATGGTTGGCCGCGACTTTGGCCTGCTCAAACAAAGGAGCAACCAAGCCATAAGCAATGCCGCGATGCGCCGCACACTCACCCACCGAGTAGATACGCGCATCGGTCACGGTTTGCAGGGTGTCGGTGACAACGATACCGCGGTTGCAATGGATGCCGATTTTTTCGGCCAGCTCGGTGTTCGGGCGAATACCCACGGCCATCACGACCAAATCGGTTGGAATTTCGGTGCCATCTTTGAACTGCAGCGCCATGACACGGCCACCTTTGCCGCCATCTGCATCACCATTCAGTGCCTGCGTTTGGCCTCCCATGACGAACTTCAAACCGCGCTCTTCCAGCGATTTTTGCAGCAAGCCGCCAGCAACAGCGTCCAACTGGCGCTCCATCAGCGTTGGCATCACATGAATGACGGTCACTTGCATGCCGCGCAGCATCAAACCATTGGCCGCTTCCAAGCCCAACAAACCGCCACCAATGACGACAGCTTTTTTGTACTTGGTGGACGCCTCGATCATGAGGTTGGTGTCCGCAATGTCGCGGTAGGCAATCACGCCTTCTAAATCTTTGCCCGGAATTGGCAGCATGAAGGCGTTGGAGCCGGTGCACATCAGCAAGCGGTCATATTCAACTTCCATGCCGTCGTCGGCTGTCACAATGCGGCGGGCGCGATCAACGTTGACGACTTTTTTACCGGCATGCAGCGTGATGTTGTTCTCTGTGTACCATTCCCAGCTGTTCAAGACGATTTCGTCCAGCGTTTGCTCACCGGCTAACACGGGGCTAAGCAAGATGCGGTTGTAATTAGGTTGTGGCTCTGCACCAAAAATGGTGATGTCGTACAAATCTGGTGCGATTTTCAAAAGCTCTTCAACTGTGCGAACCCCCGCCATACCGTTGCCAACCATCACTAATTTCAGTTTTTTCATCGTTTCCCTATGTCCGTAATTGCTGCATTGCACCATAAGCATGCAATCCTCGTGCCAATTTGGCTTGGTTCTTGCTGTAAACATAGGTAATCTATGAACTCAAACCCTGTCATTCCCGCGAAGGCGGGAATCTATCGTGGCGCTTGTGGATTCCCGCCTTCGCGGGAATGACGGCTTTCATGGAAAATCATTGGTAAACACGCTATGAACGATATTGATATTGGCTACACCTCTCTAGCCGGCACAAAACCCATCAACGAAGACTTCGCAGGTGCGATGCTGCCTGGCAAAGACGACAAAGACATGGGTGTCATCATGGCGCTGGCCGACGGCGTGAGCATGGGCGGGATGGGCAAAGAGGCGGCGCAGACCACTGTCACCAGTTTGGTGCGTGATTACTTTTGCACCCCATCGACTTGGGACACCAGTGTGGCGCTGGACCGCATCATCGCTGCACAAAATGCTTGGCTGGTCGCCCTGAACAAACGCCGCCCCGAGCTAGGCTTCACCACTCTGACCGCCCTTGTGCTGCGCGGCCAAACCTATACCCTCGCCCACGTGGGCGACACCCGCTGCTACCTGCTGCGCGACGGGCAACTCACCCAACTGACGCACGACCACATCGTCAACCACACCGATTTCAAACACCAACTCTTGCGCAGCGTCGGCTCGGAAGACCGCTTGGCGGTGGACTATTCACAGGGTGAGGTGATGCTGGGCGATTGCTTCATTTTGCTGTCCGATGGCGTCTATGGCTCGCTGTCAGACACGCGAATCAAAGCGATTTTTAAGGGTATCGAGCAGCAATCCGGCACATCTTGGCAGAGTTTGAGCGAGACTTTGGCTGAAAACCTCGTTGATGCCGCTCTCAAATCAGGCAGCAACGACAACGCCAGCGCCCTCGTCGCTCATGTCAAAGGCTTGTCTGAAGCCACCTTAGAAGACGCCACCCTCGCCGCCTTGAATTTGCCCATTCCGCCACTCTTAAAAGTTGGCGACAAAATAGACGGTTTTGAGGTGCTCGCACCCGTGGCTGACAGCGGTATCAACGTCATTTACCAAGTGAAAGAGCTCACTACAGGCAAACTCTACGCCCTCAAAACCCTGCACCCCAGCCGCACCAAAGACAAAGAGGAGCGCACCATGTTGGTGCATGAAGCGTGGCTGACCCAGCAATTGCAATCAACTCGTGCAGCCGATTCGTTGGTGCATTTGAAGCCTGAAGACGCAACGATAGCGCCACGTTCAAAGTATTACATCGTCTACGACTGGCACAACGGCGAAACCTTGCAACAGCAGTTAGACCGTGGCGCGCCGTTCGACGTCGCCCACGCCTTAAGCTGCGCCACCCAAATCACCAAAGCGCTCAGCCATTTGCACCGCCAAAACGTGATTCACCGCGACATCAAACCCGCCAACTTGCACCAAGGCGCTGATGGCGTGCTGCGTTTGCTAGATTTAGGCGTCGCGCTCAGCGGCAAAGAGCCAGCGTCCATGCGCGACCTGCACGCTGGCACGCCAAGCTACATCAACCCCGAGCAATGGGGCGTGCATTACATCTCAAACTACAAAAACAGTAGCAAAGCAGGCAACAATGATGCCGACGACAGTAAAGAAGCCCCTGACGCCCAAAGCGACCTGTTCGCCCTAGGCGTCACCCTGTACCAGCTCTTGACCGGCAAACTCCCCTACGGCGAAATCCTCCCCGGCCAGTCCGGCCGCTACTACCGCGACCCCCAAGCCCCCAGCCGACACCGCCCAGAAATCCCAAAATGGCTGGACAACATCGTCCTAAAAGCCATTGCCAGAGACAAAAACCAACGCTTCGAAACGGCAGAAGAACTCCTCCTCGCTCTAGACCGAGGGGCATCCCGCCCCTTAAGCGCCCCTCTCGCCACCCCGCTGATTCAGCGCGACCCAACAGCGGTTTGGAAGATTGGGCTGGGTATTTCGGTGCTGTTTAACCTGCTACTGGTGTATTGGTTGCTTTTTTTGCCGAAATAGAGGGTATTTTTGGCTTTAGCCGGCGTATTTATTGCCTAAGGTGCTATTAAATATATAGCAATTTGACATATTTGAATCTGAAGGAAGAATCCACCATAATGGATACACGATCTTCACATGTATTCAATATATAAATAATTTCCAAAAAATGAAAATTCGAAATTTAAGCTTGCTTCTAATTGGAGGAGTATGCGTTACCGTAGTTGTATACGCATGCATACTCTTATATTTGACTTGGCCAATAAGCGAATTCTCTGTCACAAAATCAGGTGTTTTTGGTGATAGCTTTGGAGCGTTAACTTCATTATTTTCAGGCTTAGCTTTTGCTGGATTGATAATAACTATTGTTATGCAAAAAGATGAACTTGCTTTACAACGTGAAGAACTTAGCCTAACTCGTCAAGAGCTTACTTGTCAAAGAGAGGAAATGGAAGTTCAAAATGAAACGATGAAAATTCAACGGTTTGAAAATACTTTTTTTAAACAGCTTGAATTTTTAGCAATTTGTCGCAATGACATTATCATAAGCATGCGAGATGGTCAGAATCCCATAGGTAGAAACGCAATAAAAATAATTTATGAAAATTTCACTGAAAATTATCTTAAAGCCAGTAACATGGGTGAATGGGGGATTTCAACATATATTTTTAAAAATACATGTAAAAGAATTTCAGGAATAAATAAAGAGTATGAAAAATTTTACTCGGAACAGTATGGTGCAGAATTATGTAAATATTTTCGAACAATCTACAATATATTAAAATTAATTGATACTAAGTCATTAAATATTGATAAAAAAATATACTCAAATCTCTTGAGAGCGCAATTATCGAGGTATGAATTATCAATGCTTTTTTATAATTGTTTGAGTACATTTGGAGAACAAAAGATGATGCCTCTTGTAAAAGAATATAAGATATTAAAGCATCTAGAAGAAAGCACATTACCACCTGAAAATATTGAAATTTGGAAACAATTCAATAGCCAGCAGACGTCGGCTGAAACGTCGGTTTAAGGTCGCAAATTGCGACCTTAAACAAAGCAATGATGCAAAGGTGGTCACAAACTGTGACCACCTTTAAATCTCAAATTTATGCCTAATTTATGCCTCTAGCCGGCGTATTTATTGCCTAAGCAGCTATTAAATATATAGTAAACTAATTTTACCTTAAACCGGCGAATGCGATTTCAACCAGTCCTTCAAAGCCGCATCAATGCGCGTCTGCCAGCCTGCACCTGCTGTGCGGAAAGATGCCAAAACGTCAGGTGACAGGCGAATATTGATTCGCTCTTTCGTACTCTCAGCCACGGGTCTGCCGCGCGGTTTGAGCAAGGTTTTTGCGGTTTTATCACCTAAAAGGTGCGACAAAACCTCGCTAGCAGGACGCGCTTTAGCAAAGGTGTCTGCCGTCCACTCTGGGTTTTCGGTATCTACCAGTTCAGGTTTTACCAGCTCAGTTTTTTGATATTTGTTCATACTGTTTTACCTCTCTCACATTAGCTTTTCGCAAACTAATGACATGAATTTTGCTCATTCGCGGTGTGAAAACCACCGCATGAAGACGATCACCAATATAGCCAAGAACCTGAAATCGCTTCTCGCCATAATCTTTGCGCTCATCTTCAACAATCAGGGCACTCGTCCAATCTAGCTCATCCACCAAAGTAAAAGCTAGTTGTCTTAGCTGAACATTCGCTTCGTTTTTTACAGGGTCAAAGCTGATGGCTGCACCATTTATTGTACTCACAATAAATACCTTGTCAATAGTGCATTTTGCATCGTTGGCATAGGTTAATTCGTATTCACCATATGCTCCGCCAGCCCCGCAAAAGTGGCTATCAAATGGTCACGAAAGGCGATGTCTTCTACTTGCTCGGTCAACGACTGCGTCATGCACATCATCCACTCATCCTTGGCGCTGGGGGTGACGGCGTAGGGGGCGTGGCGCATGCGCATGCGGGGGTGGCCTTTTTTGTCGGTGTACATCGTCGGGCCGCCAAACCAGCCGCTGAGGTATTCAAACAGGTTTTGCTCGCTGTTTTCTAAGCTTTCAGGGTGCAATTTGCGCACTTCGTAAGCTTCGGGCAGCTCGTCCATGAGTTCGTAAAAGCGGTGCACCAAGCGGCGCACGCCGG
>JBEBJY010000100.1:0-6756 GCA_040079635.1 Burkholderiaceae bacterium | reverse complement strand
ATTGGCACTATTTTTGTGGACTATAACCTGCGCATTTTGCGCTTCACCCCAGCGGCGATGCGCATCATCAACCTGATTTTGAGCGATGTGGGCCGCCCTATCGGGCATATTGTCTCTAATCTGAAGGGCTACGACCAGCTGGTGGCGGACGTGCAAGAGGTGCTGCGAACCTTGATACCCAAAGAAATTGATGTGCAAACGCTGGAATCTAAAAGCTACACCATGCACATCTTGCCCTACCGCACGCTGGACAACGTGATTGAGGGCGCGGTGATTACCTTTGTAGATATTACCGAAATGGCCCGCACCCGGGAGGCCTTGCACAAAGCCAACGAGCTGCTGCGCTTGGCGGTCGTGGTGCGCGATGCGCATGACGCCATCACCGTGCAAGACTTGACGGGTCGCATCATCGCCTGGAACCCAGGCGCGGTTCGGATGTACGGCTGGACGGAGGTGGAGGCACTCGCCATGAACGTGCGCGACCGCATTCCCAAAACCCTGCAAGAGTCAGCCTTGGCTAAAGTGCATCAACTGAGCCAGGCTGAAACGCTAGAACCCTACCAAACCCAGCGACTCGCCAAAGATGGCACAGTGATGGAAGTGTCGTTGACATCGACCGCTTTGGTCAACGAAACGGGGCAGATGTATGCCATTTCAACAACCGAGCGCACCAAAGATACGATTTCAGCACAATCTTACATAATGCCGACTTAATTAAGCGCACAATGGGTCATATGGATAAAAACACGCTCGGTAGCGAATCAGCATCTGCAGCAAAACTGGCGCTGCGCCAGCTGGCCGAGGGTATGGTTCAGGCAAAAGTGATTTTGTCAAAGGAAAGCGTAGAAGCCATGTCGCCAGCCGCCATGCGCGAGTTGCTGCATGAGCTACAAGTGCATCAAATCGAGCTTGAAATGCAAAATGAAACGCTGCGGCAGACGCAGCTGCAGCTGGTGGCGATGCAAGCGCGCTATTTTGACCTGTATGACCTAGCGCCCATCAGCTACTGCACGGTGAATGAGCAGGGCGTCATTTTGGAAGCCAACTTGGCGACTGCCGAGCTGCTGGGCGAGGCGCGCAACAGCTTGGTTGGCCAGCGCATCAGCCGCTACATCCGCAAAGAATGCCAAGACGCCTACTATTTGTGCCGCAAGCTTTTGCTGTCAACGGGAGAAAGGCAAAGCTGCGAGTTGCACATGGCCAAGGGTGATGGCTCGTCAGTTTGGGTCAAAGCATTCATCACTTCAGCCGAAGGCAGCAATGGCGACACCGTACAGCGCATGGTGCTGACCGATATCTCAGATGCCAAAATCATGTCATTGGCGATGCGGGAGAGCGAATCTAAGCTGCGCGCCATCGTTGATAGCCACGCTTAACTGCCCTCTGTGAGGCGCTAAAAGCGCTTTGACGCTGGCTTGCAGCTCCAAAATCAGTACCTTTTCTGAAAATACCTCATTTAGAGGCTATTTATGCCTATAGCCGGCGTATTTATTGCCTGAATAGCTATTAAATATATAGCAATTATTCCACGCACCGCACTTATCATGCTTAAAACCAACCGTTTTGTTGAACGATACAGCTTATATGTATGCAATTGCAACAATTGAAAGCTTAATGCTGCAGTAAGAACAGCGAATGGATTAAGCGCACAGTGGCTTATATGAACAAAATTATTCGCAGACACGAATTGGCATCCGACATTAAAGTGCGTCTACGCCAAGAGGCGGAGGATATTGTTCGCAGAAAAATGGCTTTGTCAAAGCAAGCCCTCAAAGAAATGCCTGCCTCCGCCGTACGCGCCTTGGTGCAGGAGCTACAAGCTTATCAAATTGAACTTGAAATGCAAAATGAAACGCTCAGGCAGACGCAATACCTGCTTGAGGAAATGCGGGCGAACTACTTTGACCTGTATAACCTCGCACCCATCAGCTACTGTACGGTCGATGAGGCGGGGGTCATTTTGCAAGCCAACTTAGCCACCTCCGAGCTGCTGACCGAGTTACGAAGCAACATGGTAGGCCAGCGCATCACCGGCTATATCCACAAAGAATTCCAAGATATCTATTATTTGTGCCAGAAACGCTCACTCGCCACGGGTACACAGCAGCACTGCAAGTTGCGCATGGTGAAAGTTGAAGAAGGCAATCAAAGCTATGTGGACGAAAGCGCCGCTTTATGGGTGAATTTATCCATGGTCTCTGCGAAAGTCAGAAGTGGAAACATGGTGCAGCGCATGGTGCTGTCTGAGATCACGGATGCCAAAATCATAGCCTTGGCGATGCAGGAAAGCGGATCTCGCCTACGACTCGTCGTTAATTCCATTCATTGATCGCTTATTCACTGAGCGGCTAGCCCCCTTTTTTGGCCTACTTTTGGGCCTACTTTTGGGCCTTCCCTTTCGCCCGCTCTTTAGCTCTCTCCTCCTCTTGCAGCCGCAGCACCCGCCGCTGCACTTTGCCCGTCGTCGTCATCGGCAGCGCGTCGATAAATTCAATCTCTTTGGGGTACTCGTAGGGCGCTAGCAGGGCTTTGACGTGGGTTTGCAGCTCCAAAATCAGTGTTTTCTCCGATAATTCGTCATTTATAGTGCCGTTTATGCCTCTATCCGGCGTATTTATTGCCTTAGTAGCTATTAAATTTATAGCGTAATTTATACCGTATTTCTCTGCGTAACCTGCGGCCAAAACCACATACGCTTTCACCAACGCGCCACGCTCAGCGTCGGGTTTGGGCACGACGGCGGCATTGGCTACGGCGGGGTGTTTGACGAGGCAGTTTTCGATTTCACTAGGGCCGATGCGGTAGCCGGCGGCTTTGAAGACGTCGTCAGCGCGGCCGCTGTACCAGAGGTAGCCGTCGGCATCTCGCGTGGCCAAATCGCCCGTTCTACACCAATCACCGGTGAATTTGGCTTGGGTAGCGGCTTCGTTTTTCCAGTAGCCGAGGAAGAAAATCGGGTCGGGCTGGCCGTGGATGTCAAAGCGGTTCACCGCCACGTCGCCCGGCACACCGTCGGGGCAGATGTTGCCGTCGTCGTCGATCACCGCGACGTTATGACCTGGATACGGTTTGCCCATGCTGTTGGCTTTTGAGGGGTATTTGACGGCGCAATTGCCGACGATGTAGTTGATTTCGGTTTGCCCAAACATTTCATTGACGATCACACCCAATTTGTCGCGGCAGTAGTCATAAACCGCATCGCCCACGGCTTCACCCGCGCTCATGATGGCTTCTAGGCGCAATTTGTAATGTTTTTTCGGCTCAGGAACCGCTTTCAGCATGGCTTTGAGCGCCGTAGGGAAGAGGAAAGTGTGGGTGACGCGCTGGGTTTGCAGCAGCTCGAAGGTTGCTTCGGGGCTGAAACGGCCATTGAAGGCGACGATTTCGCGGCCGAAGTAGAGCGTTGGCAAGAGCGCGTCCATCAACCCGCCCGTCCAAGCCCAATCGGCAGGGCTCCAGAAGACGGCGTTGGATGATTCGTTCTTAACCCCATCAAAGCCAAACCAGTTTTGGCTACAAACGAAGCCGGTCAAGTTACCAATCAACGCCCGATGCGGAATCAAAGCGCCCTTTGGCGGGCCCGTCGTGCCGCTGGTGTAGATCAAAATCGCGCCATCGTTCGCTTTTGTAGCAACCTGAAACCTATTTTTTACTATATTTTTAATAGCTGTCGAGGCAATAAATACGCTGGCTAGAGGCGTAATTGACCTTAATTTAGGGCAATTTGACTGGATTTGACGCAAAGCGGGTTCAGAGACCTCGTCCACCAGGGCGACGATGGCATCTGAGTCGTTGATGCGGTACTCCAGCGCGTCTGGGCCAAACAGCATGGATAGAGGAACGGCGATTGCGCCCATTTGCAGCACCGCCATGTAGGCGACGGCCGTTTCAAAGCGCTGCGGCAAGACGATGGCGACGCGGTCGCCGCGTTTCACGCCTAGATCAGCCAACTTTTGCGAGAGTTGGTTTGCCGCTTGCTGCAGCTGCAAATACGTGTATTTCTTGGTATAAAGCTTTGATTTTGCTAGAGATTGATTGGAGGCGTGTTCCCGAATCGCCACCGCATTAGGCGTCTTTTTAGCCCAGCGGGTGCAGCAAACCTGCGCGATGTTGAAGTCTTCGGGCACGTTCCAGCCGAATTGGCTGTGGAGTTGGAGGTAGCTGTCTGAATTTAGACTGCTGTCCTCAAGTTGACTCATATCCATGCTTTTCGTCATCTTTGCCCCAATCTTTTCTTTATGATCTAGCAATGTACACCGTAAAAAGAAACCCAAGAAACGAATTTATACCGATTCGCAAGATGAATTACCACGTGCTGGTGTGGGGCGATGCTGCCTCGCAGTTGCCGCCACTGGTGCTGATGCACGGCTGGATGGATGTGGCGGCGTCATACCAGTTCATGGTGGATGCGCTGTCAGAGGCGTTTTTCTCGAATCGCCTCATCATCGCGGCCGACTGGCGTGGTTATGGCAAAACCACGGGGCAAATACCAGAAGCCAAGGTGGACAACTACTGGTTTCCCGACTATTTGGCGGATTTGGACTTTTTGTTAGATCACTATTCACCGAACAAACCCGTCGATTTGGTCGGCCACAGCATGGGCGGCAATGTGGTGATGATGTACGCCGGCAGCCGCCCCGAGCGCGTGCGCCGACTCATTAATTTAGAAGGCTTTGGCATGCCTGTTTTTGCGGCAGAAAAAGCACCGTCCCGCTACGCCCAGTGGATGGACGAGCTGAAAAAGCTGCACCGTGGCGAGCTAAATTTAACCGCTTACGACAAAGCCGATGGCGTCGCCCGCCGATTGATGAAAACCAACCCACGCCTTGGCCGCGACGAGGCGGGCAAAGCCAAAGCGAACTGGCTGGCAACACATTGGGCGGCAGAAAACGCGCAAGGCAAATGGGAGATTTTGGGCGACCCCGCACACAAAGTCGTCAACGCTAATTTATGGAACGTGGCCGAGACGCTAGCCATCTACAAAAACATCACCGCACCGGTGCTGGTTGTGGAGGCGAGTGATGACTCACTCAGCGGCTGGTGGAACGGTAAATTCACGCTGGCAGAATTCCATGAACGGCTCAAAAATGTGCCCGATTGCACCGTCCAAGTCGTGCAAGACGCCGGCCACATGATGCACCATGACCAGCCGCTTGTTTTGGCGCAGATGCTTGAGGCGTTTGTGAATAGCTGATCAGAGCTAAACATGCGAAAATGCTGGGTTAAGCGCTGAAAATACACAGTAGCACTTTCAATCCCATTTTCAACCGCATTTTTAGAACTCGCAAGGATATTCCCACATGGACGCAGAACAAATCAACAGCATTGGCAGCCACTTGGTCGACTTGACCGCACGGACGCTTGATTTACGGGGGTATCTTTGACTACGATGCCAAATCAGAGCGTCTGCGCACGGTCAATGCATCGCTAGAAGATCCAACCGTCTGGAACGACCCGAAGAAAGCCCAAGAACTCGGACGTGAGAAAAAAGCGCTGGATGGCGTGGTGTTGACGATTCAAACCCTAGACATCGAGCTAGCTGACAACGCTGAGCTATACGAAATGGCCAAGGAAGAAGGCGATTTTGACAGTCTGGAGCATATTGAAGCAGAAGCCACCAAGCTGGAAGAACAAGTCGCGCAAATGGAATTCCGCCGCATGTTCAACAAACCGGCTGATCCCTTGAACTGCTTTTTGGACATCCAATCAGGCGCAGGCGGCACTGAAGCCTGCGACTGGGCCAGCATGCTGCTGCGCCAGTACCTCAAGTACGCGGAGCGCAAAGGCTTCACAACCGTCATTGAAGACGAAACCCCGGGCGACACGGCTGGCATCAAGGGTGCGACCATCAAGATCGAGGGCGAATATGCCTTTGGCCTGCTGCGCACTGAAACCGGCGTGCACCGCTTGGTGCGCAAGTCGCCGTTTGACTCGTCAGGCGGCCGCCACACCTCGTTTGCATCGGTGTTTGTGTACCCTGAGGTCGATGATTCGATTGAAATCAACATCAACCCCGCCGATGTGCGCGTGGACACCTACCGCGCCAGTGGTGCGGGTGGTCAACATATCAACAAAACAGACTCTGCCGTGCGCTTAACGCACATTCCCACCAACACGGTGGTGCAATGCCAAGATGGACGTAGCCAGCACGGCAACCGCGAGGTGGCGTGGAAGCGCTTGCGATCTAAACTGTATGACTTGGAAATGCGGAAACAACTAGAAGAACAGCAAAAGCTAGAAGACACCAAAACTGACGTGGGCTGGGGTCACCAAATTCGCAGCTATGTGCTTGACAACAGCCGCATCAAAGACCTGCGCACCAATGTGGAAACGTCCGCGACACAGAAAGTGTTGGATGGGGATTTGGATTTGTTTATTGAAGCATCGTTGAAGCAAGGCGTGTAATTTGCATTTGATTTGCATTTTATGTGTATGAAATATATAATTAATACACATGAAATGCAAAATTGCAATCTACCATCAAGAGGCTGAATATGCGTACCAACATCGTTATCGAAGACAACATCATGCAAGCAGCCATGCAAGCGGGTGGGTTTCGTACTAAAAAAGATGCTGTAGAGGCGGGCTTGCAATTGATTGCGCGCAAAGCTGTGTATGAACGCATACGTGCCTTGCGTGGGAAAATATCGTGGACAGACGATGACGAATACTCTCTGCATACGCCCATAACGCATACCGTTCAAGAAAATACCTCACCCGCCCGCCCATGATTACTGTTGATTCCAGCGTTTGGAT
>JBEBJY010000099.1:0-7004 GCA_040079635.1 Burkholderiaceae bacterium | reverse complement strand
GGCTTCCAACCGGCTTGACCGCAAAGCGAGCTGCTTTACGGTCAGTTGCAACTATGCCAATTAATTTGAAAATGTCCATGATCTTGAAGATACAAGAGCACAATTTCGACCACCTGTTTTGTCCGCCGAATTGAATACTTTCCTGAATTGTGATCTGACCCCATTTTCCAGCTAAGCATCTTTTTTCACCCGAGCCGAGCCTGCCACCATGTCAAATCTGAACAAGCGGCACTCAATTGGGCCGTTCCACATGGGGACGCGGCGGGATTCTTTGAGGCGCATTTTGGTAGGGAGCTTCATGTCTGGCGTCAAAACATGGGCGGTCCAGCCAGCGTAGTTTTTCTTCCAATGCGCTGACAATTGTGGGAAAAACTCGTCGCCATTTTCAGTTTGAGCGGTTTCGCGTTGGCCGAAACGGGGCTGATCGGATAGTCCGTCTTGCTCAAAATCCGCAGCATCAGGGTTGTAATTGGCGTTTTGATTCGGGTTTTGGCGCTGATTCTGCTGCCCGTTTTGCTGCGAATTCTCCCGCCCACCACTGCGTCTGGCGTTCTGCCCAGCCACACCGCTGATGCCAATCCGGTCGCCGTACGGCGGGTTGACGATCATGATGCCGTTTTTCTTCTCGTTCTCACAGGGCGGCATCCGTTGCAGCGCGTCACCGCCACGGAACTGCACCACGTCGGCCACGCCAGCGCGCTCGGCGTTGCGGGTCGCAAAGTCAACCATACGGAAGGACACGTCACTGCCAAAAATTTGGATATTTTCACGCTCAGCCGGCGTCAATACTGCCTGAGTAGCTTCACTTTTAATAGCGTCCCAAACGTGGGGCTGGTACGGTAACAGCTTTTCAAAACCAAAACGGCGGGTAGAGCCTGGCGCGATGTTGCAGGCGATTTGTGCTGCTTCAATGGCGATGGTTCCGCTACCGCAGCAGGGGTCGTAAAACGGAGCGAAGCTGGGTTCAACGTCGCTATCGTCAGATTCCTCATAAATCGTCTCCGCCCAGCCGCTTGCCGCAATCATTGCAGCCGCCAAAGTTTCTTTCAATGGTGCTTCGCCCGTGTCTTGTCGCCAGCCGCGTTTGAATAGCGGCTCGCCCGAGGTGTCAATGTAGATGGTGACGGTATCTGTCGTTAAATGCGCGTAAATCCGTGCATCTGGCCATTGTGTGTTGACATCGGGGCGGATCCCGGTTTTGAAGCGGAAGCGGTCGGCAATCGCATCTTTGATTTTGAGCGCCGCAAAATTGAGCGACTGCAGCGGGCTGTGCTGCGCCGTGATCTCGATTTTGAAACTTTCTTTGGGGGTGAACCAAATCTCCCAAGCCACATTGCTGGCAGCTTCATACAAGTCTTGCTCGTTGCGGTACTCACCCAAATGCAGCTGCACCAGCACACGCTGGCACAGGCGGCTGTAGAGGTTCAGCCGCATGGCGTCGCGCCAAGAGGAGCGCAAATTCACGCCGCCGCGCATCACGCGCAGATCTTCGCCCTGCAGGCCGGTGATCTCGTGGACTTCCTGGGCTAAAAAATCTTCTACGCCGGCAGCGCAGGGGAGGAAAAGTTGGAGTTGGTTCATGGTTTTTCTTATTGTTATTGAAGGAATAGATAGATTTAAAGCAATTTTCGCAGATTGGTCGGTGCAATCTTCAAGGCATCGCGGTATTTGGCCACGGTTCGGCGGGCGCAGTCTATGCCTTGCTCTTTCAGCATGGCGGCGATTTTGTTGTCGCTGAGGGGCTTTTTCGGGTTTTCGGCCGCGACAAACTGCTTGATCAATGCCCGCACCGCCGTGCTAGATGCGTTGCTGCCGCCTTCGGTGCTTAGTCCTGAGCCGAAAAAGTATTTCAGCTCGTAAGTGCCAAACGGCGTACTCATGTATTTGGCGGTGGTCACGCGGCTGATGGTGGACTCGTGCAGTCCCAGCTCATCCGCAATATCGCGCAACACCAGCGGGCGCATCGCCAGCTCGCCGTGCATCAAAAAACCTTTTTGTCGCTCGATGATGGCGTTGCTGACACGCAAAATCGTGTCAAACCTCTGCTGAATGCTTTTGATGAACCAGCGCGCTTCTTGCAAGCGCTGCTGCAAAGCCATCGCGCCCGAGGCACCTTCCCCTTTGAAATTCTTTAAAGCATTGGCGTAAATGTCATGCACTTTGAGTTTTGGCATGATGTCGCTGTTGAGTTGGGCCCTAAATTGTGGCTCAGCACCCGGTTTGCTGCGCCCTAAAGCGACGACGAACACATCGGGAACAATGATGTTGCGCTGCACATCGGCAAAAATGCGGCCCGGTTTGGGTTCTAAGTGGGCAATCAGCGCGATGGCGTCTTTGATGTTGCTCTCAGATTCTCGGCAGAGCTGTACCAACTTTTTAAGGTCGCGTCTGGCCAGTAAATCAATCGGCTGCTTCAAAATGCTGAGCGCAGTTTGGCAAGTTTGCTTAGGCTGCGTTGCTTGGTTTGATTCAAGGTTTAAATCGTTCAACTTGGATTTGACTTGCAAGCTCAAACACTCACTCAAATCACGCGCGCCCACACCGGTAGGCTCCAAGCTTTGCAGCAAATGCAGCGCCACGGTGAAACGGTGTACCAGTTCGTCTTGTTGTTCAATGTCTTCGGGGTCACCTAGGCTTTGCGCGAGTGATTGCAAGCTGTCTTCCAAATAGCCATCGTCGTTCAGCGATTCAATCAAATAACGCAGCGCGGCGCTGTCCAACTCACTCAGCCGCAGCGCCAAAGCCTGACGGTGCAAATGCATGGTCAGCGACTCTTGTTGTCGCGCCAATTCTGTCGCGTCTAGTGTGGAATCGGAATTGTTTTGAGAGCTATTCTGAGAGGATGACGTCATTGCATCGCCGCCCCATTCACTGTCGTCGGGCGAGATGTCAACGCTGCCATCGCCATCCCAATCGTTGGGCGATGTGATCGACTCTGCAGCATCGTCGGCATGAGTTGGCGTTGAAATTTCATGTGAAAAATCAGCACTAAATTCGGTGTTAGCCGGCGTATTTATTGCCTCATCAGCTATTGAATTGATAGTATTTTCGTTACCAAATTCTTCACGCACAGCTTCATCCGTTTCGCGTTCCAAAAACGGGTTTTCATCGAGTGCTTGTTCAACTTCTTGGCTTAGCTCTAGCGTGGAGAGTTGCAAGAGCCGAATCGATTGCTGCAGCTGCGGCGTCAGCGACAGATGCTGCGACGTGCGTAAAGATAACCCGAGTTTCACATCACCCTTGCATCAGATCGACATCACATCGAGAAGTTTTCGCCAAGGTACACACGACGTACTTCAGCGTTGGCAATGATGTCTTCAGGCGTGCCTTCCGCGAGCACTTTGCCATCGCTGATGATGTAGGCATGGTCGCAAATACCCAAAGTTTCGCGCACATTATGGTCGGTGATGAGCACACCAATACCTTTTGATTTCAAAAAATTAATGATTTTTTGGATTTCAATCACCGCAATTGGGTCGATACCTGCAAACGGCTCATCCAGCAAAATAAAGCGCGGCTGCGTGGCCAAAGCGCGGGCGATTTCAACACGGCGGCGCTCACCGCCAGACAGCGACAGTGCAGACGAGTGGCGCAAATGGTCAACGTGCAGCTCTTTCAAGAGCGAGGTCAAACGCAATTCAATATCAGCCGAGCTGAGTGATTTGCCTTTTTTGTCGCCTTCTTGGTATTTTTGTAGCTCCAGCACGGCACGCACGTTTTCTTCAACATTCAATTTGCGAAAAATCGATGTTTCTTGCGGTAAATAGCTCAAACCCAAGCGCGAGCGGCGGTGAATCGGCAAATGCGCGACCGAGTGGCCGTCAATGGATATGCTGCCAGCATCGGTGTGAACCAAGCCGACGATCATATAAAACGAGGTGGTTTTACCTGCACCGTTGGGTCCTAAGAGTCCAACAACTTCACCTTTTCTAACCCAAAGCGACACGTCTTTGACGACTTTGCGGCTGCCATAAGATTTTTGTAATCCCTCTACAGCCAATAAACCTTCAGGCGAAACAGCGCGTGCAATGAATTTGGGATTAGCTGTCTGGCTAGGGTTGCGGTCCTCATCCTGCATTGTTTCCTGCTTTGTTTTTTGCTTCGTTTCCGTCGCACTCGACATTACTTTTTCTCTCCGCTGGGTGCCGTGCTTGGATTCAAGGTGGTGCTTTGGCGCAAGGTGCCTTGTTGCGCAGGTGCTGGGGCGGGTGCAGCAGCAGGTTTAGGGCTCAAAACAGCGCTGACGCGGCCACCGCTGCCACCTTGGCCAGCACCACCGTCAACGGTGTAAACGTCTGTCGTGTTGTCGTAAACAACCAAGCCGCCCACGATCTCATCGTTTGTCGTCGCACCACGCAGGCGCTTCAAATTGGCTTTTTTGACAAATCGCACTGTGTCTGCTTTGCCGTCATACTCAATCGTATCGGCCACGCCTTCAATCCATTCGTCCACACCGTTTTCACGCTTTTGCTTGAAATAAGCTTGCGCATTGCCGTTTGACGTGATGGTGGCGAACTGAAAACCTTGCGGGTCTTGCCGCACATCCACGCGACCACCGCGCATGATGATGCTGCCTTTGGTGATGATGACATTACCCGAAAAAACGCTGGTTTGCTTCAAATCGTCGTATTTCAGTGCATCTGCGTTGGCATTCAGCGGTTTGTCGCGGTCAGCTTTTTCTGCCCAAACCGATGTAACGGACAAGCAAAGCGCCACACAAGCTGCGCCGGCGATCATTTTTTTAGAGAAATTGGTCATAAAAAGCAATCAGATGGGGTTGAAAGTGGACTATAAAGTAACGGTAAATCGATGATGAATGCGCGTTTTGATGCTTTTAGCAAATGTAGGGTATGAATCTTGCTTATGGGCTACTTAAGTTCAATTGTAGCAACAACCCGCCCATAAAAAAGCCCACAAGCAGATGCTGTGGGCTTTGGTTTGGAAGATTAATTCAGCTTTACTTGGCTTTATTTCGATTTCGCCTCGTTTGCCAAAAACTCGACAACTTGCAAAGCACGTGTCATGCCTTTGGCCAAGCCACCTTCGGTGTAAAACTTGCCCGCAACACCTAAAGATGGCACGCCTTGAATTTTGTAATCATTGCTCAACTGTTTGGCGCGCGACACTTTGGTGTTGACGGCGAATGAGTTGAACGTTTCTACAAATTTCTTCTCGTCAAAACCCTGTTTCACTGCCCAAGTCACAATCGCATCAGATGTGTTCAAGTTTTGCTTGTCTGCATGAATGGCGGTAAATACCTTGCGCTGCATGTCATTGACCTTGCCCATGGCTTCCAAGGTGTAATACAGTTTTTGCAATGGTACGGCCGCTTCTTGGAAGGCAACAGGCACACGCTTGAAGCTGATATTTGCGGGCAATTTCTTCAACCAAGCTTCTAATTCAGGCTCAAAAGCATTGCAATGCGGGCACCAGTAGCCAAAAAACTCGATCACTTCGACTTTGCCCGCAGTGGCTTCAGTAGGGACAGCTTTGTCTAAAACCAAGTAATCTACGCCCGCTTGCGGTTTGGCCGCCTGTGCTTGGGCTGTTGTGTTAGTCAGCAAAGCGACAGCGGATAAAGACGACACAGCTGCGGCAGCCATAGCTACTTGGGTAAATTGACGACGTTGCATTAAAAAAGCTCCTGAAATAAAAGGTAAGCGGTAGGGTAAGCAGTCGAGATAACAGCTCTATAACGGCAAATGTGACTGAAAGGAGGACAAATAGTTCAAAAACTAATGCGATGGTGTGGGAAATTATCGTTGCACACGCACCAAAGCGGCATCCACACCTGTGGCGCTAAGTTTGTCTTTGACGCGATCCGCATCTTCTTCTTTGTTAAACGGGCCACTGCGCACACGGTAAACCGTGCGACCCGCTTGCTCGCGTTCTGTTACTTTGGCATCAATGCCTTGTAATGACAGACGCGCACGTTGGGCTTCTGCGTCTTCAGGTGTTCTAAACGCGCCAGCTTGCACGAAATACATAAACGGCTCGGCGGCTGAAGTTGGCGGCTTAGGTTCTGCTTTTGACTTCATCAAGTCGCTGATAGGGTCTGCACCGGGTTTTGGTGAGGTTTTTGGCGCTGCTGATCCTGCGGGTACTGAAGGGCTTAAAGAGCCTGCTACCACGGGTGGCGTAACAGAAGCTGTGGACCCAGGCGCTGGTTTGCCTGGTTTCTCAGGCGGCATAGCGGGAGCTGTAGCGTTTGCTGCACTGGGCTTGGTCGTTGGCGCAGTGCTCGCCGCAGCAGGCGTTGACGCGCCAGGCGCTACGACAGCACCTGGCACTGCTGGCGGTGTTGGTTTTGCTGGGTTTTTGCCAGACAGAGCGGCATTCGGATCCCAGTCTTTGTTCTTTTTAGACTCGGTGGCATCGGTCTCAACCGTGTGGTTTTGCATTTTGTTGTTGAACGGCGATGGCGTTTTGGTGACGAATACCGCCACCGCCAAAGCCGCTGCCAAGCCCAGCACCACGCCAATCATTAAGCCGAGTATGGTTCCACCACGTTGATTGTTCATATTTTTAACTGTATAAATAAACATATTTTACATTTTCTCTGGCGCGGAAACGCCCAGCACGGCAAGTCCGTTACGAATCACCTGCGCCGTCGCGGCCACCAAGGCCAAACGCGCGGTTTTCACCTGCACATCATCTACCAAAATGCGCTCTGCATCGTAGTAGCTGTGGTAACAAGATGCTAAATCGCGCAGGTAAAAAGTCACGTCATGCGGCGCAAAGTCTAAGGCAGCAGAGGTCAGCATCTCTGGGTATTTGGCCAGTTGCAGCATCAAAGCCAAGGCTTGCGGGCTGGTCAGTGGGCTCAAATCAGCTGTTTTCAATGTAGCAACATCGCCGCCAGAAGCTGCCCAAGTGCTTAGCACCGAGCAAATCCGCGCATGCGCGTATTGCACGTAGTACACCGGGTTGTCGTTGTTTTTAGCCAAAGCCAAATCTACGTCAAACACGTATTCGGTATCCGGCTTGCGGCTGAGCAGGAAGAA
>JBEBJY010000098.1:0-7098 GCA_040079635.1 Burkholderiaceae bacterium | reverse complement strand
GACCGCTTTGTCAACAAGCTCGCCAGCCAAGCCAAACGCGCAGGTTGGACGGCGGTCGCATCACAACATGAGCAATTCGGCGCCCTCGCCGCCGCCATGTTGGCCGAGAAAATGGGCTGGCCGGGCACGCCTGCTGCAGCCGTGGTCGCCTGCCAGCACAAGCTGTACGCCCGCCAAGTGCTACAACAAGTTTGCCCCGAGGCCAATGTTAGTTTTCAGCGCATGCCCGCCGCCTATGGCGAGTCTGCGCCCGAGGGTTTGGTTTATCCCGTTTTCGTCAAACCCGTCAAAGCCGCGTTCTCAGTTCTCGCCAAAACCGTCCATTCACAAGAAGAATTGCACCAGTTCACCCGCTTTGGCGCGTATGAGCTATGGGTGATCAAGCGCTTGGTCGAACCCTTTGAGCGCATCGCTAAAAAAATCTTGCCGCAGGCTGACACGGCACACAGCATGATTTTGGAAGCACCCGCCAACACCGCCAACGCCCAGCAATACAGCTTGGATGGCATCGTTTTTCGGGGCAGCTTCCAACGGCTGGGCGTGGTCGACGCCATCATGTACCCCGGCACGCAGGCCTTCATGCGGTTTGACTACCCCAGCAAACTGTCGCAAAGCATTCAAGACCGCGCTTTCGACGTGGCGACCAAGTTTTTAAACGCCATCGGCTACAACTACGGCTTGTTCAACATGGAGTTTTTTTACGACGCCACGACAGACAAGCTCACCGTCATCGAGTTCAACCCGCGCATGGCCTCGCAGTTTGCTGATTTGTACTTGCGGGTGGATGGCGTTGACCTTTACGCCATGGCTTTTGAGTTGGCGCATGGACGCGACCCTAGTTTGCTGCCACGGCATTTACCAACCGCACAAACAGCAACCAGCGCCGTCTACCGTGTCTTCGACAGCGCCCAGCCCACCCTGCAGCAAACCATCCCACCCATGCCGTCGGATGCACAACTGCTTGATTTAAAACAACAATTCCCCGACCACCTGCTGCTGCGCTTCCCCAAAACCGGTGGATCTACCGCGCGAGATTTCAAATGGCTGGGCAGTTACCGCTATGGCATTTTGCATTTAGGTGGTCAAAACGATACCGATTTAAAATCTCGCCTAGCCCAAGCCAGTGAGATACTCGGCTGGTCTGCGCCCTTGGCAGAAACTTATCCCACTGCAACTTTTCACGTTCAGCCCACTCAAACCGAATTAACTTCCGAATCAACTGAATTACCCAACCGGAGACTGACTGCATGACCCCTAAAAACATGAATCTTTTCAAAGGCTTAGCCTCCTGGCTAGCCACCCTCGCACTCGTCTGCGTGGCGGGCTGCTCCACCATCAGCGCCAACACCGCACAAAACCCTGGCGGCGCTTACACCCCAGTGAATGCGCACGAGCAAGACGGCCAAAGCCGCCTGATGCTCAAAGGGTATGACGTCGTGAGCTACTTCACCCAAAACAAACACGCCGCAGGCAAGCCAGAATTCCGCAGCGTGCATGAAGGCATCACCTTCCAGTTCGCCACGGCAGAGCACAAAGCCCTGTTCGACAAAGAACCCACCAAATACCTGCCCCAATACGGCGGCTACTGCGCTGACGGCGTGTTGTACGGCATCCCATGGGGTGGTGATGCGGACACTTGGATCATGAAAGACGGCAAACTCTACATCTTCGGCGGCCAAAGCTCCAAAGACGCGTGGGAGCTGAACCTGCATGACAACTATGCCACCGCAGACAAAATGTGGAACACTGAGATCAAAGGCTCCAACAGCTTTTACCAACGCCTCAAACGCCTAACCTTCAAAGTGCCGTATTACAACTCTGGCAGCGAGCTGGCAGCATTGGTGGCGGCCAAGAAAGCAGGAAAGTAATATTATTTAAGCCTAAACTGCTATAAATAAAATAGCTGTTTAGGCAATAAATACGCCTGATAGAGCCGAATAGAGCCTTAAATGAACTATACATCCATGGCTGGCCGGTGTTCATCTTGTGTCACATAATTCCACTTACCAATGAACATCGCTGACAAACCAGCGATGGACCCTATCATCGCAATGATGAGCCAAGGGTGAAACCAATCACCATCAAAAGCGCCAAACAAGCAAGCCCGCAGCGTTTTGATCACCCATGTGAACGGCAAATACGGGCTGACTGCTTGGTAAATCCCACCTGAGAGCTCCACCGGCAATACGCCACCTGCTGACGATAGTTGCAACACCATCAACAGCAGCGCTGCAGCCTTGCCAGTATCGCCAAAAGCACGGGTCAAAGCCAAGATAATGCACAAAAAAGTGAGTGACGTGGTCACCAAAGTCAGCATGTAGGGCAAAAGCTTTGCCACTGGTAAATCTAGCAAAAACAGGGACATCAGCAAAATCACCATCGCTTGCGACACCACAATCGCGCCCAAAATTCCCAGCTTACCCAAGAATTTCGCAGGATTAGATGCAGGTGCAGCCATCAGCGGCAAGCGACGCAGGTGGAAAATAAATGCCGTCATCACCGCGCCTAACCACAGCGAGGTGGCCAAAAAGTTAGGCGCAAAACCAGCACCATTGTTGGGCACAGGCGCCACCATTTCCAGCGCAGGCTCTACCGAATCAGCCAAACCCCGCGCGCTGCCGCCCGGCGTGTCAATGCTGGCGGGCAAGCTGGTGTAGAGCAAATTCAGACCGGAAGCCAACTCTTTCACTCCCGTTTGCAGCTGAACCAGCCCCTTTTTCATCTCTTGCACGGCGCCAGCCAAACTTCGGCTGCCACTGGCCAGCTCATCCAGCTTAGCGTCTGCCGGCAATTTGGCCACAGCGGTATGCACGCCGCCGCCCATCGCTGTCATACCGTCGGCCAGTTTGCCCACGCCGACCTGCAGTTTTTGTGTACCCTCGGCCAGCTGCGCTTGACCATGTTTAGCACTTTGCAAACCATCACCCAGCTGCTTTGCACCTTCTGTCAATTGGTCAACGCCTTCAGCAATTCGACCACCTACCAGCAAAATGCCCTTGCTTTCGTCAGACAACTTGGCGCTACCTGCCGCCAACTTTCCAGCATTCGTTTGCAACTCTTGCAAGCCATGGCCGAGCGCAGCTTGCCCTGCCACCAGTTCGGCAGCGCCTCCCTTCAAAGCGGACAAATCTTGCGGCAGCGGTCGCTGTGCGTCCATGCTGCGCAAGCCACTGCCCAATTGTTTCACGCCGTCAGTGAGTTGCTGCACACCGCCGTTCAAACCATCGGCTCCCTTAGCCAAGGTTTCTGAGCCCGCGCCCGCTTTCACCACACCCGTCGTTAGTTTTTTAGCGCCCTCGTTCAGCGTGAACGCACCATTGCGCAGCTGCGTCAGCTTGTCGACAGAGCCGGTCGCTGTCGTCAACACCAAAGACCAACGTTTTTCATTCAAATTGATGTTGACTTGGTGCCCCAGCTCAGAGGCAAACCGCTTGGCCAAAAGCGCCGCGTTGTAGTTGTTTCCCTCTGAGGCATACATCACCAGCCGGCCACCTGCTGCCTCTAAACCTGGCACCGCATTGGCGCTGAAATCGTAAGGAATAATCAACGCAAAGCTAAGCTTGCCTTGGCGCACTGCCAGACGGGCGGCCTCGGCGTCCTGAAAATCCACAAAATTGAACGTTCGTTTTTCTTTGATCGACTTAGCAACGTCTTTGCCAATGTTGACATCCTGCCCACGGTAAACCAGCCCTTGGTCTAAATTAACCACAGCAACCTTCAGCTCCCCCGTATGAGCGGCGGGGTCGCGCACGCTAGACAGGTAAACCAAGGCATAAATAGCTGGAATAACCACCACCCCAATGGCAGACACCCGCAGCTTGGGGAAACGCTGAAACAACGTCAACTCAGTTTTAAAAATCGCCCAAGCATCAGATAAAAATTTCATTGCGCATTATTATTCATTCGACCACAACGACCGCCAGCTTCTTTGATACCCATTTGATTCGAAGAAGATAAGGCACCGCACAAACATTGCAGCAACATCACAGTAAATGCAATAAATATGCCACTTTCAAACAGATTGGCCTTTGAACTCAGCGCGATTAAACATCTCTGGCCAACCGCAAGCCTGAAAACTGCCAGCGGGTTTGCGGGGCAAAAAAGTTGCGATAGCTTGCCCGAATGTGGCTGACCGGCGTGGCGCATGAGCCACCGCGCAGCACGTATTGCCCACTCATGAACTTGCCGTTGTACTCGCCCACTGCGCCAGCCGCTGCTTGAAAACGCGGGTACGGCGCGTAGTCGCTGCGGGTCCATTCCCACACATCACCAAAGGCCTGCGCCATGGTGTTATCAGGTGCAGCTTCACGCAGCGCCAGCGGATGCAACGCCCCGCTTTCTAAAAAATTACCCTTCGTCTTAGTATTCGATGCTGCTGAGCGGCTAGCCACTTCCCACTCAGCCTCCGTCGGCAGCCGCGCTCCTGCCCAACGCGCATAGGCTTCGGCCTCGTAAAAACTCACATGGCACACGGGCGCATGTGGTTCTACGGGCACCTGGCCGTGCAAGGTAAATACGGTCCAACGGCCATCAGAGTCTTTTTCCCAATACAAAGGCGCTTCCCAGCCGCACGCCGTCACCACGTCCCAGCCGGCTGACAGCCACAAATCCGAGCGCTGGTAGCCGCCATCGTTGATAAAAGCCAAAAAATCGCCATGCGTCACCGGCTGCGACGCGATTTGGAACGCATCCAGCCAAACGCGATGCCGTGGTGATTCGTTGTCAAAGGCAAATGCTGAGCCGGTATGCCCAATCTCATACAAACCCTCAGCCACACTCACCCAGCTGGCCGCACGCGCTTGAATCGTCGTCAGCGGCCAGTGTTTTTGGTACGCAGGTTTCAAAGGGTTTTGCGACAGCATGTGCTTCACATCCGTCAAAATCAGCTCTTGGTGCTGTTGCTCGTGGTGGCAGCCCAGTTCAATCAAGGCTTGAATCTCCGCACTTAAATCACCAGAAACCTGCAAACGCCCTATTGCCGCATCCACATGCGCTCGATAAGCCTGCACCTCCTGCAGCCCCGGCCGCGTGATCAGCCCCCGCTCCCCGCGTGGATGCCGCGCCCCCACAGCGTGGTAATACGAGTTAAACAGCACCTTAAACGCAGGGTCAAACACCGCGTAACCCGCCAGATGCGGCGTCAGCACGAAAGTTTCAAAAAACCAAGAGGTGTGCGCCAAATGCCACTTCACGGGGCTGGCGTCTGGCATGGATTGGACGGTGCAGTCTTCCTCAGACAGCGGCTTGACCAATGCCAACGTCGCTTCACGAACTGCCGCAAACACCTCAAACTGGGCGTTTGGATTGACTGGAAATGTCTGTTGCGCTTGGGTTCTGATATGCATACAGCGCAAATTGTAGGGCTGATGCTAAATTATTGCAGCACAGGGATATGTCGATTTGAAACAGAGGGTTTTCTTTTGTCTTCCCAAACTATATTGGTTTTATTATCTTTGCTATTATTTTTCTTGTCGATATTATTTAAATACTCAATCCTAAACTTCGGACATTTCCCATCGCCATTCCCCGTAATACCGCCACTTGGGTAACACATCAGCGTGCCATCTTCTGCATATAACTCGCTCGGAATATCACAACAAACCGACGGCACATAATAAACCGATTTGCCTTCAAACGAGGTTTTGATAATCGAGCGCGGCGGATTAGATACTGGCTTGCTTTGATAATCCCAAATCTTGGCTTGCAGCCATGGCACAGTAGTGTCAAGTTTGGCTGAGATATTCGCAGGATTATTCACTGCGCTGTTCGATTCGGCAGGTTTTTGCGCGCAAGCTGACACGTTGAGCATAAAGATAGCGACGAGTACTACTATAATTTTCATAGCATTTTAGGCAATAAATACGCCGGCTAGAGGCATATTTAACACTCAAATCAACCTTATCATCAAAATACCGGCACACCAATCAACCATTTGTGCAGATACATCGCAAAAACGCCATAAGCCACCAAACCGATGACCACGGTCATCACAGTTGGCACGGTTTTGCCAGCGGCGTAAACCGTGCCAGCAGCGCGGTCACGCTTACGAGCGGCGATGAAACAGGCGACTGCCCATGCCAAAAATGCGCCAAAAAGCAGCACATCAGCTAAGTTCCCATTCGCCAGCAAATGCGCCAGCGCCCATGTTTTCACGCTCAAGGTCATGGGGTGATGCAGTTTTGCTTTGATAGCGTTGCCTGGTACATAGGCGGCGACCAGCAAAACCATGGCAATCAGCATCAAAGTTGCCGCAATATGCCGCGTTGCAACAGGCGGCACCCACAGCACCACCGGCTGCTGCCGCGCCAGCCCATAGCCCCAGACAATCAGCGCAAACCCCACGATGGACACCACAGAGTACGAGCCCTTCCAAGCCCCCTCACCCCACTGCGCCCGCTTCTGGGTTCGCCAACCGTCCGCAAAGATGCGCACTGAGTGCAGGCCGAGGAAGATGATTAATCCGGTGATGAGTAAAGTCATGTGGGTTTCCGATCAAATAGTGATACGCAGCTTTGAATCTTACCTCCCTAAATCAAGGCGTAGGCGATAAATCGACACCTTCTAAGTTATTCACCATTTTCTTGCCGCTGCATTTCACGGTTGCAAGCAGCTTTTCGCCCTCCCACACATTCACCCCCGCGTCCATCGCGTGGGCTTCGGTGATGCGGTCCATGCTGCTGAAAACGCTGTAAGTGGTTGTGCCATTGGGAATATCGACCGAATATGACAAATACCGCCCCACCCCCGCCCACTGAAACGTGGTCGCCTTGTCACGCGGCACGTTCAGCGCGATTTCGGGCGTGGTTTGCGGGCTGCCAAATGAATAAGTAATTGTTTTCCCCGCATCACAGACTTCTATTAATTTGCCTTTGGCGGTGGTGCAAGAGAAAATAGTTTTATGACCTGCCGTGCATTTGGCGAAAGCGTTGGGGGTGAATAATATTGCAGATACTAAGCAGAGCGCGAATAACTTAATCATGTGCATCCTTTTTTGGAATATATATACTATATTTTTAATAGCTTCTTAGGCAATGAATACGCCGGCTAGAGTCATTTTTACTTGCGTTTAAGCACATCAGCCGTAAACCCAATCGGACG
>JBEBJY010000097.1:0-7163 GCA_040079635.1 Burkholderiaceae bacterium | reverse complement strand
GGGTCAAATTTCGCACCCGCTTCGGGGTTGATGGCGATGACTTTGTTGCGTTCCAATGCGCTGGTCAGCTGACGCAAGGTCGCTGTTGCACCTTCGCGGACTTGTTCGATGGTTGCGTCTTTGATGGCTAAACCGGCTTCCAAACTGTCAGTCACAGGTAACAAGCTCTCGGCAAATGCTTCAACAGCGAATTTACGAGCCTTGCTGACGTCTTCATCAGCGCGGCGTCTGGCGTTTTGCACCTCGGCTTGGCCACGCACGTATTGGTCTTGCAAATCGGCAACTTTGGCTTTCAACGTGGCCACTTCGGCTTGGGCAATCGCCAGCTCGCTCATGGTTTCCACTTCGTTGGCGGCTAAAGCAGCTTCGCGCTCTTCTGGCGATGCGTCTAATGGCACACCATCAGCGCCCATCTGAGCTTGGTTTAAGGGCGCAGAAGCTTTGCTAAGGTCTTGATTTTGTTCGGGTTTTTTGTTTTCAGACATGCTAAAGATACGGTAGATTGGAGAAGTTTAGCAAGTGAGGGCTGTGGCGCATTTTTCAAGCTATTGCCTCAGTTTCTATAAATTGCTATAAATAACATAGCTAATTAGGCAATAAATACGCCGGCTAGAGCAATATTTGACCTGTTATTTTGTCAATAATTTACTTAATAACAGGTCAGATTGATATATAGCTAAAAAATCAATGTGCGTCCAACAGCTCAACTTCAAACTTCAGCGTTGCGTTCGGTGGAATCACGCCGCCAGCACCGCGAGCACCGTAACCAAGTGCTGACGGGATGACCAATGTCCGTGAGCCGCCAATTTTCATACCTTCAAAGCCCTGATCCCAGCCTGCGATCACTTGTCCAGCGCCCAATGAGAAGGCAAATGGCTGACCACGGTCTTTGCTGGAGTCAAACTTTGCACCTTGCACGCCATCGTTAAACAGCCAGCCGGTGTAGTGCACGTGCACGTGGTGGCCTTTTTGTGCCTCGCCGCCAGTGCCGACGACGGTGTCTTCATACTGTAAACCTGTTGGTGTGGTGATCATAGGAACTCCTAAAAATGTTAATTGTTGGGGTGGGAAAAACAAAAAAGGACAGAAACTGTCCTTTTTTTAGAGCTTAAACCAGTAAAGCTTCAAAAAGTACCCTATTTTAAGGGCTATTTTGAAACCAGCCAGTTTGTAGCTGGATGTGAATTACTTCTTTTTGGCCTGGTTATTGACCCATTTGGTTGCAAATGATGGCAAATCACCCAAACGGCGTAGCAAATCAGCACCTGCACTGGTGACGATGTAGCCGCTGTCGTTATGGTTGATCAAGCCAGCTTCACGCATTTCTTTGATACGGGTGTTGAGGGTATTTGGCGTCACACCGCCAACGCTGTCTTGCAACAAACGGAAGGTTTGTGGGTGGCCATCTTTCAAAGCCCACAACACGCGAATCGCGTAACGTGACTCTAGCAAACCTAGCAGTTGGGCTACTGCTGCATTTTCTTTTGTACTCATAGATATATATCTCCTGAAGCGCGCGCACATGCAAATGTGGCAATGTTGTTATAAAAAACCAACTGAACTAACAATTTCTAAACAATTTTTGAAACACATCCAAGGCTAGCCTGAACATATTGTTGTAAACCAAATATAGCTTAAAAGCTAGCTTGCTCCTAGTTTTATAGCTATATTTTTTACAGTTTTAGATGAAAAACCGACATTAAATTGCGAAAAATCTCACAAATTCACCAATTTCATCCCTCAAATAGAGGATGAAGTATGGTGAACCAAAGTTTTAACCAAAGGTTTAGGCGGAGCTAATGCCTCAGCTTTACAGCGTATCAATAAAGCTACGCAACTTGTCTGAACGGGTAGGGTGTTTGAGTTTTCGCAGCGCCTTGGCTTCGATTTGGCGAATCCGCTCACGTGTCACGTCAAACTGTTTGCCCACTTCTTCCAGCGTGTGGTCGGTGCTCATTTCGATGCCGAAACGCATGCGCAGCACTTTCGCTTCGCGCGGTGTCAAGCCATCCAAAATGTCTTTCACAACATCGCGTAAGCCGGCCTGCATCGCCGCTTCCAGCGGTGCGGTGTTGTGGCCGTCTTCGATGAAATCACCCAAGTGCGAATCATCGTCGTCGCCAATCGGTGTTTCCATCGAGATCGGCTCTTTCGCAATCTTCATGATCTTGCGAATCTTGTCTTCCGGAATTTCCATGCGCTCAGCCAACATGCCGGCATCTGGCTCAAAGCCAAACTCTTGCAAATGCTGACGGCTCAAGCGGTTCATCTTGTTGATCGTCTCAATCATGTGAACCGGAATACGAATCGTACGTGCTTGGTCGGCAATCGAGCGGGTGATCGCCTGGCGAATCCACCACGTTGCATACGTCGAGAACTTGTAGCCACGTCGGTATTCAAATTTGTCTACGGCTTTCATCAAGCCGATGTTTCCCTCTTGAATCAAGTCCAAGAATTGCAAACCACGGTTGGTGTATTTCTTCGCGATGGAAATCACCAAACGCAAGTTCGCCTCGATCATTTCTTTCTTCGCCGCACGTGAGCCGCGCTCACCTTCGTTCATGCGTTTGTTGATGTCTTTGAGGTGGTCAATCGGCACCACCACGCGCGCTTGCAAGTCAGCCAGTTTTTGCTGAATGTCCTGCACCGGCGGAATGTTGCGCGCCATGATCACGCTCCACGGTTTACCCGCAGCAGCTTGTTTTTCAATCCATTTCAAGTCCAACAAATGCGAGGGTGCCGACTTGTTGTTTTTGTCGCGGCCGCTGAATTCGGCGATAAAAGTCGCTTGCGGGTAACCGCATTTATCGACAATGATGCGGCGCAGTTCGCGCTCTTTTTTACGCACATCTTCCACTTGCGCACGCAACAAGTCGCAGAGTTTTTCAATGGTTTTCGCTGTGAAACGAATCTTCATCAGCTCCTCTGACAACAGCGCTTGCGCTTTCATGTAGGCCGGTGTTCCGTAGCCTTCTTTGTCGTAGATTTTGTGTACTTTTTCGAAGTAATCACGAATGATCTCAAAGCGACGCATCGCCTCCACTTTCAGCTCTTCTAGCTTGCGAGTCAGCGCTTTAGAGCCGCCTTTGCCATCGTCATCGTCGGCTTCGTCAAATTCGTCAAAGTCTTCTTCCGCCACATAGTCGTCGGCTTCGTTGATGTTGGAAAAACCGTCTACCACGGCAGAAATAATCACCTTGGTGCCCGGCGTGTTGATCTCTTCCATCATCGCGAAGATTTCAGCAATCGTCGCTGGGCTCTCGCTGATGGCTTCCATCATGCGCATCAAACCGCCTTCAATGCGCTTGGCAATTTCAATCTCGCCCTCGCGGGTCAACAGTTCAACCGTGCCCATCTCGCGCATGTACATACGCACAGGGTCAGTCGTTCGACCAAACTCGCTGTCAACCGTCGCAACGGCAGCTTCGGCGGCTTCTTCGGCCTCTTCGTCAGAAGCCACGGTTTCGCCAGAATTCAAAATCGCGTCAACGTCAGGCGTTTGTTCAAACACCGACACGCCCATGTCTTTCAACATGCCAATCACCACGGCCAAGGTTTCAGCGTCAACCAGTTTGTCGGGTAAGTGGTCAGAAATCTCGCCGTGCGTCAAATAACCACGGGTTTTACCCAGCTTGATCAGCGCTTTCAGGCGCGTACGGCGAATCGCTAGGTCTTCTTCCGACAACACGGTGTCGTCCAAGCCAAACTCTTTGATCAGCGCTCGTTCTTTCGCCTTGCTGATTTTCATCCGCAATGGCTTGATTTTTTCGCCATTGGCATTCAGTGTGACGACAACTGGCTCTCCCACTAAATCGTCTTCAATGTCAGACAAATCCGCATCGCCCGGAGGTGCAATCGACCCCTTTGGTTTTGGCCCACGTTTGGCGCCTTTTTTAACTTCTTTGGCAGGTGCGGCGGCTTTCGCTGGCTTCTCAGCTTTTTCAACTTTGACAGCTTTAGCCGGTTTTAACTCGGCTTTTTCTTCGACAACTTTCGCTGCAGGTTTTGTAATTGTTTTGACAACTTTTTCACCAGGTTTTGGTGCGCGTTTTAAAACGGGCGCTGGGGTAGCTTTACTTTTCGATGCGGGCACAGGTTTCACTTTCGGGGCAGGTTTAGCAACCGCTTTCACTGATTTTTTTGCAGCTGGCTTGGCAGCTGGTTTAGCAGCGCTTACAGGTTTGGTTACTGGTTTTTTTGCAGGCATGATTTGAGACCTCAATTGGACCAACAACAATACGCAAGACGACAATAAGTCAACAACAAATAAAAGCTAAAAATTCAGAAAAAACAGGAAAAACGCAAGGGTGGCGGGAGTTTGAACGCTTTCACACGTTCAACGGCAAGATGTAGGGCGAACATTTGGAATGCAATCCTTGCGGTAGGTGGCGCGTGTGAGTCAATTCACTGGTGGCCTATGTCCGGAGGTGTTGCTGTCGCTCTTGCCTAAAAAATGGATTATACCAAATTCGAGTACTGGCATCGCTGAAAAAACTTGCAAAGGCTTGAATTTACAAGCTTTTTGGGTTTGTCACCCAAGCTTTTAAAACAAACGCTTAATTGGCTGGAACGAGAGATGCTTCCAATTTTTTACGCCGCTCCACGATGTCTTTGTACTTGGCCAGCTGGGTCGGGTCGGCTTTGGCGGCCTCAATCACCTCGGTTTCAAGCGCTTTGAGGCGGTCAATGTGCATGCGGTTGAGCAGGGCGCGCAGCTCTTGCTGTGCTTCACGAACCGCGTCTTGGGAATTCGTTTCAGACGTTAAATCGTCCTTTTTTTGAACTTCAGCCATCAATTTCAGTACAAACGGCTCCAACGCCGCCCCCCGCAGTCCTTCGCGCAGCGCCCCCCATGGCAACGCACCGTGGTCGTGCAACTGTGCTTCTAGCCACACAAACAGCGCGCCTGCGGGGGCAGGCTGCTCGCACAACATAGCGTGGTCGTCGTGCGACATGGCGTCCCACAGGCTCGTTGCGCTCAGTAGCAGCCGCGCCGCATGGTCTGCCCGACCCGTAGGTTGCACACGGCCATGCACACGTGAAACACCAGCTTTTGCACCAAATTTAGACCCTGAAAATTGACCGGAGCCGGCGTATTTAATGCCGGAAGTGCTATTATTTTTGTAGTAATCTTTCTTCGATGCATAGCTCTCAACCGGGCTACCATCTGCGTTGTAGGTTTTTTCAGATTTGAAGTTGTTGTTTGAATCACCGCTGTAGTTGCTGCGGTAATTACCACTCTCGCCGTTATTGTTGTTTGAGTTACTTGAATATTTCGACTTGCTAGGCGGCAGTTTTGCAGCAGCTGCTGCGTCCCAAATCTCGGTCAATTCACGGGTGCTTAGCTGCACCAACTCAGCTATTTCACCCAACAACTGACGTTTAAGCGCTCCTTCTGGCATGGCTGACCACAGCGGATTCGCATTGCTGGCAAGGCGCGAGCGGCCCTCCATGGTGTTCAAATCGCAGCCTTCGCGGGCGGAATCAATCAAAAAGCGCGACAAAGGCGTCGCCTCGCTCACATAGCGTGAAAACGCCTCTTTGCCAAATTCGCGGATAAAGCTGTCAGGGTCGTGCTCCGCTGGTAAAAACAGAAATTTGACGTTGCGCACATCTGTCGCAAACGGAATCGCACCGTCCAAAGCCTTACGCGCCGCCCGCCGCCCCGCCGCATCGCCGTCAAAACTGAAAACGACCGAGTCGGTGAACCGAAACAGCTTTTGCACATGGTCTGTCGTGCACGCCGTGCCCAGCGTCGCCACCGCGTTCGGGAAGCCCAGCTGCGCCAGCGCCACCACGTCCATATAGCCCTCAGTCACCAGCGCGTAGCCGTATTCGCGCAAGTGCGTACGCGCTTCAAACAGCCCATACAACTCGCGCCCCTTGCTGAAAACCGGCGTTTCGGGGGAGTTCAAATACTTAGGCGTCCCCTCAAACAGCACCCGCCCGCCAAAGCCAATGCATTCGCCTTTGACATTGCGAATCGGAAACATCATTCGGTCGCGGAACCTGTCGTAGCGCTTTTCAGTCGCCTTGTCGCCGTCGCCACTCTCGTTATTCGTGATGACCAAGCCACTCTCCGCCAGCAGCGGGTCGTCGTAGTTGGGGAACACACTCGCTAAACTGCGCCAACCCTCAGGCGCGTAGCCCAAGCCAAACTGCTTGGCAATCTCGCCACTCAGCCCACGGCCTTTGAAGTAATCAATCGCTTTGGGCGAGTTTTTGAGGTGCTTTTTGTACGCATCGCAAGCTTTTTCCAACACATCCGTCAGCGTCGCCTGCTTTTGCCGCTGTTCGGCTGCGCGGGCTCGGTCCTGCGGTGAACCTTCTTCCTCAGGCACCTGCATGCCGTACTGCTGCGCCAAATCCTTCACCGCCTCCACAAAACTCATGCCACCGTGATCCATCAAAAAGCTGATCGCGTTGCCGTTTTTGCCGCAGCCAAAGCAATGGTAAAACTGCTTGGTCGGGCTCACGCTGAACGACGGCGACTTCTCCCCATGAAACGGGCACAACCCCATAAAGTTAGCCCCCCCCTTCTTCAACTGAACGTACCGCCCCACGATGTCAACGACATCAGCGCGGGCGATGAGTTCTTGGATGAAGGAAGCGGGGATGGCCATGGGGTGATTGTAGGAGGGTGCTGCTATACCCGTTATTGGTCTTTAAACTTTGCTAAACCCCAAACTTGAAGTGGAAAATATCGAGGACTTGCCATATGAAACTCGCTCCAATCAAACCCTATGACATAAGGTTGTTGACATTTTGGACAATGAAAGTCGAGTACAAAACGAGATAAATCAGTAGACAAAAATTCAGCGATCGTTTCTGCAAAAAATGGCGCTATCTCTAACTTGAGTTTAGATTTTCGTGGTTTATTTAAATATCTGTTTGATGCGCCATCAGCAAGACTGTGCTGAGGAAAGCTCACACCATATTCACAACATGTACCAAAAAAAAATTCGGAAAGTTTAGACCTTGTTCTGGGTTGTAGCCAACAAAGCAATCATTTGGTACGTAAGTTGAAATCGGCATAGGCTTTATTTTATTTCATCAAAAATTGGAATCTGACCCCAATTTCTTTACCTCGGCTGGTAGAAGCTTCACTTGACCGCCAACCGTCAAATGAAAGCTCCACTTTCACCCGGCGGGGTGAAAGGGGT
>JBEBJY010000096.1:0-7455 GCA_040079635.1 Burkholderiaceae bacterium | reverse complement strand
CACAACGACTTTGGGTGTTTCAGGGCTGAGCAGTACCAATGGTGTTGCCAATACTGGAAATATCGCAACGACAACGCTGGGTGTTACAGGTCTGAGTACAACCAACGGCGTTGTAAATACTGGGAATCTCGCAACAACCACCTTGGGTGTTACAGGTATGAGTACGACCAATGGTGTTGCCAATACTGGGAATATTTCCACGACGACTCTAAGTATTACTGGCGTGACCAACACCAACGGCATTGTCAATAACGGTAATATCGCCACCACAACACTGACTACGACGGCAGGTGCCACGGTCGGCTCAAATCTCAATGTTGGAGGCACTCTGACAGTTGGAAGCGGGTTTAGTGTTGGCGGTGCGACCAACACTATTTCAAACGGCTCTCGCTCACTTGTTGTCGACGGCGAAAGTGTGCGCTTGGTGAATGGCGCTAATAAAGTTGTAGTTGGCGCAAGCGGCATTGATTTGGCTGGAAATGGCGCACAAATAATACTCAGCGGTGCAAATGCCTCATTGGTCAACAACACAAACCACGGTGTTGTGGTTAATAGCAATCAAACAGTGATTACTGGTGGCACCACCTCAACCAGATTGGTGCTCGATGACGCTGGTGCTACGTTTTCCAATACCTTGACGGGGGGGGCGGCAAAAGTAACCGGCATCGCAGACGGAACGACCAATTCTGATGCGGTTAACTTTAATCAACTGCAGACACTCGACAAACGCATGTCCGCCGGCATTGCAGCGACAACGGCTATGGCCAATATGCCTGCGCTGGAATCTGACAAAACGTTCGCTGTTGGGGTCGGAATAGGACATTTCAATGGTACAAGTGCAATGGCGATTGGCGGGAACTACCGCATGTCACCCAATGCGGTCTTCAAAGCTAGCGTAGGGTCCAACGGCCGCCGCAACAATACAACCTATGGAGCAGGTGCAAGCTTCTCTTGGTAGGCAGCCAAATGACGGTCATCAAGTGGGTATTGTTGCTTCCTAAATCACCCGTGGCGAACCCATGGGCACACCAGGCGGCACGAATATGCTAAAAATCTGCCGTGTTGGCTAGTTTTTAGTGAGCTAGCGGGTTTTTAGCCTTGAAATGATCTAATGCCTGCAAAAATAGGCATAAATATTGCTGTAGCCGGCGTATTTATTGCCTAAATAGCTATTAAATATATAGCAAAAACAAACACGCTTTTCAGACGCTGTTTCAGGCAATAACTCAGGCGATAATCTAGGTTATGACTTCTACTTCTTCGCCTGCAGCCTCGGTTCACACCTCCAATATCTCGTCTTTAACCCTGCTCGCCAGAGGTAAAGTCCGCGACAACTACGCCGTGGGCAACGACAGAATATTGATGGTCGCCAGTGACCGCTTGAGCGCGTTTGACGTCATTATGGGCGAGCCGATTCCGGGCAAAGGCGCTTTGTTGACGCAAATGGCGCTGTTTTGGTTTGAAAAGTTAGGTAAAAATGGCGCGAATCTGTGCCCCAATCACTTGACCGGCGAATCCCCAGAAAGTGCCGTCACACCAGAAGAAGTGCCCTACGTCACAGGCCGTTCCATGCTGGTCAAGCGCCTGAAACCCATCCCCGTGGAAGCCGTGGTGCGCGGCTATTTGGCAGGCAGCGGATGGGTCGAATACCAAGTGTCGCAATCGGTGTGCGGGGTCAAACTACCCGCTGGTTTGCAAAACGCCTCCAAACTGCCCGAGCCCATCTTCACCCCCGCAGCCAAAGCGATTGTGGGCGAGCACGACGAAAACATTACTTTTGAGCAAATGTGCGACAAAATCGGTGTCGATTTAGCCGAAAAAATCAAAACTCTCAGCATCGCGATCTACAAAACCGCTGCCGAATTCGCCTTGACCAAAGGCATCATCATTGCAGACACCAAGTTTGAGTTTGGTTTGGACGCCGACGGCACGCTGACCCTGATGGACGAGGTGCTGACGCCAGATTCATCCCGCTTTTGGCCCGCCGAGAGTTATGTAGAAGGCAAAAACCCCCCAAGTTTCGACAAACAGTTCGTCCGCGACTGGCTAGAAACCCAAACCTGGGACAAAACCCCGCCAGCTCCCCGCGTCCCGCGTGAGGTGATTGAGAAGACGGCGGCGAAGTATCAAGAGGCTTGGACGCGGTTGACTAGCTAACAGTGTGACAAGCTAAACCCTGAACGGGTTCACAATCCGCACCCCGTTCACCAGCTCACCCGCATTCATATCTTCAGAATACAAAACGGTGCAGCCGCTGGTTTTGGCTGCCGCGACAATCAGCGCGTCAAAAAAACCTAGAGATCGGGTTTGGTGCAAATCTAGCCCCATGTGGATGATGGCAGGGGTGACTTGGACAACTTCGTATTGCTCCCAAAACTGCATTTGCTCGCGAATATCTGCATGCGGAATTTTTAGTTTGTTGATCGCCACGTTGCAGTATTCGCCCAGCACTTGGGTTGACAACACGCCTGTTTGGTTCAGCCTAAGCTGCTTGAGCAAAGACAAGGCGATGCGCTGCTTAAAGGGCTCGTCGCCACTGTCTGCATAGATCAGCAAATTGGTGTCGATGAAGCAACGCTCTTTGGCTAACGGTTGGTATATGGCCAAATACGCTGCGCTAGCTTCCTGCGCAGTAGATGGCTTGGCGCTACCCGTATTAATGGCGGGCATTGGCTTCTTCGCGATTGAAAGTCCAATTATTCAAGCGGCCTTTGGTGTTCAAGCAGCGCTGCTCAAACGCATCAAAGTCCTGCTCAGCATGCGCTGTGCCAGCCAATTGCTCCAAATAGTCACGCACCACTTGGTTCAAGCTTTTCCCCATTTTGCGAGCAGCCTCACGCGCATTTTCAGCCACACGTTCTTCAATGGATAAGGTGATGTTCATAGTAAACTCCAGTTTTACACGTATTATGTGCGCACTTTATAAGTTTGTCAATAAGGATATGTGCGTTAGATGTGATTGAGAGGAAGGTGGATTGAAGCCAGTTAAGAGGTTAAGTGTCATTTTGAGATGCAAGCGCCCACAGTGCTTTTTCCCATGTGAGTGATACGTCTTGCCAATCGCGCAGTTCGCTTACGTTCTGTGCATCAAAAAGTGCAATGGCACTTGGTCGATCTGTCTGATGCTCATGAAGATTAGCCTCGAGTAACTGGATTGCAAGCCTACGGAATTTTCTTCTTATCGTTGCATCCCTAATGAGCAGAGCGATTTCCTCGAAGCCCAAGCGATCTAACCTATCCTCTGTGATCCCTAAAAGGGGAAAAACTGTACTTTTGAAGTAGTCGTTGTATTCATGCCGAATGGATTGAAGATTGTTTTTCATTGGTATCTCAGTCGTAATTCTCTAAAGCATTTATATCTAGCTCAAAACCACACTAGACAACCTGCGTCTATATGTCGCCACCGTCGCATCCACAGGCGGAATCTGTCCATCTGCCACTTTCACGGGGGCGGGCTCGATGATGTCCAGAATGGCGATGTAGGTTTTGCGGGCTTGGTCTTCGTTCCAGGTTTTGTCGCGCATCAAGATTTCTAGCAGCTCGTCCATCGCCTCTGTCCAGCGCTGCTGCGCCATCAAAAGCTGGGTTTTACGGAAACGGGATTCGAAATCTCTTTTATTTTCAGATATTTTGGCATTTAATGTGTCAAATATGGCCGTAGTCGGCGTATTTATTGCCTGAGTAGCTATTAAATGCATAGCGTCAGAGGCATCCATCCAACGCTTCAAAGAGTCAAACTTGCGTACCACGCTGGTTTTGGCGATTACGGGAGCGAAGGCGATTTTGGCGTCGTCGTCGCGGCCTAGAATCATCAGCAATTTGACCAAATCGAAGCGGGCGGTTTCGTCTTCTGGTTTCTCTTTTAACTTTTCTACCAGCTTGTTCAAGGCCATTTCTGGGGTGATTTCGGTCAAAGCATCTTCTTCTGGCGCTTCTTCAACGATTTCCGCAGTCGGAAGGTGTTTGTCTAAGAATTCTTTGAGCTTTTCCTCCGGCACAGCGCCCTGAAAACCATCCACCGGCTTGCCGCCCATCATCAAAATACAGGTCGGAATGCTCTGCATGCCAAATGCTTGCGCAATTTCTTGCTCTTGGCTGGCGTCCACTTTCGCCAAAATGAAGCGTCCAGCGTACTCAGCTTCTAGCTTTTCCAGCATTGGGACGATGATTTTGCACTGCTCACTCTTGGGGTGCCAAAAATCGACCAAAACGGGGGTGGTCATCGACGCTTGGACGATGTCAGTGTCAAAAGTGGCGCGGGTGATGTCAATCATGGGGGAATCGGTACTTTAAAACGTAAAATCGTATTATCCGAGATTATCCATTCGAGCCGTCATTCCCGCGAACGCGGGAATCCACAAGCACACTATGCCAAACAACAAAAGCGATATGACCCCAGCCATCCAAGTCGGCGTTTTGATGGGTTCCAACTCCGATTGGGACACCATGCAGCACGCCGTCGCCATTTTGCAAGAGTTCGGCATCGCGCACGAGGCGCGCGTCGTCTCCGCACACCGCATGCCGGACGATATGTTTGCCTACGCCGAAGCTGCAGCAGGTCGTGGCCTGCAAGCCATCATTGCAGGCGCAGGCGGCGCGGCGCATTTGCCAGGCATGTTGGCGGCTAAAACCACTGTGCCGGTGCTGGGCGTGCCGGTTGCGAGCAAGCATTTGCAGGGAGTTGATTCACTGCATAGCATTGTGCAAATGCCCAAAGGCATTCCAGTAGCCACCTTTGCCATTGGCGCTGCCGGTGCGGCGAACGCGGCTTTGTTTGCTGTGGCGATGTTGGCTAACCATGATGCGGCTTTACGCGTCAAGCTAGACGCATTTCGTGCGAAACAAACTGAAGTCGCTCGTGCAATGGCCTTGCCGCCCGTGTCAGCATGAGCGATTCAGCAGTGATTCTGCCAGGAGCGACTTTAGGTGTTTTGGGCGGCGGTCAGTTAGGTCGCATGTTCTGCCACGCAGCCCAAAGCATGGGCTATTTCACAGCAGTGCTAGACGCAGACGCCACCAGCCCTGCCGGCTTGGTCAGCCACCACCACATCAAAACCACGTATTTGGACGAGGTAGGCTTAGCTGAACTAGCAAATATCAGCGCAGCAGTCACCACTGAGTTTGAAAACGTCCCCGCAGCGGCACTGCAAAGCTTGGCGAAATTGCGCCCCGTGTCGCCCAGCGCAGAATCAGTCGCCATCGCGCAAAACCGCGTGGCTGAGAAGGCGCATTTTGTGGCTTGTGCCGCCAAAGGTGGGGCTGATGCGATAACAGTTGCGCCTTATGCTGTGATTGAAAGGGCAGACCAAATTGCTGCTCTTTCTGCGGACTTGTTCCCCGGCATCCTCAAAACCGCGCGCATGGGCTACGACGGCAAAGGCCAAATTCGCGTCAAAACGTCAGCCGAATTAACCTCTGCATTCGCCGAACTCGGTGGGGTGACCTGCGTTTTAGAAAAGATGCTGCCGCTCAAAGCCGAGTATTCCGTCATCCTCGCACGTGGGCGCGATGGGCAAGTTGTCCACTTCCCGCCGCAGCTGAATGTGCATGTCGATGGTATTTTGGCGACTACCTCGGTTTATAAGGGTAATTTACCCCTAGCAGGCGTAAAACGTGCCATATCTGCTGCAATATCTGTAGCAAATGAGCTGCAATATGTGGGCGTTTTGTGTGTTGAACTGTTCCTGCTGCATGACGATACTTTGGTGGTGAATGAAATTGCTCCACGCCCGCACAACAGCGGTCACTACACGATTGACGCTTGCGACGTCTCACAATTCGAGCTGCAAGTGCGAACCCTGTGCGGCCTGCCGCTCACCCAGCCGCGCCAACACAGCCCAGCCATCATGCTGAATATTTTGGGTGATGTGTGGTTCAATCGTTCAGAAAAAAATGGGCCTGCAGAGGCTCAAACCCCACCATGGGATCAAATTTTGGCTCTGCCAGGCGCGCATTTGCACCTGTACGGTAAAAAAGACGCAAAAAAAGGCCGTAAGATGGGGCATTTGACGATCACGGGTGCGACGGTTGAAGCAGTCAAAGCGACGACGGCTAAAGCTGCCGCGATACTTGGCATCGCAAAATACTGAGTGCGGGTGAGGTTGAAAAGTGATTATTGACGGCTCAAATTCAGCCTCCATCACGCAAGCGGCGGAAGTTATCGCCGCTGGTGGTTTGGTCGGTTTACCCACAGAGACGGTTTACGGCTTGGCAGCAGATGCCGCCAATGAAGCCGCTGTCGCCAAAATCTTCGCCGCCAAAGGCAGGCCAAGTGAGCACCCACTTATCGTCCACGTGGCAGATTCGTTGAGTGCCAGCCGTTTTGCGAGCCAGATTCCTGAGTTCGCGCAAAAGTTAATGGATGCTTTCTGGCCCGGCCCGTTGACGCTGATTTTGCCGCGCCACCCAGACATCGCTACCGCAGCCGCTGGCGGTCAAACCTCCGTCGGCCTGCGCTGCCCGTCGCACCCCGTCGCGCTGGCGCTGCTTAAAGCCTGCGCTACACGTGGCATCCACGGTCTAGCCGCCCCCAGCGCCAACCAGTTTGGCCGCGTCAGCCCTACCACCGCGGCGCATGTGCAGGGTGAGTTCGAAAATTCAAAATTTAAGGATTTACTTATTTTGAACGGCGGCGCGTGCAGCGTCGGCATAGAGTCAACCATCGTCGACTGCAGCCGTGGTGTGCCGGTTTTGTTGCGCCCAGGAGTGTTGACAGCAACGCAAATTGAATTCGCTTGTGGGCAAAATTTGGCCTCAAATTCACTATCAAAAGAAGAGCAATATAGGCAATCAATACGCCGACTAGAGGCTGATTTAATGCCCCTAGAAGACGCTCCTAGAGAGGAGCTGACAGAAGCGCCACGCGCTTCGGGCATGCTCGAATCCCACTACGCCCCCAAAGCCAAACTCCGCCTGATGGACGCCAAAGCCCTGCAAACCGCGTTGGATATTTTGGGCACAGACGCCAAGCACATCGCCGTCTATTCGCGCCAGCAAATGCACAGCGCCTCCACAAACATCCTTTTCCGCCGCATGCCCGAAGATGCCGCCCAAGCCGCGCAGCAACTCTTCGCCACCCTGCGCGAGTTGGATCAACCCAACATCAAGCTGATTTGGGTAGAAACGCTGCCTGAAGATGCGGTGTGGGATGGGGTGCGGGATAGGGTGACGCGGGCGGCGGCTTGAGTCTGCGTGACAGTGTTCGTTCGCTTACTTCATCTGCCCAATCCACTCAGCCCAGTAGTCAATACACGCTCGAATTTTTGGTAACCGATAGCGCTCTTGCAGCATGACGGCGTAGATGGGGATGCTGGGTTTTTCAAAATGACCAGCTAAAACGGGCACGAGTTGCCCTACGGCAACCAAAGGGCGTGCCGTCAGGTCTATCAATTGCGCGATGCCCAAGCCTCCTAGAGTTAAGGATAGGACGAAAGCTGAATTATCGGTGATGGTTTG
>JBEBJY010000095.1:0-7483 GCA_040079635.1 Burkholderiaceae bacterium | reverse complement strand
TCGTCCGAGCAGCGCCGCTATGCCAAGGTCATCAATTTCGGTTTGATTTACGGCATGAGTGCCTACGGTTTGGCGCGAAATTTAGGCATCGACAACACGGCAGCCAAAAACTACATCGAGCGCTATTTCGCCCGCTACCCCGGCGTGAAACACTACATGGACCACACCAAAATCGAAGCCAAAGCCCAAGGCTACGTCGAAACCGTCTTCGGCCGCCGCCTCTACCTGCCCGAAATCAACTCCCCCAACGGCCCACGCCGCGCCGGTGCCGAGCGCGCCGCCATCAATGCGCCCATGCAGGGCACGGCGGCAGACTTGATCAAACTCAGCATGATCAAAGTGCAGCAGGTATTGGACGCTGAAAAACGCGGCACCAAAATGATCATGCAGGTGCATGACGAACTGGTGTTTGAGGTGCCTGAGAACGAAGTTGACTGGGTCAAACACGAAATTCCACGCCTGATGGCGGGTGTCGCGCACCTCAAAGTGCCGTTGCTGGCGGAAGTCGGTGTCGGCGTGAACTGGGAAAAGGCACACTGATTCGTTGCGTATCCCGGCCAAAACCACTAAAAAATGCATAAAAGCGTATAAAGGTGGAGCATTGACTCCTGAAAGCTCACCATGCCTACCCCGTTTTTACGCTTCTCTGGTTTTTGGCTCCTAACACTTGCCGTTTCCATTGCCGCGCCCACTGCCACCGCACAAACGCCGCGTTTTGAAGTCGTCGCCAAAGGCCTAGAGCATCCGTGGGCGGTCGCTTTCATGGGCGATGGGCAGATGTTGGTGACTGAGCGCCCCGGTCGCTTGCGCGTAGTGGCTGCGAATGGCACGTTGAGCGAGCCCGTGCAAGGTTTGCCAGCTATCGACGCGCGCGGGCAGGGTGGCTTGCTGGACGTGGTGGTCGATTCGGCTTTTCGTCAAAACCGCACGCTCTATTTCTGCTTTTCAGAACCTGCATCTTCCGGCCAATCAGGCAACAGCACAGCACTGGCGCGCGCCAGACTCAGCGCCGATGCACGCCGCTTGGATGAGGTCAAGGTCATTTTTCGGCAGCTTCCCAAAGTCAGCAGCAGCGCCCATTTTGGCTGCCGCATCGTCGAAGCGCTAAAAAATGGGCAACCCGACGGCACGCTGTTTTTAACGCTGGGCGACCGTTTTAGCCGCATGCAAGATGCGCAGACGCTGGATAACCACCATGGCAAAGTGGTGCGTGTGGGCAAAGACGGCAGCGTGCCCAAAGACAACCCTTTCGTTAATACGGCAAGCGCCAAGCCTGAAATCTGGAGCTACGGCCACCGCAACTCGCAGGGCGCGGCGCTAGCGCCTGATGGCGTGCTGTGGACGCACGAGCACGGCCCGCAAGGCGGCGACGAAATCAACCAGCCCCAAGCCGGCAAAAACTACGGCTGGCCGGTCATCTCTTATGGTGAAAATTACGGCGGTGGCAAGATTGGCGAGGGCATCACTTCTAAGCTCGGCTTGGAGCAGCCCCTGCACTACTGGGTGCCATCCATTGCGCCGTCCGGCATGGCGTTTGTGACGTCCGACGCCTACGGCAGCGGCTGGCGCGGCAACCTGCTGGTCGGCTCGCTCAAATTCGGCTACCTGAACCGCATCGTGCTGGACGGCAACAAAGTCGTGCGCGAGGAAAAACTTCTGGCCGATCTAAACCAACGCATCCGCGACGTGCGGCAAAGCCCAGACGGGTTGATTTATGTTTTGACCGACGCCAGCAACGGCCAGCTCATCCGTTTGTTACCCAATAAGTAGACTTCTCAAATATACACCTGAAATATGCCTCTAGTCGGCGTTTTTATTGCCTAAAGTGCTATAAAAAGTATAGCGAATTTAACGTCAAATACGGGTCAAATCCCCCTCAATCCCCCTTTTCCAAAGTGGGAGGTTGAGACAAAATGCACATTATTAGCTGATAATATATACAGTATAATTTAATGTGGAAATCTGATTTAACCTCTTTGATTAATATTTATTTGTGAGTACAATTAAACATGCCAACTTGGGATGAAACCAAACTGGCCCCCGTGGTGGCGTGGGACGACGACCGGGTGGCTTATGGCGAGTTGCGCATCAACTTGCTGGGTTGGCTACAAGGTTGCGTTGTGCATATGACGTACACAGAGCGGGCTGATGACTTTCACGTCATCAGCCTGAGAAAGGCGGTAAAACATGAAGTCAACTATTACATCAGCCAAATTACCCACTAGCTTACCGACTGATGCCGCCGCTTGGAGCAAGCTCATCGCCGAAGCGCCAGACGCTGCAGCGCCTACGGTAAGCGAAGTCGCAGCCCAGAGCAACGCGGTGGTGGTAAAGACTGGCGGCTACGCTGCCGTGCGCGATGCGTTGGCGCAAAAACGCCAAGGTCAGCGCGGCCCACAGCTCGCGCCCACCAAGCTGCCGGTAACGGTGCGCTACAACCCCGAAGTGGTCGCCTACTTCAAAGCCACAGGCGCCGGCTGGCAAACCCGCATGAACGACGCGCTGTGCGACTGGGTGGCAAAGCATAAAACGGCCTAATTTGCCATTTTTGCCCCTAAAATATACCTCTAGCCAGCGTATTTATTGCCTTGGTAGCTATAAAAAGTATAGTAAATTTAGCGTCAAATACGGGTTAAATCCCCCTCAATCCCCCTTTTTCAAAGTGGGAGGCTAAGACAAATTCAGTGCAATAAACTGTTAATATATACAGTTATAAATTCATTGCAATTTGTATTATTTGGGATACAATAAATATGTATAGCATTCAAATCACCGAGGTTTTTGAGGATTGGTTCACGGGTCTCAAAGACCGCATGGTCAAAGTGCGGATTCAGGCGCGGATTGATCGGGCTGAAGACGGCAACTTTGGCGATAGCCAGCCGGTGGGTGGTGGCGTGAGTGAGATGAGGCTGCATTTTGGCGCTGGCTGGCGCGTGTACTACACCGTGCGCGGTAGCGAAGTGGTGGTTTTACTGGCAGGCGGCAGTAAATCTAACCAACAAGCGGACATTGCAGCCGCGCTGAACTTGGCAAAGCAACTTTAGGAAAATTGGGGGATACGCTATGGGCGCAGACAACATGAACACTCTTAAACTCAAAAAATGGGATTCTGCCGCGCACCTCCAGAGCGAGGCGGACATCGTCGCCTACTTGCAAGCCTGCTTTGAAGAAGCGCCCGAAGACGCCGCTTTTCTCGCCAAAGCGCTAGGCACCGTGGCGCGTGCGCGGGGGATGACGCAGATCGCCAAAGACGTTGGCCTTGGCCGCGAGAGCCTGTACAAAGCCCTGTCCGGCGACAACAATCCCAGCTTTGCGACCATGCTCAAGGTGATGAGCGCGTTGGGGGTGAAATTGCAGGTGGTAGCGGCCTGATTGGCGGTTTTTACCCCTCAAATATGCCTCTAGCCGGCGTATTTATTGCCTTAGTAGCTATTAAAAGTATAGTAAATTCGGGTTAAATAACTGTCATTCCCGCGTAGGCGGGAATCCATGACCCCTCATTTTTTGCCCATGCCTTGTTAAAGTAACGCTTCATGGATTCCCGCCTACGCGGGAATGACAGAGTTAGGCACTGCGCTCCACACTTCTTTCAACGTTAAACGCCAACAACCTCTGCAAAATCACCTCATCCGGCATCTCCGGCGTGTAGTCTGCCCAGCCGTAAGCGGTGGCGACTGCGGCGTCCAGCGCGGCGTGGGCGGTGGACAGCCAGGCGGGGCGGGCGTTGTAGAGTTTGGTGAGGGTGCGCTCACTCAGCTCTTTCTCGTGGCCGGGTTTGGCGACAATGCGGTCGGGGTAGGGCGAGGTGGCCATGCCCAGCGGCACAACTTCGGGCAGCCGCTGCGTCCAGTCCGGCGGGTTCAGCCAGTTGTCGCGCAGGGTGGTGAGTTTGTGGGCGGCTTCGGCTATGGATTCCGCTGATTTGGAATGCACATCAGGCACGACAGTCCCACTCGCCAAGCGGCGGGTTTGCTGGCTGGCGGTGTCTTGCGGGGTGAGGCCGGCGGGGAAGGGGAAGGTTTCGAAGTAGGTGGTTGGGTGTAACGTGGGTCGAACTTTTGCCCTGTGGAACTACGAAAATGCCTGTACATATATACTCATGAGTTATGGAGCGCATTCAGTCTATTAATCCAAAGAGAGTTGAATGGTGTTGTGCTGATTTAGGCATCACACCAAGCATTCTTGCGACTGAAGTAGACATACCGCAGGTTAGTATAGAACGGATGATATCTGGTGAGGCAGGGTTGACTTTCAATCAATTACGCAAAATTGCTGAATATTTTGGTCGAGGAATTTTATTTTTTCTTGAGTCTGAACCGGTTGTTGCATCGCAAGTACATACCCCACAATTTCGTACTTTGGCAAATCAAAAGCCAGAATTATCTGCAAAGCTCAGGAATTTCATTGAGCGGGTAGAAAAACAACGTTCTGTATATTTGAGTTTGGTTGAAGAGCTAGATGATACAGATCGTCCAACATTCAATCCACCTGTTATTCCATTTCAAAATCCGGTTGAAGCCGCACGACTAGCACGTAAATGGCTTAATTTGACGAATCAAAATAGTTTCGAAAGCTATCGTGAAGCCGTTGAGGCTAAGGGCATATTGGTATTTCGCAGCAATGGCTACAACGGAAAATGGCAGATTGACAAAAAAAATCCAATATTGGGCTTCACTCTTTATGACCCTATTTGCCCGGTAATTGTTATTAAGAAACAGCCATCCTACGGGGAGTCTCAGCAGATATTTACGCTCATGCACGAGTTGGGGCATTTACTATTGCATAAAAGCAGCTCCATAGATGACGACCGTGATATGCAATCTCATAAAGGCCAAGAGCAAGAGGCTAATGCGTTTGCTGGAAATTTGCTAGTTTCCGATGCTGTTTTAAACAGCATTCGAGACATTGATCGACCTGATGATGTATCTCAATACAGCGACTGGCTTTCCCAAGTGCGTAAAACATTAGGTGTGAGCGTCGAAGTGATTTTACGTAGGCTTTTAGATGCCGGTCGCTTGCAACAAAATCAATACTTAGCATACAGACAATGGAACGAAGATTCGAGAGTTGTCCAAGAAGAGGATGCTGGAAGCCGACTGTACCGCCACCGAGAACCAAAACATGTGTTTGGCAATACCTTCGTACGAACAGTATTGGATGCATTGAGTGCTAGTTATATCACTTTGGCTAAGGCTAGTAGTTATCTTGACGGGTTAAAAATCAAAGACATTCATGAGCTTGAACGCCACTATGCAGGTCTTTGATGCCTCAACTATGCTTTACGCTTGGGATAATTATCCTGTGCGTCAGTTTCCAGGTTTATGGGAATGGCTTGCAACTCAAATCGAAGAAAATACGTTTGTTATTCCTAGTGTCGCTTTTGAAGAGGTCGTAGCTAAAACACCTGAATGTGGCGACTGGCTCAAAAACAAACATGTGAAAAAACTTCAAATAACAGAAGAAATTTTGCTCGATGCCTTGCGAATCAAAGGGCTGTTAGGAGTAGTGAATGATGGATATCATTCAAAAGGCGTAGGTGAAAACGATCTTTTCATCATTGCTACAACGCGTGCACATGGCGCTGAATTAATCTCCGAAGAAGGACGGCAAATTAAACCGCCTGATATACCTTCTAAAAGAAAAATTCCTTCAGTATGTTCCTTGCCAGAAGTATCGGTCAGTTGCATTAACTTTATCGAATTAATAAAACGCTCCGATCAAGTGTTCTAAATGAGGGTCATTTATGACCCCGCGCTTCGCCCAGCAGGAGGGTGTCCTATTCAAAAATATAGTCGTTTTCACCGTCTTGCCGGCTGCTGCCGGGTTTGGACACGCCCAGAAGATCGCACAAATCGAGAAAATGCGGCTGCGCACCTTGGCGTTCGTTCAGGCTGGCAGCCGTGCCGCCTGCGCCCCATTTGGCGTAGAAGTCTGTGAAGTTCATGAATGCGTCGATATTAGCTTGTTTATCAAGCAAATATATCGCCCAAACATGGTTGACGCCCGTGATTGCCCCGTCTATGCAGCTACGCGCCTATGCAAGACTCGGCTGTAAATCTCGTTATATCTTAGAGCGTCTAGGTATATTGGGATCTTGATGAACCAACATCAGCCAAGAAGGTGAAGTACGGTAATTCTTTATCCCTGAAAAAGGTGAAAATGGATTGAATGTGACGTTTAAGCTCTCTTTATGCACGGGCGTAACGATCACAATGGCCTCTTCAGCATCAGCTGTTATGAACTGTTTATTTGGGCCCACATTGGGAAAAAAATTGGTTTGGATGTCACTCGCAGCATCCGTAAACTCGCTAAGAGTTGGGCGCCGCCAGTTGCTCAAACCGCATAAACGAGTAGCGTTTACTGCATTTTGGTAACCAATAGAGTTTGTATTTGCAGAAATTTCTGCATTCGTTGGAAATCTGTATGGATTTTCGTTGGTTTGGTAGGATAACTTTGTGACTTGCTCTTTCGCAGGATTGTCATAGTCGGTAAATTGACGTGAAGCGTCACGAAGTCCGCCGCTGCCACTGGGTGTTTTGCCTTCCCAAATTAAGCCGGTGCTGTCACGCACACATTCTGATAAATCGTAATACGTCGCGACGTTTGCAGCGTCACAGCCTTTGAAAACTCGGCTCGGACCTACAAAAGAGATGGCTTCCCCCACGCAGGCTGTCGGTGTTGGGGTGGGCGTCGCTGTGGGTGTGCCTGATGGCGAAGGGGTCGGCGTTCCCGTTGGACTTGGTGTAGCCGTCGTGGAAGGCGTTGCTGTTGGTTCAGCAACTGGCTCGCCATTCCCGCTGCCACCACCGCCGCCACCACAAGCAGTGAGTAAAACGACTGTGACGGCGACTGAGAGGTTGAAATTTTTGTGTTTCATGTTCTTGCTCAATTTATGGATGGACTAAACGCACGAGGCGAAGATAGGTACGACGATCATCAAAAGCTTCTCCGGTAATAAATATAATATTTGTGGCGAGTTCATCGTTGATGCCGTTGTTAGAGGAAGTCCAGTAATACTTGCCAAGCGTGTTGGGAAACCAAATATTGTCAATACTTGGGAACTCACTGAGTTTGAGGATGCTTTTAAGCTCGCCAATGGTTGGTAAGCGCCACGCACCAGAACCGCATAAATTTGTAGCGTTGACGGCATTCCTAAAGCCGATAGAGTTGTATTCATTAAATACATCAAAATTTGAAGGTGCGACAGCAGTCGAACCAGTCACTTTTTGCAAGGCAGTTGTGCTGTCGAAATTTGTCATGTATCGGTTATTCGCCCGCAATGCTGTCCCCGCAGCGGTCTGGCCTTGCCAAATCAACCCTGTTGCGTTGTCACGCACGCATTCAGTTTTGTCATAGTACTCAGCGACGTTTGTAGCGCTACAGCCTTTAAACACTAAGCTGTAGCCTGTAGCTGGCGTTGGGGCAGAGATGCAGGCGGTTGGGGTTGGGCTAGATGCAGGCGGTGTAGGTGTAGGAGCTGGGG
>JBEBJY010000094.1:0-7497 GCA_040079635.1 Burkholderiaceae bacterium | reverse complement strand
ACACGCTTGTCGTTGAACTTGATGCTGTTGTCAACCCAGCCGTCATACACAGCTGGTGTTTGCGTACGCAACATAAAGTCTTCGACCCAGTCAGTTGCTGGCCAGCCGGTTGCTGCATCGCTACCCAAGCCGATACACCATGGCTTAGCGCCGCCGTCAGCAGCCATTTTCTTGGTCAAGTCTTGCAACTCTTCCATAGATTTTGGAACTTTGTAGCCTTTTTCCTTGAAGTTTTCAGGGATGTACCACACCAAGCTTTTCACGTTGACGTTATAAAACAAGCCGAAAAATTCTTTTTTACCAGCTTTGTTGGCGTATGTACCGAGATCAGCCCATGAGCTACCTGCAGCGAAGTTTGTTTTCACAAAGTTGTTAGCTTTGTCGCCTAACGGCACCAAGCCGCCAATAGCGGCCATGTTTGCTGCCAGGCCTGGCTGTGGAAACACAGAAATATTTGAAGGTGAACCTGCCTTGATATCGATCACGATCTGTTGCTCAGAGCTTTGTGAGCAAGAATGCTTCACTGTCGCGCCTGTTGATTTTTCAAAAACACTGATCACTTTTTTGAACACGCCTTCTTCAGCCCCAGTCCAAGGGCAAGTGATAGTAACCACCTCACCTTTAAGGTCTGGACCTTTGTAATCTGCAGCCAAAACTGAACTGGCCATCGAAGCCAAAGCCAAAGCAGATGCTCCAGCAATGAGATTTTTCTTAATCATTCACTTTTCTCCTTTAAACACTTCATGGCCCATCCACAAAGCAATTCTTACTTTTAATTAAGCCTATTGCGACCGCAATAAACTATTCGATCCGCTTACCGGAACTGTCGAATTTGTATATGTGTTGCTGCTCAAACCCCAGCTCAATGGTGTCACCTGGCTCTTTAGCCAAAGTGCCATCGATACGCGCTGTGATGTCGCCCAACACACCTGCATTGATGTATGCAAAAGTTTCGTTACCGAGTTTTTCTGCGTGCTTCAAGGTGCCCTTGATCACGCCGCCAGCCTCTACCCGGAAATGCTCTGGTCGTATACCTACGGTGGTTGCACCGTAAGTTTGAGCAAACTCTTTGGGTAAAAAGTTGATTTGAGGCGAGCCGATGAAACCAGCCACAAACAGACTTGCTGGCTTGTTGTACAAATCCAGCGGATGCCCTACTTGTTCAATTCTTCCTTTATTGAGCACAACTATTTTGTCAGCCAGCGTCATCGCTTCAACTTGGTCGTGCGTCACATAAATCATCGTCGAACCCAATCGACGATGCAAAGTTGCCAATTCAACGCGCATTTTGGTTCGCAATGCTGCATCCAAGTTGGACAATGGCTCATCAAACAAAAACACTTTTGGATCTCGCACGATAGAACGCCCAATAGCCACACGTTGACGCTGGCCACCTGACAAAGCTTTCGGCAAACGATCTAAGTAGTCCGTTATTTGCAAAATCTCTGATGCTTCGCGGACCCTGCGATCAATCTCAGCCTTTGGAGTTTTGGCAATTTTTAAACCAAACGCCATGTTGTCATACACCGTCTTGTGCGGATAGAGTGCATAGCTTTGAAACACCATGGCAACGCCACGTTTTGACGACGGCAAGTCGTTCGATAAAACACCATCAATCATGAGCTCACCGGAGGTGATCTCTTCCAAGCCTGCAATCATGCGCAGCAACGTTGTCTTGCCACAACCTGATGGACCAACAAACACAACAAATTCGCCAGGTTTGATATCTAAATCAATGCCGTGAAGCACATGCGTTTCACCAAAACTTTTTTTGATGTTTTTTAATTTAACTTCTGTCTGAATCATTAAAGCTCCAAATAAATAATTTGCGACATCACCACTCAAATGCGAACAGGGCCAATGGTTTTTCCATCGACAAACTGTGGCTGCATCAACACATGTTTACCTTCTACGGGTACATTACCCTCTATCAGCTGAAGCAGCATTTCCGCCATCCTCCTGCCTGATTCACGCGGAGTTGGTTGCATCACAACTGCGACATCAATTTGATGCAACAACGTATCAGTTGGATTGCCGCCATCGACAACGACAGAAACATCCCGCCCCAACACAAGGCCAGCCTCAAGCAGCGCATGTATAACGCCCACACCACCCACGCTGTTATCAACCAAGATAGCGGTTGGACGATCCGACAAAAGCAAAAGTTTTTCTACGGCGATGAAACCTGAACGCCTATCGCGCCCAGCTATAACGATGGCATCTTGGTGCACAGGCAAACCCAAACGCTTCATCGTCGTGATAAATCCCGTGTGCCGCTGCGATGCGTAATTAAATTCGAGTGATGTGTGGATATAAGCAATACGCTTATGCCCCAACGCAGCTAAGCGCTCAACCGCCAAACGACTACCCGCTTCATTGTCAAAATCGTACCAAGCAAAGTCATTTCGGTTGCCTGAGCGTCCGTAGCATAAAAACGGAATGTCCGCCGCTTGTAAAAAATCAATCCTTGAATCATTGACCTTGGTATCTGCCAACAAAATCGCATCCACACGCCCACCACGCACCAAACGACCGTAAGTAGCCATTTCGCTCGCATCGCCAGCAGCTGCCAGCAATAGGTCTATGCCACTGCTTTCCAATCGCGCTGAAAACGCAGAAATCATCTCCAAAAACTTAGGGTTACCCACATAGCCGTTATCAAATGGGTAAACAATACCTACGGCATCCGCACGACCTTTGGCCAAACGCTGTGCTCGTAAATTGGGATGGTAGTTCAGCTCGTTCGCGCGTTTGACAATGCGCTCACGCGTTTCGGCTTTGATGTCCGTGTAGCCATTCAACGCGCGGCTCACCGTGGATGCAGATACGCCCAGTCCAGCCGCTAATTGTTTGATATCTACACCCATGGTATTTATTTATTCAACACTCGCAAACAAACCACCCCAAGGCGTCAATTGAACACGCTTATCTTGCAAAGTGCCACCGGATAAACCACTACCTGACAGCTCAACTACGCCAATTAATTCTTGCGGCAAATCAAACGCCGCCGCCTCTGCGCTGAAATTAAAAATACACAGCACTTTTGCACCTTGGTGTTCGCGAACAAAGGCCAACACTTGCGGATTTTTTGGCAACAAAGTCATGCTGCCTTTAACCAAAGCAGGCACACCACGGCGCCACATCAAGAGCTGCGTGTAATACTTCAGTAGAGATGCTGCATCAGCTTGTTGCTTGTCAACAGCTAGTGGCAAATGTGTCTTCGCTACGGGCAGCCATGTAGTAGCTGCCGAACTGAAGCCTGCTTGCGCTTGCTCTGAAAGCCATGGCATAGGCGTTCTGCAACCATCGCGACCTTTGAACTCAGGCCACATTTCTTTGCCGTATGGATCTTGCAAGTCTTCAAAAGAGATATCCACCTCAGGCAAGCCCAACTCATCACCCTGATACAAAGACGGTGAACCGCGTAAACTCATTTGAAGCGCCGCAGCTAGACGCAGCAAGGCTTGGTTTGGTTTTTCGCCACCCCAACGCGTTGCAAGCCTTGGCACATCGTGGTTGCTTAGCGCCCAGCATGGCCAACCGTCACCCACGACTTCAGAGAATCTGCTCATCACACCATGCAGATACGGCGCATCATGTGGATTGCCCAGCAAATCAAAGCAATAGGCCATGTGCAACTTGTCGCCGCCGCTGGTGTACTCAGCCAAGCAAGCTAGACCATCGTCGTCACCAATTTCGCCCACCATGGTTGTGTTGGGATATTGATTCAACAGATTACGCAATTTCTTCAAGAATGCCAAATTTTCAGGCTGGCTTTTGTCATGCTTGTGCCACTGCCACGCGTAAGGGTTGACCGAGCTCACTGCTGGGTCTTCGCCCGTAGGCTCACCGCGCGGCGGGTTGTTGCGCAACTGCGCGTCATGTACATAAAAGTTTGCGGTGTCTAAACGGTACCCATCTACTCCCAAATCCAGCCAAAATTTAACCGTACTCAGCAAAGCTTCTTGCACAGCTGGGCAGTGAAAGTTCAAATCTGGCTGCGAAGTCAAAAAATTGTGCAGGTAATACTGCTTGCGGCGCGTGTCCCACTGCCAAGCGCTACCGCCAAAAATACTCAGCCAGTTGTTAGGCGGGTTACCATCGTCCTTGGCGTCTGCCCACACATACCAGTCCGACTTGGCATTGTCGCGGCTGGAGCGGCTCTCAACAAACCACGGGTGCTCTGCTGCGCTGTGTGACAGCACTTGGTCGATCATGACTTTGAGACCCAAATCATGCGCACGATGCAGCAACTCTTTAAAATCCGCCATATTGCCGAACATCGGGTCAACATCGCAATAATCGCTGACGTCGTAACCAAAATCCTTCATCGGGCTTTTAAAAAAGGGTGACAACCAAATGGCGTCAACACCAAGCTCGGCCACATAGCCCAACCGCTCAGTGATACCCTTCAAGTCGCCAATACCATCGCCGTTGCTGTCTTGAAACGAGCGCGGATAGATTTGATACACCACCCCACCGCGCCACCATTCATTGTTGGGCGCTGTTTTTTGAACTTCGTTTTGCGGGGCTAATGTCATTTTTCTAAAGTTTTGCTTGGCTAATGCATTGGATTGTTTCCGAAAGCGCTTTCGGAAACTATTGGTATTTTCCCTAGTTCTGAAAATAATCGAAAATACAGGCTAACTACAACCACCTACCAAGCTAAACCATGACCCAAACCCCGCGCCCCCTTCGCATCGCCCCTTCCATCCTCTCTGCCGATTTTGCAAAACTGGGCGAAGAAGTCCGCGCCATCGAAGCCGCCGGCGCTGATTTGGTTCATTTCGATGTGATGGACAACCACTATGTGCCCAATTTGACGATTGGCCCACTGGTTTGCGAAGCCATCCGTCCGCATGTTTCTATTCCTATCGACGTGCATTTGATGGTCGAACCGGTCGATGCCATCATCCCACTGTTCGCCAAAGCTGGCGCGAACATCATTACTTTTCACCCCGAAGCGTCCAAACACGTGGATCGCACGCTGTCGATGATTCGTGAATTGGGTTGCAAAGCCGGTTTGGTGCTGAATCCTGCCACCTCGATTGAATGGTTAGACCATGTGATGGACAAGCTGGACATGGTGCTTTTGATGAGCGTCAACCCCGGTTTTGGCGGGCAAAAGTTCATTCCATCCACACTGAAAAAGCTGCAGCAAGTCCGCGCCCGCATTGACGCCCACATGGCCGCCGGCGGCCAGCCGATCTGGCTGGAAGTAGACGGCGGCGTGAAAGCTGACAACATTGGAGAAATCGTCCGCGCGGGTGCTGACACCTGCGTAGCGGGCAGCGCTGTGTTTAGCGCGCCTGACGTGGGCGGCGGCTATACAGGCATCATGCAAACTTTGCGTAAGAACGCTGCGGCATAATTGCTGTGTTTCCAAGCATTTTAGGCATCAAATATGGCTCTAGCCGGCGTATTTATTGCCTAAATAGCTATTAAAAACATAGCAATTTACAGATGTACTTACGGGTACGCAACCCATACAAACTTGACGCAGCGTTTTGAGGCGGTCCAACTGATATAAACCGTTAAAATTCAGGGTTTCCCCCTAACGTCTTTTTTTCACCCTTTCGCAATCGCTTTTTTCGACTTTTGGAGCATTTCCCTCATGGCTGATCACAACCTCATGGCGAATGCCATTCGCGCACTCGCAATGGACGCCGTCCAACAAGCCAATTCCGGCCACCCGGGCGCCCCCATGGGCATGGCCGACATGGCCGTCGCGCTGTGGTCAGACCACTTGAAGCACAACCCGAGCAATCCGCATTGGGCAAACCGCGACCGTTTCATCCTCTCCAACGGCCACGCTTCCATGTTGAATTACGCCGTGCTGCACTTGGCGGGCTACAAATTACCGATGGCTGAGTTGAAAAACTTTCGCCAATTGCACAGCAAAACCGCTGGCCACCCTGAAGTGGGCGTCACACCTGGCGTTGAAACCACCACCGGCCCGCTCGGCCAAGGTATTACTAACGCGGTTGGTTTTGCACTGGCTGAGAAGTTGCTCGCCAAAGAATTCAACCGCACGGTGAGCGATGAAGCGAATGGCGAAACGAAACTCAACATCGTCGATCACCACACCTATACCTTCATGGGCGACGGCTGCATGATGGAAGGCATCAGCCACGAAGCCATCGCCTTGGCTGGCGCGTGGAAATTGAACAAGCTGATCGCCCTGTACGACGACAACGGCATTTCCATCGACGGCCAAGTCGCGCCGTGGTTCATCGACAACACGGCTTTGCGCTTTGCCGCTTGCGGCTGGAACGTGATTGGCCCGATTGATGGCCACAGCGCCGCTGCCGTCAGCCAAGCCATCACAGAAGCCAAAGACAGCAAAGACAAACCGACGCTGGTGATTTGCAAAACCCACATCGGCAAAGGCAGCCCCAACCGCGCCAACACCTCTAAAGCCCACGGCGAGCCGCTGGGTGCTGAAGAAATCAAGCTAACCCGCGAATCTATCGGCTGGAACTACCCACCGTTCACCATCCCAAAAGAGGTCTACGCAGATTGGGATGCCAAAGCCGCTGGCAAAGCCAACGAAGAAGCTTGGAACGCCACCTTTGCCGCCTACAAAGCCAAATTCCCAGACCTGGCCAAAGAGTTCGTGCGCCGTATGAAGGGCGATTTGCCGAAGAACTTCAACCAAATCGCGTTTGACACCGTGGTTGCTGCCCACACCAAGGCAGAAACCGTTGCGTCACGCAAGGCATCACAACTGGCACTCGAGTCTTTCACCGCAGCTTTGCCTGAAATGTTGGGCGGCTCGGCTGATTTGACCGGCTCTAACCTGACTAACACCAAGTCAACCCCAAGCTTGCGTTTTGACATGAATGGCGACGTGGTTGTGAATGAGTCTGGCCAAGGCGGTCGCCATATTAATTACGGCGTGCGCGAGTTCGGCATGGCCGCCATCATGAACGGCGTCGCGCTGCACGGTGGCTACATCCCGTACGGTGGCACGTTTTTGACCTTCAGCGATTACTCGCGTAACGCCATCCGCATGGCGGCGCTGATGAAGCTGCGCGTCATCCACGTCTTCACCCACGACAGCATTGGCTTGGGCGAGGACGGCCCAACACACCAGTCCATCGAGCATGCCGCCAGCCTGCGTTTGATTCCGAATTTGGATGTTTGGCGTCCAGGTGACACCACTGAAACTGCTGTGGCTTGGGCTGTTGCTTTGCAAAACAAAACAAAACCAACCGCTTTGTTACTCAGCCGCCAAAACATCGCCTACATCCCAAAAACCAACCTCGAAGAGATCAGCAAAGGCGCTTATGTGCTGTCTGTGCCGCGCGATGTGGGTTTGAACAAAGCTGCCCAAGCAGTCATCATTGCAACAGGTTCTGAAGTTCAATTGGCGATTGCTGCGCAGAAGCTACTTGCCACTAAAAAGATAGCTGTTCAAGTTGTCTCTATGCCGAGTAACACCACATTTGACCGCCAATCGACAGAGTACAAAACCGAAGTCCTACCCGCCAAACT
>JBEBJY010000093.1:0-7527 GCA_040079635.1 Burkholderiaceae bacterium | reverse complement strand
CTCTACGTCCGCATCTGGCTGGCGGTGGTGTTGTCCGTTGCGGTGCTGATTTTCTTGGTTGGCTGGGCTTGGCGCGAAAGTGCAGAGCGCAAACTGGCGGACTACAGCGCATCACCCGTGGTGCGCGAGGTGGTGGTGCGCAACGCCGCCGGTGAAGTCGTCGGTACGGCCACCGCTGCGCCACGCGTGCCAGGCATGGGCACAGAGTTTTCGCTGACGTTGACCCAACCTCTGGCTTCGGGTGATGTGGTGAATCTGCAAATGCCTCGACCCCGCCGTATGAATCCACAAACCGGTGAGTTAGAGCAGATTTCTCCGCAAGAAATACGTGAAAGGCTAGGTCGCACGGGTCGCATGAATCGTTCAGAGCGTTCTGAGCACTCAGACAGACCCGACAGGCCAGACCAACACTTCGGCATGAGCGGCCCGCCAGGCAACCCTGCAGACAAAAGCTGGTTCAAGCCGCCTTTTGGCTTTGTGTGGATGCTGATGTTGGTCGGTTTGGCTGTCGCGCTAGGCACCTACCCACTGATTCGCCGTTTGACCAAGCGACTGAACGTGCTGCAAAGCGGCGTGGAGCAATGGGGCCAGGGCGATTTGTCCACCCGCGTCAAAGTCAGTGGCAACGACGAAGTGGCGTTTTTGGCTGAACGGTTCAACACGGCCGCCAGCCGCATTGAAGCCTTGGTTGGGTCGCATAAATCGCTGCTTGCCAACGCGTCGCATGAGCTGCGCTCGCCCTTAACCCGCATCAAAATGGGGCTTGAGCTGATGCATGGCTCCCAGTCAGATGAGTCATTGCAGCGTTTAAAAGACGAAATATCGCGCAATATCAATGAGTTAGACCAGTTGATCGCTGAAATCTTGCTCGCCAGCCGCTTAGATTCGGCGCAGGCTGATGTGGGCACATTTGAAACCGTCGATTTAACCGGCTTAGCCGCTGAAGAGTGCGCCAAATCGGGTGCGGAGCTGCAAGTGTTGTCCGAATCTGCCATTGCCGTGCAAGGGGTCCCGAAGTTGCTGCGCCGTTTGATGCGCAATTTGCTGGAAAACGCGAACCGTTATGCAATCAAAAACACAGCGGCGCTAGGTGCTGAAGCTGTCGTTCTGACCTTATCTATCGAAGGCGTGGGAGACAACAAAACAGCGGTGTTACGTGTCACGGACCACGGCCCAGGTGTGCCAGCCGAGCTGCGCGAGCGCATTTTCGAGCCTTTTTACCGTGCCCCAGGCGCGAGTGAACGCGACGGTGGCGTCGGTTTGGGCTTGGCCTTGGTCAAATCCATCGCCCAACGCCATGGCGGCAGCGTCAAGTGCGAGGCGGCTGCGTCAGGGCAGGGTGCTTGTTTTGTGGTAACTTTGCCTCTTTAGGCATAGTTATTCACAAGGCAAGGTAAATGGGCAATCGACTCTCACAAATCGCCACCCGCACAGGCGACGCTGGCACCACGGGGCTGGGCGACAACACCCGCGTCTCAAAACATCACCTGCGAGTGCACGCCATGGGCGATGTGGACGAGCTGAACTCGCACATCGGCGTGCTGCTGTGCGAAACGTTGCCGGATGGCGTGCGCGATGTGTTGGTGGAAATCCAGCACCAGCTCTTCAACTTGGGCGGCGAGTTGTCGATTCCAGGCTTCGAATTGCTCAAAAAAGAGGCGATTGTCGATCTGGATGACGCACTTGAAACCTACAACGCCACACTGCCAAAATTGGCTGAATTCATCTTGCCAGCCGGCAACCGCGCCGCTAGCCAAGCGCATGTATGCCGCACCGTGGCGCGGCGGGCGGAGCGGGCGGTAGTGGCGCTGGGCGAGTCTGAAACCATCAACGATTCACCCCGCCAGTACCTGAATCGGCTGAGCGACCTGATGTTTGTGCTCTCCCGCGTGTTGAACCGCATGGATGGCGGTGACGATGTTTATTGGAAAAGCGAGCGCATGGCCCGCCAAAACGTAGAAAATGTGGAGCCGGAAGATGTCTTGGATACATCATCTGACGCATAACTAGACGAATAACTAAACACACATCAGCCACATCGCCGCTAGGTTTTCATGTCATTAAAGTCAATATTTGCTATATTATTAATAGCTATTCAGGCAATAAATACGCCGGCTACAGCTCAAAACAAGGTTGAAAATGACCCTAAAAACGTCAACTTCTGCAAAAACATGGCGCGCCACCTGCCGGGCGTGTCGCAAAACCTGTGTTTACAAGCCAATTTGGTCGATACCGGCGCACGCTCCGTCAAAGGTGTGCCGCTGCTGAAGCGAGACGTGATCACCTTGGGGGATGACCCCGCCAGTCCAGCCAAGCTCAAGGTCATGGTGGTGGGCGGCATCCATGGGGACGAGCTGTCGTCCAGCGCAATGGCGCTGAATTGGATCAGACTCGCCACGCAATCATCTACAAATCAAGCGTCCAATAATGTGCCCAACAACGCCATTTCCAACTCGCCAGCCAGTTTTGCCGGCGGCGTTCACTGGCGGTTTATTCCCATGCTCAACCCCGATGGGCTGATGGCGCAGCCTGCCAAGCGGGTTAACGCCCATGGCGTGGATCTGAATCGTAACTTCCCCACCCCCAACTGGGCTCGCGATGCCAAAATTTATTGGGAGCAAAAAACCAAAAAAGACCCCCGCCGATGGCCAGGTCCTGAGCCCTTGTCAGAGCCAGAATCCAAGTTTTTGCACGACGAAATGGCCAGTTTTAAGCCCAATTTGATCGTCAGCATCCACGCGCCCTATGGCGTGCTCGATTTTGATGGCCCAACCGTGCCGCCATCTAAGCTGGGGCGCTTGTATTTAGACCAAGTCGGCATCTTTCCAGGCTCATTAGGCAACTATGGCGGCGTCCACAAAGGCATGCCAGTCGTCACCATCGAGCTGCCCAACGCGCAGCGCATCCCTTTGGATAGCGAAACGCGCCAAATGTGGGTGGATTTGCTGCGGTGGATGGGGGAGAAGCTCAAACCGTAGAATGATTTTTAATATTTTACGCCTCAGAGTCTAATCCCCACCACTTTGCTGCAGCGCCCACATTTGCGCGTACACATTGTTACGCGCTAAAAGCTCTAAATGGTTACCCCGCTCAACGATGTGGCCTGCATCCATCACCAAAATCTCATGGGCATCCACCACTGTGGATAACCTGTGCGCAATCACCAATGTTGTCTTGTTTTGTGCAACGCTTTGCAGCTCGGCTTGAATGGCGCGTTCGTTGGCGCTGTCTAAAGCGGATGTGGCCTCGTCAAAAATCAAAATTGGCGGGTTTTTGAGCAAGGTGCGGGCGATGGCGACGCGCTGTTTCTCGCCGCCAGAGAGCTTCAAGCCACGCTCTCCCACCATGGTTTGGTAGCCCAGCGGGGTCGCGGCGATGAAGTCGTGGATGCGGGCGGACTTGGCGGCTTCTTCTACCTGCTCTTGCGTCGCGCCAGGTCTGCCGTACGCAATGTTGTACGCCACGGTGTCGTTGAACAGCACGGTGTCCTGCGGCACAATGCCAATCGCCTCGCGCACGCTGGTTTGGGTCACGGTTTTGATGTCTTGACCGGCAATGGAAACGGTGCCTTGCTGCACGTCGTAAAACCTGAAAAGCAACCTTGCCAAGGTCGATTTACCCGCACCCGACGGCCCCACCACTGCCACCGTTTTGCCGGCTGGCACGGTAAAACTGATGCCGTGCAAGATGGGGCGGCTAGGCTCGTAGGCAAAATGGACGTTTTGAAAGCTGATTTCAGGTGAAAATTCAGCAAAGGCAGGGTTTTTAGGATTTTCTGCACTTGAATTTACTATATTATTTATAGCTACTGAGGCAGGAAATACGCCGGCTAGAGGCATATTTTGCTCTGAAAAAGGCATATTTGAGCCGATTTTTGAGTTTATGACTAGATTTTGAGCGCCAGGCGCGTCCGCAATCTCGCGTTCCCGCTCCAACAGGGTGAACATTTTGTCCAAATCGGTCAAACTTTGCTTGATTTCGCGGTAAATGACGCCCAAAAAGTTCAGCGGAATGTACAGTTGAATCATGAAGGCGTTGACCATGACCAAGTCGCCCAGCGTCATGCGGCCATCGACCACGCCTTGGGTGGCGCGCCACAACATGGCGACCAGCGCGGTGGCGATGATGAGCTGCTGCCCCGTGTTCAACATGCTCAGCGTGGTTTGGCTTTTGACCGAGGCGGCGCGGAATTTCTCCAGGTTTTCGTCATAGCGCTTGGCCTCAAACTCCTCGTTGTTGAAGTATTTGACGGTCTCAAAATTGAGTAACGAATCGATGGCGCGGGTGTGGGCTGCGCCATCCAAGTCGTTCATTTTTTTGCGAAATTGGGTGCGCCATTCGGTAATGGTCACGGTGTAGGTGATGTAAACGACCAAGGCGGCTACGGTGATCCAAGCAAACCAAGCGTCAAATTTAACCGCCAAAAGCGTCAAAACCAAGGCCATTTCTATCAGCGTAGGGGCGATGTTGAACAGGGTAAAGCCAATCAACGTGCGCACGGCGCGGGTGCCGCGCTCGATGTCTCGCGTCATACCGCCGGTTTGGCGTTCTAGGTGAAAGCGCAGACTCAAAGCGTGCAAATGGCGGAAAACTTCAAGGGAAATGCTGCGTGCCGCACCCTCGGTAGCCTTGGAGAAAACCAGTTCACGTAACTCGGTAAATAGGCTTGTGGATAACCTCAGTAAACCATAACCTATCAGTAAGGCAACAGGCACAACGAGCAGTGCTTGTGTGCCTGTGGTCAGGTTGGGGTTCATCGTATCTACCAGCTGTTTCAGCAGCAGGGGCACGCCAACATTGGCCACTTTGGCGCCCACCATGAAAGCCAGCGCCGCCATCACTCGCCATTTGTAGCGCCAGAGGTACGGAAACAGCCGCGCTAGTGTGCTCCAATCTGACCGAGGAGCAGTTGGCTGTGGTGCAGTTGCTACAGAATTAGGTGCAGCATTTGCAGTATTAAGGTGGCTATAACCGCGCATCTTGGATAATCCTATCGATGAAAGTTTAAGTACGTCAATGTAACTTTTCTGTTACATTGGCGTAGTTATAAAACAATAGATTGTCTCTGATGTCCACAATTGCAAGCGCTAGTCTGCCAATTTCCCCTTCTGCTTTGAATGTAGCGCTGCCGCTTGACATGGAATTGGTGCTCAAAGTGATCCCCATGCCGGCGGATTGCAACGCCAATGGCGATATTTTTGGCGGCTGGGTGATGGCGCAAGTTGATTTGGCGGGTAGCGTGATTCCAGCAAGACATACGCAAGGCCGCATGGCAACGGTGGCGGTGAACGAGTTCATATTTAAGCAGCCAGTGCGGGTGGGAGATATTTTGTCGTTTTTTTCAGAAGTCACACGTATAGGGCGGACTTCGGTGACGGTTAAGGTCGAAGTCTTTGCTGAGCGCTTCAGAAGTCAAGGAAGTTACATAAAAGTTACAGAAGCTTCGGTCACTTATGTGGCGATTGATGATCAGGGAAGACCGCGTGAAATTGCAAAAAAAGACTGAATCAATTCTCGGCATTTGAAATTAAATCGTTTTAATTCAATGGCTTGTAAAAATGAATGAATTGAGAGGATGAAGATTTGCGTGAACTAATTCACGGTTCTGTGTTGTTTTTTATTGAAATTGGCGAGTATAAAATACATATCAGTATGTTTCAATATGTAAATCATTTATAGTCGCGTAGTACTAAATACCCAACTGGACTGGACTTGTATGGAGTCGTCCTGTTCAACAGTAGTTTAAGCAGTCAAAAAAATGAAGCCATTAAAAAAGATGATCTCTATCAATAAGTTGCTAAATAAAGTGCAAGCAGCTAGCTTATTCAGAACTTTAGTGGCTTGCATGTTTTCGACGGTATTTGCTATACCGACGGTTGCTCATGCGCAAGCATCGGCTTGCGTTCTAGGTGCGGAGACGTTGCAGACCTTCTCATTCCCAGCAAGCTGGACAAATGGCACCACGGGCCCCTATGACTTTACTGTTGGCGCTGGGGCAAATGCGGTAAACCTTCGATTTTCGATTACAGGTACACAGGCTTTTACTGCTGGCTCTCCTACACAAGGCACCATTGGTAATATTGCTAATACTGTTAGAGCGCAGCATACGGGTGTCGGTACTAACGCGCTTTTATCAACTCAAAATCTCATTTTTCTTAACCGCCCTGTCAATAAGCTGCGTTTTATTTCAGCAGACGTTGACAGCAATGTTTTTCAGGATGTCGTTCGTACTCGTGTGAACGGTTCGGTCGTCCCAACATCCATGGTGCCGGTTACGCCAGCCAATATCACCATCAATGCTGCTGCGGGCACAGCAACCGCGATCCAAGATGCCTCACAGTGTGGGATAAACAGCACTGCTTGCAATGTTACTTCTAACTTTAATACTACAGGTATAACGTCAGCTTCGCAAGCATTTGAAACGGGTCCAACGCATGTCAGCTCAGCTCAATATGTTGGATGGAACTCCTTTTCATGGTGTTTGCCGGCACTCTCCAATATCACGCTGCGCAAAACGTGGGTCAATGCTACGGTCAACGACGCGGTCACAGTGGCTGCAGCTGGCGGTACGCCCGCGCTGATCAGCTTGGCATCTGTTGCCAATACGGCTGGTGAAACCGATACTGGTGCCGTGCAATCTGTTCCTGTGAACAGCGTATTGACATTGTCAGAGACGTTCACAACGGGCAGTGCAGCCAACTACAACACGGCAGTGGCGTGTACTGGCACCACCGGCTTGGTGGGCAGCACGTTAACGGTGGGTGCTACAAATACAAATATAGTGTGTACGTTTACCAATACCAAGAAAACAGCCACAGTTACTTTGCGTAAAGCTTGGACAAACGCCACGCTCAATGATGCCGTCACAGTTGCAGCTACAGGGCTGACCAGTTTGGCATCCGTGGCCAATACAGCTACGGAGACGGACACGGGCGCGGCACAAACTGTCAACGTAGGTAGTGTTCTTACCTTGTCGGAGACATTTACCACGGGCAGTGCGGCTAACTACAATAGTAATCCGTCCTGCACGGGCACCACCGGCTTGGTGGGCAGCACGTTAACGGTGGGTGCGGCGGACACTGCGATTGTGTGTACCTACACCAACACCAAGAAAACAGCGACAGTGACGCTGCGTAAATCATGGAGTGGCGCCACCTTGAATGACGCCGTCAACGTCACCGCAACAGGTCTGACGACATTGGCCTCGGTCGCCAATACAGCAACAGAAATTGACAGTGGTGCCGCACAAACTGTCAATGTCGGCAACGTCCTGACCTTGGCCGAGAACTTCACCACCGGCAGCGCCGCTAACTACAACACCACACTAGCGTGTACCGGCACCAGCGGCTTGTCGGGCAGCACCTTAACGGTAGGTAGTGCTGATACTGTGATTGTGTGTACGTATACCAACTCTAAGCAAGCCCCGACGCTGACCAAGGCCTTCAGCCCGGCCAGCATCAGCATAGGCGGCACCAGCACACTGACCTTCACCGTGAGCAACCCAGCGCTGAACCCAGCGCAAACCGT
>JBEBJY010000092.1:0-7711 GCA_040079635.1 Burkholderiaceae bacterium | reverse complement strand
GGTCTTCCAAGGTAGGGGGCAAAACCACTGCTTCATTAACTCCGGCTCTGTCCAAGCGCGCCACACAAGGTGCGGCGGCACGTCGACGATGCGCTCAAAAGTCAAATCCAATTTGTTGTTGAATGTTGTTGGGGTCGTTGTCATCTGTTTTCTCCTGTGGTTTGACGCTTGCTTTGGGGGTTGTTTTGACTGGTTTTAGGACTTTTGTTGACTTTTCGGGTTTGGCTTGTTTTATAGGGATTTTTTCGCCTCTAGCCAGCGTATTTATTGCCTGAGTAGCTATCTTTTTTGTAGTATTTTTTGCAACTTTAGGTGCTTTGACTTGGGTAGATTTTGCCGTAACTTCGCTGGTTTCACTGGCATGTAACTTCACGAGGTAGGCATCCAATCGATCTAATCGCTCTTCCCACAGCTGTTTGTACTGATCAATCCAGTCGACCGCCTGTTTAAGCTGGACGCCGTCAATCTTGCACGGGCGCTGTTGGGCGTTGATGGTTTTGGTGAGTAAACCGGCTTTTTCCAAGACTTTGATGTGCTTGGAGACAGCTGGCAAGCTCATCTTGAAAGGAGCAGCCAGCTCGTTCACCGACGCCTCGCCCTGCGACAACCGCGCCAGCATCGCACGTCGTGTGGGGTCGGACAATGCGGAAAATACGGCGCTTAGAGCATCGATTTCAGAAGCGGTGTTGGCTGACATGGTTTATTTACTCGCAAAATGACTCGCTTAATCACTCATTTGGTTAATTAACGTTTCGGTTAAATATAAAACAAACAAAAACTGATGTCAAGCTGGCGGTATTTACAGGTTTTCGTAAACTCTCAAAAAGCTGGCAAACCGTGGCTTGCCACTTGGCGTGACATCACGGTAGGTGTAGGTCACTTTGCTGCCAATAGCTGGCGGCGTTTTGCGTTGCGCATCTGACAAACCCGTGCCCAAGTTAAACCGCTGGCCGTTTGCGGTTTTGACGACCAAAGCCCCGGTCATCCCCGCATATTTGCCTTTGCCTGCGATGTAGCCAATAACGGTAGCTTCCGCATCGCTGAGCGGTTTGAGTTTGAGCAAAACGTCGCTTCGACCCGTTACCAGTGGTGCGCTGGCAAGATGCAGCATCAGCCCTTCCCCACCGCCTTGGACTACATCATCCAGTTTAGCTTGTAAGGTTGCGCGGTTGGCGATGGCGGTCTGCTCTACAGCTTGCAACTGCGGCCAAGCGGTGGCGTTAACGATAGACTCTATCGCCAAAGCGCGGTCGTTGTAGCTGCCCGAGCCTGCCGGCAACTCAAACACCATGTAATTGACCTTTTGCCATTCCACATCCACAGGTTTTGCCTTGCGAACGATACCGGACAGCACATCAAATTGCCCACGCCCTATCCAAAGCTCGCCATCCAACGGCTCTTTGGGTAGTTTGGCGGTAAACCAAGCTGGCGCAGCAATCGTTCGCCCACTGCGAAACCGCAACACATTGCCGTCCCACAGCGCCCGCACGCCATCCAGCTTTTCACTGACCAAATAACCTGCGGGGTCAATGCCAGCTGGTGCGGTTTTGGCGAGCAACACGGTGTTTGCGGCGCTGGTTTTAGCGAGTGCGTTGTCCGCGAAACCGGAGCTTGCCAAGAGCGTGAAAAGGCTGCTGCCGAAAAAACGGCGTGAAATAGGGAATTGATGCATTGAAAAGCTGAAAAATAGGATGAAATATGACTCTAGCCGGCGTATTTATTGCCTAAGCAGCTATTAAATATATAGCAATATGAAAACAAGATGAGCTTAAAATTCTTTAATGATAATCGTTTTCACGTTGATGACGAACTGCTAATACGGTAACCAAAGTGTCGTTTTCAATTTCAAACAATGCCACGTAACCCGAAGCTCCAAACGAAATCACCAGTTCGCGTAAGAATGGGTTGTTTGGAATTTGGCCAGTTTGAGCTTTTCGGCAGGTAAAGGGGAAGTTTTCCAATAGCTCCATACTTTTACTGATGGCTGCCAATGCACGGCGTGCCGTTGCAACATCGTGTTCTAGCAAAAAATCGAACAAGCGCTGCAAATCATCTTCTGCAGCCGCTGTGTAGCGAACTTGGTAAGTCAAGACTGTGACTTTTTGAGTGCTGAAGCCTCGGCTTTTAACAGCTTATCTTCTAGGGATTGCAGTACGCTGTCGGCAGAAAAATACACCTGCGAAGCCTTAGCCGCGTCCCGCGACGCCAAGCCCCGTGCGACAAATTCATGCTGCATTTGACGCTCTGCCACACTGGCACGAACGGCTTGTTCTACAAAATTGGACAACGATTCGCCTGCTTGCAAAACACTTTCAGCAGCGCTTCTAAGCGCGGGCGCTACACGTAAGGAAGGCAAAGTAGCAGTTTTCATAGCTGTATTGTGCGGAAATTGAACAGATCCAAATTATGCATTGCATTTGCGATGCACGCAAGCCCCAATCATTAAATCAACTCCAAATCACCGACCGCATCGAAATCGACCCCATCGTCAAGCTGTCATTGAAGGTGGTCATATTGTCTTTGCTATCCGCCGCGCCGGCTGAATATAGGAGCGGCAAGTAGTGGTCGTGCGTGGGGTGCGCCATGGTGGCTAGGTTGCCTAGTTTCAGGAAGTTTGCCAATTCGTCGTAATTTCTATCCGCCATTTGCGCTGCCGTCCAAGCGTCAAACTCGATGTTCCAGTCGTAAGGTTTGCCGTTGCTGATCATGCGCAGGTTGTGCACGATGTTGCCACTGCCCACGATGAGCACGCCTTGGTTGCGCAGCTCGCGCAGTTGTTGCCCTAAAAGCAAGTGCTCTACCGGTGCGCGGCTGTAATCCATGCTGAGTTGCATGACGGGTATGTTGGCATTGGGGAACATGGGTTTCAGGACGGACCAAGTGCCGTGGTCCAAGCCCCATTTGTCCATATCGACGCCGACGAAGCCTTTGGGAATGGGAGAAACAAGTTGCTTGCTCAGTTCTTCCGCCACCGCAGGCGCGCCAGGTGCGGGGTATTGCTGGGCAAAGAGCTCTTGTGGGAAGCCGCCAAAATCGTGAATCGTTTTCGGGTTTTGCATGCCCGTAAGCCACCAGCCACGGGTGATCCAGTGTGCGGAGATACACAAAATCAGGCTGGGCGTTGGGTATTTTTTGCCTTCGCCGAATTCTTTGCCCAAGGTTTGCCAGCTGCGGCGGTAGGCATTGTCTTCAATCGCGTTCATCGGGCTGCCGTGGCCAATGAACATGACGGGCATTTTGGGGGAGCTTTTGAGGGTTTTCATAGATCGTTTCGTAGATATTACAGTGGCGGCGTTCGCATTAAACGCGAACTGACTCAAAACTGACGCCATCAGAGGAGAAATCAGTGTTGCAGCGCTTAAAAGTTGTCGTCTTTGCATATGAAATAGCGATGTTTGATAGCTTATCAAGAGAATATGTCACTCAATTGTAGTTATTACGGACAATTAGGTCAGTAATTGGACAAAATTGGGGGTAGCCCCCTTATTTTCTATAACGTTTTAAGTTATATTGCACTGCAACATAACATTTTTTTACACACACTACATTAGGTTCAACATGCTTTATCAAATCTACGAAAACCAGCGCGCCATGATGGAGCCATTTGTCGACTTTGCGAAAGCGACCTCTAAGGTACTCGGCAACACCAAGTCTCCTTTTAGCCAAAACCCGATGATGCAACGCGTCTCTGCTGGCTACGATTTAATGTACCGCTTGGGCAAAGATTATGTGAAGCCTACGTTTGGGATCCAAACCGTTGAGGTTAGCGGCACAGACGTGACTATCAATGAACGTATTGAAGTCAGCAAGCCGTTTTGTGATTTGATTCGTTTCAAGCGCTATACCGACGATGTAGAAACGCTGAGCCACCTCAAAGGTCAACCCGCTGTGTTGATCGTCGCGCCATTGTCTGGCCATTACGCGACGCTGTTGCGCGATACCGTGGCAACGATGCTGAAAGACCACAAGGTTTACATCACCGACTGGAAAAACGCACGCACCGTGCCTTTGTCAGAAGGTGAATTTCACCTCGACGACTATGTGAACTATGTGCAAGAATTCATTCGCCACGTTCAATCCAAATACGGCAATTGCCACGTGATGAGCGTTTGCCAGCCGACCGTGCCTGTGCTGGCTGCTGTGTCGCTGATGGCAACACGTGGCGAAACTACCCCGCTGTCGTTGACCATGATGGGCGGTCCAATTGATGCACGTAAATCACCCACAGCGGTGAACAACTTGGCGATGAACAAACCGTTCAGCTGGTTTGAAAACAACGTCATCTACAAAGTGCCAGCTAATTTTGAAGGCGCTGGCCGCCGCGTTTACCCTGGCTTTTTGCAGCACAGCGGCTTTGTCGCCATGAACCCGCAGAACCACCGCAACAGCCATTTTGATTATTTCAACGACTTGATCAAAGGCGACGATTCCAGCGTCGAAGCGCACCGCAAGTTTTACGACGAGTACAACGCTGTGTTGGACATGGACGCCGATTACTACCTAGAAACCATCGCTACCGTGTTCCAAGACTTCAAATTGGTCAATGGCACGTGGGATGTGAAAAACGTAGCAGGTAAGCCCGAGCGCGTCAAACCAGCAGACATCAAAACATCTGCATTGTTGACGGTTGAAGGTGAATTGGACGATATTTCTGGCTCGGGCCAAACCCAAGCAGCGCATGGTTTGTGCAGCAGCATTCCTAAAGCGAAGCAACAGCACTTTGAAGCCAAAGGCGCAGGCCACTACGGTATTTTCAGCGGCCGCCGCTGGCGCGAGCAGGTGTACCCGCAGGTGCAAGCCTTCATTTTGGCGCACCATGTAGCGCCTAAAGCTGCTGAGAAAGCGCCTGTGAAAGCTGTAGAAAAGCCAGCAACGGCGCCAATAGCTAAACCGGTAGCAAAATCTGTTGCTAAATCTGTTGCTAAACCTGTTGCTAAAGTTGTCAAAGCAGTTGAAAAAGCAGTCGTAAAACCAGATCCTAAGTCAGTTGTAAAGCCAGTTGCTAAGCCTGCGGTCAAAGTAGTAGCAAAGCCTGTGATCGTGCAAACACCACAAAGCAAGGTCAAAACAACTTGGGTCGCTGCGCCTAAAAAATAAGCGTGATGCCCAGTGACGTGCTAGCCAAGGCGGATGGCGGTAAAACTGTAGAAATTTTTGCCGCCCTGCCCCAAACCCAATGCACGCGCTGCGGCTATCCTGACTGCCAAGCCTATGCCAACGCCATCGCCCATGATGGCGCGGCTATCAACCAATGCTCGCCCGGCGGAGCGGAAGGCATTGCACGTTTAAGCAGAATCACTGGCCAGGCTGTTCAGCCGCTGAACCCCGAAAACGGCATCGAAGGCCCGCGCAGTGTCGCTTTTATTGATGAAAACTGGTGCATTGGCTGCACTTTGTGCATCGATGTGTGCCCCACAGACGCCATCATCGGCAGTAACAAGCTCATGCACACCGTCATCGAGCCGCACTGCACAGGCTGCGAGCTGTGTATTCCCGTGTGCCCCGTGGATTGCATTGAACTGGAAAACGTCACCGGCGCGTTAACTGGCTGGGCGGCATGGTCAGCAGAAGCGGCTAATCACGCCTTGAAACGCTATAAAATTCATAGCGAATTAGGCAGCAAATACGCCGGCTACAAGGCTATTTCAAGCATCAAAAAAGCCGAAGAAAAACTCGCAAATCTGCCAGAACATTCGCAACATACTGACCCTGCCATCTTGGATAAAAAACGCGCCATCATTGAGGCAGCACTTGCAAAAGCTAGAGCTAAACGCGGGTAAAAGAAGTTAATCCCGAGGAAATTTGGCTGAGTGTGGTTGACTGCGGTTGAGCGATTAAAAGAATTTTCCCTAATGTGCGCAATCGCACAGAGATAAAGCTGTAATAGACAGATTATCTAGGAATGACACCATCTAAAGAAACCTCTAAGCCAACATCTAATTCACTAAACCTCAGCCTTTTGGTGGCTCTGGTCGTGGGTTCTGTCATAGGCAGCGGCATTTTTGGTATCCCGCAAAACATGGCTGCTGGCGCTGGAGCAGGCGCCATTTTGATTGGTTGGACCATTACTGGTATTGGCATGCTGATGCTAGCCCGTGTGTACCAAATGCTGGCGCTACGCAAGCCTGAATTAGACAACGGTGTCTACGCCTATGCACGCGCTTTGTCTGGCGAGTATGTCGGCTTTAACTCAGCGTGGGGGTATTGGATCAGCGCGTGGATAGGCAATGTCGGCTATTTGGTTGCTGCATTTTCAGCGTTGGGCTACTTTTCCCCAGCATTTGGTGAGGGAAATACACAAGCATCCATCATTGGCGCTTCTGTGGTGGTGTGGATTGTTCATTTTTTAGTGCTGCGTGGTATTCAAGGGGCTACGGTGCTCAACGCAGTTGTCACCATTGCTAAAGTCGTGCCACTGCTGTTATTCATTGTTTTAGTGGCGGTGGCATTTGAAGTGAAGACGTTTCGCCTTGATTTTTGGGGCGATGCCAAGCTCGGCTCTGTACTTGAACAAGTCAAAAGCACCATGTTGGTAACAGTCTGGGTGTTTATTGGGATTGAGGGCGCTAGCGTGTATTCGGCACGTGCGAAAAACCGCGAGGATGTGGGTAAGGCGACTGTGCTTGGTTTTTTAATCTGCCTTGTACTGCTCATGAGCGTGTCGCTGTTGTCACTGGGAATTTACACACAACCTGAGCTGGCCGCCTTGAAGAACCCATCTATGGCGTTAGTGCTTGAAAAAGCAGTGGGTAGTTGGGGTGCTATCGCTATTTATATTGGGCTCATTGTTTCTGTGGGTGGCGGCTTTTTGGCTTGGACATTGTTAGCGGCTGAATCACTGTTCACGCCCGCCAAAGGTGGCGTGATGCCGACCTGGCTAGCTCAAAAAAATAGCAACGATGTGCCCGCCAACGCCTTGTGGCTGACGAATGGCATGGTTCAGCTGTTTTTGATCCTCACCTTGTTTTCTAAAGCATCCTACTTGGCTTTGATATCACTGTCGACAGCCATGATTTTGCTACCTTATTTGTTTAGCGCGGTGTATGGCTTGTCACTGTCCTTAAAAGGTGAAGGTGCGAGCGCCGCCAAGCGTGCTAGTGACACACCCGTAGCCGCGATTGCAGCGGTTTATTGTGTGTGGCTCTTGTACGCCGCCGGTCTGAAATACCTGCTGATCAGCGCCCTGCTCTACGCCTTGGGTGCTGGTGTTTACATCGTTGCTAAAAAGCAGCGCGCTGAGCACCCCTTTACAGGCAAAGAATGGTTGTATCTAGCTCTCATCTGCGTATTGGCCATAGTCGCGGCAACTATGCTTGCTACCCAACGCCTTAGTTTGTGAAACGATAGGATTGACGATGTCTAAAGGTGTGTACTCTGAAGTCGGACGCTTGCGCAAAGTACTGGTGTGCAGGCCGGGTTTGGCACAAAAACGCTTGACGCCAGCCAATTGCAACGCGTTGTTGTTTGACGATGTGCTGTGGGTAGCACAAGCCAGGAACGACCACGATGCTTTCACAAGTGCGATGATTGAACGCGGCGTGGAAGTGCTGGAATTGCATGACTTGCTAGCCACCACCGTCAGCAATCCTATGGCGTTGGCTTGGTTGCTAGACCGTAAACTTTGCCACGATTTGATTGACAACGATGCTGGCTTGCAGCTGCGTCAATGGTTTGAAACGATGCCAGCAGCTCAATTGGCCGAACGTTTGAT
>JBEBJY010000091.1:0-7815 GCA_040079635.1 Burkholderiaceae bacterium | reverse complement strand
AGCTTGTGGCTGCCGTCGTTGATGAAGTAATCTTATTTTTCAAGACTCTGCCGCTTGTTCTAGCAACGCAAACGGCAAAGGCTGTTTCACCAATATCACGGTACAAGGCGCATTCATGGCAACCTTGATAGGAACTGTTGCGACCAACCGCTGCGTCATCAGCCCATGTGTGGCAGCGCCTAAAACAATGACGCTGACATGGTTGCCCACGGCATAATCCAGTAAAGCTTGTGCCACATCACCCGACTCCAAAACGTGGTATGAAGCTTGATGACCTGTTAAATCCAAGGGTTGTGCCCAATGCCGCAAGCGGCTGAGGTACTTGCGGTGCACACTGGTTTCGCTGTTGTCGTCGCTGGTGGTCTGTGTTTCTTTGTCTGAAATGACCGTCACGCAAGCTAGCTTCGCACCGGGCCGCGTGCCAAGTGTATTTCCTACTTTTTTCCGCAACGCATACAAGGTTGCATCTTGAGCGTCTTTATGCGGCAAAGCCACCATCACGATGGGCACTTCTGAAAGCTGCTGCATCGGCAGCGCACTGGGCTTGTAGTCCATGCCAGCAGCGCTTAACCAGCGTTTGAAGTGTGTCACAAACCCTGTGCCTTCCGTTTTATACCCCCTATCGGTCACGATGATGTGGTCCGGATGCCGCAGATCAAAAGCCAAGTGTGCTGCTGATGGATAACGCTTGGCCGCCTCAGGCTCTAGGCAGCGCAAGATTATTTCTTGCAGCCAAGGCGGTACTTTGGGTTTCAATTTACGCGGTGGTGGTGGATCCATCCACAAGCGCTGCCGTATACCACCGACTGTCTGCGGCTCACCAAACGGAAATGCACCGGTCGCCAGCTGGTACAGCATCACACCTATCGCAAAAATATCACTTCGCAAGTCACCGCGAACGCCGACAATTTGCTCAGGCGCAATCCAAGCTGGCGAGCCGACGGCTTTGCGTAACTCCTCCGCCAGCAAATCAGGGAAATGCGCGTGGCAAGATAAGCCGAAATCTATCAAAACCACGCTGCCGTTTGGTCTAACAATAATGTTAGCCGGCTTCAAATCGAGATGGACCGTATTTTGTTGATGCAAACTGTGTGCGGCTAATGCAACTGCAGCACCAAGACGCGTCAGCTCTTCAACCTCAGGAAGCTCAGGTGCATCTAACCAATCTTGCAGGGTTTGACCCGACACATGCTCCATGACCAAATAAGGCATGTGCTCCAAATCACCAGCTGCTACAAACCTTGGCACATGCGAGCCTGATAACTCTTGCATGATTTGCTGTTCTACCTCAAAACTGACAATGGTCTCTGCACCGTCGCCAGACGTCATGCGCGGGATTTTCATCACCATCGGAAACCCTGGATCAATAGCGCCGCTTACACTTCCCTCTGTGTAATGCACGCTGTAAATATGCGCCATGCTACCGTGATGGATGCAGGCATCAATGGTGAAGCCGTCTAATTGTGTACCACTAACGAGTAGCTTCATCGTCCCAACTCCAGTCTGTCAGCAAAATAGTTTGGCAAGCCCGCCTGACGAATCGCTACTGCTGCGGCATCATGATCGTAAGCAACACGATGAAATGTGAGTCGTGATTTTGCTGTGTCAAACAAGGCGTACATGGCTTGTGAGTTGCCATCTCTGGGCTGTCCAACTGAACCAATCGTGGCCAACCAGTGTCGATGCTTCGGCATGGGCACAGCCACACCAGGAGTTGGCAGAAAGCGCATTAATTTCGCACCCGCACCACGGTAATACAGCATTTGCTCATGCACATGACCACCGAACACATAACGAACATCTGGCCATTTTGCGGCGGAATCTAAACTTGCGCCTGCTGAACGTTCATCAACCACATATCGCCACAGCTCGGGTTCGTTTGCGCTGGCATGCACCAGCAAAAGCATGCTTTTTTCGAGAGTCAGCGGTAGCTTGTCTAAAAAGTCCAACTGTTCGCTTTCCAATTGCGCATGTGTCCACGCGGCTGTGCTGTCACCGACACTGCTCACTTCCAACGGTGGAGATACCGCCATATCATCGTGATTACCTTTGACCACCCAAGCGCCCTCTTCAACCAAAGTTTGCACCCGCCGAACAACGGCTACTGGGTCTGCACCATAGCCCACCAAATCACCAAGAATGGCATATTGCTGCGCGCTTTGCGAACGTGCGTGCTCCAAACAAGCATCAAAAGCCTGAATGTTGGCGTGTATGTCTGACAAAAGAGCCACTTTCATGCCGATTACCTTTTGTGTGTGGATATTCCTAGAGCTATCCTGCATGATGAATCTGACTATGAGTTTGCAGTCTAACTTGATTCGCCTTCTTGATACAAGTCAAACATTCGGGTATCGGAGTGGTTACAGTATGACTAATGAAAACTTGGCAAAATCGCAAACAGGTCATCACTCGGCGTGGTTTACTTTACTCGCTGGTACTTTGCCTGTTGATCCTAAGCTTAGGCGGTGTCGGATTCTGGATGTTAGAACCTCGCGCACATACTTTTGGTGATGGCCTTTGGCTCGCTTTTACAACCGCCGCTACGGTGGGCTACGGTGATATTGTCCCCAGCACGCACGCTTCACGCGCATTTTCAGTCGTTGTCGTTTTATTAGGTTTGGCGGTGCTGTCGCTGGTAACGGCCTCAGTTGCCGCCATGTTTGTAGAAACTGAAGAGCGCCAAATCGAGCGTGATTTGATGCAAGAAATTGGCTCTTTGCGCGCTGAAGTCAGAAGTCTGCGCGAAGAGCTGCGTACTCAACTCAGCGACAAGATATGACCCACGCGCGGGTCACCACGCCCACTCAAAACCTGCGCGTAAGCTTGCGTCACCGCCTCTGCACCCACATGCTGCTGTATTGACAGCCAAGCCGGTGTGGATTGTGTGACTACCGTCGTGAAACTCCCCCACGCTTGCACCATGCGCTTGCCAAACTCTGCGCCGCCCCACTCTTCAATGCGTTTTTTGATTTGAGCCGGTGCAAAAAATAAGATGGCTTTTGGACCAGCTAGACCTTTAGAGCCGCCTAAGCTTTCGACGTGCGTGCCACCAATAGAGCAGCTGTATTTCAAATTGACAAAGCGCGTATGAATATCGCTACGCAAAGCTGCATTGCCAGCAAAATCAATATAGACACACGCGGCATCTGCTTTGATTTGGTCTAGTTGCTCATACGTCAACACACGGTGATAGCAACCTAAGCTTTCACAAAATGCCACGTTGCTAGGCGAGGTTAAGCCAACAACTTCAATGCCGTCCCGCTGCTTGAGCTGAAACGCTGTGCCATATGCTGTTTTACTGGACGCGCTGGACAAAATGGCGGTGTCTGCACCAAAAAATTTATTGTCGTCAAAAAAATCGTCAATCAACCACGAGGTGATGAAAAGCGGGCGCAATAGTGCTTGCATGGCTTCGGTGTCTGGCTTGTAAAACGGGTCACTCGCAGTGCGCATGTATTGGTTGTAGACAGGGTGCAGTTCTGCACGGTGCGCTGCACCATCCATAAAGCTTTTTTCGTTTAATTTTGTTGGCTCTAACACCACACTACTGGCCATGGGGTAATAACCATAGAGCTTTTCACCGACTGCTACGCCTGAGTGCAAAGATTGCGCCACCGTTGCAAAACCCCACACAGGAATAATGCCCCAGCCCGCTTCACCGCTTGGGTAAAAATTCCAATAGTTCATCGCCCCGCCGAAAGCGGCATAAGTGATGTTGTTTGAGGTGAGCGCAAAGTGGTTCACCCGCAGGCGGATTTGACCCTCTGCCAAGGGAGCATCTTCGGTGGTGCGTATTTTTGTACGTTGTAGCTGGTCTTGCGGGTCTTGGCTGACTAGGAATTGTTGTGTACTCATACCGACACTCTAAACGAAACAGCCTGCCGCGACTAGTCGGGCAGGCTGCATAAGTGACACGTCTAAATGAATTTACGCCAACGCCAAGCTTACTTCAATGTTGCCGCGTGTTGCGTTTGAATACGGGCACACTTGGTGCGCTGTATCGATCAAATCTTGCGCAGCCGTGCGGTCCATGCCCGGCAAGCTCACCACCAACTGCGCTTCGATTCCGAATCCCGCTGGGATTTGGCCGATGCCAACGGTAGCATTGACGTTTGCATCTGCAGGAATCGTCAGTTTTTTCATGCCTGCCACATGCTTCATCGCACCCATGAAGCAAGCGCTGTAGCCTGCGGCAAACAATTGCTCAGGATTGGTCGCACCGCCCATGCCGCCCAACTCTTTTGGTGGCGCGAGTTTGACATTCAACAAGCCGTCTGAGCTCACGGCGTGACCATCACGGCCGCCAGTGGCTGTTGCGTTGGCTTTGTACAAGACTTTTTCGATTTTGGTAGGCATGGTTTTCTCTGCTTTCAAGTTATGCCTCAGTTTGAGGCGGTTTTAAATTATTTCGCAGCGTTTGCACTTGCTGCGTCAGCGCCACAATATCGGGCAGACTGCATTGGCTGGCTTTCAAAATGCAGTTAGGGATCTCTGCAGCTTGCGTTTTGAGGGCGCGACCTGCTGCCGTCAGTGTGATGTGAACCCGACGCTCGTCTTGCACGTCACGAATGCGGGCGATCAAGCCAGAAGATTCCAAGCGTTTCAACAGCGGTGTCAGCGTGCCGGAGTCTAAAAACAGACGTTCGCCCAGTTCAGACACCATCAGCCCATCGCGCTCCCACAGCACCAGCATGGCCAAATATTGCGGATATGTCAGCCCCAGCGTTTCTAGCAGCGGCTTGTACAACTTGGTCATCGCCAAAGACGTGGAATACAAGGCGAAGCACAGTTGGTTATCCAACAGCAAAGCAGAGTTGTTGCTTTGCTGCGTCTTTTCGGTGTGGTTTGCTGCGTTCATGACTGAACTATAGCACACAATTAAATTGTGTGCGATTTAATTTGCAGAATCATTGCATCAGGGTAAATCGGGGCAATCATTGGTGTAGTCTCCTTAAATATTTTCCAAACCGTCCTATATATTGCTACTAAATTAGGTTTTAGATACCTTTAGACACTTACTTAGGCAAATTTACCCATGTACGACTACATCATCATCGGCGGCGGCTCGGCGGGCTGCGTTTTGGCAGCACGACTCAGCGAAGACTCAAACATCAAAGTGGCTTTGTTAGAGGCCGGCACTGCTGACAGCAGCGTGCTGATTCACTGCCCCGCTGGTTTGGCGCTGTTAGCCCGTACGGGCACAGGTAACTGGAAATTTGAAACCACGCCACAAGCAGGACTGAACGGCCGCAAAGGCTACCAACCACGCGGCAAGGTGCTGGGCGGCTCAAGCTCTATCAACGCCATGGTTTACATGCGTGGCCACAAAACCGACTACGACCACTGGGCCGAGCAGGGCAACCCCGGCTGGCGTTATGCCGACGTGCTGCCCTACTTCAAAAAGGCCGAACATAACGAACGCACTTTTGACGCCCAAGACGCCGAATTCCACGGCAAAGGCGGCCCCTTGAACGTGATGGACCTGCGCAGCCCCAGCAAATACGGCGCTATTTTCATTGAAGCAGGCAAACAAGCGGACCACCCTGAAAGCAAAGACTTCAACGGCGCAGAGCAACACGGTGTGGGCATGCACCAAGTCACCCACAAAAACGGCGAGCGCTACAGCGCGGCCAAAGCCTACTTGACGCCAAACTTGAGCCGCCCCAACCTCACCGTCATTACCAGCGCCCACACTACGCGAATTTTGCTAGAAGGCAAGCGTGCCGTAGGCGTCGAATACCGCCAAGGTTCTGAGGTCAAGCAAATCAAAGCGTCCCGCGAGGTGCTTTTGTGCGCTGGAGCTTTGCAATCACCCCAAATTTTGATGCTGTCAGGCATCGGCCCCGCAGCTGAATTGCAAAAACACGGCATCGGCGTGGTACATAACTTGCCCGGCGTGGGTGAAAACCTGCACGACCACATTGACGTGGTTCAGGTGGTCAACGCGCCGCATTTGAAAGACCTGTTTGGAGTCTCACTCAGCGGCTTGGCGCAAGCCATCAAAGGCATTTTTGAATGGCGCAAGCACCGCACGGGCATGCTGACCACCAATTTTGCCGAGGCCGGCGGCTTCATCAAAACCAGCCCCGAAGAGGCTACGCCAGACTTGCAACTGCACTTCGTCATTGGCAAGCTGGTGGACCATGGCCGCAAGCCGACGTTTGGGCATGGCTACTCGTGCCACATTTGCCTGATGCGCCCAAAAAGCCGAGGCCGTGTCACCCTAGCCAGCAGCGACCCAATGGCTCCACCGGTGATTGACCCGAATTTTTTGGCCGACCCCGACGACATGCGCCGCATGGTGCAGGGTTTCAAGCAAATGCGCACGATTTTGAGCCAACCCGCCCTCGCCGGCTACCGTGGCCAAGAGCTAGCCACTACGGCTGATGCAAAAACCGACATTGAGATTGAAATGGTCATCCGCAACTACGCCGACACCATCTACCACCCCGTCGGCACCTGCAGAATGGGTCCGCTGGAAGGCCCGCAAGCCAACCCGCTCAACGTGGTGGACAGCGAGTTGCGCGTACACGGCATCACTGGTCTGCGTGTGGTCGACGCCTCCATCATGCCGCGCATTGTGGCGGGTAACACCAATGCACCCGTCATCATGGTGGCTGAAAAAGCGGCGGATATGATCAAAGCCGTGCAAAACACTTAAAACCGTTCTAAATGGCTCAATAACAGGGCAAATTCGCCTCTAGACGAGGTATTTATTGCCTACTAAGCTATTAAAATCATAGTATTTTTGACGTGTTTCTTCTGTAATGCGTTGTCATTGTGACAAGGCCGCGTCCTACAAGTTTTGCGGCTACCTGCCGATAGCAAGGCGCGCAAGGTTTTGTCATACTTTTTACAGCAGCTTCATCGAACCATGCACGGTTGTGCGGGTCTGACAGCTTATTGCAGTTTTGAAGGACGAAACTATGCGAAACCATCTAAAAGCACTGTACTTATTCTCAACTTTTGTCGCCGCTGTGCCCATGGTTGCCGCTGCACAGCAGTTGGCTTATGCCTCTCAAACAGTCAACATGCGGGCGGGGCCATCGCGTGATTACCCTGTTGTCGCCACCTTAGGGTCTGGCACGGCTATGACCATTTACGGTTGTTTGCAAGGCTACAAATGGTGCGATGTCATCGTAGGTAGCTCGCGGGGTTGGGTTTATTCAGGCAACATTGTTTACCCCTACTTAGGCCGCAATGTGCCGGTGATGAGCTATGGGCCAACCATTGGCTTGGGCATCGTGTCATTCAGCATTGGCAACTACTGGGACAACTATTACACCGACTACCCGTGGTATCCGCAGCGCCAAAACTGGTCAAACCGGCCGTGGGCAGGCTACGGCTCGGGTTACGGTAGTGGCTACAACTGGCGCGCCCCCACAGCGCAAGTCCGCCCTGTTACACCAGCCGTGCGCCCTGTCGCCCCCAATCTGCGACCTGTCAACCCCAATGTGCGGCCACCGGCCCAAGTAAGACCCGTCAGACCCCAGCAACAACAAGCTGTCCCGCTACGCGCCCCAGCAGCCCAAGTACAGGGTGTAAGACCGATGCCACCTGGACAAGCGAAACGCTGCAGGCCGAACGATCCGAACTGCTGATGGAGAAGTCCTTAAAAGCTTGAATTTAAGGAGTTAAATAGGCCTCTAGCCGTCGTATTTATTGCCTAAACAGCTATTAAATATATAGCAAAATTATGCTTTAAACCGCTTGCGCGTCAACGCCAACGCCAGCCAGAACCCCAGCACCGCATAAGTTGTCAACACAGCGACGTGTAGCCATGGGTTGGTCGGCCACTGGTCCATGAACAGCGGG
>JBEBJY010000090.1:0-8190 GCA_040079635.1 Burkholderiaceae bacterium | reverse complement strand
CAGCCTGGTGCGCTTTGCCATGCACCAAGATAATGAGCTCGTGCCCTTCCCCGAGCGCGTCAACGCCAACTTCAAAGCCTGGCTGGCGCAGCAAACGCAGGCCGGCACCCTATTTACAACCGAACAACGCCATTGGCTAGACATGATCCGTGAACACATAGCAGGCAACCTGACGATAGTGCCAGACGACTTTGAATACTCCCCCTTTGCCCAGCAGGGCGGCATCGGCAAGGTGCACCAGCTCTTTGGCGCGGAACTGCCTAAGGTGCTTGAGGCGATGAATCGGGAGTTGGCGGCGTGATGGTTGCATCTTCTCCAGTTTGGGAAACGCGAAATCTCCGCGGAGTCGTTACGAAGCTGGTCGATGGCTCACACAATCCGCCGCCGAAACAGGAAACGGGATTGCCGATGCTCAGCGCACGCAACATTGATCGCGGGCAGGTTCTTTTCGACGACTACCGACTCATCAGTGAAAGCGCGTTCGTTTCTGAAAACGCTCGCACGCGCATTGCAGCAGGCGATGTATTGCTGACGATTGTTGGAACCATTGGCCGCACTGCCGTTGTACCGGAGGGTTCGCAGCCGTTCTCGCTGCAGCGGAGCGTTGCAGTGCTTACGCCTGCAGAAAATCTCTTGCCAAAGTTTCTTTGCTACCAGTTGCAGTCCCCTGCGATCCAAAAGCACTTTGAAGCGAATGCGAGGGGTACGGCACAAAAGGGCGTGTATCTGAAAACGCTAGGGCAGACGCCAGTTGTTCTGCCGCCTGTGGAAGTGCAGACGGAGATCGTCGCCGAAATAGAAAAACAGTTCTCCCGCCTCGACGAAGCCGTCGCCAACCTGAAGCGCGTCAAGGCCAACCTCAAACGCTACAAAGCCTCCGTCCTCAAAGACGCCGTAGAAGGCCGCCTCGTCCCCCTTGAGGCCGAACTTGCCCGCCGCGAAGGGCGCGACTTTGAGACTGGGGAGCAGCTTTTGCAGCGGATTTTGGAGACGCGCAGAACCGAATGGGTTAGTCGTGGCAAATACGAAGAGCCCTCTATCGTTGAAGTCGGTGGATTGACCAATCTGCCCAATGGGTGGGTGTGGGCAAGTGCAGAGCAGCTGTCAAGTTTCATTACCAAAGGGACAACGCCAGCCGCAAATAAACTTTTGGATCCCCCCGGCGATGTGCAGTTTTTGAAAGTCTACAACCTGACTTTTGATGGCACCCTGAACCACACATACAAACCTGCATTCGTGAGCCGCGCTACGCACGAAGGTGAATTGCTTCGTTCGCAAGTGTTAGCGGGCGACGTACTTATCAATATCGTAGGTCCTCCACTTGGTCAGGTTTCAGTGGTTCCGCCCGCGATGACCGAAGCGAATATGAATCAGGCCGTCGCACGTTTTAGACCGATAAAGCCGCTCAGTACAAAGTTTGTTGCACATGCGTTGATGACACAGTCGATCATGGCTTGGGCAATCCGTAAAGCAAAGACAACTGCAGGTCAAACCAATTTGACGCTCGATTTGTGTCGCCGCTTGCCCATTCCATTGCCACCACTCATGGAGCAAGATCGCATCGTCGCCGAAGTTGACCGACGGCTATCCCTCATCCTTGTTGTGCAGGTCGAAGTCGATGCCAACCTCAAACGTGCGCAGGCGCTGCGGCAGGCGACGCTGCAACGTGCTTTTCAAGATCGACCAGCAAGCGTTCAATCAAGCTGAAGAGCGGGATTTTGCTATAAATAATATAGCTACTTAGGCAATAAATACGCCGGCTAGAGGCTCATTTAAAGGGTAAATTTCGGGTTTTATCTCGCCGCGACTGAAATGACGAATTTGCTATTTGTCTGACGTTCATGTTTTATGAACACACTTAAATATTGAACAAATGGCAATTTGGTATAAAATATTGCTATGTTCATGAAAAGTGAACAAGCTCAAATATTGAACAAATGGATGCATCTACCTTGATTGACCGTGCCGTAACCCAGCTAAAACAGCTGGGTTTGGAGGTGCTCGTCACGCAGGAGCCGACCCAAAAGTTGCTGCCGTTCAAGGCGGATGCTTGGCTGCGCGTCGGGCGGGAGGGGCGGTTGGTTGATTACGTGGTGGAGCTTAAAAACAGGCTGACGCCAGCCACGCTGGGGGCGGCAACCATGCAGCTGCAGCACGCCGCAGCGGTTACCGGGTTCGCACCTTTGCTGGTCACGGACTACATCACGCCCCCCATGGCCGAAAAGCTGTATGCACAAAAGCAGCAGTTTGTGGACACGGCAGGTAATATTTACTTGGACGGCCCTGGCTTGCTGGTTTACCTGAAGGGTCGCAAGCTGCAGAACACGGCGATAGCGCCACATGCGGGCAAGGCCTACACCACCACGGGTTTGAAGGTGATTTTTGCGCTGCTGTGCGAGCCAGCGCTGGCCGACGCACCGCAACGCGCCATTGCGGCGGCGGCGGGGGTGGCTTTGGGGGCCATTCCGGCTGTACTGGCCGACTTGCAGCAAGCCGGGCATGTGATGATGCTGTCAAAGCATCGCCGCCTGAATGCCACCAAACGCTTGCTGGACGAATGGGCGCTGACCTATGCGCGCCGGCTGCGGGCCAAGACCTTGCATATGACCTATGTGGTGAAAGATTTTGACGATTGGCCACAGTGGCCGCTGGAGGCGCCGGCCTTGTGGGGTGGCGAGCCAGCGGCGAATCTGCTGGTGCAATACCTCAAACCGGGCATACTCACGATCTATGCCGACAGGCTTGCCCCCCAGCTGCTGATGGAGCAACGCATGACCATGGCGCGCGGCGGGCAGACGGGCGACCGTGTGCTTGAGTGGCGCAAACCGTTTTGGGGGAATATGGCAACCACAACCCGGCCAGACACCGTGCACCCCGTGCTGGTGTACGCCGATTTACTCGCAACCGGCGACGCCCGCTGCATTGAAACCGCACAACTGGTCTATGACGAATACCTTGCTCGACTTCTCCCTGCGTTCTGAGCTTGCCTTGCATACCCGCGTGGTTGCGGATGTGGAGGCCGCCGCAGCGCCCATGGGCATTGCGCCGCTGATTGTGGGTGCTTTTGCGCGTGATTTGCATCTGCTGTACCGGTGTGGCGTCAAGATGCAGCGCCAAACCGAAGACATTGACTTTGCCTTGGCGGTGCCAGACTGGGTCGCTTTTGGCGCTTTGCGCGAACGCTTGATTGACAGCGGGGCGTTCAGGGCGCAGGGCAGCGCAGCCCACAGGCTTTGGCACACCAGCGGTTTGCCGGTCGATCTGGTTCCCTTTGGCGGGATTGAGACCGATGAACGAAAGATTGCCTGGCCACCACGGGGTGAATTTGCCATGGACGTCTTTGGTTTTCGCGAAGCGTTGGCGACGGCGCACCCCGTGCTGTTACCTGGCCAGGTACACACGCGGCTGGTGTCATTGCCAGCGCTCACCGTGCTCAAAATCATGTGCTGGCAAGACCGGCACTACCAGTCCCCACGCAAAGATGCACATGATCTGCAGATGATTTTGCGGCATTACTTGGCTGCAGACAACGAATCGCGGCTCTATGGCGACTTTGTGGACTGGACGCAAAGCGACGATTTTGATTACGAACTGGCAGGCGCGCGTATGCTGGGCTACGATATTCGTCAACTGCTGGATGCAACCGGCCAGAAACAAGTCGCTCGGGTATTGCAGCAGCAAATCGATCCCACCCAGCCGAGCCAGTTATCCAATGAGATGAATGCCAACGAACCCGACCGCGCACTTGACGGGCTCAATGCCCTGATGCGCGGCTTACTTGATACCTAGTTACAAAGACCCCGACCCATGAACTCAGCCACCATCGTCCAGAAACTCTGGAATTACTGCAACGTGCTACGCGACGACGGCATGAGCTACGGCGATTATGTCGAGCAGCTCACGTATTTGCTCTTCCTCAAAATGGCCGACGAGCGCAGCAAGCCGCCGTTTAACCTCACCGGTGAGTCACCCAGCCCCATTCTCAAGGGCTACGACTGGCCATCATTGCTGGCCAAAGACGGCGACGAGCTGTTTGACCACTACCGCCACCTGCTTGAAAAGCTGGGAGCCGAGAAGGGCACCATCGGCCTGATCTTCGCCAAGGCGCTGAACAAGTTTCAAGACCCGGCCAAACTGCGCCGGCTGGTGGTGGACTTGATCGACTGCGAAAACTGGTCGGCTATGGGCGCGGATGTGAAAGGCGACGCCTACGAAGGCCTGCTGGAGAAGAACGCGCAAGACACCAAAAGCGGGGCTGGGCAGTACTTCACGCCGCGCCCGCTGATTCAGGCCATGGTGGACTGCATTGCGCCCAAGCCGGGTGAGACGATTTGCGATCCGGCTTGCGGCACGGGCGGCTTTTTGTTCGCGGCCCACAACCATGTGGCGGACCACAACCCCAATTTGACACGTGAGCAGAAGAAGCACCTCAAAGAAGAGGCTTTGCGCGGCTGGGAGCTGGTGCAAAGCACCGCCCGTCTAGCAGCGATGAACATGATGCTGCATGGCATTGGCTCCGATAAATCCGTGCCCATCGTGGTGGCCGACGCATTGGCCGCCGACCCTGGCGAGCGCTTTGAGGTGGTGCTGGCGAATCCGCCCTTCGGCAAGAAGAGCAGCACCATGATCACCGGGGCTGAAGGCAAGGTCAGCACCGAAAAAGACGTGATTGAGCGGGACGACTTCTGGGCCACCACGTCCAACAAGCAGCTCAACTTTGTGCAGCACATCAAAACCCTGCTCAAACAGCATGGCCGCGCGGCGGTGGTGCTGCCTGACAATGTGCTGTTTGAGGGTGGCGCAGGAGAGACCATCCGCAAGAAATTGCTGCACGAGTGCGATGTACACACGCTCTTACGTCTGCCCACCGGTTTGTTTTATGCGCAGGGCGTCAAAGCGAATGTGGTGTTTTTTGAGCGCAAACCAGCCTCTGAGAAGCCGTGGACGAAGAAGCTCTGGATTTACGACCTGCGCACCAACCAGCACTTCACGCTCAAAACCAACCCATTGCGCCGAGAGCACCTAGACGAGTTCGTCACGCTCTACAACCCGGCGAACCGGCATGATCGCAAGGCCACGTGGTCGCCCGAGGCGGCTGATGGCCGCTGGCGCGCCTATGACTATGCTGATTTAATTGCGCGGGATAAAGCTAGCCTAGATATTTTTTGGCTCAAAGATGATTCACTGGCGGACAGCGATAACCTGCCCCCTCCGGATGTGATCGCGCAGGAGATTGTGGATGATTTGGAAGCTGCTTTGGAGCAGTTCCGGTTGATTGCGGGGGATTTGGAGGCCGAGGTGGTGGTTTGAATCGGGCGAGGTTTGCCTATTTTGCTGCATAATTTATAGCTATTTAAGCAATAAATACGCCGGCTATATGCCAATTTGAGGCATGAATTTTAAACTTTAGATGTCCCGCGCTAAAAGTTCCGTGTCAAAAATTCCGCGTCCTCAGCGCATGAATATCCAGCACCCGCAAACCGCCATATTCCACCTTGATCGTGCCTTGGTCCGACAGGTTGGTCAGCGCCTCATTCACCCTTTGCCGCGATAAACCGACCAAATAGGCTAACTCTTGCTGCGTGATGCGCAGCACTTCGCCCACGCCAGGGTAGAGCACGGGGTTGAAGAGGGCGGCTAGGCTGCGGGCGACGCGGATGTCGGGGTTGGTCATGCGGTCGATTTCACGTGCGGCGATGAATTGGCCTAGGCGTTCGTTGAGCTGGCTCATCACAAAGCGGTTGAAGCCGATGGAGTTGTCCAGCAGCCAGTCAAACGTGGCTACGGGTAGGCCGGCGATGGTGCTTTTTCGCAGGGCTTGGATGTTGTAGCGGTAGGGCTCGCGCTTCATCACCGTGCCTTCACCAAACCAGCCGCCGGGCGGCACGCCGGTGAAGGTGATGGTTTGGCCTTGTGCGTTGTCGCTGCTCATTTTGAGCAAGCCTTGTACCAAGCCGAACCAATAGGTGACGGGTCGGCCGGTGCGGCAGACATAATCGCCCGGTTCGGCATCAGTTACATCGATGTCGTTGATGGCTTTTTCACGCTGTTTGTCGTCTAAAAATGCCAGCCACGGAATGCCCGCCAGCTCGAAGTCGCTAGGGTTGCGGCGGCGTTGGTGTAGCGTGTGTTCAAGGTGATATTTAGGATTTTGGGCGCGAGTCATATAGGGAAAGTCCTAGGCAATCAAGGCCTCAATTGTCGTCCAAACGACAACATAACGTCAAATAGTGTCCTAATATCCAAAACATCAGACCACAGATCTTTTGGAACCATTGAGATGCAGACCACATTTGCCAGATTATTGTTAAAGCACGCCGCAGAGCGCCCGCAGGACGCAGCCATGCGCGAAAAGGAATACGGTATCTGGCAGGCGCTGACTTGGGCAGACTTGGCAACGATGGTCGAGCACTTGGCTTGTGGCTTGCATGAGGCGGGGCTGAAGCGTGGTGACCACATGGTGGTTGTCGGTGCGAACCGTCCTCGTTTGTATGCCACGATGCTTGCTGTGCAAGCGCTGGGCGCGGTGCCGATTCCCTTGTACCAAGATGCTGCTGCGCTGGAATGCGTGTTTCCTATTAACAATGCAGACGTGCGATTTGCATTTGCCGAAGACCAAGAGCAAGTTGATAAGTTGTTAGAGATTAGCCCGCAATGCCCGCAACTGTCGAACATTTACTTCGATGACCCGCGCGGTTTGCGTAAATACGACGAGCCAGGTCTGGCAAGTTTGGAGACGTTGCTGGATAGCGGTAAAGCATTTGCGGCCAAACAGCCAGTGTTTTTTAAAACAGAAGTTGAAAAAGCGCAAGCTGAAGATGTCGCTGCCATGTTTTTCACATCGGGCACAACGGGCAACCCAAAGGGTGTCGTGCATACGCACAACAGCTTGCTGAACGCCGCAGAATCAGGTGCTAACTTTGACAAATTGACCAGCCACGAAGAAGTGCTGGCGTATTTGCCGCCAGCATGGATTGGTCAAAACATTTTCAGCTATTCGCAGTGGTTGGCTTGTGGCTATGTGGTGAATTGTCCAGAGTCTGCCGCGACAACGACGATTGATTTGAAGGAAGTCGGTCCAACTTATTACTTTGCACCGCCGCGTGTGTTCGAAGGCTTGCTTACCAGTGTGATGATTCGCATGGAAGACGCGGGTGTTTTCAAACGCAAGATGTTTCATTACTTCATGGACGTGGCGCAAAAGGTGGGTCCAGCGAAGACAGACGGCACGTCTGTCGGTATGCTTGACAGCTTGAAGTACGCGTTGGGCAATTGGATGGTTTACGGCCCACTGAGAAACAACTTGGGCATGAGCCGCGTCCGCGTGGCTTATACCGCAGGCGAAGCGATTGGTCCTGATTTGTTTACCTTTTATCGCTCCATCGGCATCAACTTGAAGCAGTTGTACGGTTCAACCGAAACGGCTGTATTTGTGTGTCAGCAGCCGGACAACCAAGCCCGTGCGGACACCGTAGGCATTCCGTGCAACGGCGTAGAGATCAAAGTAGCAGACAACGGTGAAGTATTGGTGAAATCACCCGGTTTATTCAAAGAATATTACAAAAACAAAGCGGCAACCGATGAGGTGTTGACCGAAGGCGGCTGGTACCACACCAGCGATGCGGGCTTTTTAGACGCGCATGGTCACTTAAAAATCATTGACCGCGTGAAAGATGTAGGCCGCATCCAAGGTGGCGCGTTTGACGGTGCGATGTTTGCACCCAAGTACGTAGAAAACAAGCTCAAGTTTTTCCAACACATCAAAGAAGTTGTCGCTTATGGCGATGGCCGCGAAAAAGTTTGCGTCATGATCAATGTCGATTTTGATGCTGTGGGCAACTGGGCAGAACGTCGCAATTTATCCTATGCCGGCTACACCGATTTGGCGCAAAAGCCAGAGGTGTACCAGCTCATCAAAGAATGCGTTGAAAAAGTCAATGCAGATTTAAGTGCGGACACCATGCTGGCAGGCAGTCAAGTTAGTCGTTTCCTGATCTTGCACAAAGAGCTGGATGCAGATGATGGCGAGTTGACGCGCACCAACAAAGTACGTCGCGGCTTCATCGCTGATAAATATTCAGCACTGGTAGATGGTTTGTATGCCGGAAAAACCGAGCAATTTATCGAAACCGTTGTGAAGTTTGAAGATGGCCGCTCGGGCAGCGTCAGTGCAACATTGAAGTTGTCTGA
>JBEBJY010000089.1:0-8304 GCA_040079635.1 Burkholderiaceae bacterium | reverse complement strand
ACTTGCTGGCTATGACCCTCATTCATTGCGTGCTGATAAGGTAAATGCTTTTCTTACAGAGCTTGTAAATCCAGTCGTAGAGATCGAAACAGTTACCTTGTTTGACGGCTTGAATAGGGTTTTGGCAGAAGACATCTTCTCGCCCATCAGCGTGCCACCGCATGACAACTCAGCGATGGATGGTTTTGCGTTTATTGGCTCTCAATTAACATCAGATACGCCATTAACTTTGGTGGTTGTAGGCACAGCTTTGGCTGGTAAAGCGTGGAAAGGCACAGTCGAACTGGGGCAATGCCTCAAAATCATGACTGGTGCAATCATGCCTGATGGCCTTGATACTGTCGTGCCGCAAGAGATGACGACCTTGAATGCGGAAAAAACTCAAATCACAATTGCGCCAAACGCATTACAAACAGGAGATAACCGACGCAAAGCCGGTGAAGACTTGCAGTTAGGTTTTCCGGCTTTGTTGAAGGGCGCTCATTTGACACCCGCTGCATTAGGATTATTGGCAAGCTTAGGATTGCCCAAAGTCAAGGTTTACCGCAAAGTTCGCATTGCTTACTTTTCTACTGGCGATGAAATTCTAAGTTTAGGTGATGCACCGCGCGAGGGTGCCGTGTATGACAGCAACCGATACACCGTTTTTGGTTTGCTAAGCCGCATGGGATGCGAAGTGGTTGACATGGGTGTCGTTCGTGATGAACCGGCACTTTTAGAGGCTGCATTCATAGAAGCGGCTAGTGTCGCTGATGCCATTATTACCAGTGGTGGCGTCAGCGTTGGTGAGGCCGATTACACCCGAGCCATGATGAAGAAGCTTGGAGCGGACTCAGGTGGCGTCGCTTTTTGGCGAATAGCCATGCGGCCTGGCAGACCGATGGCAGTTGGCCGCATCGGCTCAAATCATCAAAGTGCCGTGCTTTTTGGCCTGCCTGGCAACCCAGTTGCCGTTATGGTTACCTTTTTGGCATTTGTTCGTCCAGCTTTATTACGCATGATGGGGAGCACCGCAACTAATTTGCCGCTGTTAAAAGCGCGCAGCACTGAAGCTATTCGCAAAAAACCTGGCCGCACAGAATACCAGCGCGGTACCGTTAGTACTGCTATTGATGGCAAGTTGCAAGTAAAAACCACAGGCAACCAAGGTTCGGGCGTTTTGAGCTCTATGGTTCAAGCCAATGGTTTGATTGTGCTTCACCACAACCAAAGCTCAGTCGAAGTTGGCGATGAGATTGATGTGATGATGTTTGACGGCGTCATTTAACATCGTCACTTTTGAGTGGCAGGTGACATTTTTACTTAGCCACAAACTCTGGCGCATGCATCAAAGCAGGTTGCGTATTCTCTATAGTCGTTTTAGCGCCAGGAACAGCTTTACGAGCAAATATGCTGTACATGGTTGGCACTACAAAAATTGTCAAAAGCGTACCGAGTGACATACCGCCAACAATAACCCACCCGATTTGAATACGACTCTCTGCACCCGCACCCGTTGACAATGCAAGCGGCAACGCCCCCAAAACCATAGCACCAGTCGTCATCAAAATCGGCCGCAAACGTTGGGTCGATGCCTTGATCAAAGCCTCAACCATGCTCAAACCAGTGCCACGTAGTTGGTTGGTAAATTCCACAATCAAAATACCGTGTTTGGTAATCAAGCCTACTAAAGTGATCAAACCAATTTGAGAATAAACGTTCAGTGATCCACCGGTCCACTGCAAAGCTAGGAGCGCGCCAATCATAGACATGGGCACAGACAACATAATGACAAATGGATCTATGAAACTCTCGAACTGAGCCGCCAAAACCAAGAAAATAAACAACAAAGCAAGCGCAAATACCAAACCAAGCGAGCCTTGCGAATTTTTAAATTCACGCAAGCTGCCGTTCAAATCAGTGCTGTAACCCGGCTTTAAAACCTTTTTAGCGGTCTCATCTAAAAATTGTAAAGCCTGTCCTTGAGAGTATTCAGGCGCCAAATTTGCAGTAATCGATACAGAACGGCGTTGTCCAAAGTGATTCAACTCCCGTGGCGCAACAGCTTCTCGCACTTTAACCAAAGCTGACAACGGAATCATGGCTTCGTTGCGACCACGTACGAATATTTTTTCGATATCGTCCGGTGTGTCTCTACCAGAAGCTTGCGTTTGAACAATCACATCGTATTGATCGGCATCACGTTTGTATCGTGTCACATTTCTACCACCTAGCATTGTTTCGATGGCTCGCGCTACGACCTCTACACTCACACCCAAATCACTTGCCTTTGCACGGTCAACATCGATTTTGAGTTCTGGTTTGTTCAAACGAAGATCAATATCCGGTGTTAAAAATCCTGGATTTTTGCCAATTTCATCCATAAATTGCCGCGCGACACCATTGAGGTTTTGATAGCTCTCAGATGTCACCAAAACAAAATTGATGGGACGTTCACGAAAACCTTGCCCCAACGAGGGTGGCGTGATTGGAAAAGCTGTGACTCCAGCTAAACGACCAAAACTAGGCTGCATTTCGCGTGCTAGTTCTAGCGTCGTTTTTTTTCGTTCATCCCAATCGACTGCACGATAAAAAACGTTTGCTTGCGACACTGTTGGGTTACCTGCCGTCACAAAAATTCTGTCGAATTCTTTGTACTGCATACCCGTTTTTTCCATGGCACTCACATAGCGCGAAGTAAAGTCTAACGTGGAACCATCTGGCGCATTGACCACGGCCAATATCACCCCACGGTCTTCCAACGGTGAAAGCTCGCGCTTCATGTTTGGCAAAATCAAATAGATTGAAACTGCGCATATTGCCATCACCCCCAAAACTAGCCAACGTGTATGAAGGAAAGTACGTTTAACAGAAGCAAAAAGACCAGACTCTTGGTATTGTGTGTCATACCCTGTTGTGACAATCCATCTCAACAACTTGCTATAACCGTTTGAAATGCTGGTCAAGATTCGCTCCATGGTGCGATCAAACCAATTTGGATTTGGGTTGTGCTTCAGTAGCAGCGAACACATCATCGGTGATAAAGTTAACGCCACAAAACCTGAGACGACCACGGCTCCTGCTAGCGCCAATGCGAATTCAACAAACAAACGCCCAGTTCGACCCGGTGTAAACGCTAGCGGCGCATAGACAGCAACCAATGTCGCCGTCATGGTGACCACTGCAAATCCAACTTCACGAACGCCTTTGATGGCAGCTGAAAACGGATCTAAGCCCTCTTCAATGTGACGATATATATTTTCTAATACAACAATCGCATCATCAACCACCAAACCGATGGCTAAAACAAGCGCAAGCAACGTCAGTGTATTGATGGTGAAACCTGCCAGTGCCATCATCGCAAACGCACCAATCAAACTAACAGGGATGGTGATAATAGGAATGATGGAGGCGCGAAAAGTACGCAGGAATACAAAAATAACCAACGCCACTAAAACAATGGCCTCGAGAATCGTTTTATAAACATTGCTGATAGAGCGCTCGATGAACACAGAGTTATCGTTCGCAACATCAATTGACATGTCGGCTGGCAAATCCGCTTTCAGCTTGGGAATCATGTCGCGCACACCTTTGGATAAAACCAAAGGATTGGCAGTGGCTTGGCGAATCACACCTACCGAAATCGCGTATTTCCCATTCAAGCGAACGGAGCTACGCTCTTCCGCAGGCCCTTCTTGAATGCGAGCAACATCGCGCATTTTTACAGGGAAACCGTTAACAGTTTTAATCACAATATCAGAAAATTGACCCGCTTTTTCTAAGCTCGTCTGCGATGTAACGCTGAATTCACGCGAGGTTGATTCAATGCGCCCAGCTGGAATTTCGATATTGTTGCGCCGAATCGCATCTTCGGCATCTTGCGTTGTTAACTTGTAGGCTGCTAGTTTGTCGGTGTCCAGCCACACCCGCATGGCATATTTCCGTTCACCAAAAATACGGACATCTGCCGCCCCCGTGACCGTTTGAAGGCGTGGTTTAACAATACGATTGACCAAATCATTGATTTGTAACGGGTTCAAAGTTTCGCTTGAAAAAGCCAGCCAAATAACTGGGAAAGCATCTGACTCCACTTTAGCGATAACAGGCTCGTCAATAGCTTGCGGCAAACGATTTCGCACTCGGGATGTGCGATCGCGTACTTCTGCTGCGGCCGCATCAGCATCCTTTTCCAAACGGAAACGAACACTGATTTGCGCTTGCTCAGCACGGCTAACGGAGGTAATCACGTCAACCGCATCAATACCCGCGATGGAATCTTCAAGCGTTTTCGCAATTTGTGACTCAACCACTTCAGCAGAAGCGCCTGGATAGCGCACACTGACCGTGACGACAGGTTCGTCAATTTTTGGATACTCTCTGACTGACAAGCGGGTAAAACTGACCGCACCAATCAACAAAACCAGCAGTGACAAAACCGTCGCAAGTACGGGCCTTCGTATTGACGTTTCTGCGAGTTGCATCAGGATTTCCTTCTCATGTTCCCAGCAGATTTGGCATCAACAGCAGAAGCACTTTCCAAACATGGGTTTGGCCCTTGCAAAGGCTTTTGAGCAGCTTTAGCTATAGCTTGTGGTTTACCAGGCATTGCAGGCGATGATACGGGCACTGCAATCGCTGCCGTTGGTGGCGTTGTCGCGGTAGCTGCTACCGCAGGTAAAGGCGCTGGATTGACGGCAGAAGCACCCGCCGATGGTGAGCCTGATGCAGACCCCGGTGGTTTGCCACCAGGTTTGCCAAGCTCAACCACTTTGACAGATGTGCCATCTTTTTGAACGCGTTGCTGCCCCGCTGTAACAACTTCATCGCCTTCTGCCAAGCCTTCTAAAATCTCAACCTTACCCGGGCGACGAATGCCTACTTTCACCTCAACCCGCTGGGTGGTTTTCGTTTCTTTTTCAGTCCCTTTGTCAGCGCCATCAAGTAGTTTGATCACAAACTGCTTACCGCCCTGCGGCACAATCGCCTCTTCAGGCACAACCACCGCTTTTTCGCGTTCACTAAAAACTGTATTCACACGTGCAAACATGCCGGGTCGCAGTTGATTTTGACGGTTATCTATACAAGCGCGTACACCAACCGATCGGCCGTTGGCATCTAGTAAGGGGTCAATCGCTTGAATCACGGCTGAAAATTTGCGACCAGGCAACGCATCCATATCGACCTGCGCTTGTTGGCCTTTTTTCACTTTACTTTGAAAGCGCTCAGGAAGTCGAAAATCCACAAACACAGCGGCAATGTCTTCAATATTGACGATATCACCGCCATCTTTCAAGTAATCACCGACATTGACGGTGCGAATTCCAGCCATACCGTCAAACGGTGCGATGATTTTGAGGCGTGCTGCTGTGGCCTGCGAAAGCGATAATTTGGCTTGTGCCACTTCTAAATTTGCAGCACTTTCGTCCACGGAACGCTTGCTGATAAAGTTTTGCGCAACCAGCTCTTGGTTGCGTTTGTGATTGGCTTGTGCGATGGACAATTCAGCCTGACTTTGCTTGACTTGTGCCAGTTGCAACTGATCGTCAAATTGCACCAACAATTGCCCTTTTTTAACCCGCTCCCCATCCTTGAAATTAAGCTGGGTGATGCGCCCGCTCACCTCAGGCCGCAGCGTGACACCTTGCCGCGACTTCAAACTACCTACTGCCTGCGTGTCGTCAGTCAACTTCATGATCTCAACTTTGGCCGATTCAACCGAAGGAGGACGCAGGGGTGTTGTCGCATTTCCAGCAGAAGCAGTACCAGCCCCACCTGTGGAACCTGCCGTTGCTGAGCTTGGTGCTGAACCACTAACAGCTCCACCAGAGGCTACAGAATTTGATGTTGTTGCGACTGGCGCTTTGTTTTGATACCACCAAGCGGCCCCAGAAGCCGCAGCAATGCCTACAACAGCGACGATTGAATAAACCGATTTTGAAGCCATAAATGTAATATTTGTCTCAGTTTTAAATTGTTTTAGTTATACACAAGCGGTCAAGCAAACATACTTAACAAAGCACGACTTTACAAAGACTTTACAAACTCTTTAAAGCCCCAAGGAAAACATTCACTTACCGCTAAGTGCCTGCAAAACACCCCTATTCGCCAAAGCATCGGCGCGTTCGTTGCCGGGGTCGCCCGCGTGTCCCTTAACCCAACACCATTCAATTGTATGTCCGCCGGTGTTTACAAGCGCGTCCAGCTTTTGCCACAGGTCTACGTTCTTCACTGGCTGTTTAGCCGCCGTCTTCCAGCCCTTTGCTTTCCATCCTGGCAGCCACTCCGTGATGCCTTGAAGCACGTATTTACTGTCGATATACAACGCAATATCACATGGTCTTTTCAAGGCGGTCAAAGCCTCAATCACAGCCGTCATTTCCATGCGGTTGTTAGTCGTCAAAAGCTCTCCGCCATAGAGTTCTTTTTCAACATGCCCCGTTGACCGCAGAATTGCCCCCCATCCGCCGGGGCCTGGGTTACCTTTGCAAGCGCCATCTGTGTAAATTATTATTTTATTCATGAAATTTCAACTAAATATTACTTATTTTTCGACTGTAGCCGGCGTATTTATTGCTTTATTAACTACAGAAACAGGAGCAGTATTTGTAATTTTATTTAGCTTTTTAATAGGGCTGATCATACGCATGCCGCGCACGCGTTTCACAGCGACTACAAAGTAGACCGCACCAAAAATAGGCCAGTACCGTCCACCTAATTTGTCTATCCATGCAAAACGTTGCAGCAGGCCGGCACTTCTGACAGCAGGCCGATAGCATCCAAAATGACCCGGTTCAACATCAAAATTGAGCAGCCGTAACCAATCCCGCAAACGCCTATATGCAATCATTTCACCCGCTTCTGGCAAGTACAAATCGCCAAAATTCAGCCGCTTGTAGAGATGGCTTCTCTTTTGCTTAAACCCCCACAAACTCAAGGGATTAAAGCCGCAAATGATCAATTTACCCTCCGGCATCAAAACGCGCTCTGCCTCGCGCAGCGTGGCATGTGGATCAGGGCTGAGTTCTAGACTGTGCGGCAAAATCAGTAAATCTAAGCTGTTTTCAGCAAAAGGAAGCGCTTCAAACTCTGTGAAAAAAGCTATTTTTCCACCATCGAGTTGATCGTCTTTAAGATCTGATTTTTGGTCTTTATTTTCAACCCTAGCCGGCGTATTTATTGCCTTATCAGCTATGTTATTTATAGCAAAAACATCAGCTTCTTCAGGCAAATAGGGTGACGCTACCCAACGATGAGGCATACGACTGGCTTGCAAAGCATTCAAGTCTGGCAAACCCAACTGTAGGGCATGGTAGCCAAAAACATCAGCCACCACACGGTCAAGCTGTACTTTTTCCCAGTCCAAAAGATACTGGCCAGGCGGAGTTTTTAGCCAATTTTGCAAGTTTACTGGTCAGTTTGGTTGTGATGATTATTTCGCTATGTATCCATATCCGCTATTTGGATTTACTAGCGCGACTTAGTTTTGCAGTTTTGCCGCCCTTAGCTGCTTTAGCAGCACCCTTCTTAGCGAATGATTTTGCTTTAGCTGGCAGATACAAAACAACCGATTGTTTTGCATTGAAAGTGCTTGCAGCAGCTACTTTGTTCCAATCAGCAACGCTGGCAACAGTCACTTTATAGCGTTTCGCGATGGAGGCAACGGTTTCAGACTTGCGCAACTTCACCAGCATTCTTTTCAGCACAATTTCAGGTGAAAAGCTGACCTGCCCATTGTCGGCCACATGCTCAGACACATCTTTGTCTTGCTTGGCTGACCGTGGCACCAACAGCGTAGAACCCTGCTTGATCAACATGCGCGGTGGGATGCGATTCAACTCTCGAAACTGCGTTTCGTTCATGCCCACGCGTTTCGCAGCATCCACGACTTTCATCGTCGCTGGCGCAATCCAAACCGTCCACCCCGCCGTTTGTCCGTTATGAATAGACAAATTGCGTTCAAAAATGCCTGCACTGTCCCATGGCAACAAAATGCGCGGGGTGCCTGCGGCAAAAATGACAGGCTTGTTTGCTGAAGGATTCAGTGATTTGAAATCTTCTAGCTTGATTTCGGCCAGTTTAGCGGCCAAAGCAACATCTAAATCACGCGTGATGGTGACGCTTTGAAAGTAGGGATGATTCGGAATCTCCGGCAAAGTCGCATTGAACACCTGCGGATTAGCCACAATGTTTTTCACCGCTAACAGTTTGGGCACGTAATTGCGTGTTTCGTCTGGCATGCTTAGACTGCTGTAATCCGTCGCCAAACCTTCACGCTGGTTTTTTGCAATCGCGCGCCCGACTGAGCCCTCGCCCCAGTTGTAAGCC
>JBEBJY010000088.1:0-8394 GCA_040079635.1 Burkholderiaceae bacterium | reverse complement strand
ATTTGGAATTATTAAGTTGATTATTTGCTATATTATTTATAGCCGTTGAGGCAGGTAATACGCCGGCTGAAGGCCTTTTTGCCCATAAATTAATGACACTGAAATCAGCGGGTCCGCTTTCCACCGTTTCGCACACAAAACCCAGCGGCGTGAGGCGCTCGGCGATCAGTTTTTGGCAATCGCCATCCAGCGGGGTGACGGAGGGGCGGGCGATGAGCTGTTCAGCCAGAATCAGAGTGCGGTGCATGGGGGAATGGAGAAATGGGGGGCGGATCAATGAATGGCAATGTTTTCGAAAGAAGCGGGCTCGTAAACCGGCTCTACGGGGGCAGGAGGCATGATGTCTTTACCTTTGGCCGTGTTGTCCAAGCGCCAGATCAGGTTGGTGGGCGAGTCAGCGTAGGCCAAGCCTTCTTCACGACTGATCACTTCTTCACGAATCATGCGCGCCAAGTCGTCTTCAAAGGTTTGCGAGCCCGGTGCCATGGAGTTCTGCATCGCATCTTTCACGCCTGAAAAATCACCTTTTTCAATCATTTCAGCGACGTACTGGGTGTTGAGCATGATTTCAACAGCTGGGCGGCGTTCGTTCCGCATGGTTTTGACCAGACGCTGCGAAATGACAGCTTTCAGTGTGGTGGACAAGTCGCTGAGAAGCGTAGGGCGCACTTCCACGGGGTAGAAGCTCAAAATGCGGTTCAGCGCGTGGTAGCTGTTGTTGGCGTGCAGTGTAGCGATGCACAAGTGGCCAGTTTGCGCGTACGCGATGGCGGCGGTCATGGTTTCGCGGTCGCGAATTTCGCCAATGAAAAACACGTCAGGCGCTTGGCGCAGACCATTTTTTAGCGCGGTTTGTAAGGTCATCGTGTCCGTGCCGACTTCACGCTGGTTGACCACGCTGCGTTTGGAGGAGAAGAGGTATTCAACCGGGTCTTCCACCGTTAAAATGTGGCCGGTGACACGTTCGTTTCGGTAATCCAACATCGACGCCAAAGTCGTGCTTTTGCCCGAGCCGGTGGAACCCACCATCAACACCAAACCGAGTTTGGCCATCACCAAATGGGTCAGTTGAGTCGGTAAATGCAAGGTGTCAAACGGTGGAATATTCAGCGGAATGTAACGAATCACCACCGCATAGCTGCCGCGCTGGCGCATGGCGCTGATGCGGAAATTGCCCAATTCAGGCAATTGGATGGACATGTTCAGCTCGCCGGTTTCTTTGAGCTCTTCGATTTGTGCGCTGGTGACGATTTCTGACAGCAAGTTCAGCGGCGTTGTTGCGCCCAGCACTTGGTTGTTGAACGACACGCTGGTGCCGTTGATTTTGATCAGCGCCACCGCATTGGCGGACAAATAAACGTCTGAGGCGTGTTTGTCGACCATCAGTTCCAAAATTCGTTTCATTGCGCTCATGGGGTGGCCTTTTTTGAGTTATTTAAATTTTTAAAATATTTTTAAAATATTTTTAAAATAATTTAAATTTAATCACGCAGCAAATCGTTGATGCTGGTTTTAGAACGGGTTTGCGCATCCACTTTTTTGACAATGATCGCGGCATACATGCTGTATTTGCCGCCCGCTTTAGGCAAATTGCCACTCACAACCACAGAGCCACTAGGCACGCGGCCATAGGTGATGGTGTCTGCTTCGCGGTCATAAATGGGGGTGCTTTGGCCAATGTAAACGCCCATGCCGAGCACAGAGTTTTCTTCCACAATCACGCCTTCAACCACTTCAGAGCGGGCGCCGATGAAGCAGTTGTCTTCAATGATGGTCGGGTTTGCCTGCATAGGCTCCAACACACCACCAATACCGACGCCACCAGACAAATGGACGTGTTTGCCGATTTGTGCGCAAGAGCCGACAGTGGCCCAAGCGTCAACCATCGTGCCTTCATCGACATACGCGCCAATGTTGACAAAACTAGGCATCAAAATCGCACCCTTGGCGATGTAGCTGCCGCGACGCGCCACAGCGGGTGGCACGACACGAACACCGGTGGCTTTGAGTTCTGCCTCAGACAAATGGGCGAACTTGGTAGGTACTTTGTCGTAAAAAGCCAAATCGCCAGATCGCATGATGGCGTTGTCTTTGAGGCGGAAGCTCAGCAACACGGCCTTTTTGAGCCATTGGTGCACTGTCCACTGGCCAACGCCTTGCCGCGTGGCGATGCGTAAGCTGCCATTGTTCAGCTGCGACAAAGCCTGCTCGACAGCATCTTGCACTTCTTTGGAGCTGCTGGTGGTGGAGATGTTGGCTCGGTCTTCCCAAGCGGCGTCAATGATGTTTTGCAGTTGTTGTGTCATGTTGATTTGTAATTTAAAAGAAAAAGTTTATGAATATTTATAGAGATTTGACGAATTGAACGATACGCTGCGCCGCTTCCACACATTCCTCTGTGGTTGCTACCAAAGCCATACGAATAAAGTTGTCGCCCGGGTTAATCCCATTGGCTTCACGCGCCAAATAGCTGCCGGGCAGCACCGTCACATTGTATTGGGCAAGCAGCGCTTTGGCGAAAGCGGCGTCGTCTAATTTCAAGTGTGTTGGTATTTTGGCCCACAGGTAAAAACCAGCGTCTGGCAGAGCGACTTCAAGTACTTCAGCCAACAGCGGCGTGACTTGCATGAATTTGTCGCGGTACAGGGCACGGTTAGCCACCACGTGCTCCTCATCGCTCCAAGCGGCTTTGCTGGCTGCTTGCACCACTAAACTCATCGCACTGCCGTGGTAAGTGCGATACAAGGCAAACTGTTTCATGATGGCGGCATCACCCGCTACAAAACCGCTGCGCATGCCTGGCACGTTGCTGCGTTTCGACAGGCTGGTGAAGGAAACGATGTTTTTGAAGTCTGATCTGCCCAATTTTTGAGCAGCTTCTAAGCCTCCCAAAGGCGGCTTAACTTCACCGTTTTCGCCATCTTGGAAGTAAATTTCGCTGTAGCATTCGTCACTGGCGATGACGAAGCCGTATTTATCGGACAAAGCGAACAGCTTTTGCCACTCGTCAAGCGGCATCACCGCACCTGCAGGGTTGCCGGGTGAGCAGACAAAGATCATCTGGGTGCGCTCCCAAATCGCTGCGGGCACCTTGTCCCAATCGACGCCAAAGTTGCGCGCTGGGTCACTGTTGACGTAATAAGGCTCTGCTCCCGCCAGCAGCGCTGCGCCTTCGTAAATTTGGTAGAACGGGTTGGGGCAAACGACGATGGGTAACTGAATAACACCGTTTTTGACCGTGGTTTTCGTGGGGTCAACGATGACTTGGGTGAACGCAAACAAAGCCTCGCGCGAGCCATTCACGGGCAAAACTTGGGTCGCAGGGTTGACCGCCAAAGCGTAGCGTTTCAGCAGCCAAGCGGCAAAAACCTCACGCAAAGCGGGTTCACCGGCTGTTGCTGGGTAAGCCGCTAGGCCGTTTAAAGAGCCTGAAAGCGCCGTTTTAATGAATTCTGGGGTGGCATGTTTGGGTTCACCTATGCCTAAACTGATGGGTTTGAAGGCTGAATTGGGCGTGACGGACTGAAAAAGTTGCTTGAGGCGCTCAAACGGGTAGGGCTGTAATTTTGTAAGCAATGGATTCATAAGTCGTCATTATCCCGTGTGGGTAAGGTCTTTTTGGGTTATGTGGACTTTTTTGGGTGTTTTTGAGCTTTTTTGAACTTTTGGAAAGAAGTGCCTCAGGTAAAATTCAAAAAAATACAGGGATTAAATACTGGGATTAACTAGGAATTATTAGTGCGCCTTTCTTCTATCAAGCTCTCAGGATTCAAATCCTTCGCCGAACCGACTACTTTTCACCTACCCGGTCAGCTGGTTGGCGTGGTAGGTCCCAACGGTTGCGGCAAATCCAACATCATGGATGCGGTGCGCTGGGTTTTGGGCGAAAGTCGAGCGTCTGAGCTGCGTGGCGAGTCCATGCAAGACGTTATTTTTAACGGTACCAACACGCGTAAACCCTCCAGCCGATCCAGCGTGGAGCTGGTGTTTGAAAACAACGATCACCGCGCTGGCGGTCAATGGAGCCAATTCCCCGAAATTGCCGTTAAGCGTGTTTTAACCCGCGATGGAAACTCCAGCTATTACATCAACAACCAATCTGTCCGCCGTCGTGACGTTCAAGACGTGTTTTTGGGCACAGGTTTGGGGCCGCGTGCTTACGCCATCATTGGTCAAGGGACTATTGCTAAGATTATTGAGTCGAAGCCAGAAGAGTTACGGTTATTTTTAGAAGAAGCCGCTGGCGTTTCCAAATACAAAGAGCGCCGTCGCGAGACCGAAAACCGCTTGTCTGACACCCGTGAAAATTTGACGCGCGTAGACGACATCATGCGGGAGTTGACGGCCAATCTCGAAAAGCTTGAAAAGCAAGCCGAAGTCGCCCAAAAATACAACCAGCTGCAAGCCGATGTGACGCTGAAGCAGCAGCAGCTGTGGTTTTTAAAACGCGCTGAGAGCGAAGCCGAGCAAGCCAAAGTCAAGGCTGATGCTTTGCAAGCGACGAATGCTTTGGAAAGTCGAATTGCAGATTTACGACATATTGAATCGGATTTAGAAACGATTCGCCAAGCGCATTACAGCGCGGGCGACCAGGTGAACCAATCGCAAGGTTTGTTGTATGAAGCCAGCGCGGAGGTTGGCCGTTTGGAAGCTGAAATCCGTTTTGTGGTCGAAGGCCGCCAGCGGGTTGAGCAGCGTTTATTGACATTGAAGGAGCAAACGACGCATTGGGCAACCCGCAAGGGCGAGGCGCTTCTAGAATCTGAAACTTTGGCCGCACAAAGCTTAGACGCTGAAGAGAAAGATGCACTTGTTGCCGCGCAAGTTGAAGAGCAATCGGGTCAATTGCCGGAGCTAGAAGATGCACTTCGCCAAGCGCAACGCACGGCGAATGAGCAGCGCAGCACCGTCGGCCAAGTGCAGCAGCAAATTCAAGTGTTGGCAGCCGACCAACGTAATATTGAAGACCAATCGCGCCAGCTCAACACACGACATGAGCGTTTGACGGCGGATCGCAATGCGCTTTCTGCCCCTGATGAGCAGCGTTTGGTGAACATGCAAACCCAGCTGGCAACGGCAGTAGAAGCTCAATCCGTTGCGGAAGCGCGTTTGCACGAACTGCAAGACAGCGTCCCGCAACTGGATGATGCACGTCGTGCGCAGCAGCAGTTTGTGAATGCAGAATCTGCCAAGCATGCTGGCTTAGCTGCGCGTATGGAAGCCTTGAAGGCCCTGCAAGACAAAGTTAAAACCGATGGTAAATTGAAACCTTGGTTAGCCAAGCATGGTTTAGACGGTTTGGCTGGATTGTGGAGCAAGATCCATATCGAACAAGGTTGGGAAAACGCCTTAGAAGGTGCTTTGCGCGAACGTTTGGGCGCACTTGAAGTGTCACGTTTGGATATGGTTCGCGGCTTTTTGGGTGCAACAGGTGCAGATGCACCGCCAGCGAAGTTGGCTTTTTACAGCCCACCACAAGCCGGTTTGCCAGAAGCAAAAAGTCAAATGCCGCGTTTGTCTGATTTGCTCAGACTGCACGATGCGGGTCAAAAAGCCTTGTTGAATGATTGGCTGCATGGTTGCTACACCGCGACATCGTTTGACGAAGCTCTGGCTAACCGCAGCAAGTTGCAAGCTGGCGAAGTCATTTACGTTCAGACTGGCCACGCCGTTACTTTGCACAGTGTGAGCTTTTATTCGCCTGATTCTGAGCAGTCCGGCATGTTGGCACGAGCTCAAGAAATTGAAGGTTTAGAGAAACAACTACGCGCCCAAGTGCTGATTGGTGAAGAATCGCGCTCTGCGCTGATTCGTGCGGAAGCGGCTTATACCGAAGCATCTAACAAGTTATCAGCTTTGCGCCGCGAAGCCGCTGAAGGTCAATCCCGCACCCACAGTTTGCAGGTGGAAACCTTGCGCATGTCGCAAATTGCAGAGCAAACCAAAACGCGCAGCGATCAAATCAGCACTGATTTGGCGGAAATCAACGCGCAATTGGAAGATTTACAAGAGCGCCGAGTTACCGCTGAAGGCCGCTTTGAAGAGCTGGATATGCAACTGGCCGATACGCAAGAGCGCCATGCACAGTTAGATGAGCATGTTATTACTGCAGAGCGCAAGCTGAATGAATCGCGCGAGCAACAGCGTGGTTTAGAGCGCTCGGCGCAAGAGGCTTTGTTTGCTAAACGTAGCTTGCAAGCGCGCTTGGCTGAATTGCAACGTGCTATTGAAACTGCAGCGCAGCAAGCATTGTCCTTGGCGTCTGAAGAAGTGATCGCTAACGATGAATTGGGTCGCTTAAGTGCCGTTGCAGCACAAACAGGTTTGCAAGCAGCACTGTCGACCAAGCTTGATCGAGAAGCCGCTTTGTCTGCCAAGCGTAGCGAATACGACGATTTGACTACCAAGCTGCGTGCTACTGATGAGCGCCGCCTGCAGCTGGAGCGTGAATTAGAGCCGCTGCGTTTGAGGCTAACCGACTTTGCTTTGAAAGAACAAGCTGCGCGATTGGGTCTAGAGCAATACACGCAGCTGTTGCTTGATGTGCAAGCGAATTTAGAAGCAGTTGCGCTGTCTATCACCGAAGGAAACGTTCGTCTAACGGGTCTGCAATCCGAAATTGACCGCTTCAACCGTGAAGTGTCTGCGTTGGGAGCTGTTAACTTAGCCGCTTTGGATGAATTGACCGCCGCACGTGAACGTAAGCAGTTTTTAGACGCACAAACGGCTGATTTGATAGAAGCTATGACAACATTAGAAGATGCGATCAAGAAAATAGACGCTGAAACACGCGAGCTGCTATCCGGTACTTTCAACACCGTTAATGAACATTTCGGAAAAATGTTCCCTGTACTCTTCGGTGGAGGTAACGCCAAATTGGTAATTACTGGTGATGAAATTTTGGACTCAGGCGTGCAAGTGGTCGCACAACCGCCGGGTAAGAAAAACCAAACCATTCATCTTTTGTCAGGTGGAGAAAAAGCCTTGACGGCAATTGCACTGGTGTTTGCTATTTTCCAGCTCAATCCAGCGCCGTTTTGTTTGCTGGATGAAGTTGACGCACCGCTCGACGATGCCAATACCGAGCGCTATGCAAAACTCGTGAAAGCCATGAGTGCTGAGACGCAGTTTTTATTCATCAGTCACAACAAAATTGCGATGGAAATGGCGGAACAATTGATTGGGGTAACAATGCAAGAGCAGGGCGTGTCGCGTATTGTCGCGGTTGATATGCAAGATGTCGTCGCACTCGCAGAGGCAAGTTATGAATAATTTATTGTTGGGTTTATCGATTGCAGGCGGCGTTGTACTTGCTGGCGTCATCGCACACGGTGCTTGGACGGCTCGAAAAAGTGCGCCTAAGTTAGCAGATGCTGATGACAATCCAAGCGCGAAGCTTGAAAGCACTGAACCTTCTGGCTTGTCTGGTCTGTTCAACGCTGATGACAAAGTGGAGCCTTCTTTGCATGCGCAGGTGAAACAAACTTTACCCGTTGAACCGGAGTTTGATACGGCACAGTTTGATGCGGAATTGGTCAACTTGCACGTTCCTGAAAAGAAGCCATCGCTAGATCCTTTGATCGACGTTTTAACGACCATAGATTTGGATTCACCACTCTCAGGCGACGCGATCTTGGCCGCAATGCCGGTGACTAGACGTGTTGGCAGCAAACCTTTCGCCGTGGAAGGTTTGCGTGAAGACGGACTGGAATGGGAAGTGCCTAGACCTGGACAGCGCTACACATCGCTGCAAGCGGGTGTGCAATTAGCCAACAGAACAGGCGCGCTGAACGACATTGAATACTCGGAATTCGTTATCAAAGCGCAAACTTTTGCAGACGCTGTGGGCGGAGAACCAGAGTTTCCAGAAATGCTAGAAGAAGTTGCTAGAGCGCGTGAGCTAGACGCTTTTGCCGCAGCGCATGATGCGCAATTGCGATTTATTTTGCGAGCCGTTGGCGTGGCTTGGAGTACGGGTTATGTGGCGCAGAATGCAGCGCGCATTGGTTTTGTGGCTGGCGCTTTACCTGGTCGCATGGTGTTGCCTAACCCCGTTGCAAGTTTGCCGCAGTTGATTACTTTGACGTTTGATTCACAAGCTGCCATGGCTGAAGATGCCTCGCAATCTGCCATTCGCGAGTTGACCTTGAGTTTGGAAGTGTCGCATGTGGCTCGTACCGAGCACCCATTTGCACGCATGCGTGAGTGTGCCAAAGCATTAGCTAGTGCAATGGACGGTCGTTTGTGTGATGACCAAGGACATTTGATGACTGAGGCTGCGTTAGACAGCTTGGCCGCCGATATTGAGCGTTTGTACGATGCTTTGGATCAAAGAGATTTAAGCGCAGGTTCTATGCTTGCTCGTCGTTTGTTCTCTTGAACATGGTTTCTCAA
>JBEBJY010000087.1:0-8462 GCA_040079635.1 Burkholderiaceae bacterium | reverse complement strand
AGCGCAGGGCACAGACGTCATCCACGAATCCGCCCGTCTGCACGTCACCGGCGAAGCCGTTTACACCGACGACATCCCCGAACTGCGCGGCACTTTGTACGCTGCGCTGATTTTGTCCCCCGTTGCCCACGGCGAGTTGATTGGCGAAGGCATTGACCGCGCCGCTATTCTTGCCGAGCACGGTGTGGTGGCGGTTTATACGGCCAGCGACATCCCGGGTGAAAACAACTGCGGCCCCATCATCCATGACGATCCGTTTTTAGCCACCCGCAAGGTCGAGTTTTTGGGGCAGGCCGTCGCCGTCGTTGTGGCGCGGGATATGCTCTACGCTCGTGAAGCGGCCAAAAAAGCGGTCGTCAGCGTCAAAGAACTCCCCGCGATTTTGACGATTGATGAAGCCATGGCGGCCAAAAGCTTCGTCATGCCCCCCAAAGGCATCACGCGCGGCACGCCAGCTGAAGCCATCAAAAATGCACCGCATACCATCAAAGGCCAAACCACCTGCGGCCAGCAGGAGCAGTTTTACCTGGAAGGCCAGATCACCTACGCCGTGCCGCGTGAAGATGGTCAGTTGACTTTGTACGTCTCGACCCAACACCCAGACGGCAACCAGCGCGAAGCTGCGGCGGCGCTGAATTTGACCACCAACGACGTGGAGGTGATCTGCCGGCGCATGGGCGGCGGCTTTGGCGGCAAAGAGGGCAATGCCAGCATCTTCTCGCAAAGTGCCGCATTGGCGGCCTTCAAGCTGCAAAAGCCGGTGAAACTGCGCGTCAACCGCGACGACGACATGATGATCACCGGCAAACGGCACGATTTCCGTATCGACTACGAAGCTGGTTTTGACGACGAAGGCCGCATTTTGGGCATCGATGTCACCCTTGCATCGCGCTGCGGCTACAGCACCGACTACTCCGGCCCTGTGAATGACCGCGCCGTGCTGCACATTGACAACTGCTACTACCTGCCAAATCTGTCCATCATCAGCCATCGCTGCAAAACCAATATGCAAAGCGCGACAGCGTTTCGCGGCTTTGGCGGCCCACAGGGCATGTTTGGTATCGAGACTGTCATCGAGCAGATTGCCCGAAAAATTGGCAAAGACCCTCTCGAAGTCCGCAAAATCAATTTGTACCAAGAGCCAGCCGTTTCTGGCAACCCCGCCACCCTGACCACCCAATACGGCCAAGATATTGAAGACTGGATTGGCGACAAGGTGATGGCGCAGGTAGAGGCTGAATCTAACTACAACCAGCGCAGATTGGACATTGACAGCTACAACAAAACTAGCAAGGGAGCTGGGAAGTATCGGAAGAAGGGCATCGCCCTCGTACCGCTCAAATTCGGCATCAGCTTCACCGCCACCATGTTGAATCAGGGCGGTGCGCTGCTCAATATCTACATGGACGGCTCGGTCAGCGTCAACCACGGCGGCATTGAAATGGGGCAGGGCCTGAACACCAAAATCGCGCAGATCGCGGCCGATGGCTTGGGCATTCCCGTCAATTTCATCCGCGTGACTGGTACCGATACCCAAAAAGTACCGAATGCCTCGGCCACGGCCGCCTCTAGCGGTGCGGACATCAACGGCGCAGCGGTTAACAATGCCTGCGACCAGATGCGGGTGCGCTTGGCTGCAGTTGCTGCGCGGATGTTGAATTGCACACCAGATACTATTAAATTCGTAGCTGGTCAAGCAATAAATACGCCGGCTAGAGCCGAAATAGGCACTAAAAACAGCGTTTCATGGAAAGAAGTCGTTAAACAAGCCTGGCTGGACCGCGTTGGCCTGTCGGTGACCGGTTTTTACATGACACCGGACATCAAATACGACTTCATGACCCTGCAGGGCAAGGCGTTTTACTACTTCTGCTACGGCGCAGCGGTGACGGAAGTCGAAATCGACACCCGCACGGGCGAGTGGTGGCTGCAAAAAGTCGACATCGTGCACGATGCCGGTAAGTCGATCAACCCTGCTATCGACTTAGGGCAGATCGAAGGCGCGTACGTGCAAGGTATGGGCTGGCTGACGATGGAAGAGTGCATTTGGGACATGAAAACCAAGGCGAACGGCATGCGCAGCGGCAAGTTGCTGACCCATGGCCCAAGCACCTACAAAATCCCGGTGGCGAGCGACATTCCCGAGCACTTCAAAGTCAGCTTGTTTGAGGGTGAAAACGTCAAACCCACGCCTTTCAAGAGCAAAGCCGTCGGCGAGCCGCCGTTGATGTTGGCACTTTCCGCTTATTTTGCGATTCGTGACGCCGTTAGCGCTTCCGCAGACCACAAAGTCCCTGTTTTCATGGACGCACCAGCTACGCCGGAGCGGATTTTGATGGCTTGTGAAGCCTTGAAAAGCACCAAAGTTGCTTAAAAATCGGCAAACTGTGGTGAACTTTGGATAACACGGCTGAATTTCAGCGACTTTTAGCCAGCGAAGACGCCGTAGTTGTCAGCATCTCATCGACCCAAGGTTCCGCCCCGCGCGAGGCGGGAACTTGGATGGCGGTGTTCGCCAGCCAAATCGTCGGCACAATTGGCGGGGGTCATGTCGAATTTGAAGCCATATCCGAAGCCAGAGCGCTTTTAAACGGAAGCGATACTTCCAGCCCGTCATTCCCGCGAAGGCGGGAATCCACAGCTAATGTGTTCGAGAAACGATACGTTTTAGGCCCCAGCCTGGGCCAATGCTGCGGCGGTGTGATGACTTTAAACTATGAAAAATATAGCACTTTAGGCAATAAATACGCCGGCTACAGTCAAAAATCACCTCTAAATTCGGCGTTTAACCCAATTTCAGTTCTAAAAGCACAAACTCAGCGCCAAAACGTCGCCCTCTTCGGCGGTGGCCACGTCGGCAAAGCCATCGTCCACATCCTCAGCACCCTGCCCATGCAGGTGATGTGGATCGACAGCCGGGATGAAATCTTCCCAAATGAACTGCCAAGTAACGTCGTTTGCGAACATTCCGACCCCGTGCAATCCGCCGTGAATGACTTAGCAGTTATCCCTGGAGGTAGCCACGTCCTCATCATGAGCTTCAGCCACGCCGAAGACCTAGACATCGTCGCGTCTTGCCTGCTGCGTCAGCGAGAACGGGCAGATTTACCCTTTATCGGCTTGATCGGCAGCAAAACCAAGTGGGCAACCTTCCGCCATCGACTGGAAGATCGCGGGTTTTCAGAAGCTGAATTGGCGCATATTACCTGCCCAATTGGGGTGGAAGGCATCAAAGGCAAAGAGCCTGAGGTGATTGCGGTGGCGGTGGCTGCGCAGTTGCTTGTGTTACGGAATTAATTTTAATTCCATCTTTTATTGAAAGAGCTTATGTTTTGTAAAGCGCCAGAATTCAAGGAATTTAAATGAATAAGTTTTTAACCTGTATAACAATGCTTCTTTTTTCAGTAAGTGCATATTCGGTGGCTCCAACTCCTGAATCTGTTGAAAAGTTACTTGCTCTGACTTATTCTGAATCAACGATAGATTCGATTCATTCGGGCGTAGAAAAAATGATAGCGGAAGATCTGAGTCTGAATGGTCCAGCGTTTAGCGTCGAGGGACAGCGTATGCGCGCTGAATTTCAATTAAAGTTTTCAAAACAAATGCGCGAGGAAATGAATTGGAAAAGGTTAAAGCCCATTTATTTTAAAATTTATTCAGAAATATACGATCAAGAAGAGGTAGATGGACTTACCATTTTTTATTCAACCTCTGTAGGTCAGTCTTATCAGAAAAAGATGCCCGTATTCTTGCTGAGGGAGTCCGTAGAAATCCAGTCCATGATGCAATCTCTGTTGCCTAAAATACAATCTGTCATGGTAAAAGCTTCTGTACCAGCCAAAACTTCAAAGTAATTATTATTAATAAATACGCATCTAGCCGGCGTATTTATTGGCTAAGCAGCTACTATTTTTGTAGCATTTTCTCGACTTCTGACAAATCCAAACCATACATTTCAGCAAACTCAGCCGTTTTTTTACCGCTGCCTTCAAAAGCGCGTTTCAGGGCGGTTTGTTTGGCTTGTTTGGCATCGTGTTCAGCCAGAGCCTCTTCTAGCAACTTTGTCGCTTCCTCATCAGCGTTTTGCACGCGGACTTGGTAGTCTTGACGGCTTAGGCCGGACGCGACGAAGGCGGCGATGAGCTGTTTGCGGAATATTGGGCGCAGGTTCAGCTTCGTTTTGGCTTTGGCGTTGCTGATGACGCGGCGGCGGAAGAGTTCCAAAAGGGCGAGGTAGACGTGTTCTGGCGACACGTCCTCAACGGCGTTGCCTTGCAAGTCATGGCGTTTGTTGCCATCCGCAACGCATTGCAGGTATCGGGTGGATCGGGCGTGAAAGCCTAGGGCGGCTTTGAGGCTGTCTTTTTTGAAGTCCTCAGGGTGCGCGGCCATCAAATCTTGGTAGGTTCCTAATTTGAGGGGCAAAAACGAGCTACCAAACAGGTGTGGGTAGAGCTCAAACAGCTTTTGCAACACAGGCTGCACGTCGATTTTCGGCTTTTCCGATTTGGCTGCATTTGATGGTTTGGGCGTTTCAGCCTGTGCTGTTGGTTCTACGGACGTCTCTGGCGTGGTGGATGCCACGGTTTCACGGGTGGTAGTTTCAACAGATTCAAGCGTTTCAAGCATTTCAGAAGAAGTCATAAAGGGGAAAATTAAATGGTTATTTAAAAATATTTGCTATAAAAATAATAGCTATTTAGACAATAAATACGCCGACTAAGTGCCAATTTGAGTACTTAAAATACGTTACTAATTATAATGATTTAAACACATCGGCAGCTGCAGCTACTGTTTGTGCAATATCGGCATCTGTGTGGGCAGCGCTGACGAAGCCAGCCTCGTACAAAGCAGGTGCGATGTACACGCCGCGATCCAGCAGGCCGTGGAAGAGTTTGTTGAAGCGTGGGCTGTCGGTGGTCATGACTTTGGCGTAGTTTTGTGGCAGCTCGTTCATCAAGAAAAAGCCAAACATGCCGCCTTGGCTATCGCCGCAGAAGGGCACGCCAGCGGCTTGGGCTGCTTGTGACAAACCAGTGACTAGATTTTGTGTTTTTCGGCCTAATTCTTCAAAGAAACCAGGTTTTTGGATCTCTTTCAAAGTCGCCAAGCCGCAAGCGGTGGCGACGGGGTTACCAGACAGCGTGCCCGCTTGGTAGACGCCACCCAGCGGCGCCAGGTGTTCCATGATGGCGCGGGAAGCGCCAAACGCCGCCAGCGGCATGCCACCACCGATGACTTTGCCCAGTACCGTGATGTCGGGTTTGATGCCCAAAACAGCTTGCGCACTGCCCAAAGCGACGCGGCAGCCGGACATAACCTCGTCAAAGACCAGCAAAGCACCGTATTCTGTACAAAGTTCGCGGCAGCGGGTAGCGAAGGCGTGGCTGGCGCGGACGAAGTTCATGTTGCCAGCGATGGGCTCAATCATCACGCAGGCCAGTTCTTTGCCGTGCAGGGCAAAGGCTTCTTCCAGTTGGGTGATGTTGTTGAACTCTAAAACCAAGGTGTCTTTCACCACGTCAGCCGGTACGCCCGAGCTGGTCGGGTGGCCAAAGGTGGCTAATCCTGAGCCGGCTTTGACCAAAAGCGCGTCAGCGTGCCCGTGGTAGCAGCCTTCAAATTTGATGAATTTGACGCGCCCCGTCGCACCGCGAGCCAAGCGAATCGCACTCATAGCAGCTTCGGTGCCAGAGCTAACGAGGCGCACCATCTCTATAGAAGGTACGAGTTTGATGATTTCTTCAGCCAGTTCGACCTCGCGTTCTGTCGGTGCACCAAACGAAAAACCGTCCAAAGCGGCTTTTTGCACGGCCTCAAGGACGGCCGGATGACCGTGGCCCAAAATCATGGGCCCCCAAGAGCCGATGTAATCTATATGTTGCTTACCATTAGCGTCCCAGAAGTAGGCGCCTTGGGCACGTTGCACAAAGCGCGGCGTACCGCCAACAGCTTTGAAAGCACGAACAGGAGAGTTGACGCCACCCGGAATGCTGCGTTTGGCGCGCTCAAAGAGGCTGGCGTTCATATCTTGCGTTGAAGTTTGTAAGTTAAAAGTTGTATTCATAAAACGAAATAAGGGTGATACGCTTAAACACGCGTGGATTAATACTGGATTACCCGTAAAACTACGGCTAATAAGTGTGTGGAAGCCTCAAATATGTCGGATTAACCCGACACGTAAATGTTAGAAAGTGTAATTCGATGCATTGCTGTCCTACAATGGGTTCAATTCTAATCTTTGCGAGAAGGCGACGTTGACGGTGAGTGATTCTAAAACTTGGTTGTGTTTGATTTGTGGTTGGTTGTATGAGGAAAAGCTGGGTTTGCCGGAAGAGGGTATTCCGGCAGGCACACCTTGGGCGCAAGTGCCGATGAATTGGACTTGCCCAGAATGCGGCGCACGCAAAGAAGATTTTGAGATGGTTGAGATTTAGGTTGGAATTTAAGCGAATCTTGGAGAAATACTATGGCTACACCTGGTTCAGCATTGAAGATTTTGGTCATTGACGACAGTAATACGGTGCGACAAAGTGCAGAAATGTTTTTGCGCCAAGGCGGTCATGAGGTGTTTTTAGCCGAAGACGGCTTTGATGCATTGTCAAAAGTGAATGACCACCATCCTGACATGATTTTTTGCGATATTTTGATGCCTCGTTTAGACGGTTACCAAACCTGCGCCATCATCAAACGCAATCCTAACTTTGAGAGTATTCCTATTGTGATGCTGTCATCTAAAGACGGTGTTTTCGATAAAGCACGTGGCCGCATGGTCGGCGCGCAGCAATATCTAACCAAACCCTTTGTCAAAGATGCTTTGCTGCAGTCTGTGCAGCATTTTGCAGGGCAAAAAGCAGTTTGAACCTAACGAAATAGATCAGCTGACATTAGCCTCTAACGTTTGAAATATTTTAAAGAGAATTAAAAAATGCCCATACACAAAGTACTCGTAGTTGATGACTCCAAAACGGAGTTGATGTTTATTTCTGATCTTTTGCAAAAAAACGGCTTTGAAGTGGCTACTGCTGATGGTGGCGAGCAAGCGATGCAATGCCTTGCCGCGCAGACACCTGATTTGATTTTGATGGACGTGGTGATGCCAGGTAAAAATGGATTCCAATTAGCCAGATCCATCAACCGTGATCCTTTGTATGCCAATGTGCCTATTATTTTTTGCAGTAGCAAAGACCAAGAAACAGATAAATTATGGGGCATGCGCCAAGGCGCAAAAGACTATATTACGAAGCCATTTAATTCAGATGAACTGATTGCAAAGATCAGAGCGCAAGGATAAATGACTTTTAAATATGGATAAGAAGCAAAAATTACGCGAACTACAAACCCGGCTTGCGGAAAAACTGCAAGCCGTTCGCTCGGGCGACGTTGCCTCAGCAGCGGCTTGGTTGGCGGTTGACTCCGGTGGACGCAAATATTTATTTCCACTGAGCCAATCGGGTGAAATATTTCCTTGGACGGCCATTCAAAAAGTGGCTCACACCCAAGATTGGTATTTAGGTGTTGCCAATATGCGTGGTGCACTTTTTGGGGTGGTCGATTTCTCTAACTTTGTGCAAGGTGAAAAAAGCACTGTTAGCAATGAGTTGGCACGTTCTGACTCTAGGTTCGTCACGCTAAGCAGCACTTTGGAAGTGAATTGCGCACTTTATGTGGACCGTATCGAAGGACTGCGCAGTACAGAGTCGTTCAGCGAGTCTCAAGATGCGGCATCAGGTTCGCCCGAATTTTATGGGCATATTTATGTAGATGTGAATGGCTTGCAGTGGCAGGAAATCAACCTACAAGTCTTAGCTCAACAAGCCAATTTTTTAAATATCAACGCGTAAAGATTTCTTAAAGGCCGACACATGTCAGAACTCAACTTATTCCAAAAGCTTTTCAAACGTAAATCTGTTGCCTCAGCTGAAGATGTTGCTTTGATGCCTAGTTTTGAATCAACCAAAGCTGTGGCAGACAGCGCATTCAGTACTAGTACAACCACAGCAAGCATGGCGACTGCTGTGCCGAACGAGGAGTTTACTCACACTGCTGCGGGTTTGAATGCCGATGTGACAACGGCTGATGATGGGGATGCTGCAGTATTGACAGGTGATTTGATTAGTATTCCTTTGCTTGGCAAAAGAACGGTTGTTGCGCATCAGCGGATTTTGGCTGCTTTGCTTGCCTTGGCATTGATTATTCTTGCGCTGGTTACCTTTTTTGCGTTGACTCAGGCTGATAAAGTAACGCAGCAGCTGTCTGCAACCGGTCAAGCCTTGATGCAGTCGCAGCGTCTTGCCAAGTCAGTATCTCAAGCGATTGTGGGTACGCCACAAGCTTTCCCAGACGTTAAAGAAAGCGCTGACGTGCTGGCTAAATCAGTGCGTGCTTTGAAATCTGGTGATGAGCAGATGCGTATAGATGCTGTGCCCGTAGAGGCGCAAGTAAGTGTTGACCTGATTTCT
>JBEBJY010000086.1:0-8529 GCA_040079635.1 Burkholderiaceae bacterium | reverse complement strand
CCCTGAAGCCCCCGCCCTCGCCGCCGCCAACAAACGCATCAGCAATATCCTCAAAAAAGAAGAAAACGTCGATGCAACGGTCAGTGCAACGTTGCTGCAAGAACCCGCAGAAATTGCATTATTCGCAGCGATGAACGACGTCGCTCCAAAAGCCAAAGCGCAGTTTGAAACGGGCGACTACACCGCATCTTTGCAAAGCTTGGCGGCCTTACGCGCACCAGTCGATGCTTTCTTTGACGGTGTGATGGTAAATGCTGAGGATTTAGCTTTGCGTAAAAACCGCCAAGGCTTGCTTAAAACCTTGCACGAAGCGATGAACCGCGTGGCTGATTTGTCTAAATTGGCTACCTAAGCACATTTATGAAACTCATCATCCTAGACCGCGACGGCACGATCAACGAAGAGCATGCCGACTTCATCAAGTCGCCTGAGGAGTGGATTCCGCTACCTGGCGCTTTGGAGGCTGTGGCCAAGTTGAACCATGCGGGCTGGCGCACCATCATTGCCAGCAATCAGTCGGGTTTGGGGCGCGGGCTGTTTGATGTGGCATCGCTCAATGCCATGCATGCCAAAATGCACAAGCTTCTGGCCGCGTTGGGCGGTCGTATGGACGCGGTGTTTTATTGCCCGCACATACCAACAGACAATTGCAGCTGCCGCAAACCTTTGCCAGGTTTGTTTGAGCAAATCATTGAGCGTACAGGCGTTGATGCCCACTTGATTCCCAGCGTGGGCGATAGCTTGCGCGATATGCAAGCCGCTGCCGCAGCAGGCTGCGAACCGCATTTGGTGTTGACGGGCAACGCATTGCATTTGCGCGGTCAGCCTTTGCCAGACACCTACCCAAAAAACACCATGACGCACCATGATTTAGCCGCCTTTGCCGACTTCATCATTGCGCGTGAAAAAGAGCAAGAGAAAAAAGCACCATGAACCGTGTGATCAATTTTGTACGTGCTGTCTTGCACACGGCCTTGCTGGCGGTAACGGTGATACCTTGGGCGCTGGCTGCCGTGGTGCTGCGCTTGTTCGGCAACGAAAAACTCGTTTACGCCGTTTGCCTCAATTGGCTGCGACTTTCCGTCAAAAGCGGAACGTTGATTTTGGGTATTAAAAACCGTGTGACAGGCTGGGAAAACTTGCCTGTTGGTGAAACGGATGCGGCGATTTTATTGGTGAAACACCAATCATTGTGGGAAACATTTTCTATGATCGCTTTGATGCCTCACCCACTGGCGTATGTGTTCAAAAAAGAGCTGTTACGCATTCCTTTTTTCGGCTGGGCGATTGGCAGTTTGGACATGATTCACATCGACCGCAAGCAGGGCACGCAAGCGTTCACCAAAGTGGTTGAACAAGGTAAACGTTTGTTGGACAAAGGCACATGGGTCATCATGTTCCCAGAAGGCACACGCACTGCGCGTGGTCAACAAGGGGTCTACAAAACAGGTGGTACACGTTTGGCGATTGAAACTGGTGCGCCTGTTGTGCCAGTAGCCGTGACGTCTGCCAGATGTTGGCCGAAAAAGGCTTTCATCAAAACGCCAGGGATTGTGGATATTTCAATCGGCAAACCGATTCCCAGCGCAGGTCGTGAGCCGGCTGAGTTGATGCGCGAAGTGGAAGCTTGGATAGAAGCTGAAATGCGCCGTCTTGATGCTGAGGCGTACAGCTCAGAAGTCAAAAAATAGTCCTCCACGTTCTATGCTGCGCTTGTTGAAGTTCACGCTGGATTTGTTTGATGTAGCGCCCGTCTACGAGCCGCCGCGAAAGGTGCTCCCTAGGCATGAACCCAAACCAAAGCCTAAGCAGCCTAAAAAAGCAAACACTGAGCAATCGCCGCTGTTGCCTTCAATACAATCTTTTGCAAGCGATGTTTTTTCACACCATCAACAAGCAAGCCAACAAACCCGATTAACTGGCCATACCGTGAATTACGAGCTACTGCGCAGCCGCAGGCGCACCATGACCTTCAGCGTCAGTCCGGCAGGTCTGTCGGTGCGCGCGCCGTTTGGCATGCCGCAGCACACCATTGAAGCTGCCGTGCAGGAAAAAGGCCCATGGATTGTCCGCAAACTGAGCGGCATGCAGCAGCGACAAGAGCGCATGGCGGCGCTGAAAATGGATTGGCAGACCGGCGCGCAGCTGGCCTACTTGGGCGGTACGCTGCAAGTACGTGTCGATCCGCAAGCTGAAAAACATATGCAGACAAGTTCTGATGTGGCAGAAAACACAAGCGTGCTGTCATTGGCGCTTCCAGCCACAGCCAGTGACAAAAAAATCCGCGACACCACCAAAAAATGGCTGCAGCAACAAGCCACGCAACACTACACATCGCGTATGAACCACTACGCGACTTTATTAGGTGTCAAATGGCGAACCCTGGCGCTCACCAATGCCAATACCCGCTGGGGCAGCGCCAAAGCCGATGGCTCAATTCGTCTGCACTGGCGTTTGATGCAATTCAGCCCCGAAGTTATTGACTATGTGGTGGCGCATGAACTCAGCCACTTACATGAGCTCAACCACAGCCCCCGTTTTTGGGCGACTGTGGCCAGTGTGTTGCCCGACTACGCATCGCGACAAAAGCAACTCAAGGCGCAAATATTGCCGCCTTGGGAGTAAGTCCGCAGAGTTTAGGGGCCGTTCAGTTCTGACGCGCAGGCCGCACTACCAAGCTCACGCCAATGGCGGTGAGTGCTATGCCTAAAAGCGTGACTACTGTAATTGCTTCGCCAAACAAGACCCAAGCCATCAGCGCCGTCGTGGGCGGCACCAAGTACAGCAAACTGGTCACCGTGGTAGCGGCGCCACGTTGAATCAGCATGAACATCAACGAACTACCGCCCAAGGTCAAAGCCAGCACCGCCCACGCCATCGCGCCTATGAACGATGCATTCCAAATGATGGCTTCGGCCTCCAACATCGCAAAGGGCAGCGTCACCACGAACGCAGCGCCCAGCTGAATCACGTTGGCCGTACGCACATCAGTGGCGGTGACGTGCTGCTTCTGGTACAACGTGCCCACGGTGATGCTGATCAAGGCAAACACGGCAGCGACAAAAGTCAGCAGCGTGACCTCGTTAGTAGCCCCGAATTTGCGGGCAACGACGAGTAATAAACCTGCCAAACCCAGCAGCAACCCTGCCCATTGTCGCTTTGTAACAACAGCTTGTTTTGGGGTTTCTGCCGCAGTTGACCCGAGATACGAGAGCCACAATGCCGTCAAAACCGGTTGAAATCCAACGATCAATGCCGCCAAACCCGAACCCATACCGCCTTTCACCGCCACCCAAACACCACCCAAGTAGCCGCCGTGCATCAGCACGCCGGTCACCGCAAGATGTAACCATTGCTTTTTATCGCTAGGCCAAACGGCGCGAGCCAACCCAATCCACACCAAAAAGCAGGCGATGGATAGAAAGTAGCGTATCGTTAAAAACGTCAGAGGCGGCGCAAATGGCAACCCAAACTTGGCGACGATGAAGCCTGTGCTCCAAATCAGCACAAATACGGCTGGCATTGCCCGAATGAATGTGATCAACAGGTTTTTGGAGGATTTTTGAGTGTTCAAGCCCCAATTTTAGCTAGGCATTAGGCATTCATTGCTTGCGTTGCACGAACAGATTGTTTTTGGCATCTTGTGGGTAAGCAAAAGTCACCGCGCCATTTTTTACCATGCCCATAACCAGCATGTTTTGCGTCGTCGCATCTTTGTCTTTCGAGCTAAACGGCTGTTCATACGTGGCAACTACACCGTAATAGGTGCGAATTTTATTTTCAAGCGCCGTTTTGATGGCTTGACCGTTGAAGTTACCGCCTTTGACGTTAAAAAGCGAATACAACAAGATATAAACGGCGTCATATCCTTGTGCTGCAGCCATCGGAACGGGGATTTTATTAACCTTGAACTTGCGCGCGTAGCTGGTTAAAAATGCGGCACGGTACGAGTTGCTTGGCTCGGCTATGAAAGTTTGTGCCATCAGTGCACCTTCTGCAGCCTCTTTTGCGCCTTCGATGAAAAAGGGGAATGACAATGGCCAAGCACCTACTTGCGGCACTTTCCAGCCTAAAGCTTGGCGACCTTTAGCAATGACGGCGTTTTCTGAACCCACGGTGTAGCTAAAAACCACGTTCGCACCCGCAGCTTTTGCAGCTTTCAGTTCTTCATTCAGGTCTTTTACACCCAAAGCAAACCTAGCGACATAAACGGGCTTTATGTTTTTGGCGGTCAAGGCCCTCTCAACATCTTGAAATCCCGCTTCGCCATAACCACTCGTATCCGCAAAAATAGCAACTTTATTCCAACCACGTTTGACAATATCTTCCACCACAAAAGGCGCTTGAATAGCGTCTCTAGCCGAGGTTCTGAAAATATAGCTTTCTGCAGCCGGAAATTTCGCTGTTAGTGGCGTCCCTGTTGAACAAGGAATAATCAATGGCAGCTTGTTTGCTTGAAACACATCTAGCGATTTGGCAGCCACCCCTGTGTTGCAAAACCCAATCGTCGCAATTACTTTTTCAGCAACCAGCTCATTGGATAGCTTGAACCCAACATCGGGCTTAGCTTCGTCGTCTTTTTTAACGATTTCTAACTTGCGCCCAGAATAGCCGCCCACAGCATTGATTTCGTCAACTGCCATTTGGATACCGTTCAGCATAGGGACACCAAAATCCGCAGAAGCTCCCGAAAATGGTCCAATAACGCCGATTTTTAAGGTGTTCGCATTGTTTTGTGCAAAAACTGGCGTCATTGTTAAAAGTATTCCCACCATCAATGAGGCGCTAATAGTGCGTATGGTTGCGGAAGTTGAGACAGTATGCGGCCTCGTGAGTCGTTTATTCATGCGGGTTTCCTTTTGGTAACTGGTCGGTAACTGATCATAGGAGCTGAAAAACGCGTCACCAGTGTGACTTTCCCTTAGTGCTTTTGTCTAAATAGTGGCCATGCCTCAAGAATCTGCGATAATCATGGGCTAACTTGAAGCAGCACGCTTCAAAATGTACCTAGGATGAATCATGAAACGCACTTACCAACCCTCTAAAGTTCGCCGCGCCCGTACCCACGGTTTTTTGACACGCATGAAAACGCCTGGTGGCCGTGCCGTGATCAACGCACGCCGCGCCAAAGGCCGCAAGCGTTTGGCTGTCTAAGTTTTAGTCAAATTTGGCTGCCGTAGTTTCGATCTAGTCACTACAGTAGCTTAACTTTGTCGCGCCATCTTGCAGCGAATAGTGACCAAAGCGCAGTTTGCAGCGGTGATGAGCGGTCAAACCGTCTCCCGCACCCCGCACTTTGCCTTGCATCGGGTAGCTCTGCAACCAAATTCAGAGCCAAAAACGGTGTCAACGCTTGAAGCGGATGGTAGCCAAGCCCTCAGCAAACCCCTCTTTGCCGTGCAAGACACCTGGCTAGGGGTGATTGTGCCCAAACGCTGGGCCAAGCGAGCGGTGACGCGCAACACCATCAAGCGCCAAATCTATGCGGTAAGCACAGACGCAGGTTGTTCTCTGCCTGTCGCGGCGCATGTGGTGCGTTTGCGCGCTGGTTTTGACCGTGCCAAGTTCATCAGCGCCACATCAGACAAACTCAAAACAGCGGTTCGCGCAGAGCTGCAACACCTTTTTGCGGGCGCAAAGTCATGATGAAACAAGTTTTAGTGGGCATCGTCAAAGCCTACCGTTTGTTTCTCAGCCCGTGGCTAGGTTCCGCTTGCCGGTTTGAGCCAACGTGCTCTATCTATTCGATTCAAGCCTTAGAAACTCACGGCGCAGCCAAGGGCAGCTACCTCACGTTAAAGCGTCTAGGACGCTGCCACCCGTGGTGTGAGGGTGGCGTAGACCCCGTACCAGAAAAATCGACACATTTTTCTCTGTTTTCAAAATTTACAAAGTAAAGACCTCCTCATGAACGATATCCGCCGGACCATTTTGTGGACGATATTTGGTTTTTCTATGGTTATGCTGTGGGACAACTACCAAGTCAGCATCGGCCAAAAGCCCACTTTCGGACTCAGCGCAAAACCTGCCGTTGTTGCAACTGCACCAGCCGCAACAACGACAGCCAGCACCGCTGCGGCCAATGCAAGCATTCCTTCTGCTAGTGGCAACCTGAATAATGCTACAAATAATATAGCTACTCAGGCAGTAAACACGCCGGCTACAGCTCAAAATGGCACTGTGGCGGCACCTGTTGCTGCAAGGGAACGTTTTGAAGTGCAAACCGATGTGATCAAGCTCACGTTTGACACCGAGGGCGGCTCACTGGTGCATTCTGAGTTTGTGAAGCACGTTGATTTAGAAGACAAAGCCGCTGTCAAAGCCGGCACCGCCAAAGGCGTGGTGCTGTTGGACGACAGCAAAGAGCGCGTGTATGTGGCGCAAACCGGTTTGGTCGGCGCTGCCAACTTGCCAACGCACAAAACCATGATGACCGTCACCCCAGGCGCTCGCAAACTTGTGGACGGCGTGAACGAACTCGTCGTGAAATTTGAATCCCCTGAATCTGGTGGCGTCAAAGTGGTCAAAACCTACACCTTGAAGCGCGGCGCTTACGACGTGGCTGTGAAGCACGACATCGTCAACACCGGCGCTGCCGCTGTGTCACCACAGCTGTATTTGCAGCTGGTGCGTGACGGCAACAAACTGGCGGGTGAGTCGTCTTTCTACTCCACTTTCACGGGCCCTGCGGTTTACACCGAAGCCAAAAAGTACCAAAAAGTCGAATTCACTGACATCGAGAAAAACAAAGTCGACGTTGAAAAGCAAGCCAGCGAAGGCTATGTCGCCATGGTGCAACACTACTTTGCCAGCGCGTGGATCTTGCCTGACGGCATCAAACGTGAGCTGTTTACCCGCAAAGTCGACACCAATTTGTATTCTGTGGGCATGATCACTGGCTTAGACAGCATCGCTCCAGGCACCACCAAAACCGTGGAATCGCGCTTTTTTGCCGGCCCGCAGGTTGAAAAATCACTAGAAACCGTCACCCCAGGCCTGGAATTGGTCAAAGACTACGGCGTTTTGACCATTTTGGCCAAACCTCTGTATTGGTTGCTCGACAAGCTGCACAGCTACTTAGGCAACTGGGGCTGGTCCATCATCGCCTTGGTGTTGTTGCTCAAAATCGCTTTCTACTGGCTCAACGCCAAAGCCTACGCCAGCATGGCCAAGATGAAGTCGGTCGCACCGCGCATCGCTACCATGCGCGAGCGCTTGAAAGACAAGCCGCAAGAAATGCAGCAAGAGATGATGAAAATCTACCGCGAAGAAAAAATCAACCCCATGGGCGGTTGCTTCCCCATCATGGTGCAAATTCCGGTGTTCATCGCCTTGTACTGGGTGCTTTTAAGCTCAGTTGAGATGCGGAATGCCCCGTGGGCGCTGTGGATTCACGACTTGGCCGCACCCGATCCGTTCTACATCCTACCGCTGGTCATGACCCTGACCACGCTCTTGCAAACCGCGCTGAACCCAACGCCACCAGACCCATTGCAAGCCAAAATGATGTGGTACATGCCGCTCGCCTTCTCCGTCATGTTCTTCTTCTTCCCGTCGGGCTTGGTTTTGTACTGGATCACCAACAACATCCTGTCCATCGCCCAGCAGTGGCTCATCAACACCCGCATGGGCGTGCCACCGCAGTTTAATTTGCCGAAGTTTAAGTAATTCGTACCTGTAACTTAAGTATTCGCTAAAAAGGCTGCATTCAATGCGGCCTTTTTTTATGCAAGTTTTGATCTGATAAAAACATGCAATATGCCTCATTTGGTCTATAAACTTAGCTAATTACAAATTAGCAGGGAGGGGCTAAGGCTGTTTAAGCTCTGATTCAGTTGATAATTAACGTTAGTAAGCAATTGCTTGTTTTTGTATCATTATTTATCGAGCCGTCATGCCCCTTGTTTCCAAGCCCTCAATCAACGCAATCTCCCGCAAAACCGTCGTTTTGGTATTCGCTTTTGTACTGGCCAGTTTGTTCCTCACCGGCTGCAGCACCTTAACCGGCATCCCCTCGCATGGTGGCGGTAAACGCTATGCCGAAGAGCAGCGCTTGGTTTCAGCCAGCATACTCAGCCTTGAAAGACATTGACGTCACCCTTCTCAAAGGCAAACGCGCCGCCTTGGTGTTCGATATTGTGGCTGACGAAGGCGGCGGCAATTTGTCAGGCGGTCGTATTTCCCCAGGTTTGTTGTTCAGCGTGGGTTCTATGATGAGCCCAGTGACATCTACCAGCAGCGCCTTTCAGCTGTTTAATTTGGCCGAAGGCGGCAGCAGCTACAGCAATACTGGCGGTGGTTCAAACTCCAATGCCTCGACCACCACTGTTACCAATGGCACAGGCAGCAACTCAGGCACATCCTCCGGTACCAATACAGGCTCAGGCACCAGCACTGGCAGCAACACAGGTACATCAAGCGGCAGTGGCACTGTTGATTTTCACTTAGAACTGACCCCATCTTTTCATCCAAATTTGACCCCACCTAAAGCAGTTTAAAGCCATGCTCATGGGCTGTGGATAAGTTTAA
>JBEBJY010000085.1:0-8688 GCA_040079635.1 Burkholderiaceae bacterium | reverse complement strand
ACCCACCCCCTCCAGCATCGAAGCCATCCTCTCCACCAACGGCGCCCAACAATCCTTGGAATCAACACTAGCCGGCGTAGAAGGCAAAATGCGCCAAGAAATCAACCGCCAGCTCTTCACCCACAACGGTGGCCCCATCACCCCCGCTCAAAAACTAGCCGTAGACAAAGCCGCCCCACAGGTAACTAAGGTGATGCAAACCGAAATGGGCTGGGACAAGATGAAGCTGGCTTACATCAAAATTTACCAAGACAGTTTGAACCAAGAAGAAGTGAACCGCTTAGCCGCACTGTACAAAGACCCAGCCTATATGGCTTTGATGCAAAAGATGGTGGCTGTGAATATCAAATCCGCCCAAGCGATTCAAGCCAAGCTGCCCATCATTCAGCAAAAGATTGAGCCGATCTTAGAAAAAGCGGTGCAAGAGGCATTGGCTGCGAAGTGATTTAGACTGCAAATGTCTTGAGTTTTGCTATTTATTTCATAGCTAATTAAGCAATAAATACGCCGGCTAGAGGCATAAATTGGCCTCAAAAAACCCTCCGCCAAAGCCATCAGGCATTTCAAGCAGGGTTGTCGATTTCAATGAATTCATGCTCAATACCAAGCTTTTCAGCCATATGCGCCGCCACCGCTGGTGCGCCGTAGCGCTCGGTCGCATGGTGGCCGCAGGCGAAGTAGGCGACGCCGCATTCGCGGGCTAGATGGGCTTGGGGTTCGGACATTTCGCCGGTGATGAAGGCGTCTGCGCCGGCAGCGACGGCGGCTTCGAAGTAGCTTTGCGCACCACCTGTACACCATGCGATATTTTTAATTGCTATACTTTTAATAGCTGTAGAGGCAATAAATACGCCGGCTAAATGCCTTTTTAGGGTGTTTTCTAGGTGTTTTTGTAGGTTTTCGGGTGAATAGGGCTGATTTTGAGAGTTTTTATCGGTATTTCGCTCAATATTGGCCATCCAACCCAAGTTTTGGTCGCCAAAGTGGGTAATTTCGCCACTTTCAGCTGCTTTTGGGGTGATAAAACCCAGTTTTTGACCCAATTGGGCGTTGTTGCCCAGCTCGGGGTGGGCGTCTAGCGGCAGGTGGTAGGCGTAGAGGTTGATGTCGTGGGCGAGTAGGAGTTTCAGGCGCTCTTTCATCCAGCCTGTGACCACGCCGGTTTGTCCTCGCCAAAACAGGCCGTGGTGGACGAATATGGCGTCGGCTTTTGCCTCAATAGCCGCTTCAATCAAAGCGCGGCTGGCGGTGACGCCAGAGACGATTTTGCGAATCTGCGCTTTGCCCTCAACCTGCAGGCCGTTGGGCCCGTAGTCGGTGAAGCGTTCGGGTTGCAGCAGGCTGTTGAAGCTGGCGAGCAGCGCTTTTCTGTCAATGGCTTGTCGGTCGGTCATGGCGATTAAATTTTGGCTAGTGCGTTATTGGCGTTATTGGCGTTATTGGCGTTATTACTATATAGATTGCTTTGATTTTTATCATTGTGCCCCCAGTTTAAGTATCGGATGGGTGATTCAACCTGATTTCTTCCTCTTTTGGATGGACAATGTAACTATGAAACGATTTTGGCTCTTTTTTGCTCAAGTAGTAACCGTCTTGCTGGCGGCTTATTTTGTGGTGGCGACGCTCAAGCCCGAGTGGCTGGGGCCTGCGCGCAACACGGTGGCGGGTATTTCTATCTTGGAAGCACCGGCTGCGCCTGCGGGAGCGACGCCAGTGGGTAGCTTTCGAACGGCTGCGCAAAAAGCATCTGCCGCTGTGGTGAGCATCAATGTGAGCAAAAATGCGGTTAAAAACCCGCAACTGGACGACCCGTGGTTCAAGTTTTTCTTTGGCGAGCGGGGTCAAAATGGTGGGCAAGGCTCTGAGCCGCAGCAAGCGGGCTTGGGCAGCGGCGTGATTGTCAGCACGGACGGCATTATTTTGACCAACAACCACGTGGTGGAAGGTGCGGATGAGATTGAAGTGATCTTGAACGACAGCCGCCGCGCGATTGCCAAGGTGATTGGGACGGACCCAGATTCTGACCTGGCCATCTTGAAGATCACACTTGATAAGCTGCCCGCCATCGTGCTGGGCAACTCTGATGCGCTGCAAGTGGGCGACCAAGTGTTAGCCATCGGCAACCCGTTTGGTGTGGGGCAAACAGTGACCAGCGGCATTGTGAGCGCACTGGGGCGTAACCAACTGGGCATCAACACCTTTGAAAACTTCATCCAAACCGATGCGGCCATCAACCCCGGTAATTCAGGCGGCGCGTTAGTCGACGTGAATGGCAATTTGCAAGGCATCAACACCGCGATTTACTCACGCTCTGGCGGCAGCTTGGGCATTGGCTTTGCGATTCCGGTGTCCACCGCCAAGCAAGTGATGGAAGGCATTGTGAAAGACGGCGTGGTGACGCGCGGTTGGATTGGCGTGGAGCCGCAAGACTTGTCGCCTGAGTTAGCCGTTACGTTTGGAATCAAAAATTCATCAAAATCGGGCGAGGCTTTACAAGGCGTCATCATCACCGGTGTTTTGCAGGGGGCGCCAGCGGCCAAAGCGGGCATTGTGCCGGGGGATATCATTGTGAGCATTGCCGGAAAACCGGTTCGTAACGTTTCGGAACTTTTGACACAAGTGTCCAGCATCAAACCTGGAAACAGTGAGAAATTTGGCATTATTCGCAAAGAAGCACCCTTGGAGCTGACGGTTGCTGCCGGAACACGTCCACGGCCGAAGGTGCAGGTGCGTTAAAGTACGGACAGTGATTATTTTTAGCCCTTTTAAAAGTATCGCTTTCAACTTTTTGAACAAGCTATCGAATAACGAATTGCATAACCCTAAGGAAACGAACGTGAAAAAACTCACCTTATTGAAAATTGCCAGTGCAGCTTTGTTGGCCACTGCCGGCCTAGCAGCACAAGCCGCTGGCCCTGATTGGAGTTTGATCATCACCGGCCCAGGCGTAGTCATGCCACCCGCACCCGCTCAAGTTGCGCCCGTGCGCGTGGCACCTGTGGTAGTAGCACCACCGGTCGCTATGCCACCGCCAGCCAGCACCGCTGCTGTCCAAGGGCATAGGGATAACCGTGGCGATGGCGGTTGGGAACGTGATCGGGATCGTCAATTTCAAGACCGCTTCCAGGAGCGTTTTCAAGAGCGCGAAAACTATTGGTTAGAGCGTGAACGCGCTTTCCTCGCCCGCGAAAAAGCATTCTTAGAGCGCGAGCGCCAACGCCAGCTGGTGGTTGACAACAACCGTGCAGCGGCAGCCGCCATCAATGACCGCCAAGATACGCAACTCGATAAAGTGGTCGAAGGCGTGAATACAGGCCGTATCACCCGCGAACAGTTCTCAGCTGTGATGGCTCAGCACAAAGATATCCGCAACAAGGAACGCGATTTTTTACAAGACGGTTTCTTGGCACAGCCAGAATACCAAGCTCTGCAAGCAGATTTAGACCGTGTGGACCAAGCGATTCGTTTTGCATCTCGCGGTCGTCCACAGCCGCGCGAGCGTATTTATTACCCGCAGAATCGCTGATCTTTTTTAGCGCACTGCTTTTAGCCGCAAGAACCTAGGTTTTTGCGGCTTTGTTTTTTGTAGAGCTGATTAAATATTTGGACTTACTCTCGACGTGGCAATTATTTTCTGATATTATTATTTTTTGAAAATAATATTCTAAAATAATTTTTTTAACTATGTCGATACACCAAGATAAAACGGACAGATTTCAGCAGAGTGGCTGTAAGGTCGACGAACTAGCCGCTCTGACGCAGACCCAGTCCGTCATGGAAGATTTCCCCTTTGCAAAAGAAGTTGCCAAAGGTGTTCCCATCTACGACTGCGGAGCTTTGCGTCAATCAATCACCAACGGAACATTGAGTAAAAACGCGCTGATGGTTGAATGGGTGCAAGTTTGGCAATCAGGCCCGGGCGTCTTGGTATTGCAAGGTCTGTACCACGATGCTGCTGTGATTGACCGTGCAACCAAATGCTTTCAGCAGTTGATAGTCAGTGAAAAAAAGAGCGGAACTGGCGCTGACCACTTTGCCAAACCTGGCGCGAACGACCGCGTTTGGAATGCGTTAGAAAAATTTTGCATGCTGTCGCCGCAGGATTTTGCAAGCTATTACAGCAACACGCTGCTCGCACTTGTGTGCCAAGCTTGGTTAGGCCCAGCCTATCAAATCACATCCCAAGTGAACTCGGTCAATCCTGGCGGCGCTGCGCAAATGGCGCACAGAGACTATCACCTAGGGTTTTTAACAGCGCAGCAAGGTGCGCAATACCCGGAGCATGTTCATACATATTCGCCGTATTTAACGCTGCAAGGCGCTATCGCGCACGTGGACATGCCCTTAGAAAGCGGGCCTACGCTGTACTTGCCACATTCACAAAAATTTGTACATGGGTATTTAGCTGCCGGCAATCCTGAGTTTCAAACCTTTTTTGATGCAAACCATATTCAATTGCCTTTGAAAAAAGGTGATGCCGTTTTCTTCAACCCAGCGCTGATGCACGCCGCCGGCACCAACCGGTCTAGCGATATTTACCGTTTGGCCAACCTCTTACAAGTATCTTGCGCGTTTGGCCGAGCGATGGAAACCGTGGATCGCGCTCGGATGGCAAGTGCGTTGTACCCCACTTTGCTGGAAATGCAAACCCATGGGCAAATAGAAGAAGACCAGTTGACCTGTGCCATAGCAGCAACGGCTGAGGGCTATGCCTTTCCTACCAACTTAGACCGTGACCCACCTGTTGGCGGTTTAGCGCCCGAAAACCAACAAGACATCATGTTGCGTGCTTTGCAAGAGAAATGGCCTACAGAAACATTTGTGCAAGCCCAGCAAGCTATGGCTCACAAAAAACTAACCTAAGCATTTAAAACAAGTTAAACCATGACGCATCAAAAAAACGCTTACAACGCTGCATCGAGCTTTCAAAACAAAGTCGCCATCGTCACAGGAGGCACGCAAGGCTTAGGGGCTGAAATCGCCTTGCTTTTAGCCAAGCGCGGTGCGCAAGCCTTGATCATTTGCGGCAGAAACCAAGCCAATGGCTTGGCGCAAGCCCAAAAAATCTCAGCTGAAACAGGTGTTTCCACCCACTTTGTTCAAGCTGATTTAGCCAGCGTAGAAGATTGCCGCCATGTGGTAACCGAAGCTGATAGTCGCTTTGGGAAAATCGACATCTTGGTCAACGCAGCTGGCATCACAGACCGTGGCAATATTTTGGATACCTCGCCTGAATTGTTTGACCGACTATTTGCAGTCAACGTACGTGCGCCCTTTTTCTTGATGCAAGAAGTCGTCAAAGTCATGCGACGCCAAAATACAGAAGGCTGCATTGTCAACATCGGTTCCATGTCTGCCATGGCGGGACAGCCCTTTTTAGCTGCGTACTGCGCATCCAAAGGCGCATTAGCAACGTTGACCAAAAACACGGCTTACGCACTTTTACGAAACCGTATTCGCGTGAACGGCTTGAATATTGGCTGGATGGCATCTGATGGTGAAGACCGAATTCAACGCGATTTCCACCATGCGGATGACGATTGGCTAAACAAAGCAGCGGCGCAGCAACCGTTTGGGCGCTTGATCAGCCCGCAAGAAGTCGCACGATCTGTGGCGTATTTATGCTCTGAAGAATCGGGGTTGATGACAGGCTCAGTCATCGAGTTCGACCAATCAGTATGGGGCGCTTATGACGGCTCACCCCATCCGATTGCGCCCCTGTAAAGCCATTAGCCGTGATCGGTCATTTTGCGAAAAATTCGTTTACAGATATAATTAGGGTTAATCCGAGGAGCGATGCAGTTCACACCAGTTGAACGAGGCTCGGACAGCATGCTAGATTGAAGCCCTAAAGTTCAGTCGCACTGCACCAACCGCGCTCACCCACTGTTCTGTGAGGTGAGTTCTCCAAAAAAGAATTTCTTCATAGCCGCCGTGGTTAACCTTATCTATTTAACTTTAAATATTTGGAGTGAGCTATGAAGCCCGTCGCGAAATCAAAAACTACTGCTGCTAAACCTGCAGTTAAACCAGTATCTAAGCCAGCCGCTAAACCAGCGGCCAAGCCTTCAGCAAAAGCCATTGTGAATGCAGTTGTTGCGGCTGCCAAACAAGACTACGCCGTTGCCGACATGAGCCTTGCCGCTTTTGGCCGCAAAGAGCTGAACATCGCCGAGACAGAAATGCCAGGCTTGATGTTTATCCGTGAAGAATTCGCCAAAGCACAACCACTCAAAGGTGCCCGTATCACTGGCTCTTTGCACATGACGATTCAAACCGCCGTGTTGGTTGAGACCCTGCAAGCCTTGGGCGCTGAAGTGCGTTGGGCATCTTGCAACATTTTCTCAACACAAGACCACGCCGCAGCCGCTTTGGTTGCCGCTGGCACACCCGTGTTTGCGTACAAAGGTATGAGCTTGGACGTGTACTGGGATTACACACACCGCATTTTTGAATTCACCGGCAAAAAAGGTACTGCAGCTGAAGGTCCAAACATGATTTTGGACGACGGTGGCGATGCTACTTTGTTGATGCATTTGGGCACACAGGCTGAGAAAGACCTCAAAGTCATCTCTAAGCCAGGCAGCGAAGAAGAAATTTGCTTGTTCAACGCGATCAAAGCAAAACTCAAGTTGGACCCAACTTGGTACAGCCGCCGCCTGAAAAACATCATGGGCGTGACAGAAGAAACGACCACTGGCGTGTTGCGTTTGAACGAAATGTCTGCAAAAGGCACTTTGAAATTGCGTGCGATCAACGTGAACGATTCCGTGACCAAGTCAAAATTCGACAACCTGTACGGCTGCCGCGAGTCTTTGGTTGACGCGATCAAACGCGCAACTGACGTGATGATTGCAGGCAAAATTGCTGTGGTTGCTGGCTATGGCGACGTGGGCAAAGGTTCCGCACAAGCTTTGCGCGCTTTGAGCGCTCAAGTTTGGGTGACTGAAGTTGACCCAATCAACGCTTTGCAAGCCGCAATGGAAGGCTACAAAGTTGTGACCATGGAATACGCAGCCGACAAGTGCGACATTTTTGTATCCGCAACTGGCAACAAAAACGTCATCACCTACAAGCACATGGACGCGATGAAAAACAACGCCATCGTTTGTAACATTGGCCACTTTGACAACGAAATCGACGTTGCATCACTCGCAAAATGCAAGTGGGAAGAGATCAAGCCACAAGTTGACCACGTGATTTTCCCGAAATCTGGCAAGAAAGCTTCCAAGCGCATTATCTTGTTAGCGCAAGGCCGTTTGGTGAACTTGGGCTGCGGCACGGGCCACCCAAGCTTTGTGATGTCTTCCAGCTTTGCAAACCAAACGATTGCACAAATCGAATTGTTCACCAAGCCAAAAGAATACAAAGTGGGTCAAGTGTATGTCTTGCCTAAGCATTTGGACGAAAAAGTCGCACGCTTGCACCTGAAAAAGGTGGGCGCTGTGTTGACTGAGTTGACGACTGAGCAAGCCAACTACATTGGCGTGAACAAAGCCGGCCCATACAAGGCTGACACTTACCGCTATTAATCAGCATTAATTAACGTTTTAAATAACCTTTAAACGTTAATATTTGCTATTATTACAATAGCGCTACTGGCAATAAATACGCCGGCTAGCGCTATTTTCACCTCTAAAATATAAATTTCATGCGTGCAGATCAACTTCTCGTCGTCCGTGGCTTAGCCAGCACCCGCGCACAAGCGCAGCGGCTGATTGCCAGCGGTGTGCAGTGGCTCAAACTGGGTCACCACCACACCGCACAAGGGGCGATGAGCGGCGCCGAAATCGGTGCCGCCAGCAGTTCTGGTTCCGCTCTCTATTGGCAGCGCATCGCTAAAAACGGTGACATTTTGCCGGACGATGCACAAATTGAGCTGCTCAACGACTCTGAGGCCCGCTACGTCTCGCGCGGTGGTTTGAAGCTGGAAGGTGCATTGAAACAGCAAGGCTTGTCGGTTGCAGGCAGCACCTGCTTAGATGTGGGTCAATCTACCGGCGGTTTTACCGACTGTTTATTGCAGCAAGGTGCGGCGCGAGTCGTTGGCGTGGACGTGGGTTTTGGGCAATTGCACGACAAACTGCGCTCAGACGAACGCGTCTTGTGCTTTGAACGCGTGAATGCACGTGAGCCTGGAGCAATTGCAGCCGAGATTGCCAAACTTTTGGCGGGTGAAGACGAGGAAGCAGGCGACGAGTTTGATTCAGAGTTTGACGATGATAACTACGAGGAAACCGAATTCGCCCCTAAATCAATAGCATCTCAGGCAATAAATACGCCGGCTAGTGACCTATTTGAACCTGATTTTGTCGCTGAATTCGACTTTATCGTAGGCGATCTGTCATTCATCTCTCAAACCCTAGTTTTACCCGCCATTGCACCTTTACTGAAACCAAATGGCTGCTTGGTCATGCTGGTGAAACCGCAGTTTGAACTGAATTTTGGCCAAGTCGGCAAAGGCGGCATCGTGCGCGAAGCTGCTTTGTATGAGCAAGTTGAAAAGCGTGTGCGCGAAGCTTACGTAGAGCAAGGTTTGACGGTTCACGCTTGGTTAGAGTCGCCCATTCAAGGTGGCGACGGGAACCATGAGTTTTTTATTCATGCTTCAAAAATTGCAGAAGTAGTAACAAAAGAAGTCAAAGTAAAAAGCAAAGCTGCAACCAAAGCAAAAGCAGAACCCAAAGC
>JBEBJY010000084.1:0-9276 GCA_040079635.1 Burkholderiaceae bacterium | reverse complement strand
CGTTGGGGGTGAATAATATTGCAGATACTAAGCAGAGCGCGAATAACTTAATCATGTGCATCCTTTTTTGGAATATATATACTATATTTTTAATAGCTACTTAGGCAATGAATACGCCGGCTAGAGTCATTTTTACTTGCTTTTAAGCACATCAGCCGTAAACCCAATCGGACGCTTCACTGGCTTGGGCTGCTCGGTCAAAGCACGGATGGCGTCTATCAATGCGACCAGTGAATTGTCGTGGTGCGAAACACGGCGCTCTAGAGCATCCAGCTTATCAGCCAGCACTTTGTGATCCACCATCAGCTCACGCAATTGCACAAAAGCGCGCACGACATAAACACTCATTTGCACCGCACGCTCTGAATTCAGCACACTAGCGGCCATGATAGCGCCGTGCTCGGTGAAGACCAAAGGCAAATAACGACGACCACCCCGCTTTGAGGTCGCAAATTGCGACCTCAAACTTTCAAACTCCTCATTGGTCAGCTCAAACATGAAATCGGCGGGGAATCGGCTCAAATTTCGACGAATTTGCTCATTAAACCTTTTCGTCTCCACCTCATACAACTGCGCCAAATCCGAGTCCAAAACAACCCGCTTCCCTCTGATAACAAGTATCCGTCCCGCTAAAACTTGGGGTGACAGATCAGCTACGGGGGAAGTGGTAGGTGTATTCATGGTGCAGTCATTTTACACAATTACTGTTATTTTGTACAGCACAAAGCACCCCGACTTAATATCGCAAATTGCGACATCAACCGCTCAAACACCTCAATTTACTATACTTTTAATAGCTACTTAGGCAATAAATACGCCGGCTAGAGTCATATTTACGCCTCATACAACCATAATTTCCGAGATTTCAGCTCAGCAGCTTGTCATAGTCAGCATGCGAGCCAATCCAAAACCACTGGACGCCTTCTTCTACCGAAACGCCCAAAGCTCGGTACGAAATACCCACGCGGACGCTACGAAACGCAGTGCTTTTGATGTGTTTGAAATGCAGTGAAGGATGCGCGGGGTTTTGCTTCAACAGCTCAAAATTGCTACGCGCCATGTCTTGAACATAGCTGGGTAATGCGTCAAAACAGTCCCAAAACTTGCTAGAAGTGAAATGCTTCAAAGCTCCCGCGCCTTGCCCAGCTTGTACTCAGCCACGGCCTCAGCCGCAAATACATTCAACTTACCGGCGGTAGCATCAGACTCTAGTTGTGTATCCCAAGCCTGTGCGTCAAACTTGGCAAACCATGAACGAAACTCTGCCAAATCTTGCATGGGCAATTGGGTAATAGCTTGTTCAATTGATTGGACATTGGTCATGGGTAAGCTCCTGAGTTGCCTATATTTTAATCGTTTTACTTAAAAAGAAGAAGATTCTGCGTCTTGCCTCCCACTTTGAAAAAGGGGGATTGAGGGGGATTTAAAACGCTGCAAACACCCAAACTTGAAGTCGCAAATTGCGACCTCAAACGTTCAAACCCCTCAGTTTACTATACTTTTCATAGCTGCTTAGGCAATAAATACGCTGACTACAGGCATTTTTACGCTTATTTTATGTGGTATTTTTTGCGTAATCTAGGAGCACCTTATCATGTTTTGGCTGCGCATCATTTTTCAGTAGGCGAATTGATGATTGCTTGGTAATCGTTGGTATTCATGTACTGCGGTACGTAAGTAACACCTTGCTTGAGCAAGTTATTCACAAATGCACGCAAGTGATTGCGCGAACCTTTTAGCAGGTTTTCATACACCATCCGAATGTCCTGATTGTCCACTTTAGACATATCCGTTTGAAGATCAACCATGTCTATTTCTTCAATTGCGGCACCCACTTTGAGCGCGTCTATCAATGAAACGGAGCCACTCGCCGCCAGTTGGGTATAAAGATTTTGCAGTTTGGCGTTGTTGAACACGCCTGCCGAAAGACCTGCAGCGGTATCAGGAATGTTGTAACGCATGAGCAATTCATGCACCGCATCCATGTGCTTCACTTCACTGCTTGAGATATTTCCAAAAGTTTGTGTGCTGCCACCCCACTGCGCATTTAATTTGATGTAAACATCGTAAGCAAGCTTTTCTTCTTCACGTATATACATCAAAGATGCCTGCTCGTCAGCATTCAGTGATTCGATGGGCAAAGATGCCAAGGTACTAGACTGGTTTTGACTACCACCTGCGTTGTTGATTTCGCTAGTATCGCTACCGCATGCTGTCAGCGCCGCGATGGTCATAAAAGTTGCAATTGCAAATTTGAAGTTTTTATTCATATTAAATTGTTGGTTAAATTTAGGGAGTTAGACAATACTTTCGGTTAAATATAAATACCCCTACCAGTATATTTTACTGATCCATCATATCGCTGATACTGACGTTTCTATATATGCACGCGTAAAGCTGCGTAAAGCAGAGCAAAACTTTGTAAAGCCGTCAGCAAATCTAAAGAACTAAGCTGATAACGCTATAGCACCTATCTAAATACTGACACTGACTGAACCTACAAACTTGAGGTCGCTAGCCAGAGCATGTTGATCCACCAGCTGAAATTCTTTTTTACTGAATAAATATACTCAAATTCATATAACAATCTCACAACAAAGTATTTTGAGATATATAGACTTTCCCATAAAGTCACCCCCATGCATGATTTAGCTTTTGTATTTGCGGGTTTCTTTGTTGGCTTTGTGGTCGGGCTCACTGGCGTGGGCGGCGGGTCGTTGATGACGCCGTTGTTGATCTTCTTTTTTGGGGTGAAGCCGCATTTGGCCATTGGTACGGACTTGCTGTTTGCAGCGTTTACCAAGCTGGGCGGGTCTATCAAGCTGGCGCGGGCTCGGGTGATTGACTGGCCTGTGGTGGGGCAGATGGCGGCGGGGAGTTTGCCGGCTTCGCTGATCACGCTGTATATATTAGACAAAGTGGGCGCGACTGACCCTGCGGTGCAGCATGTGATGACCACGACGCTGGGCTTTGCGCTGTTGCTGACGGCGGCTGCGACGCTGTACAAGGCGGTTTTGGGCAAGGCCGTGGCGCGCCACATCCATGCAGACGACATCAAAGCTGCCACAAAACCAAAACATTGGAGCCTGCCTGTGCTGTTTGGCGTGATTATTGGCGCGCTGGTCACTTTGACTTCAGTGGGCGCTGGCGCTATTGGCGTGACGGTGCTGATGCTGCTTTACCCTATGCTGCCACTGCCTCGCATAGTGGCGGCTGACATTGCGCATGCTGTGCCGCTAACACTGGTGGCTGGTTTTGGTCATGCATCTATCGGCTCTGTGGACTGGTCTTTACTGACGCTTTTACTGGCTGGCTCGCTGCCGGGTATTTGGATTGGCTCGCATTTGATGATGAAAACGCCGGATCGCGTGATTCGTTCGGTTTTATCGGTGTTGTTGGCTTATGCGGGGTTTAAGTTGATTGCGCTATGAAGCTACAACGCCAAACCCGACATTCCGACGACCTATCGTCATTCCCGCGCAGGCGGGGAAACCGGTCATTCCCGCGCAGGCGGGAATCCATGACCCCGCTTTAGTAGTAACCCACCGTGGATTCTCGCCTTCGCGGGAATGACAGATTTTTTTAACTTTCACCATTTTCCGTTTCCTATTTAGTTCCCCATAATAAAAATGTACCAATACACCGATTTTGATAAGCAGTTTGTTAAATTACGCGCCCAGCAGCACCGCGACCAGTTGGAGCGCAACTTGGCTGGCACGTTGAGCGACGAAGAGTTCCGCCCGCTGCGGCTGCAAAACGGCTGGTATGTGCAGCGTTACGCGCCGATGTTGCGCGTCGCCGTGCCGTATGGCGAGATTTCTGCGGACCAATTACGCGTCATGGGTCGCATCGCCCGCGAGTATGACCAGCCGAGCAAGGCCGTGTTTGACAAAGCGATTGGCACGCAAGCCACCTGGGGCACAACCCACCTGCCTGTCGGCTACGGCCACTTCACCACCCGCCAAAACGTGCAGTTCAACTGGATTCCGCTGACTGACAGCGCGGACGTGATGGATTTGCTGGCCACGGTCAACATGCACGGCATCCAGACCAGCGGCAACTGCATCCGCAACATCACCACCGACGAGCTGGCCGGTGTGGCGGCGGACGAGTTGGCCGACCCGCGCCCGTTTGCCGAGATTTTGCGCCAATGGAGCACGCTGCACCCCGAGTTTGCGTTTTTGCCGCGCAAGTTCAAAATCGCCATCACCGGCGCGACGGACGACCGCGCGGCCGTGCGCTGGCACGATGTGGGCTTGTATCTGATTAAGAACGACAAAGGGGAACTCGGTTTCCGCGTCCTCGTGGGCGGCGGCATGGGTCGGACACCGGTCATCGGTACGGAAATCCGCGCCTTTCTGCCGTGGAACCAGATCATGAACTTCTTGGAAGCCGTGGTTCGCGTGTACAACCGCTGGGGCCGCCGCGACAACATCTACAAGGCGCGTATCAAAATTTTGGTCAAAGCCGAAGGCCAGCGTTACATCGACGAGGTGGAAGCCGAGTACCAGAACATCCTGACCCAAGACGGCGCACCGCACACCATCACGCAGGCGGAATTGGACCGCGTGACGGCATGCTTCGTGCCGCCAAAATTGGCCGACGTCTCTGAAACCAAAACTGCCACCGTCCCTGCCGAGCGTCAAAAAGACTACGACCGCTGGCTGCAGCAAAACGTCGCCGCGCATAAAAATCCGAAATTACGCGCCGTCACCCTGTCGTTCAAACGCCTAGGCCAAGCCCCTGGCGACGCGGATGCCGACCAATTGGACACGGCAGCCGCCTTTGCTGACCAGTTCTCCGCTGGCGAAGCACGCGTCACGCATGACCAAAACTTGTTACTGCCGTGGGTGCGGGTTGAAGACCTGCCCGCATTGTGGGTGTCGGCCAGCCACGCCGGCTTGGCGCGCTCCAACATCCGCCTGCTCACCGACATGATCGCCTGCCCCGGCGGCGACTTTTGCGCACTGGCCAATGCGCGCTCCATCCCTATTGCGGCGCAGATCACCGAACGCTACCAGGACATGGACGAGTTGCACGACCTGGGCGAGATCGACCTGCACATCAGCGGCTGCATCAACTCCTGCGGCCACCACCACAGCGGCCACATCGGCATTCTGGGGGTGGATAAGGACGGCAAAGAGTGGTACCAGGTGTCGCTGGGCGGCTCGGACGGCTCGGCTTTGAGCGGTGACGCCGTGGCCGGCAAGGTGGTCGGCCCGTCGTTCGGCGCTTTGGAAGTGCCGGGTGTGATTGAGGCGCTGCTGGACACCTTCCGCCAAAACCGCCAGGGCCGCGAAACCTTCATCGACGCCTACAAACGCCTGGGCATGGAGCCCTTCAAGGCAGCCGCCAACGCTGCCCGCCTGGCCGACAAACATGAAGATTTGCACACCTTGCCCAAAGTCGGCGGCTATGCCAAAGACGGCCAAGAGGCTTGAAATACAACCTATTAGACAAATATACTATGAAATTAATAGCTACTCAGGCAACAAATACGCTGGCTACCACTGAAATTGACATCGAAAATGGTGTTTTGACCATCCCCAACGACGCCAATCCGCTGGAATCCGATCTGCGGGGCGTGAACCGCATCGTCCTGAACTTCCCCAAGTTCACCGACGGCCGCGCCTTCACCCAAGCGGTCATGTTGCGCAAACGCGCTGGCTTCAACGGCGAAATCCGCGCGACGGGCGATGTGCTGGTGGACCAGTTGCAGCAAATGGCACGCAGCGGGTTTGATGTGGCTGAATTGCGGGCAGACCAGGATTTGGCCGCTGGACAGCGCCAATTGGACCGTTATGCCGAGTTTTACCAAGCTGATGTGGTGCAAAAAGCGCCGCACTTCGCTAAGGAAACCGTATGAGCGCCATAGAGTTAAACGCACGCGCCTCCGCGACTTTTGCGGCCAAACTGGCTGAAACCGAGGCTTTGCTGCGCCAAGCAGCTGCATCCCACAACGGCAAAATCACCCAAGCCAACAGCCTGGGCGCTGAAGACGTGGTGATTGCGCATTTGGTGCAGGCTTTGAACGTCGATATTCCCGCTTTCGTGCTGGAAACGGGTCGCTTGAACCCTGAAACACTGGCACTCATGGACAAGATGAAGGCCGAGCTGGGCGACAAGTTCACGATTTTTACGCCCAACAACGAAGCTGTTATCCAGTTTGTCGCCAAAGAAGGCCTGGACCCGATGTACAGAAGCATTGAGCTGCGCAAAGCCTGCTGCAACATCCGCAAGATGGAGCCGCTGGACCGTGCTTTGGCCGGTAAAACCGCCTGGGTGACCGGCCTGCGCCGCGAGCAATCTGGTGCACGCGCGGAAGTGCCGCTGCTGGACGAGGCTGATTTGGCCACCAAAGGCCGCGTCAAATTCAACCCGCTGGCGAACTGGACCTGGGGCGATGTGTGGCACTACATACAATTGCACCAGGTGGCCTACAACCCACTGCACGACCAGTTTTTCCCCAGCATCGGCTGCGCGCCCTGCACCCGCGCCATCAGCCTGGGTGAGGATTTCCGCGCCGGGCGCTGGTGGTGGGAGGATGAGGCGGCGAAGGAATGTGGTTTGCATGTGTCGGCAGATGCTGAGGTTGCAGAGGTTTCTGCGCTGAGGTGATGTATTGAGGTGAATGCACCTCTTTAAATCCCCCCACTACCAACACTTTTCCCCTTTTTCAAAGTGGGGAACAAGAGAATACAGAAGATTGAATAGCGATTTTGGATATTAAAAAGAACGAATTTATGAATGCACGAACCGAAGAACTCTCTAGCAAACACCTGACGGATTTGCACCTCACCAACGTGCACCTGAGCAACGCCCATCTGGACGCACTGGAAGAGGAAACCATCTTCATCCTGCGCGAAGTGGCCGCCACGTTTGAACGCCCGACCCTGCTGTTCTCAGGTGGCAAAGACTCGCTGGTGCTGCTCAAATGTGCTGAAAAGGCGTTTTTGGGTAACCACGGTAATGCTAAAACAGGCAAGATCCCCTACCCACTGTTGATGATCGACACCGGCCACAACTTCCATGAAGTGACGGATTTTAGGGATTTTCGCGCTGCGGAATTGGGAGCTGAACTGATCGTTCGCAGCGTCGAAGATTCCATGAAACGCGGCACGGTGCGCTTGGCGCATCCGGGCGAATCACGCAACGTCCACCAATCTGTCACCTTGTTGGAGGCGATTGACGAATTCCGCTTTGACGCCCTGATCGGCGGCGCGCGCCGTGACGAAGAAAAGGCCCGCGCCAAAGAGCGCATCTTCAGCCACCGCGACAGCTTCGGCCAATGGCAACCAAAAGCGCAGCGGCCGGAATTGTGGAACTTGTTCAACACAAAACTACAACCGAGCGAGCATTTCCGCGTTTTCCCGATCAGCAACTGGACCGAGCTGGACGTGTGGCAGTACATCGAGCGCGAGCAGATTGCTCTGCCTTCACTCTATTACACCCACCAACGCGAAGTGGTGGAGCGCAAAGGTTTACTCGTTCCTGTGACCGAGTTGACCCCGCTCAAAGCTGGCGAAACCTCCGAGCTGCGCGATGTGCGCTTCCGCACCGTGGGTGACATCACCTGCACCTGCCCGGTCGAAAGCATGGCCGCAAACGCTGCCGATGTGGTGATCGAAACCCTGGCCGCTGACATGAGCGAGCGCGGCGCGACGCGGATGGATGACAAGACGTCTGAGGCGTCGATGGAAAAGCGTAAAAAAGACGGCTATTTTTAAGTCAAATCAAGCTATAACGACTTTAAACCACTTAAAAACACTATAAATTTAATAGCTACTCAGGCAATAAATACGCCGGCTAGAGCACTATTTGATACCTAAAAACATGACTACAGCTACTATTTCACCTCCAAACGCACAATCTGCCCAGAACGACACCGAAGGCGCGCTCAAATTCATCACCTGCGGCAGCGTGGACGATGGCAAAAGCACGTTGATCGGCCGCCTGCTGGTTGACACCAAAGCCGTGCTGCAAGACCACTTGGCTGGCGTACAACGCTCGGGCGAGACGGATTTGGCGCTGCTGACCGACGGCCTGTCTGCAGAACGCGAGCAAGGCATCACCATCGACGTGGCGTATCGCTATTTCGCGACCGAAAACCGCAAATTCATCATTGGCGACGCACCCGGCCATGAGCAATACACCCGCAACATGGTGACCGCCGCTTCCAGCGCCGACGCAGCAGTCGTCCTCGTGGACGCCAGCAAGCTGGATTGGCAAAACCCTGCTTTGGAATTGCTGCCACAGACACGCCGTCATAGCCTCTTGGCGCATTTGCTGCGGGTGCGTTCGATTGTGTTCACGGTCAACAAGCTGGATGCGGTTGAGAATGCTGAGCTGGCTTTTGCCAATATCAGCGCGGCACTCTCCAAATTTGCCACCGCCGCCGATATCACCGTTGCCGCTGTGGTGCCGATTTCTGCCCTCAAGGGCTGGAACGTGGTGGACTCCAAAGCGGGTTGGGCGGCGTATAACGGCCCAAGTTTGCTACAGATTTTGGAATCGTTGCCGACAACAGCAGCCGAAACCGAGCAGCCGTTTGCCTTTCCCGTGCAGTGGGTCGAGAAATTTTCGTCCAGCGCCGACACTTCCCAAGGTCGCCGCGTGTTTTGGGGCCGTGTGGCAACAGGCAGCGTCAGCGTGGGTCAACAAATCACCATCTTGCCAAGTGGCCAAACCGCCACGGTGGCGCAGGTGCTGGACCGCGCTCGCCGCCCCGGCAGCGTGGATGCCAGCCAGAGCGCGGGGATCGTTTTAGATCGCGAAGTCGACGTGTCGCGCGGCGACTGGTTGCTGGCGGTGGATACGTTCACGCCTAGCCGTGAGATCAAAGCCACGATTGCTTGGCTGGACGACGAGCCGCTGATCGCCGGCCGTGCTTACTGGGCGCTGCATGGCCACCGCTGGGTCAAAGCCAAAATCAAGCGTGTGGTTCACAAGCTGGATATCAACACTTTGGCTGAATTAGAGGCGACTCAACTCGACCCGAACGCTATTGGTCATGTTGAAATCAGCCTGCAAGAGCCGATTGCCGCTGTGCCCTACAAGCTGTCGCGCGGCATGGGGTCTTTGGTATTGGTCGATACGGCTAGCCACAAAACCTCTGGGGCTGTACTGATATCTTGAATATTTGGCCATCCAATCTCGTAAAATAGGGGGTTGGCTGCCAAATACGCCACTTTTACTGAAATTTCTCCTCTGAGCACACCATGACCCATATCGTTTCTGAATCCTGTATCAAATGCAAATACACCGACTGTGTGGACG
>JBEBJY010000083.1:0-9455 GCA_040079635.1 Burkholderiaceae bacterium | reverse complement strand
CGCCGGTGCCGCCAGTGCACCCGTTCAAGCTGGCACTGCCAGCACTATCAACCCAGCAGCAGCCGCTTCAGCAATCAGCGCCACCTCAGACAGCGTTGCTCGTTAAAAAAGTTGGGAATTGAATTTTGCTATTATTTTAATAGCTACTTAGGCAATAAATACGCCGGCTAGATGCATTTTAGCCTTAAAAATCAAGTTCAGAATCGAATATAACTTAAATTAAACCAATGCAAACCGATAAACCCCATCGGTGCAAATTTCTCGCTTTAATTCGCCTTTAAACCATAAAAAGTGCAAATGAGCCACCACTTCACCCATTGCAAAGGTGGTTTGGTGCAAATCCAGCTCTCTTTTGAACATCACTGGCAGCACGTCGGCGGCGCTGCTGGGCTGCAAGGCGCAGGTGTCGCGGACTTCGGTTAAGCGCTCGGCGTGGTGGTCGTGCAGTTGTTTGATGCGTTCGTGGATGCCGACAAAGGGTTTGCCGTGCGAGGGCAGGGCGAGCGTGTCTGGCGCGCAGGGGTTGAATTTGTCGATAGAGTCTAAAAACAGCTGCAGCGCATTGGATTCGGGCTCGATGTTGTAGACGCTCACGTTGGTGGAGATGCGCGGCAGCATCATGTCGCCACCCAGCAAAATTTTGGCTTCCTCACAATACAGGGCGATATGCTCAGGCGCATGGCCATAGCCGCTGATGCAGCGCCATAGATTCTTGCCAATTTTGATGACATCGCCATCCATCATGCGGCGGTAGCTGCGTGGCACTTTGGGCACGAGGCTGGTGAAATAGTTAGATCTGGCTTTGAGCTTTTCTTGCGACACGGGGTCAACCAAGCCATGTTTGGCAAAAAACTGAGCGCTTTCAAGCCCGTCAAAACCCGAGTCAGGCGAGCAAGCCATGCGCACCACGTGGTAGTCCGTCCCGCTCATCCACAACATCACATGCCAGCGTTCGCACAGCCAGTGCGCCAAACCCACGTGGTCAGGGTGCATGTGGGTGACAATGACACGCAGAATAGGCAAACCTTCCAAGGCGTTGACAAACACCTGCTCCCACTGCGCGCGGGATTCGGGGCGGTCAATGCAGCAGTCGACTACCGTCCAGCCCTCTTGGCCGTCGATGTTGTCTCTGAGCAGCCACAAATTGATGTGGTTCAGCGCAAACGGCAGCCCAATACGCAGCCATTTCACGCCGGGGGCGACTTCAATCGCATGCCCCAGCTCAGGCATTGTCTCGCCCAGCGGGTAATGCAGCTTGCGCTCTAACTCGTTCATGGGGCTTGAAATATAAGGAGTCACAGTTGGTTTGGTGGCGGATTCAGTCATAAAGGCAGTATTTGTAGGTCAATTTATCAGTCATAATCGGTCAAAATTGATGCTTACCTTTACGTAAACGTCAATTGTTAAACCATCTTACTCCAAGCCCTTCAAATACCATGAACATAAGTTACACCATCACCGATTTGGCCAAAGAGTTTGACTTGACCACGCGCGCGATCCGGTTTTATGAAGACATGGGGCTGTTATCACCCCAGCGCGAAGGCGTCGGAGGTCGTAGCCGCGTCTACAGCGCCAGAGACCGCACGCGGCTGAAGCTCACCTTGCGCGCCAAACGCTTGGGCTTGTCACTCACCGAGGCCAAAGACATCATCGACCTGTACGACAGCCCGCGTGACACGGGCGTGCAGTTGCAGAAGTTTTTGTCCGTCCTAGCTGCACACAAACTGGAGCTAGAGGAGCAGATGACAGATTTGCAGGCGAATTTGGAAGAGGTGAAGCTGCATGAGAAAGAGGCCAAGGCTTTGCTTTTAAAGCTCAAAAAATAGTGCCAATTTATGCATCTAGCCGGCAGATTCATTGCCTAAATAGCTATTAAAAGTATAGTAAATTTCAATAAAAAAAGCCGCCAGACTCACATCTGGCGGCTTTTTGCTTTTCAGCTAAGTAAGTGCTTACAAACCTGCAGACGCACGCAATGCGGCAACTTTGTCTGTCTTTTCCCACGTGAACTCAGGCTCGTCACGGCCAAAGTGACCGTAGGCGGCTGTCTTTTCGTAGATAGGGCGCAGCAAATCTAGCATTTGGATGATGCCTTTTGGACGCAGGTCAAAGTGCTCTTGCACCAAGGCGGACAATTTCTCGTCAGACATGATGCCAGTGCCTTCGGTGTAAACGGTGACGTTCATCGGCTTGGCAACGCCAATCGCGTAAGCAACTTGGATTTGGCATTGCTTGGCCAAACCAGCTGCGACGATGTTTTTCGCAACATAACGCGCTGCATAGGCTGCTGAACGGTCAACCTTAGATGGGTCTTTGCCTGAAAACGCGCCACCGCCGTGCGGGCAAGCGCCGCCGTAAGTATCCACAATGATTTTGCGACCAGTCAAACCGCAATCGCCTTGCGGGCCGCCGATGACGAAACGACCTGTTGGGTTGATCAAATACTTGGTGTCTTTGGTGATCATTTCTTTCGGCAAAACCGGCAAAATGATCTGCTCGATGACTGCGTCAATGAAGCTTTGCTTCATTTTGTGCTGGCTTTCAGACTGGTCTGGGTCGTGCTGGCTGGACAACACCACGGTGTCGATGCTGACGGGTTTGCCGTCCACATAGCGCATGGTGACTTGGCTTTTCGCGTCTGGGCGCAGGTAAGGCATGCGGCCATCTTTACGCAATTGTGCTTGGCGTTCGACCAAACGGTGCGCGTAGTAAATCGGCGCGGGCATCAAATCTGGGGTTTCGTCACACGCATAGCCAAACATCAAGCCTTGGTCGCCCGCGCCGATGTTGAGGTGGTCGTCAGACGCGTGGTCCACGCCTTGGGCGATGTCGTTGGATTGCTTGTCGTATGCGACCAATACCGCGCAGCCTTTGTAGTCAATGCCGTAGTCGGTGTTGTCGTAGCCAATGCGCTTGATGGTGTCACGCGCGACTTGGATGTAGTCGACGTGTGCGTTGGTGGTGATTTCACCTGCCAAAACGACCAAACCGGTGTTGCACAAGGTCTCAGCCGCGACGCGGCTCAGGGGGTCTTGCTTGAAAATTGCGTCGAGAATAGCGTCAGAAATCTGGTCAGCTACCTTGTCTGGGTGACCTTCAGAGACGGATTCGGATGTGAAGAGAAAATCGCTTGCCATAAAAAAACTCCAAAAAGTGCAACTTTTTTCAAATTGCTAGTTACAGGACGCGTTGCCTGAAACCTTTCGGAGCCTTGGCGAACGCTTTAGCAGATATGTTTAATGTCGCCCTGCAAGTAGTTCAGTTAACTCAGCGACAAGATGGATTTTAACAGAAAACGTGATTTAGGCTAGTTGCTATCTAGGAAAAACCGTAACGTCAGCTTGAGTGAATGTCATTTGCTTAAATAATGCGAAACGTTACAATCAAACCAAGCACTTGGTAGACTTGTGTCGTGCTTGTTTGAAAGGTATCTTATGTACTTATTTCATAGACCCCCATTGGCATTGATTGGCCTATATCTAGCGCTTCTCACAGCTTGCAATCCAGTGCCACCCTCGGTTGTAGCGGCAGATTTCAGCATTGATGGCGTCGCAGGCTCGGGTACGGGACAAAACGTCACCATCGATTTGTCCTCAAAAGAAGGCTGCTACACCTTCAGTAGCCTGACCGCCAAAGTGCAACTTGACAAGGATGCCACGGTCTCCCCAGACCCCGCCGTAGAGCGTGACTACAGCTTTCCAGTCGTTTTTATAGTGACAGAGTCATACGGCACCGAGGTGCTTTACACCGTTACCGTCAAAGGTACGGCCTGCGCTGTCGTCCCAAAGCCAGCTACAACTACCAGTATTGTGCCTGCTGCGACCACCACGGTTCCAGCCAGCTCCACAATTTAGTCGCCTGGGCCTGACAGCCCTTCGCCACGCTCGGGGTGGGCGGTGGGAGCTCGATCATTTTTTGCTAAAAAAGCCTAGATAATCAACACCCATGGTTTTTTTATTCAAATGTTTTTCTTATTTACCCTTGTGGTTGGCCCACGGCATAGGCGCTGCACTGGGTTGGGTTGTTTTCGCAGCATCGCCAACCTACAGACAGCGCTTTTTGACCAACAGCCAGCTGGCAGGCTACACGTTTTCAGAGGTGAAAGGCGCGATAGCTAGCAGTGGTAAGCTGATTGCTGAGCTGCCAAAATTGTGGATGAGCACAGCAGGTAAGGCGCAAGGCAAGGCCGAAGCACCGTTCACTTGGCGCGGGGTGGAGCACATCGAAGCTGCTTATGCCGCTGGCAAAGGCGTGATTTTCTTGACACCGCATTTGGGCAGCTTTGAGATGATTGGGCAGGCTTGGGGGCAAGATTTTCGCAAAGAACACGGCAATTTCACCGTGCTGTTTCGCCCCGCACGCAAGGCTTGGATGAGTGATTTGGTCGCCAATTCGCGCAATCGCCCAGGCTTAGCCACCGTGCCGACCAATTTATCGGGCGTGCGGCAAATGATCAAAGCGCTGCGCAAAGGCGAAGCTGTGGGCCTGCTGCCCGACCAAGTGCCACCCGACGGCATGGGGCTGTGGACGCCGTTCTTTGGCAAAAATGCCTACACCATGACGCTGGCGGCACGGCTATCCGCTCAAACGGGGGCAAGGGTACTGGTCGGTTTTGGCGAGCGCTTGAGCTTTGGACGCGGTTATGTGTTGCATATTTCTCCATTGAAACAAGCACTTAGCGAAGATCTGAACCTTGCCGTTGCGCAAATGAACCTTGAGATGGAAGCCTTGATTCGCACTTGCCCCACGCAGTTTTTATGGGGCTATGGACGGTACAAAGAACCAAGGAAAGAAGCTGAAAAACAACGCGAAAGTGGGGCTGTATGAGCGAATTTGGCTCAAAACTAGGCGCTTACTTGGCCATTGGGTTCATGCGGTTATTGGCCGTTTTGCCGCTCAGCTGGGTGCGAGCGCTGGGTTGGCTGCTAGGTTCAGCGTTGTTTTACGTGATTCGGTCGCGCAGGCGTGTGGCTGAGATTAATTTAACGCTATGTTTCCCAGAGCAATCTAGGCAAGAAATACGCCGGCTAGCACGTCAAAACTTCGTCTATTTCATGCAAGCTTTGCTGGATCGGGGTTGGCTGTGGCATGGCAGTGCAGCAACGACGCTGCGCCGTTTGAAAATCACCGGGACTTTAGAGCAGCTTCAAAACGACGAGCCGGTTGTGCTTTTCGTGCCGCATTTTGTCGGGCTGGACGCTGGCAACACTGCGTTTACCCAGCAAATACCGCGCAAACTCATCACCATTTACACCAACCAGTCCAACAAAACAGTCGATGCTTGGATACTCAAACGCCGCGCCCGCTTTGGAAATATCCGTTTGTTTGGCCGTGTTGCGGGGGTGAAAGAGATTATTGCTGCGCTGCGCTCGGGTGAAATGTTGGGCATCTTGCCCGATATGGGTTTTGGCCCTGAAGAATCTATCGTTGTGCCGTTTTATGACATTCCTACCTATACTGTGCCATCGCTGCACAGGTTTGCACGGTTAGGCAAAGCTAAAGTCATTCCCGTCCTGAATCGCATGACGAAATATGGGTATGAAATTCAAGTATTACCGGCTTGGCAAAACTTCCCGACCAGCAGTGCAGAGTCAGATACTGCGTTCATGAACAAAGAGCTGGAAAGTTATATCAAAACAATGCCGGCGCAGTATTTTTGGGTGCATAAACGATTCAAAGACAGGCCGCCAGGTGAAAAACCTGTTTATTAATGTTGAATTCGAGGCAAATATGCTTTTGGCCGGCGTATTTATTGCCTAAGTAGCTATATTATTTATAGCATTTTGTATTTAAAAATATGATTTTTAATGTAAGGAAAGCTATCATGGGTATTATTTACGGCATTGTTATTTTGGTTGTCATATTATTATTGGCAGCGCAATTTGGCTTACTCTCAGGCAAACAGCCGAATAATATCGGTGTGACGAGTGAGCAATTAAAACCACCCTCTAAAACCCGCAACAGCGTGAGTAGCCAAGCGCACTTGTATGCAGATCATGTGCAGCTTCAATATGCGAGTATTGAGCCGCTACCGTTTAAAAATAACAATGCTGCAAATTCGATGCAAGTATTGGTATCCGTCTTGAAAAGCACGCCTGGCATGACGATTGTTGACGCTAAACCGGATTACATCTACGCACACGCCAAAACCAAGGTGCTGAAGTTTGTGGATGACGTGGAATTTTGGGTCAACCCCGCCAAAGGCGTGATCGAAGTGCGCAGCGCCAGCCGCTTGGGGCGTGAAGATTTTGGGGTGAATCGGGTCCGGGTAGAGGCGATTCGTGCTGCTTATCTGGCTAATTAGTGTCAAGACAGCTCAAATGCAGTAAAAACAGGCTAAAAATGGCTGTAGCCGGCGTGTTTATTGCCTAAACAGCTATAAAATTAATAGCAAAACTAATGAAAAATTAATGACTTGATGGATTGAGGAAATCCTGCAAATACCCAGCCACCAGCTGCGGCTGCTCATGAATGACCCAATGCGTCGCATCGTTTACTTTTTTCAGCGTTAAGTTCGGAATGTAATCGTCCAAACCCTCAATCAACTCAGGCAGCAGGGCGACATCGTTCATAGCCCAAATCACCAAGGTGGGCAAATCAACGGTTAATAAGTTGTGTGGAATATCCGCGCCAGCTGCGCCTTTGTCCGTTTCTGTGGGTGGGCGCAGGGGTGATGCGCGGTAGTAATTGCAGCCGCCCGTCAAACCAAGGCTCCAGATGTCGCGGTATTGTTGTTTCAATGCGGGCGTCAGCCATGCAAATTCACCAGTTTCAGCGCCGGCGTTGGTAAAAAAGCCAAATAGAAGCTTGAAATCGTCTTTTTCAAGCGCTTTTTCAAAGCCAGGGCGCACCAAGAAATTCATGTAATCGCTAGCCGCCTGTTGCTTGGGGTTGCTTTTGAGTTCGCGAATAAAAGTGCCCGTGTGAGGCGAATTGATGATGGCGAGTTTTTTGCTCAAATGCGGCATCTGGTTGGCAAAGCCCCAGGCCACCGCACCACCCCAATCGTGTGCGACTAAGCATTCGAGTTGGCCGCCTGAATCTGCAGTTTCTATGGCCACCAAGGCGGCAATGTCTTGCATTAAAAATTTGACGCGGTAAGCGCTCACTTCGCTGGGAGAGCTTGATTTCTCGAAGCCGCGCAGGTTGGGCGCAATACAGCGGTAGCCGCCGTTTTCGGGTTGGGCGAGGTGTTTTAGCAGCGTATCCCAGACAAAAGCAGCCTCTGGGAAGCCATGCAAAAACATCAAAACGGGGCGACCCCGTGTGCCGGCAGCACGACAGCTCAGGGTGATGCCGTGGGGCAGGGCTTGCTGGAAGGTTTCAATTTCTGTCATGGCAAAGACGCGGTTTCTGTAGAGGTGTAGCTATCTATTTTGCTACTGAAACGCGTTTTTGACGATAGGGTTATTCGGTAGTTTTGGGTAATATTCCCGCAAGTATGCTGCAACTATTCCCGCAATTTCAAGTCGGTGCGTCTGGGTGTGCCCATTGCCACAGCAAATGTGCCACATCGTCAACGCCTTTTTTCTTCAGTGCCGAAAACAAGCGCACTTCACCGCCGCCGGCTTGAAGTTTCATGATCGACAGCGCTTTGGCGGCTTCAGTTTTGTTCAGCTTGTCAGATTTGGTCAAAACGACCAAAAATTTGAGCCCTTCTTCAATTCGGGGGCGAATCACTTCCAGCAAAATTTCGTCCAACTCGGTGATGCCATGGCGTGGGTCGCACATCAGCACAATGGCTGTGAGGTTTTCGCGGGTCATCAAATAGTTCGCCATCACGCGCTGCCAGCGCAGTTTGTCAGCTTTGGGCACAGCCGCGTAGCCGTAGCCCGGTAAATCGGCCAATATTGCATCAGTCACGCCTTGTTTACCGAGTGAAAAGAGGTTGATGCTTTGGGTGCGGCCCGGTTTTTTAGAGGCAAAAGCCAGTCTGTGCTGCTGCGTCAGGGTATTGATGCAGGTCGATTTACCCGCATTAGAGCGGCCCACGAAGGCAAATTCAGGCAAATTGAGCGCTGGTAAAAAGTCTAGCGACGGTGCGGTGGTCAAAAATTTGGCCGTGTGCATCCAGCCCAAGGCGATTTTTTGAGCTGCGGCGGTCTCTGCAGGCAATGCTGAGATAGCTGTGGGAGAAGTTGAAGGGGTCGTTGACATAGGGGTCTATTAGAACCTAGAAAGAAGAGCCTAGAAAGAATCCAACAAGGCTTTTGCTGCTGCAAGCAAGTCTGCGTTCTTAGCTCAAATGCAAAAAAAATACTTTTTTTAAACCTAGCACGTGATGTCAGATTAATTCATATTAAAGATAAATACTAACCGTAAAGTATCTATTTATTATCAAAAAGTAAACCCAATCATGAATACTTATACATTGTGATACAAAATCAATGTTTTTTTAATGTTCATTTAAGAATTAAAAAATCGCGAATAATTTGATTCTATTTATATTCACCTGCCTTGCATGAATTATCTCGTGCATCCATTTTTGTTAAGGTGTTTATATGCGTATTAGTAATAAAAAATCAAGTCGCTTGCTTGAGTCATTAATCATTTTCACTCTCAGTCGCTCAACTATTAATAGCGTGTGGGCCTGGTAACTCAGATGTAGCTGCTGATGGTGGTCAAGCTACTGCTGCTGCAACATCAACTAATCGGCCTGCAACGCCAACGCCAAGTCCAGTGCCCGCACCCGCCCCCGCCCCTGGAGCAGCACCTGCACCAGCTCCAGCAGCACAAACGATTACTTTTGCTAAGCCTGCTAGTTTGGCGCAGACCGTTGGTGTTAATACAACATTAGGCGAGGCGGCAACTTCTTCGCTGGCCGTAAGTTTTGCCACCACCAGCACAGGTATTAGTTCTGTTAGCGGCACGACATTGTCGTTTGCGGCATCTGGTAGCTGTGTGGTCACAGCTAGTCAGGCTGGCAATGCTTCTTTTAAAGCTGCAACTTCAGTGTCGCGAACTTTTACGGTTAAAGCCCCTGCTCCAGTAGTTTCTGCTGCAAATGGTAAAGCTCTGTACCTAGGTACCACTCTCGGGACGATGAGCTGTGCTGGTTGTCATGGCGCAATGGCTAATCTGCAGAAAGCACAAAATGGTGCAAATAGCCCTACTGTGATTGCGAATGCAATTAAGAACAACGTTGGGAATATGGGTCTCATTTACTCAACCACAACGTTTACTAGTGCACAACTCGCGGACATGGCAGCATTCATAGCTGCACCTTTCTAGCATTTATTCACTTATTTTTAAGTTTTAGTTATTCAACTTGGCGGATGAAATGTTTGTTTTATTCGTCGAGTTGTAAATCCATGTAGGTTTTGGTTTTCAAGTTTCATTTAAGGTTGTGTTTTTTATGGCTTAAAAGCCTTAGATACACTTGAAAGTTCTAAGTTATTCAATGATTATTGATTTGCTATGTAATTTATAGCAATGTAACGAGAGTAACTTAATAT
>JBEBJY010000082.1:0-9609 GCA_040079635.1 Burkholderiaceae bacterium | reverse complement strand
GGAGCAGGGCGACAAAATCGTGCTTTTCGGCCATTGCGCCAAGCCGAACGCACACTGGAAATTCCTTAAAGCGCGTCCGCAAGCTGTGGTGACGTTTTTAGGGCCAAACGCTTATTTATCGCCACAGATTTACCCCGATTTAGCCCGTGTGCCGTCTTGGAACTACCTTGCTGTGCATTGCACCGTGCAGGCGACGCTGATTGAAGAACCGCTCGCCAAAGACCGCTTGCTAAAGAAGCTGATCGGTGACCATGAGCCAGCCTATAAGCAGCAATGGATAGATTTGGGTGTGGAATATCAGCACAAAATGCTCAATGGCATCGTTGGTTTTGAGCTGCAAGTGCTTGATTTGCAATGCAAAATCAAGATCAATCAGCATAGACCCGAATCTCACGCCAAACTGCATGAGATGTATGCGGCTGGGAATGAGGATGAGCGGGCTTTGGCGGATTGGATGACGAGGCTTGGCTTATGCGCATGATTTTCAGCCTCATCGGCCTGCTTATCGTTGTCGCGATCGTCGGTATTTTGGCTAAAAATCAGCTTTCTGCTGTAACGCAATTACCAGTTACTGCTGCGCCAACAACAAGCAACTCGACAACGCCAGCCAACATCGCCGAGCAAAGCAAGCAGATGCAAACGCAGGTTAAAGACCAGTTAAATGAAGCGATGAAAGCGGCCTCTGAAGCGCGAGAAAAGGCTTTGGAGAGTGGCAACAACGACAAGCCAGTGGATAAAACAGGCTCAGCTTATTGACATGCTGAATAGGCGTCATTTTAAGGCATAAATTCACCTCTAGCCGGCGTATTTATTGCCTTAATAGCTATTAAAAATATAGCAATTTACTTTGCAATTAACCATAAAAAGCCACCCTAAGGTGGCTTTTGCATAATTAACTTTTAAACCGTTTGCGGGAAAGGCAAAGTACGAATACGTTTACCCGTCAACTTGGCTATCGCATTGGCAATCGCGGGCGCAACGGGTGGCAAACCGACTTCACCGATACCGCCTGGTTCGTTGTCTGTCGGCATGACTTTGACAGTGACGATGGGCGTTTGCGCGGCGCGAAGCAGGGTGTATGCGCCCAAGTTGCGTTGCTGCGGCTCACCCGCTTTGTAACTGAGTTTCTCGCCCAAAGCGGCTGAAAGTCCAAAAATCGCGCTGCCTTCAATTTGCGTTTCAATATTTTTCGGCGTCAGCGCATGGCCGCAATCAACCGCAGCCCATATTTTGTGCACGGTTGGCTTGCCTTGAAACATAGAAACCTCAACCACCATGCCGATAAATGATGTCCACGTGTCTGAAAACGCAAAACCTAGCGCGCGGCCATCGGTGCGGGGGCGGGCGTAGTCTGACATTTTTGCGACTTCTTGCATGACAGCTATCGCGCGGGGCGATTTGGCAGCCAAATCCATGCGCATTTTCAGGGCATCTTGCTTGGTCTCAGCGGCGATTTCGTCAATCATGGTCTCGATCGCGAACTTCAAGTAGCCCGGCGCAACACCGCGCCAGAAGCTGCAGGCAATGCCACGGTCTTCAAGGCACTGCTGCACCAAGTGGCCTGGAATCGCATAAACGCCGTCGGCACCTTCCATCACCGGCGCATCTTTATTGCCCGCAGCTTTGAAAGCGGGCGGTAGCACGCGGCCGTAAATGGTTTCTGCGACAACGCGGTGCTGGAATCCGATAAGCTTACCCTGCGCATCGACAGACGCAATCAAGTGCTGAGCGGTCAACGGGCGCGGCTTGGAGCGCAACATGTCGTCTTCACGCGTCCAAATCATTTGCACGGGCACACCGGGCACGGCTTTGGCGATCAACATGGCTTCAACGGCGTATTCAGCCTCGACACGCCGGCCATAGCCGCCACCCAACAGCGTGATGTTGACCTTGATATTTTCAGGCTTGAATCCACCCACCGCTGCCACACCACCCACCACGAAGGCCACGGTTTGCGATGGCACCCACAGCTCAATCTTGTCGCCATCGACCTTGGCCGTGCAGTTCATCGGCTCCATGGTGAACTGCGCAACGTGTTCGCTGGTATAGCTGGCTTTGAAAGTCCGCACGCCACCAGCGATTTCTTTGGCAGCATCACCGTGGCTGAAATAGGTCACGCCAGCATCACCCAAGTTTTCAGAGCGAGCGACAAATTCTTTCATTGCCACGTCTGAGTCGTATTTGCGACCTTTAGCGGTATTCGTCCAAGTGACATTGAGCAAAGCACGCGCTTTTTGCGCCGTAAAAAACGAATCCGCCACTACCGCCACGCCACCGCCAATCGGCACAATGGCTTTGACACCAGCCACGGCCTTGGCTGCAGCATCGTCGATTTTTTCAGCTTTTTCACCTTGCACGGGCGCGTGCAGCACCGCTGCGTAATGTAAACCTGGCATGCGGCTGTCAATGCCATAAATAGCGCTGCCGTTGACCTTGCTAGGTAAATCAACCCGCGCCACTTCTTTGCCGACGAGTTTGAACTCCGACATCGGTTTCAGCATCGCTTTGTCCACTTTGGGTAGCTCGGCTGGCGCTTGTGCGGTTTTGGCAATCTCTCCGTAGCTGATGCTGCGGTTGCTGGCAGCGTGGCGCACCATGCTCATGGAGGCGGTCACTTCGGTGACGGGCACGCCCCAAGTTTTAGCGGCAGCTTCCATCATCACCAGTTTGCCTTGCAAGCCAGACAATCGCAACGCTTGGTAATAACCCACCACGGTGCGGGAAGAGCCGGTAATCATGCCACCGCCAAACTTCGGGTTGCCAAAGCGTTTAGGGTCAGCTGGTGCGTGCACAACTTTGCATTTCGCCCAATCCAGTTCCATGTTTTCAGCAATCACGATGGGCAGCGCCGTCATCGTGCCTTGTCCCATTTCAGAGCCTGGCGAGTAAATCGTAGCCGTGTTGTCAGGTGCGATATTGACCCAAGCTATTGGTGTGAACGATGTTGTTTGAGCTGTCGCGTTTAAAGCTGCGAAGCTGGTCACCGCAGCTCCAAAGCTGAGCCCAATGGCGCCAGAACCCGTGCCGATGACAAAGCTACGGCGTGAAATTTTGGTGCTTGAGTTGATGCTTGTTTGCGTGTTTGAAAGGGTAGTCGTCATGTGTATTACTCCTTATCAAGCCAAAGTTTTCTGAGCACGCACCACAGCGGCGGCGATTTGGTTGTACGTGCCGCAGCGGCACACATTCCCCGTCATTTTCTCAAGCGCTTGCTCACGCGACAGCGGGCCGCGTGCTTCTTTCAGCACCCCAACAGCCGCCATGATCTGGCCTGACTGGCAATAGCCGCACTGCGGCGCTTGCTCTGCAATCCATGCATCTTGCAGTGCTTTACCTTCTTTGGAAGCATTGATGGCTTCAATCGTGGTGACTTGTGCGCCGGCTGCCGCTGACAGCGGCAAAACACATGATCGCGTTGGCGTGCCATTCACATGCACCGTGCATGCGCCACATTGGGCTATGCCGCAGCCAAACTTGGTACCGGTCAAATTGAAGTCTTCGCGCAGCACCCAAAGCAGTGGTTTGTCTGTCGGTGCGTTGGTAGTGACGGCCTTGCCGTTTAGTGTGAAACCTATCATCTTGGTGTCTCCGTTTAGTAGTGCATGATGCTTTGAATAACTTGAAATAGTATCCTTGTAAGCACACCAACTGTCGAGAGATTAAGTCAATTCCACACCTAAAAATATGGGATTACTAGGGTTAACGATAGTCCCACCAGGGCAACACCTTTCGCATTGATAACACTTCGCCACTTTGCTGGGCGCTGTAGCCAGGAATGGTGGCAATCTCGTTTTGCCACTGCGGTGTGTGCAACAAAGCTTGCAGCGCGACGATGCCGGGTTGCTCTAAAGCAGATTTCAGGCAAACCAAATGGTAGTTTTCTTTGACCAACGGCACAAACCCCAAACCTGCTTGCACGGCGGCAGCTTCAATGCCTAAGCCAGCATCTGCCTGCCCCGACAGCACGGCATGGGCAACGGCAGCGTGGGATGGCTCGGTGTGGTCATAGCCGTTGATATCTGATGCGTTTAGTTTTGCAGCTGCGAGCAACTCGTCAAAAACCACCCGCGTACCCGTGCCCAGCGCTCGGTTGGCGAAGCGGACGGGTTTGCCTTTTTTTGCAGAGGACAAATCCGCCAAGCCGCTTACCTTCAAAGGATTGTCAGGCGCGACCATCAACCCTTGGGTGCGGCTGGCAAAGCCTATGATTTTGTGCAGACCGGGTTGCAGCAGAGGCTTGTAAATGCGTTGGGTCAGCGTGCCTTTACCTATATGACCGATGTTGTCCAAGGTATGAAACCCCGCCATGACACAGCGGCCTTCGTTCAGGGCACGAATGGCGTCTACGCTGCCGGTGAAGCGGATGTCTAAATGCAAATCTGGCAACGCTTTCTCGCGCAAGCGGCTCAACGCATCATCATGACTGGCATAGAGGGTGACGACGTGGCTGGCGTCGTCAAAAGCCACCGCGAACGAACGCTCTAGCTCCGCCCGTAGCGCTTCAATTTGTGGTGCAAGCCGTGCCTGCGCTTGGCGCTCAGCCCACATCAGCTTGCTGCCAAATTCGCTCAAACGGGCAGATTGGCCCTTTTCCCAAATCAGCAATTCACCGCCCAGCTCGGTTTCCCAACGCTTCAACTCGCCCCAAACATGGCGGTACGACAGCCCAAGCTGCCGCGCACCCGCTGAAATAGAACCCGCGTTTGAGACGGCTTGCAGCAAATCAATCAGTGGGTTACGCACCGTAGCAGGACTTGCATTTTTGCTGAGTGAGTAATGGAATTGGAGCCTATGCATGGCGTTTCATATCGGTAAAAAATGGATTAGTAGATACGATAACGCAAGTTTGCACATCTTTATGTCAAATCTCTTTCTTTTATCAATTAAACTTTAAAAACCATGCAATTTACACCTTCATTTAAGCACCTAGCCGGCGTATTTATTGCCTCAATAGCTATTAATAGTATAGCAATTTTGAATGCCTCAGCTCAGTCAACGCAATCGATTGTGGTAGCTTCCACGACATCGACCGAGCAATCCGGCCTGTTCAGCTACCTGCTGCCAGAGTTTAAAAAAGCCAGCGGCATTGATGTCAAAGTCGTCGCACTTGGCACTGGCCAAGCGCTAGACATGGGGCGCAGGGGCGATGCAGATGTGCTGTTTGTACATGACCAAGTGGCAGAAGAAAAAATCGTGGCCGATGGCTTTGCCGTGAAACGCTTCCCTGTCATGTACAACGATTTTGTGCTGATTGGCCCTGCGGCTGACCCCGCGAATGTAAGAGGAGGTTTAGTAAAGGGCAAGGACATCATTGAGGCGCTGAAAAAAGTAGCCGCAGCAAATGGCAACTTCATATCGCGCGGTGACAAAAGCGGCACCCACGCGGCGGAATTGCGGTATTGGAAATCAGCTTCAACCGACAACAAAGGCGCTGGTTATAAAGAATGCGGCTGCGGCATGGGCCCAGCGTTGAACATGGCTTCCAGCTTGGGCGCTTACGTGTTGGCAGACCGTGGCACCTGGTTGAGTTTCAAAAATCGCGCTGATTTGACCATTTTGGTCGAAGGTGACAACCGCTTGTTCAACCAATACGGCGTCATGCTGGTCAACCCCGCTAAACACCCGCAAACCAAGGTGGTTGAGGGGCAAAAGTTTGTCGATTGGGTGGTGTCAAACGCAGGGCAAGCTGTCATTGCGAGCTACAAAATCGGCGGTGAGCAGTTGTTTTTCCCGAACGCTACAAAGTAATTAATCACACACCATTTGACTTAAAGTCCATGTAACATTGGACGCATGTACCTAGTTCCCAAAGACATCGAAGACGACTCGTTTATGGCGCTCGCTTTGCAAGAGGCGCAAGCTGCTGCTGCGCAAGGTGAGGTGCCTGTGGGCGCTGTGGTGGTGAAAGACGGCGTCGTTATTGCCGTGGGGCGTAACTCGCCGATTGCCGACCACGACCCGACGGCGCATGCCGAAATTGTGGCTTTGCGTGCGGCGGCTAAGGTCTTGGGTAACTACCGTTTAGAGGGTTGTGAGCTGTTTGTGACGCTGGAGCCCTGCGCCATGTGTGCAGGTGCGATGCTGCATGCACGGCTGAAACGCGTGGTTTTTGGTGCTTCAGACCCCAAAACGGGTGCGGCTGGCTCTGTGACCAATTTGTTTACCAACCTCACGTTGAACCACCAAACTGAGATTGAAGGCGGCGTGCTAGCGGATGAGGCTGGCGGCATGCTGCAAGGCTTTTTTCAAGACAAACGTGAAATCATCAAACAAGAAGCCAAGCTCAAACACCCACTACGCAGCGATGCCTTGCGCACGCCCGATGCGGCGTTTGACAACCTACCTGGCTACCCTTGGCAGCCGCATTACGTCAGCAATTTACCGGCTTTGGAAGGGCTGCGGTTGCATTATTTGGACGAAGGCGAGGCAGAAGTCGCCATTGAAGCTTTCGGCCAAACCACCTACCTGTGTCTGCACGGCAACCCCGCTTGGAGCTATTTGTACCGCAAGATGATTCCGGCTTTGTTAGAAAGTGGGAGTCGGGTGATAGCGCCGGATTTGATCGGTTTTGGCAAAAGCGACAAGCCCAAAAAAGACGCTTTTCACACCTTCACCTGGCACAGGCAAGTGCTGATTGAGCTGATTGAGCGCCTTGATTTGCAAAATATCGTCCTCGTGGTACAAGACTGGGGTGGGATTTTTGGCTTGACGTTGCCGCATGAGTTTCACGGAAAGTCTAATAGAATCAAGGGCTTACTGGTGATGAACACCATGCTAGCGACTGGTGAAGCACCGTTGAGTCAAGGTTTTCTGGACTGGCGCGAAATGTGCCGCAAAAACCCAGAGTTCAAAATCGACAAACTCTTTGCACGCGGCAACCCGCAGATGAGCCCTGCAGAATGCGCCGCATATATGTCACCTTTCCCCGAGAAAGGCTTTCGCGCCGCCACCCGCGCGTTCCCGCCCATGGTGCCAGAAATCCCGCAAGCCGACGGCGCTGAAGTGTCCCGCAAAGCCAGAGATTTTTGGGAAAACGAGTGGGAAGGCCGCACGCTGATGGCTGTGGGCGCGTTAGACCCCGTGCTGGGTTTGCCCGCCATGCGTGAGCTGCAAAAATCGATCAACGGCTGCCCAGAGCCCTTGGTTTTGGACCAAGCCGGCCATTTTGTACAAGAGCATGGCGAAGATGTTGCGAAGCTAGCGGTTCAAGTATTTAGGTGATTTGAGCTGATTTTTAAGTATTTTTGTTACATAATTTATAGCACCTTAGGCAATAAATACGCCAGCTAGAGTCATTTTTGACCTATAAAATACACTACTATATTTATAGCAAACCGACCGTTTACAATCCAGTTATGAGCCATATTTACGTTTACTCTCCCTCCAGCCGCGTCATTGACAAAGCAGCGTTCAAGCGTGGCATCAAACGGTTGCAAAGCTTGGGGCACGAGGTTGAAATCGACGCCAATGCCTTGACCGGGCATTTGCGCTTTGCTGGAGACGATGCCGCCCGCATTGCGGCTATTCAAAGAGCGGCTGCCAGCGGCGCAGATGTGGCGCTGACGTCGCGCGGCGGCTACGGCATCAGCCGGATTTTGGGTGGGATTGACTACAAAGCGGTTGCTAAATCGATTCAAAAAGGCACGCTTTTTGTCGGTTACAGCGACTTCACCGCTTTTCAATGTGCCCTGTTGGCCAAAACTGGGGCGACCAGCTGGGCTGGACCATCAGTTTGCGGTGATTTTGGGCAAATTGTTGAGAAAGACGGCTCACCAGATTGCATCATGGAAGCGTGTTTTGACGATTTACTGGTCGGGCAGGGCGAGGGGGCAGGGTGGAGAATGCCGGCTACAGACAAATTGGGCATTGCCAAAGAGAACTTTAATAAAGAGAGCTTCAATATCAACAACGCCACTCTGTGGGGTGGCAACCTCAGCGTACTGACCAGCTTGGTCGGCACACCCTATTTGCCAGCTTGCGCAAGCGACAAAAGCGGTATGCTGTCCATCGAAGACGTGGCCGAACACCCGTACCGCATCGAGCGGAATTTGACGCAACTGTTGCATGCAGGCGTTTTAGGCAAGCAAAAAGCCATCATTTTTGGACAATTCACCAATTACAAACTGTTCCCGCAGGCGGACAAAGGCTACAAACTGCAAAGCGTCATCGACTGGTTGCGCACGCAGGTGAAATGCCCCGTGTTGACCGGTTTACCCATGGGGCATGTGGCGACCAAGGTGGTGCTGCCGTTTGGTGAAAAAGTGACGTTGGCCGTCGATGGGCGTGATGCTTTGTTGGTTTGGGGATGATTTTGAAACAAACTACGCTTTCACTGGCCTTTTATGCAGCTGTATTTGGTACATTTTTAGCTACTAATTCAATAGCGCAAGAGGCAATAAATACGCCGGCTACACCCGATATACGGGATGAAATTAAACCTTCAAAAACCGCAGTTTTAGAGCATCCGTGGTTAGTCTTAGGCGGTTTGGCCTACCACAGCTGCAGAGATTGCGGCTTCAGAGAACGCAACCCTGGCTTGGCGCTGCAGTGGCAATCTCCGTGGTTTGAAGAACTCACCGGCTTAGAAAACACCCGTTTGACCGCCGGCGCGTACATCAACAGCAACGACCGCAACAGCGTTTACGCCGGCGCTCAGTGGCTGCCTTACAGCTATGGACCGGTTAAATTGGGTCTACAAGCCGTGCTGATCACCGGTTATTTAGAAGCAAAAATCACGCCTGTGCTGCTGCCTTTGGTGTCTATTGAGACACAGCACGTCGGATTAGATATCTACGCCGTACCTAAAATTACGAAAGTCAGCGCGGCGGTGTTTGCTACTTTTAAGGTGCGGTTTTAAAAGTTCTACTGCAGGTTGGCATAAAAATCTTAAAGTTATTTTTAAGCTTCTTCAACAACTCACTTTATACTTTTAACAAGTACTTGGAGTTAGTTTACAAATCAGAGGGATCTATGATTTCAGTCGCGCGTTATGATTCAAGGTGCCAATCTGTCAAATTATTCAAAAACGCAAGTCGCATTACCATGGCTCTGTTGTTTTTGGCATTTGCACAAACAGCCTTTGCAGAAGCGAAGAGCATTGAACCTCCTGGTTATGTCCACATTCAGCGGGATGACTATATCAATTATTTAGGTTCTCGTTGTCGCACATTGCATGACGAGCTTAACCAACAAAACTACAACCAACGTTATACAGAAGCACGAATGCTGCGTATACGTGACCTACGTCGTGAATATGATGAGTATTGCCAAGAAGAGTTGAGGGATGCGCGGTCGCAATCTAGCAAGGCGCAACAAAATAAAAGACAAGAACGGCTAGACTATCAAAAACAAAGCAAGGCTGACCAAGTACGACAGCAGCAAGACGAGGAGCGAAAACGTCAGTTATGCTCTGAATCGCGCCGAATTATCTTGGCTAAAAAGCAACGCACAGATTTAAATAGCGGTGAATTGCAAGAATTAGCACGGTTTGAGGAGAGTTTTCGCACTCGATGTTGAATCTCACCCAAAATTGACCCCTTTAGGGCATTAATTTTCATTCAAATTTGACCCCTGTTAGAAACACTGTGCGTAGTAGTTATGCACAGGAGA
>JBEBJY010000081.1:0-10099 GCA_040079635.1 Burkholderiaceae bacterium | reverse complement strand
ATCACCAGCTTGGGCACGCGACGGCTGTCTTCGCAGAGTTTTCGCTCAGTCTCATCGGTAGAAAGCACCGCCGTGCCGTTCACCCGCAGCGTTTCATCCACGCCAGGCACCATGAAAAGCAACCCGATTTGCTTGGTAGCAACAATATTTTCCAGCGTATCCAGCCGGTTGTTGCCTGGTGAATCGGTAATCAGCAACGTCCCACTGTCCACCACCTTCACAAACCCCGCATCCCCCCCACGCGGCGACGTGTCCGCCCGCCCGTCTGCGCCGTAGCTAGAAATAATGACGAATGGCGACAAGCTGATGAAGCGTTTGGCGTGTCCGTCCAACTGCGGCAGCTCTTTGAGTGCGGAGCGTGGGTTGACTGGGGCGTAAAGTTCGCGCAGGGCGGAGAGGGTGGTGATGGTGGGCATGGGTGAATCTTATGTCAACTTATTTTGATAGTTGAAGATGGTGTAACTATATTTGAAAAAAAATTGTAGCTACAATAGTGCTGCATAAGCGCTACATTTAAGCTACAACGTAGTCTTTAGGAGATCATCTTGCTAACAGTCGAAGTCCGTTCCCGTATTGAACCCGAACTCAAAGCGCAAGCTACCGCTGTGCTGAAAGCCTCTGGGCTTGACGTTAGCACCGCGATTCGCTTGTTTTTGCGCAGCGTTCTTGAAAATGGCGGCATGCCTTTTGCCTTGCCTAGACCCAATGCTGAAACCATGGCAGCTATTGCAGATGCAAAAAGCGCAAAAACAACCGCAGTCACCTTAGACACGCTCTGAATTGCTGAGCTATGGTTGAAAAATGGGAAATGGAAGAGGCAATCCAATGCTTCAAAGTTATTGAATCTTCACTGCGGTGTATTTATGCAGGTGAGTTTCATATGTATCGCGCGCTTTCAACGCAACTGAGGATATTGTTATGTGATTCACCTAAGCCACTTTTAGTACGTTTGTTTCGAAATTTAGAATTGCAACGACTTGCTGATGTTGATTCGTATAAGCCAGGATGTTTTCCTGAAAACTTGGCTCATTTGAATTCAATTATGGTCAGTGGAGAGAGTCCGGTTTCAATATCATGCATGCCGTTTGAGGCAACGATATATTTCAACGGGGTTGAAGATTGTCATCCTATACCTGCATCTAGTGGTGAAATGATAGATTTAGAGAAGTGGGTAGACCAAGTAATAACTGTTTTTCCACAACCTTTAACAATACGCCAGTTAATACGAACGGTGGCAGATCGAGGAGGTGGTGCACATGTGCACAAGTCTAAGGATGCATTATTGTCCGGACTAGCAAATATCCAGACTCCTACAAAATTGAATCAACCGGCATTAGTTATTGTTGCAATATCTAAGTTTATGCAACAAATTGGTTTATCTGTAGAGCAACTTTATGAACGGCATGGACTAAAAGGAAGTTTGCCACTAGAGAATTTTGATAAACAACATAAAAGCGTGATTGCATCAGCGAGGGTTCCTGCGGAATGTTTCATGCATCCTAAGCAATGTTTTAACTTACTTTCTTTGAACGCAAGTTAGCGCAATTGTTATTTGGATTTTTTAATGTTCGAAATTTATTCTAAATAATATAGCTGCTTAGGCAATAAATACGCCGTCTACAGCCATATTTACTGCATTACCCACGCACCGCAGCTTCAATCGCCGCCACGTCAATTTTGACCATATCCATCATGGCTGTGAACGCGCGTTTTGCGACTGCTGGGTCAGCATGGGTGATGGCTTCCATCAACACACGCGGGGTGATTTGCCATGACAGACCCCACTTGTCTTTGCACCAGCCGCAGGCGCTTTCTACGCCGCCGTTGCCCACGATGGCATGCCACAACCTATCGGTTTCAGCTTGGTCTTCGGTAGAGATTTGGAACGAAAACGCGTCTGAGTGCGGCACGCCTGGACCGCCATTGAGCCCCAAACAGGGGATGCCGCATACAACGAATTCCACGGTCAACACAGTGCCTTGCTTGCCTGAAGGGAAGTCGCCAGGTGCGCGAGTAACACGCCCCACCGAGCTGTTTGGGAAGGTTTCGGCGTAAAAACTCGCCGCTTCTTCGGCTTCACCGTTGTACCAAAGGCAAATTGTGTTTTTTGCAATCATCTTAAAACCCTCGCAAGTTGTACCTAAATTTATGCCTGCACAATCGTGTCAAATCCGCCAAAAATCATGCGTTTACCGTCAAACAGCTTGCCGTAGCTTTCAGTTTGCATGATGGGGTCTTGCATCACGACTTTCCAAGCTTCATCGCGCACGGTCTTTGATGGCCAGGTGATCCATGAGAAGACGACAGATTCGCTTTCTTCACGCTTAACCGCCATGGTGAATGACGTTAGCTTTCCCTCTGGCACGTCGTTGCCCCAGTTTTCGACAACATTCAATGCGCCATTTTTTTTGAAAACAGCGGCCATTTGTTCGGCCAACACGCGGTAGGCTTCTTTGTTGGCGGTGGGAACGGCTGCGACGTAGGCGTCAATGTAATTCATAGTGAACCTTTGAAAAAAAACAGGATTGAACTGATAACAGGGCTGGCACTGTGGATAAATATAGCAGGATAGAATTAAAAATCAACAAGCTACGAGCACAAACAAATGTCAAAAAAGATTCTAATTTACGGCGGTTCTGGTGGAATCGGCGCTGCTACGGGGCGGATTTTGCACAGTAAAGGTCACAGTTTGCATTTGGTTGGGCGTGATGCAGATCGACTCGCCGCAATTGCCAATGAGCTTGGAGCAACATTTACGGTAGGTGATGTGAATGATCCCGCCGTTTTTGCCAGAGTTGCGGCAGAAGCTGGTGATAGTTTGGATGGCTTGGTTTATGCCGTTGGCACTATCAATTTGCGCAGTATCAGTCGCTTAACTGAGAACGACTTCATTAACGACTTTCGGGTCAATGCCATGGGAGCAGCGCTGGCCGTTCAGGCAAGTTTGCCTGCGCTTAAAAAGAGTTCAAATACTGCATCTGTCGTGCTGTATTCCAGCGTTGCAGCGGTTCAGGGCTTTGCGATGCATGCTTCCATCGGCTTGGCAAAAGGCGCTGTCAACGGTTTAACCTTGTCGCTGGCTGCGGAGCTTGCGCCTAAGATTCGGGTCAACGCGATTGCGCCATCTTTGACAAATACACCGCTTGCACAAGGCATCGTTTCCAACGTCAAAATGGCAGAGGCCATAGCTGGCATGCATGCGCTAGAGCGGATTGGAACACCCGAAGACATTGCCTCGCTCACTGCATTTTTGTTGTCCGATGAAACTGATTGGATGACTGGGCAAGTCATCAGCGTGGATGGCGGGCGTTCAACGCTTAGGGTTAAATCTTAATTTTAAACCCATTAGTTGCTATTTATTTTATAGCTGTTTAGGCAATAAATACGCCGGCTAGAGACCAATTTAAGGGGTAAAAATACTCAGCATTTCAGTGTGCATGCCCATGATGTGCATCCGGCACATGCGGGTGCGTGTGTTGCATGGAGTCGTGTTTGTGTGGATGGCTGTGCGGGCCGGTGGGCAGTATGTCGTGCGAATGCAAGTGATGACCATCAGCCTGTTTTGGGTCATGGCTGTGTGCATGTTCATGCTCTAAAACATCGTGCGTATGTGGGTGACCGTGTGACTCCATCAAATGCAAAGCCACACCAGCCAGCATCAAAACGCCCGCTATCAGCATGATCCAACCCATGGATCGGTCGCCAAATGCAAATGCACCCAGCGCACCAATAAACGGGGCAAAAGCAAAGACTGAGCCCGTTCGCGCCGCGCCAAACGCACGTTGCGCCAAGAGGTAAAAGCGCAAACTCAGGCCATAACCGACGGCGCCTACCGTTAAAAGCGCCAAAGCAGCATTCAAACTGGGCATAGGTTCACCAAATAGCAGGGCCAGCACGGTTGAAGCGCTTGCGCCTAGTGCGGATTTGACGATCACCACCTGCGCTGGGTCACGCTCTGCAACGCCGCGCGACAAGGTGTTGTCCAAACCCCATGCGGCTGTGGCGGCTAGGACAGCCAACAAACCCAGCAATTGTGTATTTCCGGCCAAACCTTGGTCCGCCACCAACGCCATGCCACCTGCCAGCAAAAGCAACATCGCTGTGGCAACCCGTTTGTCCATGCTTTCACCATACAAACGCCATGCTAGGACGACGGTAAATAGCGCTTCCAACGTCAGCATCAAAGACGCACTCGTACCGCTGGTGCGCTGCAAACCCCACGCCAGCGCGACAGGGCCGATGACCGCACCAAAACCCGCCATAGCAAGTAATCTTAGCAAATCGCTCCGCTGTAATTTTGCTTCTAATTCAGCGGGTTGCCGCATCCAAAATGCTACAAAGGCAGCGCCTGCATAGAGCAACGCCGCCGTTGAAAAAGCCCCCAAACCCTGCCCAAAACGCTGTACCAGTGGCGTACTTAAGCCGAAAAGTGTGGCGGCCAAGAGTGCAAGCAGGCCGCCGCGAAGGGCAGGACGGCTCATCACTTGGGGATTCACATCACTTTAGCGATAGACGCGCAGACGTGATCGATGTTTTTGCTGTTCAGCGCGGCGACACACATGCGACCGGTGTCGGTGCCGTAGACGCCGAATTCGTTGCGCAGGCGCACCATCTGATCTTTGGACAGGCCGCTGTAGCTGAACATGCCGATCTGGGTGGTGATGAAGCTCATGTCTTGCTTGACGCCGGCGGCTTTGAGTTTCTCGACAAAGCTGCTGCGCATGGCTTTGATGCGGACGCGCATTTCTGAGAGTTCGTCTTCCCACTGTTTGCGCAGCTCTGGGCTGTTCAACACCGCTGCCACGACGCTGCCGCCGTGTGTTGGCGGGTTGCTGTAGTTGGTGCGGATGGCGATTTTGAGCTGGCTCAGGACGCGATCAGCCTCGGCTTTGTCGGTACACAACACGCTCAAAGCGCCCACGCGCTCGCCGTACAAGCTGAAGCTTTTGCTGAAAGATGTGGAGACGAAGAAGGTCAAACCGGCGTCGACAAACTTTTGGATCACTGCGCCATCTTCTTTCAAGCCGTAGCCAAAACCTTGGTAAGCCATGTCGAGGAAAGGCACGAGATTGTTGGTTTTGCAGATAGCGACGACCTGATCCCACTGGGCAGCGGTGATGTCGTAACCCGTTGGGTTGTGGCAGCAGGCGTGCAACAGGGCGATGGTGCCGGCAGGCGCTGCGGTCAAGTCAGCCAGCATGCCGTCTACGTTCAAACCACGGGTTTGCGCGTCGTAATAGCGGTAGGTTTCGACCTTGAAACCGGCGTTGGTGAACAGGGCTTGGTGGTTTTCCCAGCTGGGGTCGCTGATAAGTACTTTAGCATTCGGGTTTAGCTTTTTCAAAAAGTCTGCACCAATCTTCAAGCCGCCTGTGCCGCCAATAGCTTGCACGGTGGCAACGCGGCCGGAAGTGACGGCTTCAGAGTCAGCACCGAAAACCAGCGCTTTAACGCCAGCGTCGTAGGCAGCGATACCATCGATAGGCAAATAACCACGCGGTTTTGGCGCAGCAGCCATGGCAGCTTCGGCAGATTGCACGCATTTCAGCAAAGGCAGTTTGCCGTTATCGTCAAAGTACACGCCCACGCCCAGGTTGACCTTGGCGGGGTTGGTGTCGGCGTTGAATTGCTCGTTCAAACCCAAAATTGGGTCTCTAGGGGCCATTTCGACATTGGAAAACATGGAAGCTGAAGACATGTGGGAATCCTAAGTTTATATTTAGAGGCAGTTTTTACGGGGAAACCCTAGGATTTTACCAAGAGTTAACCCGTCAATGAATGCAATTACGACATCAAGGAATGCGTGAGCGCTGCAGCTCCGATTTCACGGCAGCCAGTCGCGTTTTGACCTGACCACAAAGGCGAAAAGTCGCCGTTACCAGCTATCTCAGCGGCAGCCCGAATTGGCGCAATCGCACCTGTTGCAAGCGGAAACTCGGGCGATTTGTCGGAAATAGCACCTAATTCACGCATCAAACGGTTGACGATGCCTCTTGCAGGACGGCCGGTGAAAAGATTGGTCAACGCGGTGTGCTGCGATGCGGCACTCTTGAGCGCCGCACGGTGCAGTGGACTGGTTGTCGCCTCATCGCACAACAAATACGCCGTGCCAATTTGAACGGCAGCTGCGCCCAAAGACAAAGCCGCTTTGACACCTGCAGCATCCGCAATGCCGCCCGCAGCAATCACCGGAATTTTTACCGCTTGCACGATTTGCGGCAGCAGGGCGAACGTGCCCATTTGCCGGGTCAAGTCGTAACTCAAAAAGTGCCCACGGTGGCCACCGGCTTCTAAGCCTTGGGCGATGACCGCGTCCACACCTTGCGATTCCAGCCACAGCGCTTCTTCTACTGTTGTGGCAGATGAAATAACTTTGCTGCCCCAGCTTTTAACACGCGATAGCAAATCAGGAGCGGGTAATCCAAAGTGGAAGCTGACCACAGGTGGCTTGAATGCTTCTAGCACATCAGCCGCTTCATGGGTAAAAGGCGCACGACCTGGGCCGGTGGGGATATTGTTCGCGTCCAAACCCAGCTCGTCGTAATACGGTTTCAAGGCAGCGCGCCAGATGGCTTCACGCGCTTCGCTGAAGTTGGGCGGAATGTGACAGAAGAAATTGACGTTGTAGGGTTTGTCGGTTTTAGCGCTGAGCTGACTTAATTCCGCTTTCAAAGCCTCCAAACTCAGCATCGCCGCAGGTAATGAACCCAAACCGCCTGCGTTGCTCACCGCTACCGCTAGGCGGTGGTCTTGCACACCCGCCATGGGCGCTTGGATGATGGGGAGTTGGGTTTGAAATAGGTCTAAAAAACGATGATGGTCAGCATTCATACCCAGATTATCGCAAGCCTTTTATTGCCGCCTTTAATTGTTGTACAAACCCGTTTTGGTTTTGACGTTAGATTCGCTCATCGAGAAACGCTGCACCACATTAGCGCGATCAAACAGAATCACCAGTTCTTTTTTTGTACCACTGGCGCTGCTGCCCAGCCAGTTGAGCACAGGCACGTAGTTGATGGCATCAGAGGTGACGTTATCAAACTCATAGGTTGAAATCTCCATGCCACCGTCGGTGAACGATGTTTTCAGTGGCGAACCTAGCATTTTGCGAACCTCGGTTTTGGTGGTTTTGCCCTCGGTCAATTTGGTGCCGATGGACAGCTCGGTCTCCTTGCGCAAAGACTCATTGCCTTTGCTTGCGCAGCCGGCCAAGGTAAGCGCTGCGACGCAAACTGCAGCAAAAAATATGAATGCTTTCATGGTGGGTTCCTAATGACGAATTGACTGACGAGTACAAACTTATTTTGATTCTAAGGTCTGGCATTCGTCCTGTTCGCGTTCCACGCGTTTTGTTACGCACATTTATGTCTAAGTTAATACAAAATTAGTATTACCCTTGCTGCTTCAGTTCGTTTTTACAACAAACTGCTTGGGGTCGTAAAAAAACTGTTCCTGCGCGATATGTTCACCCTCCCAGCGCTGGTAGGCCAGTTCTTCAATGCGGCGCACCGAGCCATCATTGCCTGTGAATTCAAAAATCCAACGAATCACCACAAACTCGTCATGCTGAAAAACGGGGCGAACGCACCACGATTGCACTGACGCGACCCGCACTAAAGCTTGCTGCTCATGCGCTACCAACACATCGCGCCCGACGCGCGGCGGCTCGTTGTTTTCTTGCATGGACGCATCTGCCGTATAAAACTCCTCAATCGCCTCAACGTGTTTGTTGTGCTCAACACGGGTTATGAACCGCTCCAGGGTGGAAAGTAATGGCATATTGGCCTCCTTTTTGGCGATGTTGTGAAGCTGCTTTGCTGGTTTGCAATGGCTTCTCACTCACTGTAATACAAGATGGCTGCAATGCATAGACCAACGCGCGGCGCGGTTGCGTCGTGGTGAAGACGCCGCATGCGTCCAACACATAGTCTTTGGTGTCGTTGTCCAGCGTGATCCAGACCGAGCCTTCGGCCACGCCAATGCGCACTTTGGACGCATCAGGCACGCTGAACATGGCTTGGTGGCGCAGGTTCATGCTGAAGTTGCTGTTGCTGTTGATGTTGCTGGCAGGGCAGTTGGTGTTCATGGCGATTCCTTAAAATGAGAGTTCACATACTCGGTAGGAATGAATATACTGATACAGTTAACCTTTATCAAACGCTTATTTGGAATCACACGCATGCGTACAGAGAATGTCAAATCGAATACTGCCAATGTCATTTCACGCCAAGACTTGCCCAAACTTGAGCTGTTACGCAGTTTTGAAGCTGCCGCCCGCACGCTGAGCTTCACGGTTGCTGCGAACGAGCTGTTTTTGACGCAATCAGCCGTCAGCCGGCAAATTCAACAGCTTGAAACCAGCATAGGCACAGATTTGTTTGAACGACAACACCGCGCCCTAGCGCTGACCGACGCTGGCCGCACCCTGCAGCGTGCCGTGGTGGACAGCTTGGAACGTTTGCGCGATGCGACCTTGGTCATCCGCGCCAGTTTGCAGCCCGCCATGCCCGTGCGGCAAGTCGGGGTGACGTGTACGCCAGGCTTTGCCTCGCTGTGGCTGATTCCACGCTTGGCACGCTTCACCGTGAATCACCCTAAGGTCGATGTGCGCATCTCTGCCACGCTAGATTTGCTAGACCTTGACCACGGACAGCTCGATTTCGCCATCCGCTTTTGCCCCACCACAGCGGGTGATGGGGCGCCGCTGTTTGAAGAAACACTGTTACCTGTTTGCTCGCCATCGCTTTTAAAAAACTCAACCAAGCCGCTGCGCACGCCATCAGACTTGGTTAGCCACACGCTGCTGGCGGTGGACAACCCTGGCAATTACCCCGCTGGCACGCCGCTCACCGTTGAATGGGAGCCGTGGCTCAAAGTCATGGGTTTGGACGAAGTGCGCACCAAAAATACCCTGCGTTTCACCAGCTATGCCGATTCCATCAGCGCCGCCGTGGCTGGGCAGGGCGTGGCGATAGGGCGCTTTCCGCTGTTGGATGACATGCTGAAAGACAAGCGCTTGGTCGCCCCCTTCAAAGGCGCAGCAGCTTCACAGCGTGGTTATTATTTGGCAATGGGTAAACGCGCTGCCATCAATCCTGATGCGCAAGATTTTGCAGCTTGGCTGCGGGAAGAGGCGAAGCAGATCAATGAATGAACCCAAACAACAAATTTAAGCCAACGAATAATGTACAAACAAGTTGTTGTAAAACGCCCCGTTTAACGGTTTGAAACGGGCGTGCTGGCAAATAGCTGACTCGTACAACACGATTTCGCCGGGCTCTAAATACACTTGGTGCCAAGCGCCAGAGTGGTCACAAATATCTAGCGCCCAATCTTCGTTGACCGATTTATCGACGCAAACAATGGCAGATACATGATGCGTTTGCAACCGGTCCACATGCGGGCTTAAAGACGAGCCATGTTTGTATGACCGAATGCCGTATAAAAACAGCGGCGTTATTGGCACATGAACCCAATCGGTAAATATCTCAGCAAAGTCATGCAAAATTTCGTCACGCTTGTCGGCGCATTGATCCATAGATATCAAATACGCAGCATGCCGCTTTTCAGCATTAGGGATAAATTTATCCATGCCATCAAACGTTTCTTGCCGCTCAGTTTGTTTGAGCAGCGCATACGCATTCAAAATCTTGTCAAACAAAGGTTTTGGTGCTTGCATTTTTTGAAACCCCAGCGGTGACAGCATCGGAATATCGCGGATTGAGTTGTATTTTTGCATAGCGGCACACTTTTAGATTTTTTGGTTTCGAACTGATAATGAATAATACGCTTTAGAAGCTTAGAAACAACTTTTATCGAATCAAAATCAGATCTGCAATCACAGACAAACCCTATTTAAACGCATGTACCAACCCCCTCAATTCAAATCCAAAGACCTCTCTCAGGCGTTGGACATCATTCGAGCGCATCCGTTTGCATCGCTCATCAGTGTGGACGACGCGGGTTTGCCGTTCGTGACGCATTTACCACTGCATCTGGAGGAGCAGGGCGACAAAATCGTGCTTTTCGGCCATTGCGCCAAGCCGAACGCACACTGGAAATTCCTTAAAGCGCGTCCGCAAGCTGTGGTGACGTTTTT
>JBEBJY010000080.1:0-10204 GCA_040079635.1 Burkholderiaceae bacterium | reverse complement strand
GGCGGTTTTAGCTCGGGCGGCGGAGGTGATTTTGGTGGCGGCGGAGCCTCAGGCAGCTGGTAAATAGACGAATAACTATGCTCAAGCGATTTTTCACCCTTTTCAAACACCGCTGGTTAGACGTGTCTGACAGCCAACGCGCTTTACCCGATGATCTGCTGAATCGACTGAAAAAGCGCATCGCAGCAAGCGAGCACAGGCACAGCGGTGAAATCCGTATTTGCGTAGAAGCTGGCCTGCCGACCAGCTATTTGTGGCGCCACTTTTGGCACAAAGCATCGATACGAACCGTGATGCGCCAGCGCGCCATCATGATGTTTAGCAAACTACGTGTTTGGGATACGGAGAACAACAACGGTGTGTTGATTTATTTGCTACTGGCAGAGCGAGATATTGAGCTGGTGGCAGACCGTGGCATCAACCAGCACGTTAACCCTGCGGAGTGGGAAGCGATTGTTAAACGATTGAGCGCCGCTTTGCACGACGACAGATTTGAAGATGGTTTGACGCAAGCCTTAGAGGAAGTGTCGGCCATTTTGATGCGGTATTTTGAGCTGACAGTGGGAGAGAAGAACCCCAATGAAATGCCGAATACGCCTTTTATTGCCTAGCCAAAACCCTTAATTTCATCTTTCTCACTTCATTCGCCCATAAAAAAACCTCACAACGTGAGGTTTTTTTGTTTTCCGCAGTTTAAAAACTGCAGCAAAGTCGAAACAACTTATTTGAAGTTATTTGTTATGGCGAAATTTACGCAACGCAGCAATTTGTGCCGCCATAGCAAACAACTCTGATTGCGCTTTGGCAATATCGAGTTCGCCTTTGGCGTTTTTGAGAGCTTCTTCAGCCGCTGCTTTGGCTTCGTTGGCCTTCTCTTCGTCCAAGTCTTTACCGCGAATGGCTGTGTCAGACAACACAGTCACGCAGTTGGGTTGAACTTCGAGAATACCGCCAGCAACGAAAATAAACTCTTCGCTACCGTCAGCTTTTTCAATGCGCACTGAGCCGGCTTTGATGCGCGAAATCAGCGGTGTGTGGCGTGGGTAAATGCCCAGTTCGCCCGCTTCGCCCGGTAAAGCCACAAATTTGGCTTCGCCAGAGAAGATGGACTCTTCTGCACTGACCACATCAACGTGGATGGTGTTCATGGCTTAAACCTTTTTGGCTTTTTCGAACGCTTCGTCGATGGTACCGACCATGTAGAACGCTTGCTCCGGCAGGTGGTCACACTCGCCATTCACAATCATCTTGAAACCACGGATGGTTTCGGCCAATGGCACGTATTTACCTGGGGAACCTGTAAACACTTCAGCAACGTGGAACGGCTGGCTCAAGAAACGCTGGATTTTACGGGCACGTGCCACAGCCAGTTTGTCTTCAGGGGCCAAGTCGTCCATACCCATGATCGCGATAATATCGCGCAGTTCACGGTAACGCTGCAATGTACCCTGCACTGCGCGAGCTGTGTTGTAGTGGTCTTCGCCCACAACCAAAGGTGACAATTGACGGCTGGTTGAGTCCAAAGGATCAACCGCAGGGTAGATACCTAATGATGCGATGTCACGAGACAACACAACCGTGGAGTCCAAATGCGCAAAGGTTGTCGCAGGTGATGGATCGGTCAAGTCATCCGCAGGCACGTATACGGCTTGGATGGAAGTGATAGAACCGACTTTGGTAGAAGTGATACGCTCTTGCAAACGACCCATTTCTTCAGCCAGTGTTGGCTGGTAGCCCACAGCTGAAGGCATACGACCCAACAAAGCGGACACTTCGGTACCGGCCAAGGTGTAACGGTAGATGTTGTCAACGAAGAACAAAACGTCTTTACCTTCGTCACGGAAAGATTCGGCAATGGTCAAACCTGTCAACGCCACGCGCAAACGGTTGCCTGGTGGCTCGTTCATCTGGCCATAAACCATCGCAACTTTAGATTCTTCGAGGTTTTCCAAGTTCACCACGCCAGAGTCTGCCATCTCGTGGTAGAAGTCGTTACCCTCACGAGTACGCTCACCCACACCCGCAAACACGGACAAACCGCTGTGCGCTTTGGCGATGTTGTTGATCAGTTCCATCATGTTCACGGTCTTGCCTACACCCGCACCACCGAACAAACCAACTTTACCGCCCTTAGCAAACGGGCAAACCAAGTCAATCACCTTGATGCCGGTTTCCAGCAATTCTTGTGATGGGCTGAGTTCGTCGTAAGCTGGCGCTTTACGGTGAATAGATGCTGTCAAGGTAGAAGCAACTGGGCCGCGCTCGTCAATCGGTGCACCGAGCACGTCCATGATGCGACCCAGTGTGGCTTTGCCAACGGGAACCATGATGGGCTTGGATGTGTTTTGAACGATCATGCCACGACGCAAGCCGTCAGACGAACCGAGCGCAATGGTACGCACAATGCCGTCACCCAACTGTTGCTGGACTTCCAACGTCAGTGTGGAGCCGTCCATTTTGAGGGCGTCATAAATTTTTGGCATTTGATCGCGTGGAAATTCCACGTCAACCACAGCACCGATACACTGAACAATTTTGCCTTGAACACCAACATTAGCTTGAGCCATTTTTTGCTCCAAAAAAATTAAAAACTTAAAAACTTAAAACTTGCTTGCATCAAATCAGTGTCTTACGACACCGCAGCAGCACCAGAGACGATTTCAGACAGCTCTTTGGTAATCGCTGCTTGACGGGTCTTGTTGTAGATCAACTTCAACTCGGCAATCACATTGCCAGCATTGTCGGTTGCTGCTTTCATGGCTACCATACGCGCTGCATGCTCAGAAGCGATGTTTTCAGCAACGGCTTGGTACACCAATGCTTCAGCGTAGCGCACCAACAAGTCGTCAATCACAGCTTGAGCATCTGGCTCATAGATGTAGTCCCAGCCGTGCTTCACACCACTTGCAGCTTCGCTCTTTTGCGCTTGCTCTTGCAATTTAGCTTGTGACAACGGCAGCAACTGCTCGGTCACAGGCTCTTGGCGCATGGTGCTGATGAATTTGTTGTAGCAAAGCACAACCGAGCTAATCTCGCCACGGGTGTAAGCATCTAACAACACCTTGACCGGCCCAATGAGCTTGTCTAGGTGTGGTTTGTCGCCCAAATGGGTGACATGCGATACCACTTTAGCGCCCATACGTGTCAAAAAGCCCAAGCCTTTGCCGCCAATAGCGACGGACTGAGTTGTTTGACCGGCAGCTTGCCCGTCGCGCAATTGAATGGTCAAAGCACGGAACAGGTTGGTATTCAAGCCGCCGCACAAACCTTTGTCCGTACTCACCACAATGTAACCCACCGATTTAGCATCGTTGGTCTTCATAAAAGCGTGCACGTACTCAGGATTGGCTTCACCCAAATTGGCTGCAATGTTGCGAATTTTTTCGCTGTATGGACGCGCCGCGCGCATGCGCTCTTGCGCCTTGCGCATCTTGGAGACGGAAATCATTTCCATCGCCTTGGTGATCTTCTTGGTGTTTTCCACCGATTTGATCTTGGTGCGTAGTTCCTTACCGGATGCCATGGTTGCCCCTTGTCTGTTTTAGTAGCGTTGGGAGCAACTTAAGCAAATGACTTCTTGAAAGCGGTCGTCGCCGTGGTCAATTCAGCTTCCGCTTCTTTGTCCATCGCTTTTGCAGCTTCCAATTTGGCCAACAAACCAGCGTGCTTGTCTTTGAGGTAGCCGTGCAAGCCGTGCTCAAAAGCCAATACCTTGTTGACGGCGATGTCGTCCATGAAACCTTTGTTCACGGCAAACAATGTCGCACCCATCAAGCTGATCGGTTGTGGGCTGTACTGGGCTTGCTTGAGCAATTCAGTCACGCGTGCACCGCGATCGAGCTGTTTACGTGTGGCTTCGTCCAAATCAGAAGCGAACTGCGCGAACGCAGCCAATTCACGGTACTGGGCCAAGTCGGTACGGATACCGCCAGACAAGCTCTTGATAATCTTGGTTTGCGCCGCGCCACCGACGCGAGACACAGAAATACCAGCGTTAATCGCAGGACGGATACCAGCGTTGAACAACGATGTCTCCAAGAAGATCTGACCGTCAGTGATAGAAATCACGTTGGTTGGCACGAAAGCAGACACGTCACCCGCTTGGGTTTCAATGATTGGCAAAGCAGTCAATGAACCTGTTTTACCTTTAACTTCACCTTTGGTGAAATCTTCAACGTATTTTTCGTTCACACGAGCAGCGCGCTCTAACAAACGGCTGTGGAGATAAAACACGTCGCCAGGGTAAGCTTCACGACCTGGTGGACGGCGCAACAGCAAAGACACTTGGCGGTATGCCACAGCTTGCTTAGACAAATCGTCATACACAATCAGCGCGTCTTGACCGCGATCGCGGAAGTATTCGCCCATGGTGCAGCCAGAGTAGGCGCTGACGTATTGCATCGCTGCAGACTCAGAAGCTGTCGCTGCAACCACAATGGTGTATTCCATCGCGCCGGCTTGCTCTAAAGAACGAACCACGTTCTTCACGCTGGATGCTTTTTGACCAATCGCCACATAGATACATGGGACGTTTTGACCTTTTTGGTTGATGATGGCGTCAATCGCGACAGCAGTTTTACCTGTCTGACGGTCACCAATGATCAATTCGCGTTGACCGCGACCAATTGGCACCATGGAGTCAATCGACTTCAAGCCAGTTTGCATCGGTTGGTCAACTGATTTACGTGCAATCACGCCTGGCGCGACTTTTTCGATCACGTCTGTCATTTTGGCGTTGATGGGGCCTTTGCCATCAATGGGCTGACCCAAAGCGTTCACCACACGACCGAGCAACTCAGGGCCAACAGGAACTTCAAGAATACGACCGGTACACTTGACCGTATCGCCTTCAGAAATGTGCTCGTACTCGCCCAAAATCACGGAACCTACAGAGTCACGCTCCAAGTTCAATGCCAAACCGTAGGTGGGCATACCATCGCTACCGGCTGGGAATTCCAACATCTCGCCCTGCATCACGTCTGACAGACCGTGGATGCGGCAAATGCCGTCGGTCACTGAAACCACAGTGCCTTGGTTGCGAATGTTCGCGCTGGCTGAGAGGCCTTCAATACGGCTCTTGATCAGTTCAGAGATTTCTGCTGGATTGAGTTGCATGACTCTTTCCTTCTTTCTTTAGTTAGCTATTAAATTGACTATTGACCGCTTTAAGCTGTCAAAGCCACTTTCATTTGTTCCAAACGGGCTTTGACAGAAGTATCGAGCACCTCGTCACCCACCACCACACGAATGCCGCCGATCAACTCAGGCTGCAACACAACGGACAAGTTGAGCTTGCGTTTGAATTGCTTTTCCAAGGTAACAGCCAAGTCAGCCAAAGCTGCGCCGTCGATTGGAAACGCGCTGTGCACCACAGCATCAGACGAGCCGCTTTGCGCATTTTTCAATCCACGAAACTGTGTTGCCATTTCTGGCAAAGCACTCAAACGGCCGTTTTCAATGACAATGCGCAAAAAGTTTTTTGCTGCATCTGGCAAATCGATCTTGGCCACGCCAGCGATCAGATCAAAAACTTGGTCTGTGCTTGCCTTTGGACTATCAGCGAATTGCTGCAATTGTGCGTTTTGCGCAACGGCAGACAAGGCGTCCACCCAAACGGCAGCGCCGTTCAAATCCTTAGAAGTTGCTTTAAAAAGCGCCTCCGCATAGGGACGGGCGATGGTTGCTAATTCAGCCATAAAGTGCTCGTGTAGTTCAGGTTAAAAGTTCAGTCAAAGATTGAGATTAAAGCTCAGTCTTCAGGCGACCTAACAAATCCGCATGGACACCAGCATTGACTTCTTTACGAAGAATTTGCTCAGCGCCCTTGACAGCCAATGCAGCCACTTGCTCACGCAGGGTCTCACGGGCTTTCACGGTTTGTTGCTCGGCTTCAACTTTGGCGGCAGCAATGATTTTGTTGCCTTCATCAGTTGCTTTGACCTTGGCTTCTTCGACAATCGCTTGACCGCGACGCTCGGCATCAGCCAAACGTGTTGCGGTTTCTGTGCGTGACTTGGCTAATTCGTCTTCAACACGCTTGTTGGCGTTGTTGAGTTCAGACTTGGCTTTGTCGGCAGCAGCGAGGCCGTCAGCAATTTTTGCAGCGCGTTCGTCCAAAGCGGTCGCAATTGGTGGCCACACGAATTTCATCGTGAACAGCACCAGCAATGCGAAAACGATCATCGCTGCAATTAGTGTTCCATTAATGCTCACTGGACGTTTCCTTCAATTGAAGATTGATAAACAAACAAATTGTTAAGCAAGCTGCCTAACAAGTTATTCATTTACTTAACCAAACGTGCGATTTGCGCGAGGAACGGGTTAGCTGTAGCGAACCACAATGCGATACCAGTTCCGATAATGAACGCGGCGTCGATCAAACCAGCCAACACGAACATTTTTGTTTGCAATTCACCCATCAACTCAGGCTGGCGAGCAGCTGACTCAAGGTACTTGCTACCCATGATACCGATACCGATACAAGCACCCAAAGCGCCCAAACCAATGATCAAACCAGCAGCGAGAGCAGCAAAACTAATGACTTCCATGATGACTCCTAGATAAAAAAAACAAAAAACAAAAACTAACGAAAACTAAAACTTCAAAATAAACCGACAAACCGCTATAAATAACGTGTGTTACTTAGTGCGCATCGTGAGATTGACCGATGTAAACCAATGTCAACATCATGAACACAAACGCTTGTAGCGCAATGATGATGATGTGAAACACAGCCCACGCCCAACCCGTCACAATTTGCATACTGAATAGCGCCAGACTTCCCGCCTCAAACGCCACCCATGAACCACCCAGCAGAGCGATCAACATAAACACCAATTCGCCAGCATACATATTGCCAAACAATCGCATGCCGTGTGACACGGTTTTGGCGGTAAACGAAATCAATTGCTCAGCCACGTTAACAACAGCCAGAGCAATAAAACCCAACCACGTGAGAGGATTAGCCGTCATCTTAACTGTACCGAATGGTGCACTGATGAGCTCATGCCCCCAGCCGCCCAAACCCTTGATTTTCATGTTGTAAAACAAGCAGATCAACAACACAGAAACCGACAAACCCATGGTGACAGACAAGTCAGCCGTTGGCACGACGCGCAAATAAGCATGTTCTGGATCATGGCCGGCAGCGCCGTAGATTTTTTTCCAAATTTCCGGCAGCAAATCGAGTGGCAACAAGTCCATCGCGTTGAGCAAGAAAATCCAAACAAACACCGTCAAAGCCAAAGGTGCGACCAATTTGCGGCTTTTTTCGTTGTGAACAATAGATTTGGCTTGGTTATCAACCATTTCATACAAGATTTCAACAGCAGCCTGGAAACGACCTGGCGCGCCAGAAGTCGCTTTACGTGCAGCTTTCCACAAAAAGAAGCTGCCGATAATGCCCAACAAGGTCATAAAAAAGATGGAATCGTAGTTAAAAACAGAGAAGTCAACAATGTCAACTTGCTTCTTGTTTTGCCAATGCGTCAGATGGTGAACAATGTATTCACTGGCTGTAGGTGCAGCATGTGCTGCTGCATTCCCTGCTGATGTTGCTACTTCGGACATTTTTAACTCTTATAAAACTGTACTGTGACACGACTATTACGGAGTCGCTGTGTTTTTTGCCAATTTAGATTGAATCTTAGGCAACAACCACAACAACACAAAAACCACCTTCATGGTGACGATCAAGCCGATTAGCATCGCCAACCAGTCCAAATCTGCCACCAACTTTGGCGCTATGGCTATAAAAACCACAGTCGCCACAATCTTGATCATTTCCCACACAAAAAAACCAAACCCAGCAGTAAGCGCGTTCAAACTTGAAAACTGACTCATCAGCCCTCTTGCAAACACCGCCGCCGGAATCACTACAGCCAATGCACCGTAAGCAATTGAGACCGCCACACTGGATTTACCAGTAACCAACCATGCCAACGCCGCAAACACTGCGCCAGCCAACAACTGGCCCACAATGATTTGCCACGGTGATAATACCGAGCCAGACTTACTTAGCCTTACGCGAAGCTCTTGCGCTTGTTGCGCCGTGAGCCGTTCAGGCAACGATTCCACTTGCGAATCAATATCATCAAAAGCATTGGCTTTCACAGAAACGTTTAATGATTTAGCTCGCACAGCTTCCTGCGCAGTCTTTTGCTTCGCTAGATATTTAGATAACAGAGTAGTTGTCAACATATGTAACTCAGCACAGCCGCTCATTATACGTATAAACCCGCGCTCTTGTCTAGACCCTTGTTTCAAATTTCGCACCAAAACCAGCCGCCTTGAGCAAATTGACGGGAATTCGCTTGGTTTGACGCAAAAATTCAGCGCAACGTGCAAAATACGAATTCATTTTTTAAAAGCATCTCATGATCTATATCCTCTCCAAATTCCTCCACCTCGCAGGTGCCATCACGTGGATTGGCGGCATGACGTTCATGCTGTGGATCTTGCGCCCTGTGGTTACCTCTCAATTGCAACCGCCGCAGCGTTTGCCTTTGATGGCGGGTGTGATGGGACGGTTTTTTCCACTGGTTTGGCTGAGCATTGCGGCATTACTCATCACCGGCACTGGTATGTTGATGGCCGTCGGCATGAAAGCAGCACCTATCGGCTGGCACATGATGTTGGGCATTGGTTTGCTGATGTTTGCCCTGTTTGGCCATGTGTATTTCGGGCCGTTCAAGCGATTGAAAGGGGCGGTTGCAGCCTCTGATTGGCCTGAAGCGGGGCGACGTTTAGGACAAATTCAGGCGATTGTGAAGACGAATTTTGTACTCGGCTGGTTAGCCATTGCCGCAGTACTTTTTCTACATTAAACCTTTATTTTATATGCCAAATTGGCCTCTAGCCAGCGTAAAGATTGCCTCAACAGCTATTATAAGTATAGCGATTTTGGCTTTTTTTAGCCATTCAAACGCGCAAAATGACAGCCCTGCCAAAGCGCACCACACGCCCACAGGGTTTAAAAACAACTATGCCAAAGAGGTAAACCGGTCGTTTGGTGACTTCATGCGTTGGCAGTGGGAATCTTGGGGATTGGACAAAACACCCAACAGCCCCACACCCAGCGTTCAAGCAGATTTGGCACTGCTTAAATCGCCCACCGCGCCAACGGTTACTTGGATTGGCCATGCCACTGCCTTGGTACAAGCCAACGGTTTGAACGTGCTGGTAGACCCGATTTTCTCGGAACGCGCCTCGCCCGTTCAGATTTTTGGCCCCAAACGCGCCCAGCCGCCCGGAGTCGCCATGGCAGATTTGCCACACATCGACGCGGTGCTGATTTCACACAACCACTACGACCACCTTGACCGCATCAGCGTGGCGCAATTGGACGAAAAAGCCAAATCTGCGGGCAAAACAACGCTTTTTATCGTGCCTTTGGGCTTGAAAGCGTGGTTTAACGGCATCGGTATTGACAGCGTGGTCGAGCTGGACTGGTGGGAACACCATGACCTCACAGGGGTTGAATTCCATTTAACACCCGTACAACACTGGTCTGCGCGCAGCATCAACGACAGAAGCGCCACGTTATGGGGCGGCTGGGCGGTATTAGGCGCTGATTTTCACTGGTATTACGCTGGCGACACGGGCTACAGCCGCGACTTTGCCGATACCGCCAAACAATTTGCCCCGCGCCAAACCGAAGCGCTGGGTGGCGGATTTGACCTCGCCTTGGTGCCCGTAGGCGCTTACGAGCCACGCTGGTTTATGTCGCAGCAGCACGTCAACCCCATGGAGTCGGTGCGCATTCACCAAGATGTGGGCGCCAAACGTAGTATCGGCGTGCATTGGGGCACGTTTTCGCTGACAGACGAGCCACTGGACCAGCCCCCGCGCGAATTAGCCATCGCAAGGCAAGCTTTAGGCGTAAAAGAGGCGGATTTTGGACTTTTAGCCATTGGCGAATCCAAGCAATTTGCCAAGCGTAAGGCATCAAGCAGCCTGACATTGCGGTAACTTCGCGATAATTGCAGCATGAATCCTGAAAAACCAGTTACCACAACGGCTCCAGTGGTCGAAGAATCACTCATCGTCTACCCCTGCGCCTTCCCGATCAAGGTGATGGGCGCCAAAGCGGACGGTTTTGTCCACGCCATCACCCTCATCGCGCACGAGTTTGACCCCACGTTTGACGCCAAAACCTTGGAACTTCGGGAAAGCAAAGGCGGCAACTACCTAGGCATCACCATCA
>JBEBJY010000079.1:0-10431 GCA_040079635.1 Burkholderiaceae bacterium | reverse complement strand
CGGCGTCCAACGCGTTGTCCACCAGCTCGCGCACGACGGAGGCGGGACGCTCGACGACCTCGCCCGCGGCGATTTGGCTGATCAGCTCGTCGGGGAGTTCGCGGATAGGGCGGCGCTGGGGGGGATTTTCAAGGGGCATGGGGCATTGTAAATTGATAAAAAGTTGCGGCGATAATCACTCTCTATGGAAATCATCACCACACTTCTCGACTTCATTCTTCACGTTGACAAATACCTTGAGATTTTTGTCAAAAACAACGGCACTTGGGTTTATGTGCTGCTGTTTGCCATTATTTTTGTGGAAACTGGGCTGGTTGTCATGCCGTTTTTGCCGGGTGATTCATTGTTGTTCGTTGTCGGGGCGATGTGCGGTATTGGGCTGATGGATTTGCCGCTCAGCATCGGCTTGCTCTGGTTAGCTGCGGTGCTGGGTAATCAAACCAATTACACGATTGGTCATTATTTCGGCCCCAAAGTCTTCAAATGGGAAGATTCCAAGTTTTTCAACAAAAAAGCCTTCAACCAAGCGCATGATTTTTACGAAAAATACGGTGGCATCACCATCGTTGCGGCGCGGTTTATGCCGTTTGTGCGCACGTTTGCCCCGTTTGTGGCCGGCGTCGCGCAAATGACGCGTGGCAAATTCACGCTGTATGACATCACTGGCGGCTTGCTGTGGGTGGCGAGTTTGACGATTTTGGGTTACTTTTTTGGCAATATTCCGATGGTGAAGCAGCACTTGGACAAAGTGATTTACGCCATGATTTTGATTCCCGGCATGTTTGTCATGTGGGGCGCTTGGAAGACAAGAGCTAAAAACTAAAGCAACATAAAAGCAAAAAAGTAAAAGTAAAAGCTAAAAAGGGATAAATTGACGTGGCAAGCAAGCAAGAAATCACGGATTTCATCCAAAGAGAATTCCCGCAATCCAAATGCATCATTGACGATGTAGGCAGCAAATCCGCCACGATTCGCCACAACATCACCGAGGCCGAGCTGCGCCCAGGTGGCACTGTCTCTGGCCCAGTGATGATGTTTGTGGCCGATGTGGCACTTTATGTGGCGATTTTGGGTGAAATCGGTATCGTCCCACTGACGGTGACGACCAGTTTGAACATCAACTTTCTGCGCAAACCGGCTGCCGACAAAGCCATCATCGGTGTGTGCAAACTTATCAAACTTGGCCGCACGCTGGCGATTGGAGAGGTGTCGATTTACTCCGAAGGCAACCCAGACATGGTGGCGCATGCGGTGGGGACGTATGCCATACCGAAAAGTTAATCGCGAGCTTAAATCTGACTATTAAATCTGTCTGTTTCTAGCCAACGGCGGATTCCGCGCAAAGTAGCGTTTGATACCGCGCATGACGGCGTCGGCGAGTTGGTCTTGGTAGTCTTGGCTGCGCAGTTTGTCTTCTTCGTCGGGGTTGCTGATGAAGGCGGTTTCGATCAATACGCTGGGGATATCAGGCGCTTTGAGCACGGCAAAGCCAGCTTGTTCGACTTGGGGTTTGTGCAGTTTTCCCAATCCGCCGATTTCTCTGATAACTGCCCGCCCTAGGTGCAAGCTGTCGTTGATTTGCGCGGTCGTGCTCATGTCTAAAAGTGCTTTTAGCACGTTCACATCTTTGGCTTTGAAGTTGACGCCGCCCACCGCATCAGCCGCGTTTTCTTTGTTGGCCAGCCAGCGGGCAGATGCGCTGGTTGCGCCTTTGTCGCTGAGAGCAAACACGCTGGCTCCGCGCGCTTCGGGGTTGGTGAATGCGTCTGCATGGATGCTGACGAACAAATCTGCCTGCACTTTTTGCGCTTTTTTGACACGGTCATGCAACGGTACAAAAAAGTCCGCATCACGCGTCAAAAAGGCGCGCATCGGGTTATCGCCGACCACGCTTTTGTTGATGCGGTCGCGCAGTTTCAGGGCGACGCTGAGCACCACGTCTTTTTCGCGCGTACCGGCTGGCCCAATCGCACCAGGGTCTTCACCGCCGTGCCCTGGGTCGAGCGCAACGATAATCAGGCGGTCGGTTTTGCTGGGTCGGGTAAGCGTTGTTGCGGGTGATGATTTAGCTTCTATGTCAGGTTCTTTTTTAACTAATTTATCGCTCGTAGCCGGCGTATTTATTGCCTGAGATGCTATATTGTTTGTAGTGATATTTGCAGTATTGTCAGGTTTTTTGATGCTTTTTTGAGCAATCAAATCACCCAGTGGATCTGTAGCAGTTATGCCAGAAGTTGCGTTTTTTTCAGCCTCAAATTTTTTAGTTGACTCCTTCATCCGCTCATTAATCAAAGCTTCTAGCGGGTCGATTTGGGTCACGGGGTACAAGTCCAAAACCAATCGGTGTGCGTAAGCGGCTACTGGCGGCAAGGTGAACACTTGGGGCAGCGCAGCTTGCTTCAAATCTAGCACCAAACGTACAATATTGGGTGAGCCAAAGCCTAAGGCTGCTAAATTTTGCCCCGTAGCGGTTGTATATTGCCCCACGCGAATGCCGCTGATGAATGGGTCGTCCGATTTAACCTTAGCCACCAGCTCGCGCAGCGCAGGGTTCAGCTCCAAGCCTTCGATATCCACCGCCAAACGCGGCGGCTCTTTGATGAAAGTTTGCTTGGTTTTGAGGGCGACATCGCTTTCAATGGTGATACGCGTGTAGTCCGCCGCTGGCCAAATCCGAACCGCCATGATGCCTGCGCCACGGACGATTTGGTGGCTGCCCAGAAGCATTACCAACGTGCCTTGGGCAGATAGCTTTAAAACGGAACGACGTTGCATAGATGGCTAATGTGACGTTTGTGGCGAATTAATGCAGTTTAGAAATGACTTGAAGACCTGCAGGCGCTTGCGCCGCGACGATGATGGTTCTAGATTCATCCATATTCGCTATTATTTTAATAGCTATGTCGGCAACAGGTAATTCGGCTGCAGCTTTTTCGGGCCATTCTGCGAGTTTGATACCTTTGCTTGCAAAAATGTCTCTAAAACCAGCTTCTTCCCACTCCAGCGGGTCGTTGAAACGGTAAAAGTCGAAGTGCCAAAGTTGGATAGGTTGGTACAAAGCGTTCTTGATGTCGTCGTACGATTCGACAATCGCGTAAGTCGGGCTTTTGATGCGCCCGGTTACTCCCATCTCTTGCAGCAAATGCCTGACCAGCGTGGTTTTGCCAGCGCCTAAATCGCCGTGCAGCTCTATAAAGAGGCTGTCCTCAGGCGTTAGGGTTGATAATTGATGCGCTAAACACGCCGCAAATTGGCGGGTGTCATCTTCGGTTTGCCAATGCAAGGTTAATTCAGTCAAAGTAGTCAATTTCGGTAATTTCAATAAAGCAATGTTAGACAGCAAATTAGACGCTACTGAATTATTCAGTCAAATTCAAACTTGGGCGCTGGAACTGGGATTTTCTCAGATTGGCGCGACAGGCGTTGACTTGTCTGCCGCCGAGCCGGGTTTGCTGTCGTGGTTAGCCAACGGTTTTCATGGTGACATGGCGTATATGGCTGCGCATGGCTTGAAACGAGCGCGACCGGCTGAGCTGGTGCCTGGCACGGTGAGCGTGCTGACGGCGCGTATGGATTATTTGCCTAGAGCAACCCAAAGCGACTGGACGGATTCTGAGTTGCAGCGACTAACTCAACCCAACGAAGCGATTGTTTCAGTCTACGCCAGAGGGCGCGATTATCACAAAGTGCTGCGGGCGCGGCTGCAAAAGCTGAGTGAGCGCATTGCCGAGCACATCTCGCCGTTGGGCTACCGCGTCTTCACCGATTCCGCCCCCGTGCTGGAAGCCGAACTCGCCAGCCGCAGTGGCCAAGGCTGGCGTGGTAAGCACACGCTGGTGCTGAATCGCGAGGCGGGGAGCATGTTTTTCTTAGGCGAAATCTACTTGGATATTGCCTTGCCACACAGCGAGCCCGTCACCGCGCATTGCGGTAGTTGCAGCGCTTGTATAGATATTTGCCCCACAAAAGCCATCATCGCCCCGCACAAGCTGGACGCGCGGCGTTGCATTTCGTATTTGACCATTGAACACGCAGGTTCAATTCCTTTAGAACTAAGACCCTTGATTGGCAACCGCATCTACGGCTGCGACGACTGCCAGCTGATTTGCCCGTGGAACAAGTTTGCCAAGCGCAGCGCTCTTCCTGATTTTGACGAACGCGCGGGCTTGAGCGGGCAGCAACTAAGCACCATGTTTGCGTGGACGGAAGATGATTTTTTGAAATTTACCGAGGGCAGCCCGATTCGCCGCATTGGGCATGAGCGCTGGCTGCGGAATATTGCGGTTGCTCTGGGGAATGCTCGGCGAGGTGCTTCAGACTTAGATTTAACTGAGATTGATGCAACGTTGCAAACCAGAGTGCATCACCCGAGTGAACTGGTAAAAGAGCACATTGCTTGGGCACTGATGCAATAAAAAGAACCCTTCGACAAGCTCAGGGCGAACGGATTTGGTTTGACTAGTTGATAAGCGACAGCGCAAACGGCAAACTCAGCACGCCAAGCAAGGTGGACAGAGTGACCAATCCAGCCACATAACCCCCATCAAACCCCATACGCGCTGCCAAAACATAGGCAGTCGGGGCAGTTGGCAGGGCAGAGAACATCATCAGCACCGTTGCTTGCACGGGTGAGAGTTTGAACAGCAGCGACAAGCCCAGTGCAATCACAGGTGCGATCGCGTGGCGAATGGCTAACACGCTGACGGCCAAGGTTTTAGCCCGTGCAAGCGTTGCAAACTGCATACCCGCGCCAGCCGCCATCAAGCCCAGCGGGATGGATGCACCACCAATGCGGTTGACGGTGGGTGTGATCCAGTCTGGAAACCTGAAACCCAGTAAGTTTGCGGCTAGACCAGACAAGGTTGCTATCACGAACGGGTTGCGCGCAATCTCACCCAGCACCCCCATCTGGCTATGGCGTGCCATGGGCCAAATGGCGGCCATATTGAACATGGGTACGCAAATGCCTATCAAAATGGAGATGAGCAGCAAGCCCGGCGCGCCCGCCAAGCGCTCGGCCAGCGCCAAGCCAATGTAAGAGTTGAAGCGGAATGCAATTTGTGCACTTGCAGCGTGGTCGCGGGTGGAAAAGTGGTTTTTGAAACCCGGCAAAAACGGCAAAGCATAGGCCAAAGCCACAGTGCTCACACCCGTCAACACGCCAGCAGAGATGAAGTTGGATACTTCACCAAGATGAATCGGGCTTTTAACGATGGATGAAAACAGCAAAACTGGGAACAAAACGTAAAAAACCAGTTTTTCTACAGGTGCCCAGATGCTGCGGTCTATCGCGGTGAAGCGGCATAGCAAGTAGCCGAACAAAATCAAAGCAAAATCGGGAATGAGGAGTTGGGCGTAATACAAAACGTGTTCAAAAATAAGCTAAGGGTTATCCATTATGTAGTATCCCCATTCATGGAAAAACTACTTTGCATTATCATAGCGTCAGAGGTATTTTGCAGTTGGTAAGTCGAATTAAGGAATTAAATGAATAAGATTAAGATTGCTATTAATTTAATAGCTGCTTTGGCAATACCGGCTACAGCCGTATTTGCACAGGGTTATCCAAACAAACCAGTGAAGCTACAAGTGCCGTTTGCACCGGGTGGCACAACCGACATCATTGCCCGCGTCATGTCTGAACCCTTGGGTAAAGCCCTGGGTCAAAACGTGATTATTGAAAACAAAGTGGGCGGCGGTGGCGTGGTGGGCGCGAATGAGACGTCCAAAGCTGCGCCAGACGGTTATTCACTCGGTATGGCGACGGTGTCTACCACGGCGGCCAACCCTGCTATCAACCCGAAAATGCCCTACAACGTGGCAACAGATTTCACGCCGATTATCAATATCGCCGCGACGCCGAACGTGATTGCCGTTCACCCCAGCTTTCCCGCGAAAGATTACAAAGGTTTTATTGCTGAGTTGAAGAAGAATCCAGGCAAATACTCGTATTCATCGTCTGGCGTAGGCGGCATCGGTCACCTTCAAACGGAGCTGTGGAAGGGCTTGCAAGGCGTGTTTTTAACGCACATTCCGTACTCTGGCGCTGGTCCTGCGCTACGCGATACCGTGGGCGGTCAAGTGCAAATCATTTTTGATAACGTGCCTTCAGCCTTGCCGCACATCACTGCTGGCCGTTTGATTGCGGTTGCAGTGGCTGCGCCGCAGCGTTTAGCGTCTATGCCTAATGTGCCAACTTTCAAAGAGTTGGGCTTAGAGCCCGTCAACCGCATGGCTTACTACGGCATTTACGGCCCCAAAGGTTTGCCGAAAGACATTGTGGACAAAGTCAACGCGGGTGTGCGCAAAGCCTTGGAAGACCCAGCCATTCGCAAGCGGATTGAAGACACTGGCTCTATCGTTTTGGGCAACACACCTGAGCAGTTTGCCGCACAGATGAAAGACGAATTGGCGGTTTACCAAAAAGTAGTAGCCACAGCTAAATTGAAGCTGGATTGACCATAGCCACGCATTCAGAAACCCAAGTACCCATTCATGCAGCTAACCACATCGATACTTTTATCGATGCGCTTTGGTTAGAAGATGGACTGTCAAAAAACACGTTGGAAGCTTACCGGCGTGATCTGTCGCTGTACGCGCAGTGGCTAGTAACACTGAATAAAGGCGTTGATGACACGGTGGAAGCCGATATCAACGCCTATTTCTCCGCCAAACACAATGCCACCAAAGCCACATCAGCGAATCGTCGCCTGACGGTGCTGAAACGCTATTTCCGCTGGGCAATGCGGGAGCGATTCATATTTGTCGACCCAACGCTGAAGCTGCAAGCTGCCAAGCAAGCTCTGCGTGTGCCCAAAACCATGACAGAGTCGCAGGTGGAAGCGCTGCTTGATGCGCCAGACATTGACACACCGCTGGGTTTGCGTGATCGCACCATGCTTGAGCTGATGTACGCCAGTGGCTTGCGGGTCAGCGAGTTGGTGACCTTGAAAGTGTTCAACCTGAGCATGACCGAGGGCGTGCTGCGCGTCATCGGTAAAGGCAACAAAGAGCGTTTGGTTCCGTTTGGCGAAGTGGCAAGGCTTTGGATTGAGCGTTATTTAGTAAATGCTCGGCAGCAAATATTAGGGCAACAGCAAACACAAGATTTGTTTGTCACCCACCTGGGCGCAGGCATGACGCGGGTGATGTTTTGGTACACCGTGAAAAAGCACGCACTCACAGCGCACATTACCAGCCCGCTGTCGCCACACACCTTGCGCCATGCGTTTGCGACGCATTTGCTGAACCATGGCGCAGATTTGCGCACGGTGCAGTTGTTGCTCGGTCATGCAGATATTTCGACAACGACGATTTACACGCATGTCGCTAGGGAACGTCTCAAGCAGATTCATGCAGTGCATCATCCGCGCGGTTAAGTCGTTTTCAAATTAAAAAAGCGCCTAGCAAGGCGCTTTTTATCGGGTTGAGATGGCGTTACATGCGTTCAAAAATCGCCGCGATACCCTGTCCACCACCAATACACATGGTCACCAAAGCGTAGCGGCCTTTGATGCGTTGCAGTTCATACAGCGCCTTGACGGTGATGACCGCGCCGGTCGCACCAATCGGGTGACCCAGTGAAATGCCAGAGCCGTTCGGGTTCACCTTAGCTGGGTCCAAGCCTAAATCCTTGGTCACAGCGCAAGCTTGTGCGGCAAAGGCTTCGTTGGCTTCGATCACATCCAAGTCATTCACCGTCAAGCCGGCCATTTTCAAAGCTTTCTGGGTGGCGGGCACGGGGCCAATGCCCATGTATTTTGGGTCAACACCAGCGTGGGCGTACGCCACCAAACGTGCCAACGGCTGCAGGCCACGGGCTTGGGCGACACTTTTCTCCATCAGCACCACTGCGGCAGCAGCGTCGTTGATGCCGGAGGCATTACCCGCTGTCACGGTGCCGTTTTCTTTGATGAACACGGGTTTCAGCTTGGCCATGTCTGCCATCGTGCAGTTGGGGCGGAAGTGCTCGTCTGTCGCGTAAGCCACATCACCCTTTTTGCTTTTCAGCATGACGGGGACGATCTGCTCGGTGAAATAGCCCGCTTCAGTCGCACGCTGGGCGCGGTTGTGGCTTTCTACGGCTAGCGCGTCTTGCGTCTCGCGGGTGATGCCCCACTTGGCAGCAATGTTTTCAGCCGTCACACCCATGTGGATGGTGTGGAAGGGGTCGTGCAGCGCGCCGACCACCATATCTATCATCTTGGTGTCGCCCATGCGAGCGCCCCAGCGGGTGTTGAGCGAGGCGTAGGGGCCGCGGCTCATGTTCTCAGCGCCGCCGCCAATGGCAACATCGGCGTCACCCAGCAAAATCGACTGACTGGCTGAAATGATGGCCTGCAGGCCTGAGCCGCACAAGCGGTTGACGTTGAAAGCCGGTGTGCCCTCGGCACAACCACCGTTAATAGCTGCGACGCGCGACAAATACATGTCCTTCGGCTCGGTATTGACCACATGGCCAAACACCACATGGCCAACATCCGCGCCATCGACGTTGGCGCGTTTGAGGGATTCGCGCACAACTTGCGCGGCCAGTTCAGTGGGGGCGATGTCCTTCAAACTACCGCCAAATGTACCAATGGCGGTGCGCACACCGCTGACAACTACGACTTCACGACTCATGACTGTCTCCCAAAATAGTGGATGAAAATTTGTGTGCTTGATTATTCTCTCAATTGCCGTCAATCACCTTACAGCGGTGTATTCGGCTAAAAGCGGCTTAAAACGGGCAAAACGGATTAAAACGGAGGTTCGCAGTGCAAATCAAGCACTTCACCCGTCACAGGGTGCGTAAATGTCAACTGGCTGGCATGCAACATCAGCCGCGCTGACTTGGCCATCGTCTCGGGTGATGCATATAAGTGATCGCCCAAGATGGGGTGGGCGATCGACTGCAAATGCACCCGAAGCTGGTGAGTTCTGCCTGTTATCGGTGCCAGTTCTAGTCGTGTCGTATCCGTGGTTTCGTCGTAAGACAGCACTTTGTAGTGCGTTTGGCTAGGTTTGCCTTCAACAGGGTCGATTTTTTGCAAAGGACGGTTGACCCAATCGGTCGCAATCGGTTTGTCAATCAGTTGCCATTCTTGTGAAGGGTTTTCTTGATTTTTTTGCACGTGACCATCAACAACAGCGACATAGCGTTTTTTAACTTCCCTGTCTTGAAACGCGATACTCAGCTTACGGTGCAATTCAGCGCTGCGTGCCATCAGCAAAATGCCAGAAGTTGACATGTCTAAGCGATGCACGGTCAAAGCCTCGGGGTAAACCTCCTGAACGCGGGTTCTCAGGCAATCTGCCTTCTCTGGGCCTTTGCCGGGAACGGACAGCAAACCGCTGGGTTTGTTGAACACCAGAAGGGCGCTGTCCTCAAAAATTAGATCGAAACCACTCTCAACAGAGGCGGTTGGAACAGAACTAGACGCGTTCAAAAACGACATCCCAAACACCGTGCCCCAGCTTGATGCCACGGTTTTCAAACTTGGTCAGCGGTCGGTAGTGCGGTTTGGGAGAATAACCAGCCAATTCAGCATCCTTGACCGAATCGGCACGGTTTTTGAGCAGTGGCTCAGCGCTCAGCACTTCCAAAATCTGCTCTGCATATTCCTGCCAGTCGGTCGCGCAGTGGATGTAGCCACCCACTTTCAGTCGTGCCGCCAGCTTGGCGATCAGCGGTTGTTGTATCAATCGCCGCTTATTGTGCCGCTTTTTATGCCACGGGTCGGGGAAGAAAATGTGCACACCGTCCAAACTGGCCAGTGGCAACATGTGGTCAATCACTTCTACCGCGTCATGGGAGATGATGCGGATATTGTCAATCGGACGCTCGGTTTCCAAGCTTTCGCCAATGCGTTTGAGCAGCGCACCCACGCCAGGCTGGTGCACTTCGCAGGCTAAAAACTGTGTGTCGGGCAGCAAAGCGGCAATGTGCGCGGTGGCCTCGCCCATGCCGAAACCGATCTCGAAAACCACGGAATTAACCCCTTGATTTTCGACTCTAGCCGGCGTATTAGTTGCCTGAGCAGCTATTAAATCAATAGCGTTTTTAGATGCGTCGTAATTCAATAAGTACTTGTCACCCAAGTCTTCAAAAGCCTTGCTCTGCCCCGTGGTGATGCGCCCAGCGCGGCGGACGAAGGATTTGATGGTTTTGAGGAATTTAGGAGGGACGTCACCGTTTGTGGCTTCGGCAGATGTGTCAGGATGGGTTAAATTAGTGTCATTCACGGGTGATATTGTAAAGTCTGCGCCATTGCGCGGTCCAAACCTGCAGCGCATCGTCAATACGGTCTGCTTGCGCTGTTAAATTCAGCAACTTAGCCGCAGCGTTCAGTGTTTCTAGTGGCTTTGAGGTATCCAGCGCCTCTGCGCCATTCTGCTTGGATAGTTTTTCACCATCTAATGCCATCACCAGCGGCGTGTGCAGATACTGCA
>JBEBJY010000078.1:0-10650 GCA_040079635.1 Burkholderiaceae bacterium | reverse complement strand
AAAGGGCGGTGGTGTTCTGTCGAGCGAACCGTATGGCATAAGGTTAGCCTACGTGTGCATTTAGGTGAGCACTGATCGTAAGCATTATTTCGTTGGCATTATTCCGAAGTGAAGATGCTTCCTAAGCGATCCATGCGATCCAGCGCAATGCCGCAGCCGCGCACCACACAAGTCAGCGGGTCTTCAGCCACGAAAACTGGCAGGCCAGTTTCTTCAGACAGCAAGCGGTTCAAGTCACGTAACAGCGCGCCGCCACCCGTCAGCATCATGCCGCGCTCAGCAATGTCAGCACCTAATTCAGGCGGTGTTTGCTCCAGCGCGTTTTTAACGGCAGAGACGATGTTGTTCAGCGGGTCGGTCAGCGCTTCCAACACTTCGTTGCTGGAAATGGTGAAGCTGCGCGGCACGCCTTCAGCCAAATTGCGACCACGGACTTCCATTTCGCGCACTTCGCTGCCTGGAAAGGCTGATCCAATGTTTTTCTTGATCATCTCAGCCGTTGGTTCGCCAATCAGCATGCCGTAGTTGCGGCGGATGTAGTTGATGATGGCTTCATCAAACTTGTCACCACCCACGCGCACGCTGCCTTTGTAGACCATGCCGCCCAGAGAGATGACGCCAACTTCTGTCGTACCGCCGCCAATGTCTACGACCATAGAGCCGCTGGCTTCTGATACGGGCAAACCTGCTCCGATAGCGGCTGCCATCGGCTCTTCAATCAAATAAACGGTAGATGCGCCTGCTGCTTCTGCAGCGTCTTTGATAGCACGACGCTCCACTTGTGTTGAGCCGCAAGGCACACAAATGATGATGCGCGGGCTGGGGGTGAAAAAGCTGCGCGGATGCACCATCTTGATGAACTGCTTGATCATCTGCTCGGTGATCACAAAGTCGGCAATCACGCCGTCTTTCATCGGGCGAATCGCCTCAATGTTGCCCGGTACTTTGCCCAACATGGCTTTGGCTTCGCGGCCAACGGCTTGAATGACTTTTTTCCCGTGGGGGCCACCTTCGTGGCGAATGGCAACAACCGATGGCTCGTCAAGAACGATGCCCTTGTCACGCGCAACAATAAGCGTATTGGCAGTACCTAAATCGATAGCCAAGTCAGTCGCAAAATAGCGACGGAAAGATCCGAACATAATAAAAAATTCCTCAAAAGCATGGCGCCAAACTTAGTGCGCCATCGCTTTAAAACTGATAAATAAATGGGTCATTCAACCGATCATCAAAATCGGGAGATAGCATCAAAATCGTGCAAATTCACACAATCTAGCCACCAAACACAGGATAATACCGTATCCGCAGTGAAAACTCTTGCTACTGCGCTCTAATTTGTATAATTTTGTTCTAGGCTGCTAGCCCACTTCACTTGCCCTCACTATGTCCTTAAATTCCCAAGATATTGCCCGAATCGCCAATTTGGCTCGCCTTGAGCTAAGTCCAGCCGAAAGTGCACGTTTGTTGACCCAAACCAACGATTTTTTTAACATTGTGGAAAAAATGCGCGCGGTTGATACCACTGGCATTGAGCCTTTAGCGCACCCGCTAGACACCATCCAAGCTATGTCCCTGCGCCTGCGCGACGACGTCGCCAGTGAGCCGAATAACCGCGAAGCCAACCAGCAAACTGCCCCAGCAGTCGAAAACGGTCTGTTTTTAGTGCCAAAAGTCATCGAATAATCTGCAAATACAGCGTCGAATAAGCCTTCAAAAGTCGAATATGCCCCTAATTTCATCAAATCTTCATGATTTAACCGTCGCGCAACTGGCAGCCAGTTTGCGTGCAAAAGACGTCTCCGCCGTTGAAGTCACCCAGCATTTCCTTGCCCGCTCACACGCCGCCGATAACTTGGGCGCGTATCTGGCGTTCAACGACGAGTTCAGTATTGCTCAAGCCAAAGCAGCTGATGCCCGAATTGCGGCAGGTGATGCCTCCCCGTTGATGGGTGTACCCATCGCCCACAAAGACATTTTTGTTACCAAAGACTTCCCAAGCACCGCCGGTTCCAAAATGTTGGATAGCTATCGCTCATCCTTTGATAGCACAGTCGTCAATAAATTCGCCGGCTCAGGCATGATTTCATTGGGGAAACTCAATTGCGATGAGTTTGCCATGGGTTCGGGTAACGAAAACTCCGCATTCAAGCCCGTTTTGAACCCGTGGGACCACGCCCGCATCCCCGGCGGCTCGTCTGGTGGCAGTGCCGCTGCTGTTGCTGCGCGCCTAACACCCGCTGCAACAGGTACCGACACCGGCGGCTCCATCCGCCAGCCGGCGGCGTTTTGTGGCATCACCGGCATCAAACCCACCTATGGCCGCGCATCGCGCTACGGCATGATCGCTTTTGCGTCGAGTTTGGATCAGGCTGGTCCGATGGCACGTACCGCCGAAGACTGCGCCTTGCTGCTCTCTGCTATGTGTGGCCCTGATTTAGACCGCGATTCAACGTCATTGGATGTACCCGCTGAAGATTACACGCGCTCTTTAAACGATAGCATTGAAGGCTTGCGCATCGGCATCCCCAAAGAGTTCTTTAGCGAAGGCTTGTCCGCAGACGTACGTGCTGCCGTCGATGCGGCCTTGAAAGAATACGAAAAACTCGGTGCCAAGCTCGTTCCCATCAGCCTACCCCGCACCGAGTTGTCCATCCCCGTGTACTACATCATCGCGCCCGCCGAGGCGTCCAGCAATCTGAGCCGTTTTGATGGTGTGAAATTCGGCCACCGCGCCCAAAACTACACCGATTTGAACGACATGTACAAAAAAACCCGCGCCGAGGGCTTTGGCGACGAGGTGAAGCGCCGCATCATGATCGGCACCTACGTGCTGAGCCACGGCTACTACGACGCCTACTACCTGCAAGCCCAAAAAATCCGCCGCATGATTGCGGACGATTTTCAGCAAGCTTTCAAAGAGTGCGACGTCATCGCCGGCCCCGTCGCCCCAACCGTGGCGTGGAAGCTGGGCGAGAAGTCCAGCGACCCGGTCGCTAACTACTTGGCCGATATTTTCACCTTGCCTGCATCACTCGCCGGATTGCCGGGCATGAGCGTTCCCTCTGGATTTGGCGAGGGCGGCATGCCCGTTGGCTTGCAGCTCATCGGTAACTATTTTTCAGAAGCGAAATTACTCAACATGGCGCACCGTTTGCAGCAGGCGACTGATTTCCATGTGCGCAAACCGGAGGGCATTTGATATGACAACAGCTACTCCCACAGAAACCATTGTGGAATCAGCCATCGACTTCAAAGACGACCGCCCGCTGGACCGCGCCTTGCTGGTGCAGGGTTACGAAGTCGTCATCGGCTTTGAAACCCACTCCCAGCTCTCCACCCAGAGCAAAATCTTCAGCCGCGCCTGCACGGCCTTCGGCGCGGAGCCCAACACCCAGGCCTGCGCCGTCGATTTGGCGCTGCCTGGCACGTTGCCAGTGATGAACAAGGGCGCAGTTGAGCGTGCGATTCAATTTGGATTGGCTATAGGCGCACGCATCGCGCCGCGCAGCATTTTTGCGCGCAAAAACTACTTTTACCCTGACTTGCCCAAGGGCTACCAGATCAGCCAGTTCGAGATTCCGGTGGTGCAGGGCGGTTCGGTTGAGTTCTTTTTTGGTGATGTGAAGAAATCAGTTCGACTGGTTCGCGCCCACCTCGAAGAAGACGCTGGCAAGTCGCTGCACGAGGACTTCATCGGTCAAAGCGGTATCGATTTGAACCGCGCCGGCACGCCGCTCTTGGAAATCGTCACCGAGCCCGACATGCGCTCCAGCGTAGAGGCCGTAGCCTATGCCAAAGAACTGCACAAAATCGTCACATGGATTGGCATTTGCGACGGCAACATGCAAGAAGGCAGCTTCCGCTGCGACGCCAATGTGTCGGTGCGCAAGCCCGGAGCCAAGTTTGGCACCCGCCGCGAGATCAAAAACCTGAACAGCTTCAAGTTCATGCAACAGGCGATTGACTACGAGGTGCGCTGGCAGATCGAGCAGATCGAAGACGGCCACACCATTGAGCAGGCCACCGTGCTGTTCAACCCCGACACCGGCGAAACCCGCGCCATGCGCACCAAGGAAGACGCCGCCGATTACCGCTACTTCCCCGACCCAGACTTACCGCCGCTGGTGATTGCAGATGAATGGGTGGCGCGTGTGCGTTCAGAGATGACCGAGCTGCCGCGCGTGATGGCAGAGAGATTTAAGTCGATCTATGGAATAAGTGATGGCGAAGCAAACTGGCTGACCACGAATTATGCTGATGCAAAGTATTTTGATACTCTCGCTGAGTTTCTTAGCGCAGAGTCATCGAAGGCGAAGGCGGGTGCTATTGCAGCTAGTTGGCTTCGTGGTGAATTTGCAAGTGCTGCGAATGCTGCAGGCATTGCAATAGCTGATTTCAATATCAGTGAGCATTGGTTAGCTACTCTATTGCGGCGAATAATTGATTCGACTATTAGCAGGTCAGCAGCAAGAGATATATTCTTTCAGATGCTTGCAACTGGTCTAAAGAGGAGCAATAAAGAAGAAATCCCTGATTTTTCGATTGATGATTTCATAACTGATGCTGGCCTCAAACAAATGAGCGACACCGGCGAGCTGGAAGGCATCATCGATACAGTTTTAGCCTCAAACGCCAAATCCGTCGAAGAATACAAAGCCGGCAACGCCAAAGCCTTCAACGCCTTGGTTGGTCAAGCCATGAAAGCCACCAAAGGCAAGGGCAACCCGGCGCAGGTGAATGAGTTGCTGAAGAAGAAGTTGGGTTAAATCCTCAGACCTTCGTCATTCCCGCGCAGGCGGGAATCCATCGCAGCACCCCTGTGGATTCCCGCCTGCGCGGGAATGACGAGAATAAGGGGTATTTTATGCCTCTAGCCGGCGTATTTATTGCCTAAACCGCTATCAAAAATATAGTGAAGATAGCTTTTCTGTCAGTTTGAATTCATCCCAAACTTAGGTTTTCAAAAACACCTGTATATTTCTGTATCATCACATTTGTAAAAAATTAAGTAAAACTAACCTAAAAGGACACAAATGCCAGTTTTCAGTAAAATTTTCAGCCGCTCAGCCGCTCAGCCGCTCAGCCGCTCAGCCGCTCAGCCGCTCTAGCTAGCGTTGCCTTTGTCCTGCTAACTGCCTGCAGCGGAGGCAGTTCAGACCCCACCACTGTCGCGGCAGATTTCAGTGCTTATGGCGTCAAAGGCACAATAAATGGTCAAAACATCACCATTGACCTGAGCGGACAAGGCAATTGCTCAACCACTGTAGAAAACATGGTCATCGGCGTCAACGCCAACGGCGCAAGCATCAGCCCAGACCCGCGGGTCGCCCGTGACTACAGCCAACCCGTTCAATTCACCCTGACAGCACCAGATGGCACAAAAGCGGTCTACAGCGTTACTGTGAAGGGTGCGGAATGTTTGCCAACCCCAGCTCCAACGCCTGAGCCCACACCAACACCAGCTGATCCCGCTCCTATTGCGGGGGGTGCGTTTGCAGCGCTAGCGGATATGACAGTTAGCGACCAAGCGGGTGGACAAATTTCAATCAATGCAGGCGGTGTAACAGACCCGCTCGGTAGGACGATCGCTTATTCCGTTACTGGGCTTCCGAATGATGCCAATGGCACACTGGCTATTGATGCCGCTACAGGCATGATAAGCGGTATATACGATGCAATCGGAATTGTTGGAACGTCGACACTATTCACAATTACTGTTACAGCAACCTCCCAAGGAGGAACTCATCCGATCAGCAAGACATTTGTACTATCCATACGGAATGACGGGTAAGTTTAGGGAAGAATTTTGCTACTTTATTCATAGCTGCTTAGGCAATAAATACGCCGGCTAGAGGCATAAAACGACCTCTAAAAGCCGGTTTTTAGGCATTTACACCCCGTACCGGTCCCGATACGCCTTGATCGCCGCCTCATGCACTTGTTGCGCGGGGTCGGCAGCGCGTAGGTTGGGCTGAAAAGCCCAACATTCTCAAAACATCCCAACCGACAAGACCTTTGCTGTTGGGCTTCCTGCGTCAGCCCAACCTACGCATTATTTGCTATATTATTTATAGCTGCTCAGTCAACAAATACGCCGGATAAGTGCCAATTTGTCACTTCAAATAACGTTACACCCCATAACGATCCCGATACGCTTTGATCGCCGCCTCATGCACTTGCTGCGCGGGGTCGGCGGTGGTGGCCAGATAATCCAGCAAATCCTTCAAACTGGCAATCGTGCAGACCTGCATGCCGAGTTGGTTGCGGACGAACTGGACGGCGCTGTAGGGGACGTCAACTACCGCTCCGCTGGCGTCTTTTTCGGTCGCTTTTTCTTGTCTATCCAAGGCAATCGCAACCGCAGCCGGCGTTGCGCCAGCGGCTTTGATGAGGGCGATGGACTCGCGGGTGGCGGTGCCGGCGGACATCACGTCGTCGACGATCAGCACGCGGCCTTGCAGTTTTGCGCCTACCAGCGTGCCGCCTTCGCCGTGGTCTTTGGCTTCCTTGCGGTTGTAGGCAAAGGGCACGTTGCGGCCTTGGCGTGCGAGTTCTACGGCGACGGCTGCGCCCAGTGGGATGCCTTTGTAGGCGGGGCCAAAAATCATGTCGAACTCTATGCCGCTGGCGATCAGGCTTTTGGCGTAAAACTCGGCCAATTTGCCCAGTTTCGCGCCGTCGTCAAACAAACCGGCGTTGAAAAAATAGGGGCTCAGGCGACCCGCTTTGGTTTTAAACTCACCAAATCCCAAAACGCCGCATTCCAGGGCGAATTTGACGAAATCTTGCGCTAAATTATCGGTATTGTTCTTATTCATAGTCAATCTTTATGTCCACATCATTGTTCAAACTCACCAGTCTCAACCTCAACGGCATCCGCTCCGCCAGCAGCAAGGGCTTGGCCGCTTGGATTGAAAAGTCACAACCCCATTGTATTTGCGTCCAAGAGGTCAAAGCCCAGTACGAGGACGTGAAAGACAAGTTTGAGGAAATCGCCGGTATGAAGGGCTATTTTCACTTTGCCGAGAAAAAGGGCTACTCGGGTGTGGGCGTGTACACCAAAGAGACCCCCACCGAGGTGATTGTGGGCATTGGCAACACCCCAGCATTTGACGAATTCAATGCCGAAGGCCGCTATGTGGAGCTGCGGTTTGACACGCCGTCGCGCAAATTCTCTATCATCAGCTGCTACTACCCCAGTGGCTCGTCGGGTGAAGAGCGGCAGCAGGCCAAATTTCGGTTTTTAGCGCTGATTTACCCGCATTTGATGCAACTGAAAACCGAGCGAGAGTTTATTTTGTGCGGCGACATCAACATCGCGCACCAAGAAGACGACTTGAAAAACTACAAAGGTAATAAGAAAAACAGCGGCTTTTTGCCCGAAGAACGTGCCTGGATGTCACAGCTGCTGCACGAGGAAAATGGTGGCTTGAAAGACGTTTACCGCCTGCTGCAGCCCGATACGACGGAAACTTGCTACACCTGGTGGAGCAACCGTGGCCAAGCGTATGCCAACAACGTGGGTTGGCGCTTGGACTACCACTTGGCGACGCCAAAAGTAGCACTTTTGGCTAAACACGAAGAAATTTACAAAGCTGAACGTTTTTCAGACCACGCGCCTATGACGATCAGTTACGATTTTTCTGGCTTCTAACTGTTGTATTGGCGATTTGACTACAAGTTTCTTGCAGCTTTGGTGCATGATACGAACCTAGTCATTGATATTCTTTAGGAGCAACATCGTATGAAAAAATCATTCAAACTCATTTTTGGTAGCGCAGCGGTCGTGGCGCTGGTGGCCTGCAGCGGCAGTATTGACGACTCGTTCTTTCAGGCAGATGCCATCACGCCAACTGTAGGCAATGTTTGTATTGAGGGTGCGCTCATCTCCCCTAACGGCAATGAGGCCAAGGAAACCGTGTCACGTTTGCGCCAGTTTTACCAAAGCACCGCTACGAGTGAGGCAACGGTTCATGCCGCTGTTGGTTTTGATGCAACTTGCACGGCTTACAAAGACAAGCCAGCGGCCAACACCATCATCACTATCGATTACTACAAAAACACCATCATTCCTGCTACAAAAATCTAACGAAAATTTAGCAAAAATTTAACAAGAATTTAACAAGAATTGAATGCGGTTTCAGGCATAGCGATGCCTTTATGATGGCGGTATGACTACCAGCCAAACCGCAACTACTGATAAAAGCTCGCCCGCTGCTGCCGCAATTGTCAAACGCAGCTGGGCGCAAACCCTCAAAGTTTATTTAGAGCCGCCCACGCTGCGCATGCTGCTGCTGGGTTTTGCTGCGGGGCTGCCACTGCTTTTGGTGCTGGGCACACTCAGCTTTCGCCTACGCGAAGCGGGCATTGACCGCACCACGATTGGTTTTTTAAGCTGGGTCGGCTTGGCTTACGGCTTCAAATGGGTGTGGTCGCCGCTGGTGGACAGGATGCCGATTCCGTTGCTCACACCGTGGCTAGGCCGTCGCCGTAGTTGGCTGTTGTTGTCACAAATGGTCATCATGGCGGGCTTGATCGGCATGGCGGTGACGAATCCGCAAAACGATTTACAAAGCATGGTCTGGTTTGCCGTGGCAGTGGCGTTTGGCTCGGCCACGCAAGACATTGCCTTGGACGCCTACCGCATTGAATCTGCCGATGTTGACCGCCAAGCTGCTATGGCTAGCGCGTACATGACGGGTTACCGCATTGCGATGATTTGGGCGGGGGCTGGTGTGTTTTGGGTGGCGGCTTTTGCTGAAGTTGCGCCTGCAGCGGCGGTTGCGGGGGAAACTGCAAAAGTGGTTTACCAACACAGCGCTTGGCAAACGGCGTATTTGGTTATGGCTGCGTCCATGTTGTTGGGCGTCATCACCGTGTTTTGGTCACCCAAACCGGCTGAACGCGCGTTTATTCCTGCTAAAAACGCAGCTGATTGGCTCAAAGGCGCGTTGATCGAACCGTTTGCCGACTTCATCCGTCGTTACAAATGGCATGCCGCGTTGATTTTGGCGCTGATTGCGACTTACCGCATTTCTGACGTGGTCATGGGCATCATGGCCAACCCGTTTTATGTCGATATGGGTTACACCAAGCTGGAAGTGGCAAATGTGACCAAGGTCTTTGGCGTCATCATGACTTTGGTGGGCGCTTTCATTGGCGGCGTGCTGTCTATGCGTTTTGGCGTGATGCGGATTTTGATGTTGGGTGCGATTTTGAGCGCGGTCAGCAACCTGTTGTTTGCTTGGCTGGGCGGTCGTGGCCATGATTTAACGGCGCTGGTGTGGGTGATTTCGGCTGACAACTTGTCCAGCGGCATTGCCTCCGCAGCGTTTATTGCCTATTTGTCCAGCCTGACGAATATCAACTATTCCGCCACGCAATACGCGCTGTTCAGCTCCATGATGCTGCTGTTGCCCAAGTTCATCGCTGGTTATTCGGGTAAATATGTCGATGCGTTTGGTTACACCGACTTTTTCACCGCCACGGCGATGTTGGGTGCTCCTGTGCTGCTGCTGGTTTGGTTGGCAAGTCGCATCAAAACCCCTGAAAATAGTTAAAGTGGTCAAATTAAGTGCCAAAATATGCCTCTAGCCGGCGTATTTATTGCCTAAGTAGCTATAAAAAACATAGTAAAAATTGGTTAAATTGAGTAATACCAGCGTTTACATAACTTTACAGCCGCGACATCGCGTGAAACTAGCTCAAAGCGCATGATGCAGCGTTAAAGCTATTCCATAGCATTTCGTAGCAAAATAACTTTGTCTAAAAACGCCCATAAAAAACGATAAACACCATGTCACAACAGCTATTGATGATTGAAGACGACGCCCGCTTGGCAAATATGGTCAGCGAGTACCTGCGCCAAGGTGGCTTTGAAGTGGCGCATGCCTTGGATGGCACCAGCGGTTTGGCCGCCATGCAACAGACACCGCCCGCCCTGGTGGTGCTCGATTTGATGCTGCCTGACATGGACGGTTTGGAGATTTGCCGCCGTATTCGTGCGCTGGGCGGCGCTTTGGCGCGCACCCCGATTTTGATGCTGACCGCCAAGGGCGACCCGATGGACAGGGTGATTGGCTTAGAAGTCGGTGCAGACGATTACCTCGCCAAACCCTTTGAGCCACGTGAGCTGTTGGCACGGATTCGGGCGATTTTGCGCCGCAGTGCAGAGGTGACAACATCGTCGGCTGACCATGGTGAAACGCAGCCGATTTTGCGTTTCGGCAGCTTAGATATTGACCGCGATGCCCGTATCGTGAGTTTGGCGGGCAAAGAGGTTGATTTGACGTCGTACCAGTTCGATTTGCTACTCGCCGTGGCTGAGCGCGCAGGCCGCGTGCTGACGCGCGACCAAATCATGGAGGCCGTGCGTGGCCGTGAACTGGAGGCGTTTGACCGCTCCATCGACGTGCACATGGGCCGTATCCGCGCCGCGATTGAGGTCGATGCCAAAGACCCGAAGCGGATTTTGACGGTGCGGGGTGTGGGTTACGTCTTCGCTAAACAGCAAGATTGATGAATAATTCCGCCACGCCGTTCTTCAACCGTCTCTACGTCCGCATCTGGCTGGCGGTGGTGTTGTCCGTTGCGGTGCTGATTTTCTTGGTTGGCTGGGCTTGGCGCGAAAGTGCAGAGCGCAAACTGGCG
>JBEBJY010000077.1:0-10698 GCA_040079635.1 Burkholderiaceae bacterium | reverse complement strand
ACGACGCCGAAATACGAGTAAATTTGCCTTAATTTACGCATTTTTGCTATATATTTTATAGCTGCTTAGGCAATAAATACGCCGGCTAAAGGCGTATTTATATGGTTAAATCAGTGATTTCCCATCACTAACGTCCAATAATTCACGTACGTTGCACTAGGATTGGTTTTGCAGCTAACCGCAATGTGCACGAACGACGCAGTCATCATATTAGCGCAATGACTTGCACTAGCCAACCAATCGCCACTCACGTCCGAAGCTGAGGATTGGCCTGCCGCAATATTTTCCCCTACCCTGCCATATGAATAACCTGCTGCACTTGAACGCCCGCCCACACTTAAGCCGTCAGTGCCAGGATGCGCGAAATAGTTGTTAACTGCCATGTCGTTTGAATGCACCGCTGCTGCGCTTTCTAATTGGCTATTCCAACCTAATGCGCCAACGGCAGGATATGTAACGCCACCGCAAACTTGAGATTTCGAACGGATGGCGTTGACTTCAGCAACCACTGCCGATTTGTAATCACCGAAAGGACATTCAGCAGCTGTCGGCGTAGGAGCCGGCACGGGCGTTGGCGTTGGCGTTGGGGTTGGTGTCGCAGAAGGCGTTCCTGATGGCGTTGGGGTTGGCGTCGCAGAAGGCGTTCCTGATGGCGTTGGGGTTGGCGTCGCAGAAGGCGTTCCCGAGGATGTTGGCGTCGCTGATGGCGTACCTGACGGTGTGGGAGTTGGGGTCGGGGTTGGAGTGGCAGTCGATGAACCGCCGCCACCGCAGGCTGTCAATGTCAAACTTAATGCCATTACCCATGCGGTTAAGGGCGTTTTGTACGTGGGTATTTTCGTCGGCTTGATGGATGTCATGTTATTTTAAAGATAAATTTATGCTATATTTTTGATAGCTACTTAGGCAATAAATACGCCGGCTATAGGCATATTCGCATCTATTTTAACCTAAATTTAACGAGTACCAAGCTCCATTGTCCAATACGTGCCGTAAGCCGTGCCTGGGTTAGATTTGCAGCTCACTCCCATGTCGACAAAGTTAGCTTTCATCAGGGTGGCGCAATGGCTGGGGCTGGCTAACCATTCTGAGACGACTTGGGCAATTGAGGTTTGGCCGGCGCCTAGGTTTTCACCCACGGAGCTGTATTTATACCCAGCTGCAGGCACCCGCTCACGCAAGGTTGAACCATTGGTGGGGCTTTGGTGGGCAAAGAAGTTGTGGCTGGCCATGTCTTCTGAATGGGCTGTGGCGGCGTTTTGCAGCTGTGTGTCCCAGCGCATGCCAGCAGCTGGCGGGAAGGCTACGCCACCGCACACCGCACCAGCTGCACGCGCGGCGTTGACGCGACTTGTCATCTCGCCCTGAAAATTGGGCATGCCGCAGGTGATATCGCCACCAGTTGCAACGGCTGAAAGCACGGAGTTGTCACCCGAATCTGAACCGCCACCGCCGCAGGCGCTCAAAGCGAGGGTCACGACGAGCGCTAGGCCTCTAAGCAAAATGCGGTTCTTGGTGTAGCAGTTGATGGGGTTCATAAGTTGAAAATTCATAGTTGCCTTGGTTAACTGATCTTACTGTTTAGCGGCTTAAATCTGCATGACTTCGGGCAGGTTTAGAGCATTGCACCTTCGGTTTGTCGCTTTAAAAATACGGGCATGCGTGTTACATCACACATTTGTAATACTAAAGAATACTACTATATTGATAGCATCTTAGGCAATCAATACTTAGGCTAGAGCCCAATTTTGCACATAAAAAACAACAGTTCATTGAATTTAGCTGGGCGCAGCGGCCTTCAGTGTCCAGTAGGTTTTGTAGTACGAATTGCTATTATTTTTGCAGCTTGCGCCTAGGTCAACAAAGTTGGCAGTCATCAAGGTCACGCAGTGGCCAGGGCTGGCAACCCACATGTCGACAACCTGCGCCACCGTGGCTGGCCCCGCGCCTATGTTTTCACCGGCAGCTTGGTATTTGTAGCCCACGCTGCGCAGACGTTCTGGCAATGTGGTGCCGTTGGTGGCGCTTTTGTGGTTAAAAAAGTTGTGGTCGGCCATGTCGTTTGAGTGCACGGCTGCTGCATGCTGCAGCTTGGTATTCCAACGCAAGGGCGCTGCGGCTGGATAACGCACACCGCCACACACAGCGCCTGCGGCGCGAATGCTGTTGACGCGGCTGAGCATGTCGGACTGAAAATGAGATGCCGATGCACATGTTGCGTCAGCATGGCTGCTTGGCGAGGCTTGTAATTGACGCGATGCCTGCACAAGCGGCGTTGGCTGAATGCGTTGCACGACCTGCACGGGCGGCGTTGGGCGGGCGATGTCGTCGATATGTTGGCTTCTAGGGCTGTATATACAGCCAGCAAGCGCCGCTACCAGAAGCGAAACGCAGAGGGCTCGGACGGTGGGAAAAATGGTGAAAAAAAGGGTGGTGGAAAGGGATTGGGATAAAAGTGAAATTGAAACGCCGTGAAAAATCATGAGCGGCATCATACATTTAGCGCCGCTGGTTTAGGGGGTATGGCTGAACTTTACACAGCCTTTTAGGTAACAACTTGTGGCTTAAGTTGTGCTTTAACTTGGGCTTGCTTAGTCTTTCTTCTCGTCATCTTTACCGTCGTCATCGTCATCTTCGCCGTCATCACGCGGCGCACCTAAGGGGAGTGCCATTTCTAGCGTCCAATAGGTTTTGTAATACGATTTGGTACCACTTTTACACGCTGCACCCATTTCCAAGAAGTTGGGGTTCAACATATTGGCGCAGTGGCTAGGGCTTTTTAGCCAGTCGTTCACGGCTTTGGCAATGGTGGTTTGGCCGCCGGCTAAGTTTTCACCAGCTTCTTCATATTGGTAGTTTGTGCCGTGTATGCGCTCGCGCAGGGTGCCCGTTCTAGGGCTGTCATGCGAAAAAAAGTCGTTGACGGCCATGTCTTCAGAATGGATGGAGGATGCTAAACCCAAGCTGCCGCTCCAACCCAAAGGCCTGCTGGGTTTCATGGTAATTGCACCACAAACAGCACCTTTGGCACGCGCCGCGTTAACCAGTGCTAAGAATTCAGCCTGAAAGTTAGGTATACCGCAGGTGAAATCGTTGTCTGTAGCCGCAGCAGGTGTACTTGTGGTTGCTGCCGCAGTGGCTGGCGTGCTGGCTGGTTGCGCAGTTAAGCCGTCGTCGCCCCCCTCTAAATTGCCCGCAGTTTCACTGGAGCCGCCGCCACATGCACCCAAAATCAAGCTCAGCAGCACAATCATGCAAAGCTTTGCATGTTTGAATCCTGAGAGCTGTTGTGACATGTGGAAATTCCTGAGGGCGCAATTTTTTTACATTATTTTTTGTTTGAAATTAGAGTGTATCTGTTTGCTTTGGTTCACGCATCTAGTAATTACGTGAATAATACCGATGAAAGCTGGGCTCATTTCAGCCTCCCGTCATAAAGGCATATTTGTAACTATTGACACCCAAGCGACACTTGTAACGTCGTTCAGGTGGCGCTAGCGCGACAATGCACACAAGACATACATTTACAAAAAGTTAGCACCCAGCCCCATGGACGAACCTATCCTCACCATCGAAGAACGAGAAGCGATCAACTCAGGGCGCTGGTTCTCATCCCTATCACCGTCACTGCGTCACGACATTTTGCGTTGCGCCTACGTCAAACGTTACCGTGATGGTGACTTGATCGCCGCCCGTGGCGAACCGCCAGAAACGTGGATCGCCTGTGCCAAGGGCGCGGTTCGCGTGAGCTCGACCTCCGTCTCTGGCAAGCAAATCACGCTGACCTATGTTGAGCCAGGCATTTGGTTTGGCGATGTGTCTATTTTTGACGGTGACAGGCGAACGCACGACGCGTATGCGCATGGCGAGACGACGATTTTGTGCGTCGCGAAGGCCGATTTCAAGAAAATTTTGGCGATTCACACCGAGCTGTATGAAGCCATGCTGCGCTTGCATGCACGGCGCATTCGGCAGTTGTTTGGTTTGGTTGAAGACCTGAACACGTTGCCACTGCGCGCCCGCTTGGCCAAGCAATTGGTGCATTTGGTGCGCAGTTATGGCGTACCGAATTTGGACAATGGTGCGGAAATGCGTATCAGCCTGCAACTGGCGCAAGAAGAGCTGGCACAACTGCTGGGTGCGTCACGCCAACGGGTGAACCAAGAGCTGAAATCTATGGAGCGCGATGGCGTGCTGCGCATCGAACCAGGCGGCTTGGTCATACGTGACCGCGAAGCATTGAGCAAAATTACTATCGTGGAGGAATGATGTCAAATTTTGAACATTTTGTTGGCACAAAAGAAGTCTCTGAAAAACACTTGTTTGATGTTGCGGCGCTGAGTCATTATTTAGACAAACACTTAGCAGGCTTCAAAGGTCCGCTTACCGTTGAAATGTTCAAAGGTGGGCAATCCAACCCCACGTATAAACTCGTCACCCCCAGCATGAGCTACGTGATGCGTGCCAAGCCTGGACCGGTAGCCAAGCTGTTGCCTTCTGCCCACGCGGTTGAGCGCGAATTTGCAGTGATGAGCGGTTTGCAGGGTACTGACGTGCCAGTTCCAAAAATGTATTGCTTGTGCGAAGACGAAGCCGTGATTGGCCGCGCCTTTTACGTGATGGAATGCATGAATGGCCGTGTACTGTGGGACCAAGCTTTGCCGGGCATGACGCAAACCCAGCGCGGCGAGATTTATACCGAAATGAACCGTGTGATTTCAGCGCTGCACACAGTGAACGTTGAAAAACAAGGCTTGAGCGGCTATGGCAAACCGGGTAATTATTTTGAGCGCCAAATTGGCCGCTGGACCAAACAATACAACGCATCTATCACCACACCCATTGATGAGATGGACAAGCTGATGGCGTGGTTGCCGGTGAACATGCCAGCCAGTGCCCTAGATGCGTCCAAAGTCAGCATCGTGCATGGCGATTTCAGGTTGGATAACCTGATGTTTCACCCCACCGAGCCGCGCGTGATTGCGGTACTGGATTGGGAGCTGTCCACGCTGGGACACCCGCTGGCAGATTTCAGCTACCACTGCATGTCGTGGCATATTCCGCCGGGCGCGTTTCGCGGGATTGGTGGCTTGGATTTGGCTGCGCTGGGCATTCCTAGCGAGGCTGATTACATTCGTCGCTATTGCGACAGCACAAAGCTATGTACGCCTGCAGAATTGAAAGCAGATTGGAATTTTTACATGGCCTACAACTTGTTCAGACTCGCCGCTATTTTGCAAGGTATTGCCAAACGCGTGGAAGCGGGTACGGCGTCAAGCGCACAAGCCGCCAGCTCTGGCGCAGGTGCCAAGCAATTGGCGCAAATGGGCTGGAAATTTGCGCAGCAAGTTTGATTTCAAATAAATACATATCGATAACGACAACCGAGACAACCCAAGAAAGCTAAGGAACAACTATGGATTTTGACTACTCCCCCAAAACAAAAGAATTGCAAGCCAAAGTGAAGCAGTTCATGGACGAGCACGTTTACCCCGCAGAAAAAGCCTACAAAGACGAGCTTGAAGCCAATACAAAGGCCGGCAAACGCTGGACGCCGCTGCAAACCATTGAAAACCTAAAACCCAAAGCCAAAGCCGCTGGGCTGTGGAACTTGTTTTTGCCAGTGGACAGTGCTTCTGCTTCGGGCTACTCAGGTGCGGGTTTGACGAATCAAGAATACGCGCCATTGGCTGAAATCATGGGCGCTGTGACGTGGGCGCCAGAGGTGTTCAACTGCTCCGCACCCGATACTGGCAATATGGAAACGATTGCACGCTACGGATCGGAAGAGAATAAAAAGCGTTGGCTTAAACCGTTGCTCGACGGTGAAATTCGTTCAGCTTTTGCGATGACGGAACCAGATGTAGCCTCGTCAGACGCCACCAATATTGAAACCCGCATTGAGCGCCAAGGTGATGACTATGTCATCAACGGCCGCAAGTGGTGGATTTCTGGAGCTGGCGACCCACGCTGCAAAATCTTCATCACCATGGGCAAAACTGACCCTGAAGCGCCGCGCCATTCGCAGCAAAGCATGATTTTGATTCCGGCGGACACCCCAGGCATCAACATCATTCGCCCACTCAACGTGATGGGTTACGACGACGCACCACACGGCCATATGGAAATGACGTTTACCAATGTGCGCGTGCCGGCGAGCAATATTTTGCTGGGCGAAGGCCGTGGTTTCGAAATCGCGCAAGGCCGCTTAGGGCCTGGACGGATTCACCATTGCATGCGTTTGATTGGTGTAGCGGAGCGTGCTTTGGAGCTGATGTGCAAGCGCGCATCTAGCCGTACAGCGTTTGGTAAAACTGTGGCATCACAAACGGTGACGCAAGAGCGTATTGCCGAAGCCCGCTGCAAAATCGACATGGCACGTTTGCTCACGCTTAAAGCCGCATGGATGATGGATATTGCTGGCAACAAGTTCGCCAAAAATGAAATCGCCATGATCAAAGTAGTCGCCCCAAGCATGGCCTGCCAAGTGATTGATTGGGCGATGCAAGTACATGGCGGCGGCGGTATGAGTGATGATTTCCCACTCGCGATGGCCTACGCACATGCGCGCACGCTGCGTTTTGCCGACGGTCCTGATGAGGTGCATCGCAACTCGATAGCTAAATTAGAGTTGGGAAAATACGCCGCAAATCCACGCGAAGTGGAAATGCCAATTACCCGTGGGTGTTAAAACTAGACTGGTGTGATACACCAAGGCGCTGTGTTGTGCATAAAACCCATCCACAGCGCCCAAGCGGAGCTGGCAGCCAATGCCAATCCGGCCAAGCGAACACCTAAGTTACCGCTGCCCTGCCCACACAGTCGTAACCACAACCATGGCCCAGCCATCATGGAAACACTGGTTCCCAGAGCAAACAGCCCCATGACGATAGCGCCATCCATAGTTTTCCCTGTCAAAGTTGCCACCAGTAAAGCAGAATAAAGCAATCCGCAGGGTAGAAAACTCCACAGAGCGCCAATCACCAAAGGTGCGCCTTTACCCTTACCTGCTGCCAAAGCTTTAGCGCCAGCCCATATTTTGCGTCCTGCAGACTCTAGCCATGCAGGCTGTTGCGCTTTCCAAATCAGCAGCAGCCCCAGCAGCATAGTCGCCACATGAAACAGCGTCCACACAGGTCTTAGTGCAGCCGATTGCACGGTTAACCAACCTAAACCCTGCATAGACGCAGCAGCCAAAGCACCGAGCGAAGAATAACCAATGACGCGTCCAGCCTGAAATGTCCACATCGCTGCGTTTCTATTGGCTCCCGCCGCCTGTCCGATACCCGCACAGGCTGCTCCGCACATAGCGATGCAGTGTGGCCCGCCAGCCAAACCCATGAATAGCGCCGTGATGGCGAGTGAAGATTGCATGCCTAGATACTAAATGCTTTGGCTGAATGATTTTGTTAAATAATTTTAGAGAATTTTGCACGATTACGGTCGGTCTGCAAATAACGGTCAAATACCATAGCTACGGCCCGGACAAAAAACCAACCCATCTCAGTAACCTGAATGCCACTCGCCTCCAAAATAACCAAGCCCTGTTCCTCTAACTTCTGAAGTTTTTCAATTTCAGTTGCAAAGTAAGTTTTAAACTCAATTAAAAATGCGAGCCCGATGGATTCAAACGCAAGCTGTCCTTGGCACATCAGCGCCATGATGACGGAACGGCGAATCATATCGTCACGACTGAGCGCAAGTCCCCGAACCACAGGGAAATGGCCCTGGTCTAAGTCATCGTAATACTCCTCTACCGTTTTTGCATTTTGACTGTAAGTTGCGCCAATCCGACCTATCGACGAGACACCTAGTCCAATCAAATCACAATCAGGTTGGGTGCTGTAGCCTTGAAAATTACGATGCAAACGTCCTTGACGCTTGGCTACCGCCAGAGCATCGCTGGGAAGCGCAAAATGATCCATGCCCACATAGACGTAACCCGCTTTCACCAATGAAGCCATAGAATGCGACAGCATGGACACTTTGGACGAAGCGCTTGGCAGTTCAAGTGAATCAATACGGCGCTGCGGTTTGAAGCGCTCGGGCAAATGTGCATAAGCATACAACGCAATACGGTCTGGTCGAAGCTCGTTGATTTGGGTTAACGTGCGGTCAAACGACTCTGGGCTTTGCATGGGTAAACCATAAATCAGATCAACATTAATAGAGTCAAAATGTCGCTCTCTAGCAGCCTTTACCAATGCGAATACTTGTTCAGCAGGCTGCACACGGTGCACTGCCTTTTGAACGGCAGGGTCAAAATCTTGCACCCCAAAGCTCAAACGATTAAAACCCAACTCTGCCAAAGTATCCAAGCGTTTAATATCAATGGTGCGTGGATCAACCTCAATGGAATATTCACCACCGGGTGTGAAACTGAAATTTCGACGCAGCATGGCCATCAGCTCGCGCAATTCGACATCGGTCAAAAATGTAGGCGTGCCACCTCCAAGGTGCAATTGTGAAACCGGCTGTCCTAGGCCTAGTATCGACGTGTGTAAATCTACTTCCCTCGCCAAATATCGCAAGTATTTGGCAGCGCGGTCGTGATGTTTGGTGATGATTTTGTTACATGCGCAGTAATAGCACAGAGATTCACAAAAAGGTATGTGCACATACAGCGACAGCGGAAGCTTTTTTGTAGCCAAACCGCTTTTCCGTAATGTCAATGCTTGCGTGTACTCCGTTTCGGAAAATGCCTCTACAAATCGATCTGCCGTTGGGTAAGAGGTATAGCGCGGCCCACTCACGTCATAACGGCGAATTAAATCCTCTGAAAAGGGTGAAACGGCAATAGTCATATAAAGTCTTCTCCTAGGGAGTGAATATGCACTATTCGACCAATGCGGGAATTGACGTTAATCAAATGGATTGCTTTAATTCTGTAAAAAGTTTGAGCATGTAAGCGTATACATCTGTAATTAGTGTCAAAATCAAACTATGACACCACAAACTATCAAAGTAGCTTGCTCCAGCTGCAACATGCGTGAGCTGTGCATGCCGGTTGGTTTAAGCAACGATGAACTAAGTCGTATTGATGATATTGTCGCTACAAGACGCAAAATTAAACGTGGCGAATCTCTGTTTCAGAGTGGCGAAAAATTCACCAATCTTTTTGCAATACGTACAGGATTTTTTAAAACTTGTATCGCCTCTGAAGATGGGCGCTTGCAAGTCACCGGTTTTCAAATGGCAGGGGAGATTGTTGGTTTAGACGGTATTGTTAACGACACCCATACCTGCGATGCAGTCGCACTGGAAGATGCCGAAGTTTGTGTCATGCCGTTTGACCGCATCGAGGAAATATCGCGCGAAGTTAACTCGCTTCAGCGACATGTTCACAAAATCATGAGCAGGGAAATTGTGCGTGAGCATGGCGTCATTTTGTTTTTAGGCAGTATGCGCGCTGAAGAACGTTTAGCTGCGTTTCTATTAAATCTTGTGCAACGACTGCATGCACGCGGATTTTCTCAATCCGAACTTATTCTTCGTATGAGTAGAGAAGAAATCGGTAGTTACCTTGGCATGAAAATCGAGACTGTCAGCCGGACTTTTTCAAAGTTTGTAGAAGAAAATATTGTAGAAGTTAAACAACGCCATGTACGTATTTTGAACACAGATGCGCTGAAAGATATCGTCAACCCTAAAGCTTGCGAATAGACTGACAAAAGTTAGCGCTTAATGATTCACTTCTAAAGATGGAACGGCTAGCAACGCTGTCAAAGCACTCGACAGCAGGGTGACAAACCAAAAAGCAAAGAATGCTATTGTGTAAATGCCTTGCCTAGACAATTGCATTGCTTGACCAAACCAATGCACATCTTGCGGGTCAACCATAGCAAAGACAAGCACTTCAAGCACGCCAGCCATAAGAAAAGATGGCCAAACAATCCACATGATGCGCTGCGCCAACAAGCTAGTCGCTTGCGTGTCTGTTGTCAGCTCATCTGTCGCGTTCGCATTCGTGTTTGGACTCGTGTTTTCACTCATGATCTTCAAGGTTTTTCTAAGGATTTAAGAACCGGCACAGTGCCCGTTTGTGCATGGTTGCGCGCCTGAATCGCTGGTGCTAGGCTGGCATCTTGAACTGTCACACCCAGAGTCTTATTGATCTCAATGCCTTTAAGGTAGTAGTCTTCGCTTACAAGAGGATCTGGTCTCGTGATGGCAAGATATAAGGTGATAAAACTTGCAACCACGACGATAGCTGGCCCTGCAATAACCAACCAAACGTGTCCAAATTTCCACCATGGAGCATATGTATTTAGAGAATTTTCTTGCATAAACAATCCTGACATAAGAATAGGTGTGACATCAATTCAAAATCACCGTGGCATTAAGAAAACAGATTTTTCGCTCAAACGGTCTGAGGAATCTAAAGCTTCAATCTCAAACTGCATGCCATGCGAGCCTGGCGCAGCGGCATCAAATGGTGCTTGCACACGCAAAGCGACCCAACGCGACTCAGTCGAACCGACAGTCACGACATTTTCAGAACTAACAGCCAAGCCGGGCAAGCCGGACGCCGATATTTTGTAGCGCTGAGTGGATTCAGTCGCGTTCATCAACTGCAATCGATAAACATTTTCAATTTTTCCACCAGCGACGATACGAGCCATAACGCCTCTGTCTCGCACAACGTCCACTTTGAAGGGTGTTCGCAGTGACAAGCTAACCAGCATGGCAATCACAATC
>JBEBJY010000076.1:0-10917 GCA_040079635.1 Burkholderiaceae bacterium | reverse complement strand
GTTGTCGCCTTTAGTCGCTGCTGTCTTGGGCACGATTTTCAGTGTGATGTTGACGGGGGCTTTCCATGAAGATGGTTTGGCGGATATTGCCGACGGCTTGGGTGGAAGTCTCAACCGCGAACGCGCTTTAGAAATCATGAAAGACTCCCGCGTTGGTGCATTTGGGGCGATCGCGGTAGCGTTGGTTTTACTTGCTAAAGTGTCGCTGCTGGCGCTGATTGGCGACGTCAACCCCGAAGCCATGGTCGTTGGCATCTTCGCAGCCCATGTAGCTTCGCGCACCTTTCCACTGCTACTCATTTGTTTGCTGGAACATGTGGGTGATGTCGCTGGTAGTAAATCTAAGCCGTTGGCGGATCAAATTTCGGGCTTTAGTCTTTTTATCGCTATTTTATGGCTATTTATGGCTATAGCCGGCGTATTTATTGCCTATGATGCTATTGATTTAATAGTAATTATATGGATGCCAATGGTCGCTGCAAGCATCGCCTTCTTGTACATGTGGCGACTCTTTGCAAAGCGCTTGCAGGGTTTCACAGGCGACTGCTTGGGCGCTACGCAGCAGGTGTGTGAAGTGGCGTTTTACCTTGGTTTGGCGCTGAGTTTGGGATGATTCGTTTGACATGAAACTCTGGCTAGCCCGCCACGCCCAGCCGCTGATTGGCGCAGGCATTTGCTATGGCGCTTTAGACGTGGCGGCAGATGCGGCTTTGACGACAGCGGCTGCCAAATCTGTAGCAGCAACCCTTCCTGCAAACACCATTTGCAGAGTTTCCCCAATTCGCCGCTGCCAGCAGTTGGCCGCAGCTTTGGCTTTGATGCGGCCAGATTTAGCCATCAAATCAAGCACTTGCACCGATGGGCGGTTGGCTGAGATGGATTTTGGACACTTTGAAGGCCAGCCGTGGGTAAATATTCCCAAAGCCGCTGTTGATGCTTGGACGGCTGATTTTGGCAACCACCGCTTTGGCGGCAAAGAGAGCGCCAACGAGGTGCTGCAGCGCGTCAAAGCCGCGCTAGACGAGCATGCAGCGCTCCAAGCTGATAACGTGCTATGGATCACCCATGCTGGCGTGATTCGTGCATGCAGTTTGGCGAAGCAGGGTATTTACCGAGTTGAAACTCCCGAGCAATGGCCACAGGCGGTGGTAGAGTTTGGTTGTTGTGTAAATATCGATTATTCTTGAAGTCAGTCACCATCAAACTACCGAAAGCGCACCATGACCATCAATGTAAAAATAGATTTAGGCTACGAATTTGACGTCAAAGCCAGCGCGGCAGACGTGTTTGCGGTGCTGTCAGATGTGCCCACTTCAGCCAGCTTCTTTCCTAAAGTTGACAAATTGGTCGATTTAGGCGGCGGTGGCTACCGCTGGGAGATGGAGAAAATCGGCGTCGCTTCGGTCAATCTGCAAACGATTTACGCGTCTAAATACGTGTCCAACAAAGCCAAAGGCACGGTGATGTGGTCGCCTATCAAGTCCGAAGGCAATGCCTTGGTGTCGGGTAGCTGGACGATCAGAGACAACAAAAAATCCACCAATTTGGTGCTGCAGATCAACGGTGATTTGGAGATTCCACTGCCAAGTTTGATGAAGATGGTGGTCGCGCCGATTGTGGAAGGCGAGTTTGAAAAGATGGTCGAAAAGTATATTGATAACTTGACCAAAAAGTTTGGCGGCGAGGCTTAAACTTCGCATTTTAGATGTTAAATATGGCTCTAGTCGGCGTATTTATTGCCTAAGCAGCTATATTATTTATAGCAAATATTTTATTTAATTCCCATAAACCACTGAATTAAATACTTAGCCACAAAGCCCACCATCCCAAAGCCGAGTCCTAAAAAAATCACAAAAGCGCCAAACTTGCCAGCTTTTGACTCCCACGCCAGCTGCCCAATGATGAACAGCATGTACAGCATGAAAGCCCCCACGCCAAACGTCATGCCAAAGCTGGCGATTTGGGCTTCGGTGTAGCCAAACATCAGCGTCTGGCCTCTGTTTGAGCGATTGATTGAGGCCTTGGCGTGCGTTCAGGCAGGTCGGAAACATCCACCAAATCGCGGTAGGCGTGCCAGCTAGCATGCCCCAGCATGGGCATGATAAAAATCAAGCCCAATAGCAGAGACGCCAAACCTAGCAGTGTGAACCCCATGATCAAAAACGCCCAAAACGCCATCGGCCCAGGGTTGGCCAACACCGTGCGCCAGCTGGTGAGCACGGCTTGCATCAAGGTGACGCGTCGGTCAAGTAGCAACGGGATAGAAACTACGCTAGAGGCAAACATCGGCGCTGCCAGCAAACCACCCAAACCTAGCCACAGTTCGAACACAAAACCATCTTTGGCCAAGACCACATGGCGTACAAATTCGAGAGGGGAATTGACAGGAACGGGGGTGAACAGGGTCACAAAAGCGGCAGATGTCAGCACCCAACCCAGCGCGGCCAACGCAAGCAAACTTCCAAACTGCACCAGCGCCCAGTAGTCGTTGCCCCATTTGTTGTCATGGCTTTGCTGCCAGCTGGTCCACACTTTGCGTACCAAGGCAAAATTGGCTTTTTCACCGCGCTCCAGCGCACGGCTAAGCGCAAACAAGCTGGTAGCCAGCACAGGCGCGATGACCATAAACCCTGAAAACGCACCCGCCAGCAGCCAAAACTTGTCATGTGCCAGCAACAAAATCGCCCAGCCTAGCAGCGCCAGTACCAAGCCATGTGCAAAGCTGACCCAGCCACATCGCGACATGTCGTACCAAGCCATTGCCAACCATTGCAGTGGATGCAAGGGGGTGATGCTGCGAATGAGGGGATCTTCGATTTTTAAAGAAGAATGGAGTGGTGCGTTCATACGTTAGATATCTTAGTCTATGACTTTTGGGTGATTGTTTGTTTGATTCAAATCAAGCGAAGATGTATATTGAACGCATGAGCAACGATAAAAACAGTGGCAAAAGAAGCGACAAAAGCAACGAGCGCTCGCACCGCCACCAGCGCTCAGACTTGGTGCGCATCTCCATTGCCGCGATGACAGAGCGCGGTTTGCTGCCCGAGTTTTCAGCCAGTGTGGAACACCAACTCAGCCGCATCCACGGTGCCGCACACGACGCGGGTGAAGATATTCGAGACATGACCAGCTTGTTGTGGTGCTCAATTGACAACGACGATTCCGAAGACTTAGACCAGCTCACCGTCAGTGAAGCCATGCCCGACGGCAAAGTCAAAATGTTGGTCGCCATTGCCGATGTGGACGCCTTGGTCAAAAAAGGCACGCCGATTGACGACCACGCCCGCACCAACACCACATCGGTCTACACCTCAGCGCGTATCTTCCCCATGCTGCCCAACAAGCTGTGCACCGATTTAACCTCGCTCAACCCCCACGAAGACCGCTTGGCCGTGGTGACGGAAATGGTTTTTCGCGCCGATGCTTCACTGGCTGGTGCGACGATTTACCGCGCCAAAGTGCGTAACCAAGCCAAGCTCGCCTACGACGCCGTGAGTGCCTGGATAGACGGCGAGGGCGCTTTGCCCGAGGCGGCAGCCACAGTCAAAGGCATGGAAGCGCAGCTACGCACGCAAGATGCTTTGGCGCAAAAGCTGCGCAAACGCCGCAGAACCGAAGGCTCGCTAGAGTTTGAAACCTTCCAGCCCCGCGCCCAGTTTGACGGTGAAGCCGTGGTCGACATTCAGCAACAAGTGCAAAACCGCGCCCGCCAGTTGATTGAAGAAGTGATGATCGCCACCAACGGCTGCACGGCGCGGTTTTTGGCATCTCGCGGTGGCGCGTCGCTACGGCGCGTGGTGCGCTCGCCCGAGCGCTGGCTGCGCATCGTGGGTGTGGCGGCTGAATATGGCGACACGCTGCCCAGTGAGCCTGATTCCAAAGCTTTGGAACACTTTTTGGCCAAGCGCCATAAGGCCGACCCACTGCGTTTCCCCGATTTGTCGCTCATCATCGTCAAGCTCATGGGGCGCGGTGAATACGTGGTCGAGGTGCCAGGCGGCGCGCCTATCGGGCATTTTGGCTTGGCGGTGCGCGACTACACCCATTCCACCGCGCCCAACCGCCGTTTCCCAGATTTGATCACTTCGCGCATGCTCAAAGCAGCTCTCAGCAACGCGCACCCACCGTATTCCAACAGCGAACTGGGCGCGCTGGCCATGCACTGCACCGCGCAAGAGGACGCCGCCCAAAAGGTCGAGCGCCGCATGCGCAAGTCAGAAGCGGCGCTGATGCTGGAATCTCGCATCGGCCAGTATTTCGACGCTGTCGTCACCGGCAGCTCAACCTATGGCGTGTGGGTGCGTATTTTTTCGCCACCGGTTGAAGGTAAATTGGTCAACGTGCAATCTGAAGTTGCTGTGGGTGACAAAGTCCGCGTCAAACTGATTTCCACCAATGTCGAGCGTGGGTTTATTGATTTTGTGATGACGGATTAGCGCGTTTTCGCTTTCGGTTGTAGTATCAAATATGCACTAGATCGGTGCAAAACCGTGAACTAATTAACACTTTCTTAGTATTTTTACCCCCAGGTTTTTAATATGACTCGCCTTGCAACAAATAATCGCGCATCTTATTTTTACAAAGCGCGACATGTCATTTTTGAGTTCACTTTTCAGCGGGTTTTTCGGGTCAGGCAAGCAAACGCAAGAAGAGATTGATTTTGCCCAATCTGCGCTGCACGATTTGGACATCCAAGTGGCGATTTCAGCGCATGAAAACTGGAAAAACCGCTTACAAGCCTATTTGGACGGCACCTCCAAAGAGGCGTTTGACGCCAATGTCATCTGCTTTGATGACCGTTGTGATTTAGGTAAATGGATTCATTCCTCAGGTAAAGCCAGATTGGGTCAATACCCAGGCTTTACTGCGCTGATGAGCCACCACAAAATGTTCCACTTCGCGGCATCCAACGTTGTCGCCCTGCAAGTCCGTGGCAAAACGGCGGAAGCAGATGCGATTTTGAAAGGCCAGTTCACCCAGTTTTCAAAATCTGTGGTCAGCGATTTGAACGCTCTTTACAGTATGGCGGTAAAAAAGAGATAGAACTTATTTTCGAACACGGTTGATCAAAGTGACAACCCCCAATACCGCCGCTCCCGCTAAGATGCCCGTCACCGCATCGGTGCTGAGTGAAATAAGCGACGTCAAGAAGCCATTTCGTCCCGAAGTGAAACCCTCCACCCAGTGGTGAATCACCGGGAAGCCGTGCGTCAAAATCCCACCGCCGACTAAAAACATCGCCGCCGTGCCGACGATGGACAAGCCCTTCATCATGTAAGGTGCAAACCACAAAATACCGCGCCCAAAGCTGTGTTTGAAGCTGCCAGACCTGTGCTGCACGGTCAAATGTAGCCCCAAATCGTCTATTTTCACAATGCCAGCCACCAGCCCGTAAACACCAACGGTCATCAAAATGGCAATACCTGTCAGCACGGTGATTTGTGTCGTCAGTGGGCTACTTTGCACCGTGCCCAAGGTGATGGCGATGATTTCGGCCGACAAAATAAAGTCAGTCCGAATCGCTCCTTTGATTTTGTCTTTCTCCAGCTGCACCATGTCTTTGCTAGAGTCTGCCAGCGCGTTGACCAGTTCGTCATGGTGGGCATCGTCTTCTTGTTTGCTGTGTAAAAACTTATGCGCCAGCTTTTCAAAGCCCTCAAAGCATAAAAATGCCCCGCCCAGCATCAATAACGGCGTCACCAACCAGGGTGCAAAGTAGCTGATGGCAATAGCCGCTGGCACCAAAATCGCCTTGTTGATGAATGAGCCCTTGCACACCGCCCACACCACCGGCAGCTCGCGCTCGGCCTTCACACCGCTGACTTGCTGCGCGTTCAGCGCCAAATCGTCTCCCAGCACGCCGCTGGTTTTCTTAGCGGCTACTTTGGTGAGCAGGGCGACATCGTCCAAGATGGAGGCAATGTCGTCAATGAGGGCGAGAAGGCTAGAGGCCATGGATTCTGTCTTTCAAAGGTTTTTTGGTAATTTTATAAAACGTATGCAAATCAGCTGGCGGGGTTACTGGCATTTCAAGTCAACCGATTATGCAAGCAATCAAGCAGATTACGAGCCAAGTTGCGACTTTGACCTACATCAACACAAGGCATTTCTTGACACATGCAACCGGCGATTACGTCTATGCTGGTGTCACACACTACAGAAAGTAACGCTATGTCCCACTATCACGCAGTTGTCTGGCTTGACCATGCCGAGGCACATGTCATGCACTTTAGCCCAGAAGAGGTCGATAAACAGTTGATTCTCCCCGCTGATCCCCACAAAAACCTGCATATCAAAAGCGGCAAAATGGGCTCTGGCAAAGCGAAAGAAGACCAAAAGTACTACCACGACATCGCCCACGCGCTTGAAGGCGCCAGCGAAGTTTTAGTGGTCGGCCCAGCCAACGCCAAGCTGCAACTCATCAAACACATCCACGCGCACGACCACAGCTTGGTCGACAAAATCATCGGTGTTGAAACCGTTGACCACCCCACCGATGCCCAAGTCGTCGCCTACGCCCGCAAGTATTTTGTCGCCAAAGACCAAATGCTTTTTCAGGCAGCGGTGAATATGTAGGCGTTTAAGGTGCTTGTTTAAGCGGCTGTTTTATCTTTAAAAGTGCAAAACTTCGCCACTTGGCAGGCCCCGCACTGCGGGCTACGCGCCGTGCACACATAGCGACCATGCAAAATCAGCCAGTGGTGGGCGTCTACCAAGTATTCGGGCGGAATTCGCTTCAGCAGCTTCAGTTCGACTTCTAAAGGCGTTTTGCCGGGTGCTAGCCCCGTTCTGTTGCCCATGCGGAAAATGTGGGTGTCCACCGCCATCGTCGCCTCACCAAAGGCCGAGTTCAGCACCACATTCGCCGTTTTTCGACCCACGCCGGGCAGGGCTTCTAGGGCGGCTCGGTCTCTGGGGACGACGCTGTTGTGCTGCTCCACCAGCATTTGGCAGGTTTGCAGCAAGTGCTTGGCTTTGCTGTGGTACAGGCCGATTGTTTTGATGTAACTTTCCAGCCCGTCCAAACCCAGCGCCAATATCTTGCTCGGCGTGTTCGCCACGGGGAAGAGCCGACGCGTCGCCTTGTTCACGCCCACATCGGTGGCTTGGGCGCTCAAGAGCACGGCGGTCAGCAGCTCAAACACGCTGGTGTATTCCAGCTCCGTCACCGGCATGGGGTTGGCGGCTTTCAATGTGGCGAAAAATGGGGCGATGTTTTCTTTCTTCATAGCCCGTAGTTTCGCAGAACTAGGGCTCAAATCGGTTCAAATTTATGCACAATGTCATAAGTAATCCCACTCACAGCATTCACAGAGCCACACCATGCAATTTGCCGACCGCCTGAACAACGTAGAAACCTCCGCCATCCGCGAACTCTTCAAACTGCTGGGCAAACCCGGCATCATCAGCTTTGCGGGCGGCTTTCCCGACCCGGCGCTGTTTGATGTGGAAGGCATCGCCGAATCCGCCGCCGCTGTTTTGACCAACAACCCTGGCCCCGTACTGCAATACGGCGCAACCGAAGGCTTTGGCCCGCTGCGCGAGGGTTTGAGCCAATTCATGGCGAATAAGGGAGTCACGGTCGCCCCCGACGGCCTCATCGTCACCACCGGCAGTCAGCAGGGCTTGGATTTGCTGGGTAAGGTCATGATCAACCCCGGAGACAAAGTCATCGTCGAAGCGCCCACGTTTTTAGCGACGATTCAATGTTTCCGCCTCTACGGCGCGCACGTCATAGGCGCACCAATTGACGCCGACGGTGTCGATACCGACAAGTTAGAAGCGCTGATTGCCGAGCACAAACCCAAAATGGTTTACCTCATCCCCACCTTTGGCAACCCCAGCGGTGCAACGCTGAGCTTGGCGCGGCGCAAACGCGTGCTGGAGCTGGCCGTCAAATACAACACCTTGGTGGTGGAAGACGACCCGTATTGCGAGCTTTACTTCGGCAAACCACCGCCGCCGTCCTTACTCGCCCTGAGCCACACCGTGCCAGGCAGCCGCGACTTGCTCGCCCACTGCGGCAGCTTCAGCAAAATCTTAAGCCCCGGCCTGCGCGTCGGCTGGATGATCGCACCCCCCGCGCTCCTGGCCAACGCCACCATGTGTAAACAGTTCAGCGACGCCCACACCAGCAACCTAACCCAAGCCACCGCCGCCCATTATTTGACCCTGAACCGCTTGGACACCGCCCTAGCCGCAGTCCGCACCACCTACGCCGAACGCGCCAGAGTCATGGCCGAGAGCCTGCGCCGCGAGCTAGGCAGCGCTATCAGCTTCAACGAACCGCAAGGGGGCATGTTCTTTTGGGCGAAGTTGACGGGCGAGGGCGGCAAATCGTCCAACGCCACAGATTTCGCCAAACGCGCCATAGACAAGCTAGTAGCCTTCGTCCCCGGAGCGCCGTTTTATGCGCATGATGCAGAAGTGGCGACGTTTAGGTTGAGCTTTGCGACTGTGGATGTAGAGAGGATTGTTGAGGGGGTGGGGAGGTTGGGGGAGGCACTGTGAAATTGTTTATTTTTCTTCGACACTGACTGAGCCAGAAACCTCAGCGCTGACATCGCCGCCTTTTATACGCACTAAGGGCAGATTTCTCATTAGTCTTAATTGTGTTTCTTCTATTTTTTTAGAATCTTCCATTTCACTGAGATCAATAAAATCGCCTACTTTAGGCGCATTACTTATTGCAGTTTCAATGATATGTAATTTGAATGCAATTATGCTTAGTATGAAAGCAATAAATAAAAAAATTGCTTTGGTCATTTTATCCATTTAATGCTCCTTAAATATATGTATTGCCATATGATCCACGCAATATGGATGCATTAATGCTGTATTTTTTTGCAATTGAGTTTATTGCATCAAGAAACCAATCTTCGCTATCCGGATGAATTAATATTTTTTTAATTAAATCATTTGTATTAACAAATAAGCTATGTCCAATTGCAGTTTTTTTAACTTCAGCATGAGGGTCATAAGTATCTAAGCTTATGCGAACTTCTTTCTCGAATTCGAAGTGCGGTCGTTTTATAAAAAAATAATCTTCATAAGGTAATTCTCCAGATGTTTCACTCGATTGCTTATATTCAACATTTTGCAATATAAAAGAATGGCCTTGCAATTGTGATCGAATCATGCATTTTTTTAATTCACATACTGTAGTTTGAATTGCAATGGAATTATTTACTTTCCCGTACACTTCCCACATAACCATGTTTTCATCAAAATTTTTATGCCAACAACTGATAAAGGTATTTTTGATTAAACGATCATAGAAATCATCAACTGTCGTAATGGGCGATTTATCGTCAGGGGATGGATTTTTATAAAATTCTTCCATTACTCTCCTCATTTCATCTGGAAACCGACCCTCATGTTTATCTTTTACTCTGTCTGCTCTAGCAAGCCAGATTGCTTGTTTTTCAAGCATTGAGATAAATTTAGATAAATCCATATAACGCCAGAGTAATTGATCATCTGTAAGATCTGAATCGAATTTTATTTTCATTGTTTTAATTTAGTTTTTCTTGTGCTGCAATAAGATTATTTTCACAAAATTTCAACAGGAATACCTGTCGACTAGCGTCAGTTTTACTTAATTGGCCGCAGGTATTCAATCGCTTCTGAACGTAGAGGTTCGGGTAACTTTTCGGGGTCTAGCAGGTCAAGGTTGAACTGCATATGGCCGCCGTCGGCTACGAAGTTTTTGTGCATTTCTACGAGCGATTCGCAGTTGGCTAGCCAGTCTTGAAGTGCAGGGCTGATGATGTGGGTGTTGGTGGAATCGGGCATATTGTGGGGATTGGGGCTATTTTAGAGATAAATCTGGCAATAGCCGGCGTATTTATTGCCCGAGGTGCTATTAAAGGTATAGTAACTTAAACCGACTCCAGCCGCTGCACCATATCTGGAAACAGCGCAACCATGCGGATTAGCAGGGCGGCTTGGGCGTTGGGTTTGGCTCGGCCTTGTTCCCAGTTTTCTACAGTGCGGGGGTTGGTGCGCAGGTAGCGGGCAAATACGGGGCGGGACAGGTGTAGCTGTTCGCGCACGTTCAGCACATCTTGCGGTGACAACGTGGGCGCTGGTTTGCTTTCAACTTTGAAGGTGCGCAGGGTGAGTTTGCCTTCACGCTGCTTTTCTAAGGCGTCGAAGCCATCCATCAGTTCGGCAAAAAGATCACGTTTTTTAGTCATTTCAATTACCTTTTTCTCAGCTTAATATTTACATTCCTGCGGCTTTGCGCAGTTCTAACTCGTGCTTCAAGCGCTGCTTCAGTATTTTTTTGACATCTGGGGTCAAATCATCTGCTTCATCTTTATCAAACACCGTAAACAGCAAAAATTGGTCTTCACCAAGCCACCAGTAATAAATCACGCGTAAACCACCGCGCTTGCCTTTGCCTCTGCGCGGGTCTGACTGTCGCAGTTTGCGTAGCCCACCTGTGCCTTCAATCATGTCGCCAGCTTCGGGGTTGCTCATCAGCTCTTGCTGCAAGTCACTGTAGGCGTCATCGTCTAGGTAGTCTTTGCGGATTCTTTCAAAAAGCGGAAGCTCAACGAAGGTTGCTTTCATGTTGTTTGGCCTGAGTTATTATACGTTAGTTGCGTATATTTATTTAATGATTGATAACTGGTTATGTGTACAGTATATCAATCTTCGTAGTCAACTCAAAACTCCTTAAAATCCACCCCATGAACAAAGCATCAAACTCCAATTCAATCAAAGGTTTAGGCGGATTAGCCGGATTGGCTGGCTTGGTGGTCAAAAAGTCGCCGCCAGTCTCGGTATCGGATTTAGCTGCCAATGTGAAGGCCATCGCGCAATCCAAAGCGGACGCTCAAAAAGTCAAGGACGTGGTGCGGGTGTTGCGGGACGCTAAGGGGCGGGGTGGGACGATGGTTACTGTGG
>JBEBJY010000075.1:0-10963 GCA_040079635.1 Burkholderiaceae bacterium | reverse complement strand
ATGATTGAAATTGGGTTTTGACACCCAGGATACGCCGTCTGAAAAATACCTTGCAAACTGGGCGAGGTAACAATGATGTGTCGCCCCGATTGCGTCGCAAATCGCCCCTTTTCTAACGCCAAATAAGCCAACAATCGTGGGCTGGTGACGACTTTGAGCCAAGCTTTGGCTTTGTTCAGCCCTGTTTTGCCATTGAATAAGTTGTGTTTGATGGGCAGCACATGCACCGTTTGCACGTTGCCATGCCACGTGTTTTCATGCGAATGAACGATATCGAATCCAGCGCCAGAATCTTGACGTGTTTGCCACCAAGTGGCCGTGGCATACCAAAGCTGATTGAGCCATCGAAAACGTCTAAACGGCGCTGAAACGCGGTGGTAAGCCACCCCAGGCCAGCTGTGACTGATGTCCTGCGCAAACACATGAATCTCGTGAGCGGCGGCTAATTCCTCCACCAAGGCGACAGAATATCGTTCTGCCCCACCTGCTTTTTTGGAAAAAATGCGGTTGAATACTGCGATCTTCATACGGCAATTATTACGGCAATCTTCAAGCTTCAACCTTCGTTTTAGCATCCTCATAAGCCGTGGCGATTTTCAACCAGAAAACTAGCAGCGACGTGCTGCGCAGCACAGGTACGCGCGGCAGCGTTAGCATATTGGTAGCAGCGTGGACGCGGCTTCTTTCCGTCGTTGTTGCGGTTTCGTAATTTGCTTGCTTGGCCATGACTTCATGCCGTTTGTCAAACTTGCCGTAGGGGTAGCAAAAATGGTTCACGGGTTTGTCTAGCAGCGTTTGCAAAGCGGGTTTGGAGTTGGCAATTTGCTTCCAAGCAGCTAATTCGTTGATGGCGAGCAAATCCACATGCTCTTGGGTATGCGCACCCACTTCTTGCCCGCCCGCTTGCCACAGCAAAAGCTGCTCAGCCGTCATCAGCGGAGTTTGGGCAATGCCGATGTGCTCGTCCCACACATTGGTTTGTCCAAGCAAACCGTCAACCACATAGCAAGTCGAGGTGAAACCCTGCTTTTGCAATGCAGGCAAAGCGTTTGTAAGGTTGTTGAGATAACCATCGTCAAAGGTGATGCCTACAACTCTACCGGTTTTTTCACCACGCAGATACGGCTGCAAATCCGTCATTGACATGCCTTGGTAGCCCAGCAGTTTCAGCATCGACATTTGACGCGCGAAAGCTGACGGCGATACATACAAACTGCGGAATGGTGCTCCACTTTGAGGAGCTTCAGCGATTTGGTGGTAGACCAAAATTGGAATCGGCAATACGTTTGCCGTGACGTTAGTCGCGTACAAAGCCGGCGGCAGGCCAGTTTCACCCATTTCGCAAGAACTCATCTTATTCACTTACAAAAGCACCACATCGTATTGCTCTTGACCAGCAGCATTCTCGCTTTGCAGTGAAATCGGCTTGGCGATGAAATCGCTCAGTTCAGCCAAATGCTGGCTTTCTTCGTCCAAAAATAGCTCAATCACTTTGGGCGCAGCGATGATGCGGAATTCGCGTGGGTTGAACTGGCGTGATTCACGCAAAATCTCTCGCAAAATGTCATAGGCAATGCTGCGTGCCGTTTTGACGATGCCTTTGCCCGCGCACACAGCGCAAGGCTCGCACAGCATGTGGGCGAGTGATTCACGGGTGCGTTTGCGCGTCATTTCTACCAAGCCCAGGCTAGAAAAGTCGCTGCAAGCCGTTTTCACCCTATCCCGTGCCAAATGTTTTTTAAACTCAGCCAGCACAGCGACACGGTGCTCTGGTCGCGTCATGTCAATGAAATCGAGCACCACAATTCCGCCCAAATTACGCAAACGCAGTTGCCGTGCAATCGCACCGGCAGCTTCTAAATTGGTCTTAAAAATCGTTTCGTCAAAATTGCGCGCTCCCACGTAGCCGCCGGTGTTCACGTCCACCGTCGTCATTGCTTCGGTTTGGTCCACGATGAGGTAGCCGCCCGACTTCAAATCCACCCGTGCGCCCAATGCTTTGCCAATTTCGTCGTCAATGTTGAACAAGTCAAAAATCGGCCGCTCACCTTTGTAGTGATGCAATTTTTCAGCTGCAGCCAGCATAAATTCTTTGCCGAATGCTATCAATTTTTCATACTGCAACTGCGAATCCAAGCGAATAGATTGGGTGTTTTCACTGACCAAATCGCGCATCACCCGCTGCAGCAAGTTCAAATCTTGGTGCACAACTGACTTAGGAGGTAGCTTTTTGGCAGCGTTTTGAATACGCCCCCAAGTTTTGCGCAAGTAGCTGATGTCTTCGGCCAACTCAGCATCTTCCGCTTCTTCCGCGTTCGTGCGCAAAATGTAGCCACCCACGTCATCAATACCCGACGACGCTGGTGATGCCGCAGCGATCGCCAAGTTTTGCAACCGCTGGCGCAGCTGTTTGCGCTGCTCTAAAGGTATTTTTTGCGACACGCCAATGTGTTTGTCCTGCGGCAAAAACACCAGCAAGCGACCAGACAAGCTGATTTGCGTCGTCAGCCGTGCGCCTTTGGTACCGATAGGCTCTTTGATGACTTGAACCAACAAAGTTTGACCTTCAAAGACTTGCTTTTCAATCGGTGGCAGCTGTAACGGCGCTTCAGCAGTTTTGCTTGATTTTGTACTGTCCTTATCGTGAATATCGGATTCAGCATGGCGCAAATTGATGCTGCTCACCAAATCCGCCACATGCAAAAAAGCCGCCCGCTCCAAACCAATATCGATGAATGCTGACTGCATACCCGGCAGCACACGCGCCACTTTGCCCAAGTAAACATTGCCGACGATGCCTCGCTCCAAGCTGCGCTCGACATGCATCTCTTGCACTGCGCCGCTTTCAACGACCGCGACGCGCGTTTCTTGGGGTGACCAATTGATCAGTATTTCTTGCTGCATGTTTGAATTATGCCTTTGTGGCAAGCTTAATTCAGAGCAAAAAACTTATTTAAAAACTTATTTAATGAAGCGAATTTGCCGCAGCAATTGCGTCGTTTCAAACAGCGGCAAACCCATGATGCCCGAATAGCTCCCGCTGATGCGCTCAATCATCCCCGCCGCCATGCCCTGCACACCATAGCTGCCGGCCTTGCCCATGGGCTCGCCCGTGGCTACGTAGCTGGCAATCTGCGCCTTGGTCATTGGTGCAAATGTCACTTTAGATTCGCTGAGCAAACTCACGCGCTTGCGTCCATGCGCCATAGCGACCGCCGTCAGCACCCGATGCGTCTTCCCCGACAACTCCGCCAACATCCGCGCTGCATCCGCCGCATTGTCAGGCTTCCCATAAATCATTCGCCCCATGCATACCGTGGTATCAGCGCAAAGAACCGGAGCGCTGGGCAAGCCACGGTTTTTCAGTCGCCGCACTGCTGTATCGAGTTTTAACCCTGTGACCCGCATCACATAGGCTTTAGGTGCTTCGTTTTTGAGTGCAATTTCCAAGCTCTCAGCGTCTTCAATCGCATTTTCAGCAGCATCAGCCACCAAGATTTGATGAGCCACACCGATTTGATCTAACAATTGGCTGCGACGTGGGCTTTGGGATGCTAGGTAGATGAAGGGCTGGGCTTTGGAAGTCATGATTCAAGACTTATTCTCTATGGTAGGGATGATTCGCATTGATAGACCAAGCCCGATAGAGCTGCTCAATCAGCAAAACCCTTGCAAACGCATGCGGCAAGGTCAAATCGGAGAGCCGAATCCGCTCATGCGCAGCTTTTTTGAATTCTGGGTCTAGACCGTCGGGGCCACCTATGACTAGGGCGACATCTGAGGCTTCAAGTTGCCAGTTTTTGAGTTTGCCAGCCAGCGCCATGGTGGTCAGGTTGGTGCCGCGCTCGTCTAGGGCGACGATGCGGGTGCCTTTGGGGATAACTGCTTCTATGCGCTCTCTCTCGGCGGCGTAGATGGTTTCTAGGGTTTTGGAACTGCGGGGCTCGGTTTTGACGGTCTTGACTTCGACTTTGAGCTCAAACGGGAACCGTTTGGCGTAGTCGTCCCACGCTGTTTGCGCCCAGTCTGGCATACTTTTACCGACAGCAACTACTATAATTTTCATAGCAACTTAGGCAATAAATACGCCAGCTAGAGGCATATTTACGCTAATTTAAGCAATGTTTGGAAGTTTTAAAAGGATTTACGCCTTTTTAGCCGCTACTTTCTTGGCCGGGGCTTTTTTAGCTGCAACTTTCTTTGCAGGCGCTGTTGAAGTTGCTGTTTTTTCTGCAGTGGATTTAACGGCGACTTTTTTCGCTGCTGCTTTCTTGGCCGCAGGCGTTTTAGCTGCTATTTTCTTAGCTGCTGCTTTGGTTGACTTGATCGCCGCTTCTTTCTTGATAGCCGCTTTGGACGGGAAGGCTTCTGCCACACCGGTTTTGGCGGCGTTGGAGCGTTTGAGCGTCATTGGTTTCTCAGCTTTGTCGCCTTTGTCAATTTGAATCATGGCTTCTTGCGTCGCTGTGAGCTTCTTGGCCGGTGTTTTCTTGGCAGCAGATTTGGCGACCACTTTTTCCGAACCAAACTTCAAACGCACTGGGATATCGCCCCACAACTCTTCCAAATGGTAGTAGCTGCGAATAGCGGGCTGCATGACGTGAACGACGGCGGAGCCGCAGTCGACGATGATCCACTCGCCATTGTCTTCGCCCTCTACGCGGGGTTTGCCGAAGCCAGCTTTGTTGACCGCATCGCGCACGCTCATGGCCAAAGCGCGGGTTTGGCGGTTAGATGTACCTGAGGCGATCATCACGCGCTCGAACAACGCTGTTTGCTTCTCCGTATCAAACACCACAATTTCTTGGGCTTTGACATCTTCAAGCGCATCGACGATGACGCGCTGGAGTTTTTGGATGTCTTTTTTAGCTGCGCTGTCTGATGTAGTTGTGGTCATGCGAGTGTTTTAAATGTAATTAACAGAATTAACCGAATTAACGGTAAAGGCCATGCGCATCAATATAGGCAACGACCGAAGAAGGTAGCAAGTGATTGATAGGTTTTTGGTGCAAAACCAGATCTCGAACGTCCGTGGCGCTCTCAGGCATGATGGGCAATTCGATGTGAATCGCACGGCAGTTGAGGCTATTCAAAGTAGATATATAACTTATATTACCCGTGGTATTTGAACGATCGGCTACGCATATTATAGCGAGCTTAGCAATTTCGCCAAAATGACTCCAAGTTGGTAGCGCCGCCGCTTGATCGGCGCCCATCACAAGGTAAAGCTGCGCCTCTGGGTTTTCAGCCTGCAGCTCGCGCAAAGTGTCCAAAGAATAAGTCGGGCCGGTGCGTTTAACTTCGCGCTGATCGACGAAAACCTTATTGATACCGCCAAACGCTCTTTCCGCCATTTCTAATCGATGAAACCCCAAGGTCAGCTGCTGCGCTTTGTGCCACGCGTGGCCGGTGGGGATGACGTGCAAGGTATCCAAACCTAATTGTTCCACGGCCGCTTTTGCCAAAGCGACATGCGCGTTGTGCGGCGGGTCAAACGCACCGCCGTACATGCCGATGCGTTTATGGGTTGTTGGTTTTGATGTGCTCAATGGAATATCAGCATCAATTTTTTTAGAGCCAATCTTTTCTAGGCAAAAAGTCAGTATAGAGTTTGGCTTCAGCCGTTCCCGCCTCAATCGGGCGCTGATATGACCAACTCGCCAACGGTGGCATGGACAGCAAAATTGACTCCGTGCGCCCGCCCGACTGCAAGCCAAAGTGCGTGCCCCTATCCCACACGAGGTTAAATTCTACGTACCGACCACGGCGGTAGAGCTGAAACTCACGTTCGCGCTCGGTGTAGGCCATGTCTTTACGACGATTCACGATAGGCAAATACGCAGTCAACAAAGACGAGCCGACAGATTGCATCATCGCCAAACTTTGCTCAAAACCCAGTTCAGAGAAATCGTCAAAAAACACACCACCCACGCCGCGCTGCTCTTGCCGGTGCTTCAGGTAAAAATACTCGTCGCACCAGGTTTTGAATTTGGGGTATTTGTCGTCACCAAACGGCGTCAACGCGGTTTTGCAGGTTTGGTGGAAATGCACAGCATCTTCTTCAAAACCATAGTACGGTGTTAAATCCATACCACCGCCGAACCAGCAAACTGGGTCTTTTCCAGGCACTGTTGCGGCCAACATACGCACATTCATGTGGACGGTGGGTACAAACGGGTTGCACGGATGAAAAACCAGCGACACACCCATGGCTTCAAACGGTGCACCAGCCAGTTCAGGTCTGTGCTGGGTGGCGGATGGCGGCAATTTTGCGCCGCGCACATGCGAAAAGCCACACCCTGCGCGTTCGAACACTTCGCCGCCCTCTAAGATTTGCGTGATGCCCTCGCCTTGCAACGGCTCATCAGCCGCTTTTTTCCAGTGATCAACGACGAAGCTTTTACCGCTATTGACCTCAAACGCAGCAATGGCCGATACGATGCTGGCTTGCAGACCGAGCAAATAGTCTTTAACAACTTGTGGCGAGGTTAATGGTGAAGTTTGAGAAGTCATTTTTTGATAAGTAAGTTACTTTACAACAGTATCTTGGCGTGAAATCTTAGCGTCCAGTAGTTGCACAGGCGCTGCCAACTCAGGGTACAAGCCTTGCACGCCTTGGTAAATCGTGGCGATGCGCGTCATATCTCGCTTTTCGTCGCCAGTCAAAACCACAAAATCTGTCGCGCAGACTTCGCGTTTTTTGTAATCTAGCTTGACAACGCACAGTGGCACTTTTGATTGATACGCAGTTTGATAAAAACCACTGCGCCAGCCTGGAATGCGCTTGCGTGTGCCTTCTGGTGACAGCCCTAGCCACAAATACTTGTGTGCTTGCTTGTGTTGTTCAAAAATCTTCACTGCCTGACCGACCACACCACCTGGTGCGGTGCGGTTAACGGGCACGCCACCAATCCAGCGCGTCCAAGCACCTAAAAGGGGCACATCAAACAGCTTGTCTTTGCCCCAAAACATGATTTGTACGCCAATCGCCCATTTGACAATGACCATCAGTGGAAAATCCCAATTGCTGGTATGCGGATACACCACGGCGACACCTTGCAGCGTAGGAAACCCCTCAAACTGCACCCGCCAACCCATCAGCTTCAAGATGCGGCCAGCCAGCCAGCTGCCTTGAAACTGAAATGCATGGGGTTGGGTGAAGTCGTTCAAGACGCAATGACGAATATTGAATTTAAGACTTAATTTGAAAATCAAATCAAGATTTGATGGCTTTATGCCCAATATCTTTGCGGTACTGCATACCAGCGAAACCGATATCCTGCGCCACTTCGTACGCACGCTGTTGAGCACTTTTCACGCTTTCAGCCAAAGCTGTTACGCACAACACGCGACCGCCTGACGTCACTGTTTGGCCGTCTTTGGCCGATGTGCCAGCATGGAAGACCACCGCGTCATCACCGATCGATGAGTCTTTGGCTGGCAAACCAGAGATGACATCGCCCTTGCGTGGCGACATCGGGTACCCTTCTGCGGCGATGACCACGCCCAACGCGGTGCGTCTGTCCCACTCAAGCTCGATTTTGTCCAATCTACCGTGCGCGCCCGGCTCGGTCGCTGCCCACAAAACCTCAAAGAAATCAGATTTCAAACGCATCATGATGGGTTGGGTTTCTGGGTCGCCCATGCGGCAGTTGAACTCTAGGGTTTTGATGTGGCCTTTGTTCGGGCCCTCTGTCTCAATCATCAAACCCGCGTACAAAAAGCCGGTGAACGGAATGCCGTCTTCCGCCATGCCTTTGATGGTCGGAAAAATCACTTCGCGCATGGCGCGGTTGTAGACGTCGGGGGTGACGATGGGCGCGGGTGAATACGCACCCATGCCACCGGTGTTTGGCCCCACATCACCATCCAACAAGCGCTTGTGGTCTTGCGATGTTGCCATCACCGCCACGTTTTTGCCATCGCACATGACGATGAAGCTGGCCTCTTCACCGGTTAAAAATTGCTCGATGATGACTCTAGCGCCACCACTGTTGTGCGTGACGCCCAAGGTGTTGTCAACCAACATAAAGTCAATCGCCGCATGTGCCTCAGCAATATCCATCGCCACGACCACGCCCTTGCCAGCGGCTAGGCCATCGGCCTTGACCACAATCGGTGCGCCCAACCTGTCCACAAACGCGTGGGCTAATGCTGGGTCGGTAAACGTGTCGTAATCCGCTGTCGGAATGCTGTGGCGGCGCATGAAGGCTTTTGAGAAGGCTTTGGAACTTTCCAATTGCGCAGCTGCAGCCGTTGGGCCAAAGATGCGCATGCCTTTGCTGCGGAACAAATCTACCACGCCTGCGGCCAAGGGTTGCTCAGGTCCAACCAATGTTAACGCTATATCATTTGTAGCTGCCCAAGCAAGTAATTCGCTGGGTTCAGTGATATTGATGTTCTCCATCCGACTATCCAAAGCCGTGCCACCGTTGCCTGGTGCAACAAAAACCTTGTGCACGCGGTTAGATTGCGCCAGCTTCCAAGCCAGCGCATGCTCGCGCCCGCCGCCGCCAATCACCAATACATTCACTAAGGCATTTTTCTTAACAACTTGATTCATAAATACCTATTTTTACTCTTCTATTTAATCTCTAAAACTCGGCTTATTCGCTTTATTTGTTCCATTTATTCAGACAGCTCGGCGTTATGAAACACCTCTTGCGTGTCGTCCAAATCTTCCAGCACATCCAGCAGCTTTTGCATTTTGGCGGCGTCTTCACCAGTCAATTCAATGTTGTTATCCGCTCGCATGGTGATTTCGGCCACTTCGGCTTTGAATCCCGCCGCTTCCAGCGCGTTCTTCACGGCTTCAAATTCTGGGTAAGCCGTCAGCACCTCAATCGCGCCATCGTCACCGGTAATCACATCCTCTGCTCCCGCTTCCAGCGCCGCTTCCATGAGCTTGTCTTCATCCGTGCCCGGCGCAAAAATCAGTTGCCCGCAGTGTTTGAACTGAAACGCCACCGCACCCTCTGCACCCATGGTGCCGCCGTAGCGGCTGAAGGCGTTGCGCACAGCGGCTACCGTGCGAAAGCGGTTATCCGTCATGCAATCGACAATGATCGCCGCGCCGCCTATGCCATAGCCTTCGTAGCGAATTTCAATGTAATTCACGCCTTCTAGGTTGCCGGTAGCTTTGTCAACACCGCGTTTGACGTTTTCAGCGGGCATATTCGCCGCTTTGGCCTTCTCAATCGCCAAACGCAGGCGCGGATTGGCCGATATATCGCCGCCACCCAAACGCGCCGCCACCATGATTTCGCGCATCACCCGCGTCCAGATGCGCTGACGCTTTTCGTCCTGACGCCCCTTGCGGTGCTGAATATTCGCCCATTTACTGTGACCGGCCATGTTTTTTCTCTAATGTTTACGTTTAAGCTATGCCTTGATTGTACTTTTTAGATTCCATTAATTCTCTCTGTAGAGGTGTTACATGTCCGAACCCATCCTAATCGCCCAAAAAACTCCCGCTGACGGTAAATCTGATGGCAATATCCAGTGCTTTTTACGCCCAGACAAGGCCAATCGCCACGGTTTGATCACGGGCGCGACGGGTACGGGCAAAACCATCACCCTGCAAACAATGGCAGAGGGCTTCTCAAAACTCGGCGTGCCCGTATTCATGGCGGACGTCAAAGGCGATTTGTCTGGCATCTCTCAAGTGGGTGGATTTGGCGACAAACTGGCCAAAGTCATCAAAGAACGCGGCATCGCCACGCCAGATTTCAAAGCCTTCCCGACGACGCTGTGGGACGTTTTTGGTGAATCAGGCCACCCCGTTCGCGCCACGATTAGCGATTTAGGCCCGCTCTTGCTTAGCCGCATGCTGAATTTGAACGAAACGCAGGCCGGCGTGTTGCAACTTGTCTTCAAAATCGCGGACGACCAAGGCATGCTGCTTTTGGACATGAAAGACCTGCGCGCCATGTGCCAAGCCATTGGCGACAACGCCAGCGATTACACCACTTCCTACGGCAACATCAGCCCTGCCAGCATTGGCGCGATTCAGCGCGGCTTGCTGCAAACCGAGGCGCAAGGCGGCGACAAGTTCTTTGGCGAGCCCATGCTCAACATCGCCGATTTCATGCAGACGGACTCCAGCGGCAAAGGCGTTATCAACATCTTGGCGGCAGACAAACTGCTCACCTCGCCCCGCCTGTACGCCACGTTTTTGCTGTGGATGCTGAGCGAACTCTTTGAAACCTTGCCCGAAGTGGGTGATTTGGATCAACCCAAACTGGTGTTTTTCTTCGACGAAGCGCATTTGCTCTTCACCGATGCGCCCAAAGTGCTGCTGGAGCGGATTGAACTCGTCGTGCGCTTGGTGCGCTCCAAAGGCGTGGGCGTTTATTTTGTAACGCAAAACCCGCTGGACATCCCCGATTCCGTGCTCGCCCAGCTCGGCAACCGCGTGCAACACGCCCTGCGCGCCTACACCCCGCGCGACCAAGAGGCGGTCAAAGCAACGGCCAGCACCATGCGGCAAAACCCGAAAATCGACATTGAAACCGCGATTACCGAGCTAGAAGTCGGCGAAGCCTTAGTGAGCTTCCTAGACGAAAAAGGCCGCCCCAGCGTGACCGAGCGCGTCTACGTCCTCCCGCCAGCCTCCAAAATCGGCCCCATTACGCCAGAGCAGCGCAAAGCATTGCAGGCAGATTCCATTGTCGCCGGTGCCTACGAAAAAACGATTGACCGCGAATCCGCCCACGAACTAATCAAAGGCCGCGTAGCCACCAAACTAGACGAAGCCGCCAAACTAGACGAAGCCGCCAAATCAAAAACTGGCGACACCAAAACCGATGACGACGGCATGATGGGCGACCTAAAAGACATCCTCTTCGGCAAAACCGGCCCCCGTGGCGGTCAACACGACGGCGTAGCGCAAATTGTTGTTAAGTCTGCGGTGCGGACGATTGGTAGTTCGGTCGGGCGGGAGATTATTCGTGGGGTGTTGGGG
>JBEBJY010000074.1:0-11137 GCA_040079635.1 Burkholderiaceae bacterium | reverse complement strand
TAGAACCGCGATTATGGCATTTCAAAGCCTTAAAAATAGCGCATAAATGGCAAATGAGGGGATTTGATAAGATTTTTACGTCTTGAGATGCGATAATACGAATTGCAAGTCAAACAGCAAACGGGTCACAACAGAGCGCTACAACAGTGCGTTCATGGTTGCCGGCCTCAAGTCCCGACACTGCTCCACAAGAGCCAAGTAGAAGGGGCACCCAAGGTATTTCGTTAGAGAAATTCACAAAGGTTTACGCAAAGGATCCATCATGGAAAACAATACAGCCGACAAATCGGAAGCTATATCGGCCGCTTCTACAGCATCAAAAACTGACCATTCAAACGTGCCCGAGCTTCGTGGTGCGGAAATTCTGGTCAAATCCCTCCAAGCAGAAAACGTCAAATTCATCTGGGGCTACCCTGGTGGTGCTGTTTTGCACATTTATGACGCGCTTTACAAACAGGACACCATGCAGCACGTGCTGGTGCGCCACGAGCAAGCCGCCGTCCATGCTGCCGACGGTTATGCCCGCGCGACTGGTGATGTCGGCGTTGCGCTCGTCACCTCTGGCCCAGGTGCTACCAATGCCGTCACCGGTATCGCTACAGCGTACATGGACAGCATCCCGATGGTCATCATCACTGGTCAAGTGCCCACGCATGCAATTGGTCTGGATGCTTTCCAAGAGTGCGACACCATCGGCATCACACGCCCTATTGTTAAGCACAACTTCTTAGTCAAAGACGCACGCGATTTGGCTGAAACCATGAAAAAGGCATTCCACATCGCGCGCAGCGGCCGCCCTGGCCCTGTGGTGGTGGATATTCCTAAAGACGTGTCTTTCAACAAAGTGCCGTACCACGGTTACCCAGAAACCATTGAAATGCGTGCCTATAACCCGGTGCGCAAAGGCCACAGTGGGCAAATTCGCAAAGCGCTGATGCTATTGCTGAAGGCAAAACGTCCTTACATCTACACCGGTGGCGGCGTTTTGTTGAGCAACGCTAGCGCTGAGCTGCGCGTTTTGGCCGACATGCTGGGCTTCCCGTGCACCAATACCTTGATGGGCTTGGGTGCGATTGCTGCCAGCGACCCTAAATTCTTAGGTATGTTGGGAATGCATGGCACGTTTGAAGCCAATAACGCGATGCAAAGTGCAGACGTCGTTTTGGCTGTTGGCGCTAGGTTTGACGACCGCGTGATTGGTAACCCCAAGCATTTCGCGCAAGTTGAGCGCAAGATCATTCATATCGACATCGACCCATCTAGCATCTCCAAACGCGTCAAAGTTGATATCCCTATCGTGGGCGATGTCAAAGAAGTGTTGTTAGAGATGATTGCCATGATCAAAGAAGGTTCTTTGAAGCCTGACACCACAGCTTTAGGCGAGTGGTGGAGCACGATTGAAACGTGGCGCAAGCGCGATTGCATGAAGTACGACCACGGCAAAGGCGACGTCATCAAGCCGCAATACGTCATCGAAACCTTGTGCAACATGACCAAGGGTGAAGAAACCTACATCACCTCTGACGTGGGTCAGCACCAAATGTGGGCCGCGCAGTATTACAAGTTTGAAGAGCCACGCCGTTGGATCAATTCTGGTGGTTTGGGCACCATGGGTGTGGGCATTCCTTACGCCATGGGGATTAAATTAGCCAAGCCGGACAAAGAAGTGTTTTGCGTGACGGGAGAAGGCTCGGTGCAGATGTGTATTCAAGAGCTTTCAACTTGCTTCCAGTACAACACGCCGATCAAAATTGTGTCGCTGAACAACCGTTACCTCGGTATGGTGCGCCAGTGGCAGCAAATTGACTATGAAAGCCGCTACAGCCACAGCTACATGGACGCATTGCCCGACTTTGTGAAGTTGGCTGAGGCGTATGGACACGTTGGTATGTTGATTGAGTCACCCGCTGACGTTGAACCAGCTTTGCGCGAAGCACGTAAGCTGAAAGATCGCACAGTGTTCATGGACTTCCGTACCGACCCGACCGAAAACGTGTTCCCCATGGTCAAAGCCGGCATGGGTATCGATCAGATGCTCTTGGGCTCTGAAGATCTGTAAAGAAAGGACGAATTATTATGAAACACATTATTGCCGTCCTTTTAGAGAACGAACCAGGTGCCTTGTCACGCGTGGTTGGCCTATTTTCCGCCCGTGGCTACAACATTGAGTCACTCACCGTTGCACCGACTGAAGACCCGACTTTGTCGCGCATGACGATTCAAACGTCAGGATCAGACGACGTGATTGAACAAATCACCAAGCATTTGAACCGCTTGATTGAAGTCGTCAAAGTGGTCGATTTAACTGAAGGCGCTTACACCGAGCGCGAGTTGATGATGGTCAAAATCCGCGCGGTCGGCAAAGAGCGCGAAGAAGTCAAACGTATGGCTGACATCTTCCGTGGTCGCATCATTGATGTGACCGACAAGAGCTACACGATCGAGTTGACCGGCGACCACGGTAAAAACGATGCTTTCTTGGAAGCGATCGACAAATCAGCGATTCTGGAAACCGTGCGCACAGGACCTAGCGGCATTGGGCGCGGCGAGAGAATCCTACGCGTGTAAGTAACAACTGGCGACTGCGTTTAAAATACGAAGTTGCCTAATTTTTAAATAACAAAATTACCCACCCCTTTTTTAACGGAGATTGAGATGAAAGTTTATTACGACAAAGACTGCGACCTGAGCCTGATCAAAGGTAAAACTGTTGCGATTATTGGCTACGGCAGCCAAGGCCACGCACACGCGCAAAATTTGAATGACAGCGGCGTTAAAGTTGTGGTCGGTTTGCGCAAAGGTGGCGCTTCATGGCCTAAAGTCGCCAAAGCTGGCTTGCAAGTCGCTGAAGTGGCTGATGCGGTCAAAGCAGCTGATGTTGTGATGATTTTGCTCCCAGATGAGCAAATCGGCTCTGTTTACACCAACGATATCGAACCCAACATCAAGCAAGGCGCTTCATTGGTGTTTGCCCACGGTTTTAACGTGCATTACGGTCTGGTTAGCCCACGCGCTGACTTGGACGTGTGGATGGTTGCTCCTAAGGCACCTGGCCACACCGTGCGCGGTACCTACGCCCAAGGCGGCGGTGTGCCTCACCTGATTGCTATCCACAAAGACAATTCTGGCAAAACCAAAGAATTGGCAATGAGCTACGCGATGGCCAACGGTGGCGGCAAAGCCGGCATCATTGAAACCAACTTCCGCGAAGAAACTGAAACCGACTTGTTCGGCGAGCAAGCCGTGTTGTGCGGTGGTACGGTTGAACTCATCAAAGCAGGTTTTGAGACCTTGGTCGAAGCTGGCTACGCGCCTGAAATGGCCTACTTTGAGTGCTTGCACGAGCTGAAATTGATTGTGGACATGATCTATGAAGGCGGCATTGCCAACATGAACTACTCCATTTCCAACAACGCAGAGTACGGCGAATACGTGACGGGTCCGAACATCGTGACCGCTGCGACCAAAGAAGCCATGCGCAAGTGTTTGAAAGACATCCAAACTGGCGAATATGCCAAGAGCTTTATCTTGGAAAACAAAGCCGGTGCGCCAACGCTCATCAGCCGCCGTCGTTTGACAGCAGAGCACCAGATTGAGCAAGTGGGCGACAAGTTGCGCGCTATGATGCCTTGGATTGCAAAAAACAAGTTGGTTGACCAAACTCGTAATTAAGTTTGAAAATTTAAGTTCAGATGGTATGAACGCATGAATAAGAAGGTCACCTCGGTGACCTTTTTATTTTGCTATAAAATTAATAGCATCATATGCAATAAACACGACGGCTAGAGCCATATTTGGCATACATTTAGGTGGTTTAATTATGCATGACGGAGTAGAAGCGGTCAAAGACGCCGCAGACGATTTGCACGCAGATTCGAGCACAGGGCCGAGCACACATTTGCACGTTCAGAAGCGGCGCAAAGGCATTTATATTTTGCCAAATTTATTCACATTAGCTGCCCTATTTGGTGGCTTTTACTCGATTGTGATGGCCATCAATGGTCGCTTTGACTTAGCCGCTATTGGTATTTTTTGCGCCATGGTCTTGGACAGTCTGGATGGCCGCGTCGCCCGCATGACCAACACACAAAGCGCGTTTGGTGAGCAGATGGATTCGCTGTCCGACATGGTGTCGTTTGGTGCAGCACCAGCTTTGATTTCCTACGTTTGGGCGCTGAATGGCTTGGGTCGCTGGGGCTGGTTTGCGTCCTTCGTTTATTGCGCTTGTGCTGCGCTGCGATTGGCACGTTTCAATGTCAACACTGCGGTGGTTGATAAACGCTACTTCCAAGGCTTGCCATCGCCTGCTGCTGCGGCCTTGGTCGGCGGCTATTTGTGGGTGGCGACAGAGCTCAACCTCAAAGGCGCAGACGTTGCATGGCCCATGTTTGGTTTGGTGCTTTTTTCAGGGTTGACCATGGTCACCAATGTGCCGTTTTACAGCTTCAAAGACGTGCAAATGAAAAAGAGCGTACCTTTTGCGGTGATTGTGGCTATTGCGTTAGGCATTGCAGTTATCAACATCCACCCGCCGTCGGTCTTGTTTGCATTGTTTGTTGGCTATGGTTTAAGTGGCTACGTTATCTATGCTTGGCGCAGAGCCAAAGGCATCCGAACCAGCGTGATCAGCACCTCAAAGGACGAGCCTGAAGAACGCGGTTTGCATTAAAAAGCAACGATTTTGCGATCAATGGCACAGAGCTCGAAAACTGTGATATAGTTATTTTCATGAAAACAATGTTGCTAACACTACTGCTAAGCTTTAAAGGGCTGGTTAAGTAGCGCACGCACACTTTTTCCATCAAAGCCCGTTAGCAAACCGCAACGGGCTTTTTTTATTTCAATGTACTTTTTGCTTTTATTTTTCAATCATTAACTGAGGACTTCACATGGCCGCCGACAAACTCATTATTTTCGATACGACTTTGCGTGATGGCGAGCAGTCGCCTGGCGCGTCTATGAACAAAGATGAAAAATTGCGTATCGCTCGCCAGTTGGAGCGCTTGAAGGTAGACGTGATTGAAGCTGGTTTTGCAGCCAGCTCTAATGGCGATTTTGAAGCGGTGCAGTTGATTGCTAACCACATCAAGGATTCGACAATTTGCTCGTTGTCTCGCGCTAACGATCGCGATATTTCGCGTGCTGCCGAAGCCTTGAAAGGCGCAAACAGCGCACGTATTCACACCTTCATCGCTACATCGCCTTTGCACATGGAAAAGAAATTGCGCATGACACCAGATGAGGTGTTTGAGCAAGCCAAGCAATCCGTCCGCTTTGCGCGTAATTTGGTAGGTGACATTGAGTTCAGCCCAGAAGACGGCTACCGCAGCGATATGGACTTTTTGTGCCGCGTTTTAGAAGCTGTCATCAAAGAAGGCGCAACGACGATCAATGTGCCAGACACAGTGGGTTACGCCGTGCCAGAGCTTTACGGTAATTTCATCAAAACCTTGCGCGAGCGCATTCCGAACAGTGACAAAGCGATTTGGTCCGTGCATTGCCATAACGATTTGGGTATGGCGGTGGCAAATTCATTGGCTGGCGTCAAAATTGGCGGTGCACGTCAGGTGGAATGCACCATCAACGGCTTGGGCGAGCGTGCGGGTAACTGTTCACTCGAAGAAATTGTCATGGCAGTAAAAACGCGTAAAGATTATTTCAATTTAGAAATGAACATCGACCCGATTCATATCCTTGCAGCGAGCCGCATGGTCAGCCAAACGACTGGTTTTGTGGTTCAGCCGAATAAGGCTGTGGTGGGCGCAAACGCTTTCGCGCATGCCAGCGGCATTCACCAGGATGGTGTGCTCAAAGCACGCGACACGTATGAAATTATGCGTGCAGAAGATGTGGGCTGGTCTGCCAATAAGATCGTTTTGGGTAAATTGAGTGGTCGAAACGCTTTCAAGCAACGCTTGCAAGATTTGGGTGTTCAATTAGAGTCAGAAACTGAAATTAACACCGCTTTTGCCAAATTCAAAGAATTGGCTGACCGTAAGAGCGACATTTTTGACGAAGACATCTTGGCCTTGGTCAGTGATGAAAGTGTCAGCGATGCTGTTGAGCAATACGTTTTTGTGTCGCTCTCGCAACACTCTGAAACGGGTGAACGTCCCCAAGCGAGCATTGTCTTTACTGCCAATGGCAAAGAATTCAAAGGTTCATCAGAGGGCAACGGCCCCGTAGACGCCTCCCTCAAAGCCATCGAATCACACGTCAAAAGCGGTGCAGAGATGGTGCTTTATTCTGTGAACGCCATCAGCGGATCTACAGAGAGCCAGGGTGAAGTCACGGTGCGCTTGCAAAACAGCGGTCGCGTGGTCAACGGCGTGGGTTCAGACCCAGATATTGTGGTTGCATCAGCCAAAGCTTATTTGAGTGCTCTCAATAAGTTACAAAATAAGGCTGACAGAGTCGCTGCGCAAGGCTAGGGTTATTACTTATAACTTATTTTGTAAGTTAACAATACTTTGCAAGTGATTGATCTTGCGAAGTATTTTTAATTGTGTACACTCCATGCATACCTAACTTGCATGGAGACACCCGCAATGGCTTCTGCTCAGATTTTTCCTTTTCGTATACGCAATAATTTCGGTTTTGGACATACTTTGAAACACTTCTTTCAACTGGTAGGCAAAGTTGCCTTGATCAGTTCACTCTTATTCGCGTTTAGTTTTCCGATTTCAACTGCTGCAAAAACTAACAAAGCGCAAGCTAAAAAAGCCGTTGCAGCTAAGCACGTTAAAGTTTCTGCAAAGTCTAAAAAAGCGGGCAAACAAATTGTTGCAGTTTCCAACCGCAGCAAAGCCAACGGCAAGATGGTGGTGCGCGTTCGTGCTAACGGCAAAGTTACTTCAAAGCTAGTTGCAGTTAATCCTCAGTTGCTGAAAGACGCGCGTGGTCGCCCGCTTAAAGGCAAAGCTTTGGTTGCAGCGCGTCGCCGAGCTATTGTGCTGGCTTCAATGCCCATCATTCCGCCTAAGCAATCCTTTGGTGAAATTGCTGGACTGCATAGCGAGCGTGACGAGTTGGATTTGAAATCTGGCGTGGCCTTTGTGGTTGATCAAGATACCAATGAAGTGTTGTTCAACAAGAACAGCAATACGGTGTTACCCATTGCGTCGTTGACCAAGCTGATGACTGGCGTTGTGCTGTCTGAAGCGCGCTTGCCCATGAACGAGCAAATCACCATCACCCAAGACGATGTGGATACTGAAAAAGGCAGTCGCTCACGCCTGACTGTTGGCACAACCTTGACACGTGGCGAGATGCTGCATTTGGCGCTGATGTCCAGCGAAAATCGCGCTGCCAATGCACTTGGCCGCACTTACCCAGGTGGTTTGCAGGAGTTCGTGAGTTTGATGAATGCCAAGGCAAAGTTGCTGGGTATGCGTGCGACACGTTATGTTGAACCAACAGGTTTATCTAGCCAAAATCAGTCCAGTGCGCAAGACTTGGCGATTTTGGTGAATGCCGCTTACAAAGACCAAGCTGTGCGTGAGTATTCCACATCGCCAGGCTACGAAGTCGCTGTGGGTGCGCGCACTTTGCAATACAACACGACCAACCGCTTGGTTAAAAACCCAGAATGGGATATTGGCTTGCAAAAAACAGGTTTTATTTCGGAAGCAGGTCAGTGTTTGGTGATGCAGACCAAAATTGCGGGTCGCAAGCTCATCATGGTGTTTTTAGATTCTGCCGGTAAATACAGCCGTTTGGGCGACGCTGAACGCGTTCGCCGTTGGGTTGAGTCAAACGCCCCAGCCATGCCAGTGATTGCGCTACAAAAACAAGGTTAATTCAAGGCTAAAGCGGGGTTAAAAACTTGGGCTAATTCAGCCTTTGTAACCCAGAGAAGTTGAAATCTCAGCAGCAGTAGACTGCAGTTTTGCCAACCAAGCCTCATCCAATCTGTCCGCTGGTGCTGAAATAGACAAACCGGCAACCAACTTACTTTGGTCGTCATACACACCAGCAGCCATGCAGCGCACACCCACTTCGAGCTCTTCGTTGTCACGCGCGGTGCCGTATTGGCGTACACGTGACAGCTCGCGCTCTAAAGCTGTGATGTCTGTCAAACTCGTTTTGGTGTGACCAGCCAAACCGGTTCTGGCTGCATAAGCGCGCACCTTGATGGCGTCGTCTACCGCCAGAAATAATTTACCCACAGAAGTCAAATGCAACGGTGCCCGCCCACCAATAGCGCGCACCACCTGCATGCCAGAGCGCTCGCTGTACGCACGTTCGATATACACAATCTCATCGCCTTGTCGCATGGACAGATTAACAGGCTGCTGAATCAGCTTGTGCAGCTCGCGCATGGGCGCCAGCGCAGCATCTCGTACATCCAAGCGGCTTTTAACGGCGTTTCCTAGTTCTAAAAGGCGCATACCCAAGCGGTAGCTGCCTGCTTCGGGACGATCTACATAACGACCTAGTGTTAAATCGTTCAAAATCCTGTGCGTGGTGGACGGGTGTAAGCCCGTCTTTTGGCTGATTTCTTTGAGCGACATCGCCTCATCACGGCCAGCCAACACGTCAATCAAGGTAAACATACGCTCCAGCACCTGAATGGTGGGCGTTGCAGCGGGCAAATTTTGCGGTGTTTTGTCTATTTTGGGCATGGTTTATTTTACCATGTGAAATTAAGATGCTAGGGTTTAACCTAGCGTCGTTCATCAAGCTCATTAACCTAGTTTCCAGGTGCCATGCTGCAAAATTTCATGCGGTTCAAAGCGCATTTTGTAGCGCATTTTGGCGCTTTCCTCAATCCAATAGCCTAGGTAAACATGCGGCAAGCCCAGCTTTTGCGCTTGCTCAATTTGCCACAGCACACAAAATGTGCCGTAACTTGCCTGCGCATCCGGCTCGTAAAAGGTGTAAACCGCCGAAATGCCATCGTTCAGCACATCCACAATGCTCACCATTTTCAGCGCGCCCTCTGAACTATTAGACATGCCACCTGGCATGGTTTCACGAAACTCAATCAAACGCGTATTCACACGGCTTTGCAGCAAAAACTGCGTGTATTGGTCAATGCTGTCCTGGTCCATGCCACCACCCGCATGGCGCGAGGCTTGGTAGCGCAAATAAAGCGCGTAGTGCTCGTCATCAAACCCTAGCTCCAGCACCCGCGCTTGCAAGTTGCTGTGCTGCTTTTGCGAACGCTTTTGGCTACGATTCGGTACGAATTGGTCCACCAACACTCGCAGCGGCACGCAAGCTTGGCAACCATCGCACTGCGGGCGGTAGGTAAACATGCCGCTGCGGCGGAAACCTTGGGTCACCAGTTCAGAATACGCGTCATTGCGGATCAAATAACTCGGCGTTGCCACTTGCGAACGCGCCTGTTTGCCGTCTAAGTAGCTACAGGCGTACTCAGCCGTGGCATAAAACTGCAGCGTTTGCGCGGGGAGGTCTTTGAGTTGTGACATACAGGTTTGAATTTACAACAACTGTTGCCACAGTTGCGGGCTAAATTGCCAAACGGGCATCAACTGGTTCACCCGCGCCTTAACTTCTGCCACAAATTCACTTCTGGGCATTTCTTTCGCGCCAAGCGACGCCAAATGCGACGTGTTCTGCTGGCAGTCAATCATCTCAATTCCGTTCGCCTTGCAAAAGCACACCAGCGCGGCAAGGGCGATTTTGGACGCATCCGTTGCATGCGAAAACATCGATTCGCCAAACACTGCCGTGCCAATATTCACGCAATACAGCCCACCCACCAGCTCGTCATTCACCCACGTCTCCACACTGTGCGCAAAACCCGCTTTGTGCAGCGCGATGTAGGCATCCACCATTTGCGGCACTATCCACGTGCCACGCTGACCATCGCGCGGCGTAGCTGAGCAGGCGCTGATCACCCGCTCAAAAGCCGTATCAAACCGCACCTCGCAGTCGATCGCACCATTGAATCCGCTGGCAAACTTCTTCAGCGTCTTTTTGAACGAGGGCTGCACCTTAAAATCTGCCACCTTCAACACCATGCGCGGGTCTGTGCTCCACCACAAAATCGGCTGCCCTTGGCTGAACCATGGGAAAATGCCCTGCGAATACGCCCGTTTCAGCGTCGCTACATCCAGAGCACCGCCGACAGCGACCAAACCTGGCATCTCGTCACTCAGTTCATGCTGAATGCTGACGTCTGGAAACGCCTCACCCGCGCCCAGTTGGGGTAGGGGAGTTGGGGCTTTTTGCAATGGCGCGTTCATAATTTCGCCTATTATGGAAGCAATTTCATACCACTATCGCCGATATGCCATATTCATCCATCCAAGCCATCACCCTAGACCTAGACGACACCCTCTGGCCCGTTTGGCCCACCATCAAGAAGGCTGAGACCGCCTTGCACGACTGGCTCAAAACCCATGCGCCCAGCACGGCTGCGCTCTTGGAAACCCCAGAAACCATGCGCGGCAGGCGCGAAACCTTGATTGCTGAATTCCCCCACCTCGCGCACGATTACAACTTTTTGCGCACCGAAGCCATTCGTCGCAGCTTAATCAATGGCGGAGATGACCCCGCCTTGGCTGCAGTCGCCTACGAAGTCTTCACCGAAGCCCGCAACAGCGTCGAACTCTATGACGACGCCTTGCCCGCCCTGCAATACCTAGCCGCCAAATACCCCATCGTCGCCATCTCTAACGGCACGGCAGACATTCAGCGCGTAGGGCTGGTCAAATACTTCAAAGGCGCGATTAGCGCCCACGAATTCGGCATCGCCAAACCCGACCCCCGCATTTTCAAAGCCGCCGCTGCCGCCGTAGGCGTCTCGGTCGCCAACGTCCTGCACGTAGGCGACGACAGCGCCCTAGACGCCGTAGGTGCCCTGCAATCCGGCATGCACGCCGCTTGGCTCAACCGCGAAGGCAAAGATTGGCCGCATTCAGAACCAGAGCCGCATCACCAGTCGCTTCGCCATGTAAAAAGCTTGGCTGAATTGTGTGAATTGCTTTAAGTGCTTGATTTAAAAGAAGATTTGAGTGCTTTGACGCGGGTAAGCCATTTTTACTCAAATATGATAGCAGTCTAGGCAATAAATACGCCGGCTAGAGTCGTATTTGAGAGTTAAAAAAACCATTAAAGTCGGTTTTGCGATTTCGCTATTGATAATGTAGCAGTTTAGGTAATAAAC
>JBEBJY010000073.1:0-11250 GCA_040079635.1 Burkholderiaceae bacterium | reverse complement strand
TCGTGCATGGCACTGACGATGGCGATAGGTTTCATAGGGTGCGATTTTAAGGCTGTAGCGGGTTTGGATTGGGTTTATTGTACTTTATACGATGTGCATTATGTTAAATAAAATGACAAATAAAGAACTGAATGAACTCGAATTGACCAAGAACCGCCGCATCAACAACTTTAATCGATTTAACCGTAAGGAGCATTAATGAACTCAACCAAATCAAAGCTAAAACAACGTTTTCCTAGCACTCTCTATAGAGTTTGTATAGCAATTTGCTGGATTCTAATATTTCATGCGATAATACAGGGCTAACCGGACAAGTGCGAAGCATAGGGTTTCGTGGCTGTCCAAACTGATCTCTATTAGAGAATAAGGAATAGAAAATGAAAGACGGCATTCACCCAAATTACCGCGAAGTTTGCTTTTTGGACTTGTCCAACAACTTCAAGTTTGTGACTCGTTCATGCGTTAACACCAAAGAAATGGTGAAAATGGAAGACGGTCGCGAATTGCCATTGTACAAATTGGATACTTCAAGCGAGTCACATCCTTTCTACACCGGCACACAAAAATCTGTCGACAATATGGGTGGCCGCGTTGAGCGCTTCCGTAACCGTTTCGGCAAAACTGTTGCAAAAACTGAAGTGGCCACTGAAGCTACAGCTGCTTAATTCTTGTATTAAAACAAGAAAAGCAACACATAAAAAGCAGTACGATTTTGTCGTGCTGCTTTTTTTTGGTCAAAATACAAGTAATAACCAACATTTAAGCCAAGCATGACATCGATTCCAAGCCCAGCCATCGTTGCGCAAAGCGTAACAAAGCGCTTGTCACGTCGTGTGTTGTGGTTGTTTTGCTTGGGTTATATACTGCCTGGTTTTATTGGGCGCGAGCCTTGGAAAAATGCGGATGTTTCAGCGTTTGCATACATGCTGGCGCTGTTCAATGGACAAAGTGACTGGTTGGCACCGCAATATTTGGGGCAAGCGCGTGAAGGGTCAGCTTTGTTGCCATATTGGTTGGGCACATGGGCGCTTCAATTAACACCAAGTTGGATTGAGCCGGCTTTAGCCGTGCGCTTGCCGTTCATGGCGCTGCTGGTGTTGACGCTGTTAGCCACATGGCATGGGGTTTATTATCTAGCCAGAAGCCCACGCGCTCTGCCCGTCGTTTTTGCATTTGGCGGCGAGGCAAAACCCAAAGATTACGCCAGAACCATTGCAGACGGCGGACTGTTGGCATTGATAGCTTGCTTAGGCTTAGCCCAGTTTTCTCATGAAACGACGCCTGCGTTGCCGCAAGTTTGTTTTACAGCGATTACTTTTTACGCGGTTTCTGCCATGCCGTACCACCGAATGGCTGCTGCATTTGCATACTTAGTTGGCTTACTAGGGTTAGCGATCAGCGGTGCACCCACTGTCGCTATGGCACTTGGATTGGGAAGTGTTTTGATCTTTGCCACGGATGCACAGTTTGAAGACAACAAACGCGATGCGATCGAGCGCGTTGACCGCGTGCGCTATGGCTGGTGGATGTTCTTTTGCGTTGTTTGCGCTGGCTTGCTGGCAACGACTTTAAACCTTTGGCGCTTTACCGCTGTGCTGCCTAGCGCGACTTGGCAAGATGTACAAATCGCCAGTCGACTACTTTTATGGTTTGCGTGGCCAGCCTGGCCTTTGGCGATTTGGACACTGTGGCGCTGGCGCAGGCAATACAGCAGCTTGCATGTTGCCCTGCCTCTGTTGTTTGTTGGCGTTGCGGTTGTATCCATGCTGTTTACAGGCACCTCGGATCGTGCGCTCTTGCTTGGCCTACCCGCCATGGCCACCCTCGCCGCTTTTGCATTACCTACGCTTGAGCGCCGTTTGTCTGCGTTGATTGATTGGTTTACGCTGTTTTTCTTCAGCGTGGTAGGTCTGTTGATTTGGGGCATTTGGATCACGATGCAAACCGGCACATCGTCACAATCCATCATGCTGGTCAATAAACTGGTACCTGGATACGAGCCAAGTTTTTCGTGGCTACCGTTTTTGGTGGCGATTCTAGGAACCTTGTCTTGGGTCTATTTGGTGCTTTGGCGAGTGGGTCGGCATCGCACCGCCATGTGGAAAAGCATGGTTTTGCCAGCGGGTGGGACGGCATTGTGCTGGTTGCTTTTGATGACGTTATGGCTACCCATTCTGGACTTTGCGCGAAGCTATGCGCCTTTGGTGCAGCGTGTGTCTGAAACCATTGGCAAACAGTCTTGTGTGCAAATAGTCGGTTTAAGCCCTGGGCAGGCAGCTGCGTTTGCCTACCACGGGTCTATGAATTTACAACTGCTCACGTCCAACGAAAAATGCACTTGGCTGATTGTGGATGCTGATGTTGAGAGCAGCTTATCCACTTTGAACATGGCACCCTGGCGCTTTGTGACCAAGGTGCGTCGACCTACAGACGACAACGAAGATGTACTTCTCTACCGTCGTATCAATTAAGCCGCGCGAACTAAAAAATCTGCGCTTAAGTTGTCTTTTGCTGTTTAGCGAATCAAATCCAAAACAGCTTTAAATTGTGGGTGGTCAGACGACTCTAGCCACTCAAACGCAACCATTTCTACTGTTACCAGCTCCGCGCCATTGCCAGCCAAGCGGTCAAAAGCGGCATCGCGGTCGCGTTCGGTGCGTGAGCCGCAAGCGTCTGTCACCACCCACACGTCAAACTCTTCCTCAATCAGCGAGAGCGCTGTTTGCAAAAAGCAAACATGCGTCTCCATGCCAGCCAGCACAATCGTTGGACGCTGATTTTCCGGATCTTTTTGCATGTGTTTAGGCATGCTTCTTGCATTAGGAGATGGCTTAGGTGTGCCAATATCTCGTAGCAAATCGCCCAAACCTTCGGCGCAAGCGTCGAAATGCGATTTAGCTAAGGTTTGTGCGCAAAAAGCTTTGAGTGCTGGATCGTTATGACCCAAGCCATCAGGGTTTTGCTCTGTACCGATAGTGGGCACACGCAATAGTTTGGCGATTTTGGCTAATTTAAGCGCTTGTGCCATCACGAGCTTGCTTTCGTGAATGGCTGGCAGCAAGCGAGTTTGGTAGTCAATGAGAACGAGTTGAGATTCTGTGCTGGTTAATAACATGGAGGTTTTATACCGGTTGAGTTAGGGTTTAAATTAGGGTTTTAGGTGTGATTTACGCGACTTAATTCGCTGAACATGCTTTTTATTAGTGAGACAATGTTTTTGTCGTTCTTTGTATCAATGTTCATTTTATAGCTAGAGGTTGCCATGGTTTTTTATGATGAGATGTATGGCTTGAATGCCGAGTTGAAGCCCTCAAACGGCGTATCAAGTAAGCAGCCTTTGGATCATTATCAAGCCTACCAAAGCTGGGCTAAAAGCTACTCGCCAGAAGCCATGGCCAGCAAGCGGGCGCAAGCGGATGCGGCTTTCAGGCAAGTTGGTATCACTTTCGCTGTGTATGGTGACGATGCGGGCACGGAGCGGCTGATTCCTTTTGACTTGATTCCGCGCGTGATTCCATCTAAAGAGTGGGAAACTTTGCAAAAAGGTTTGATTCAGCGTGTGCAAGCGCTGAACATGTTTATTCATGACGTGTATCACAACCAAAACATCATCAAAGCGGGTGTTGTGCCGGCTGAGCAAATCTTTTTAAACGCCCAATACCGCCCGCAAATGCAAGGCGTGGATGTCGCGGGTAACAATTATTGCCATATTGCAGGCGTCGATATCGTACGTGCGGGTCAAGGCGAGTTTTATGTCTTAGAGGACAACTTGCGCGTGCCATCAGGCGTGTCTTACATGCTGGAAGACCGCAAAATGATGATGCGTTTGTTCCCAGAAGTGTTCAACGCCATGCCGATTGCGCCGATTGAGCACTACCCAGATTTGCTCTTAGAAACGCTGCGCGCCAGCGCGCCCATGGGTGTGGATGAGCCCAACGTCGTCGTTATGACGCCTGGCATGTACAACTCAGCTTACTTTGAGCACGCTTTCTTGGCGCAGCAAATGGGCGTAGAGTTGGTGGAAGGCAAAGACTTGTTTGTTGACGATGGGCTGGTTTACATGCGCACCACGCAAGGCCCACAGCGCGTTGACGTGATTTACAGACGCATTGACGACGACTATTTAGACCCACTGGTGTTTCAAGCAGACTCCACTTTGGGCGTGCCGGGCTTGATGTCGGTCTACCGCGCAGGTCGCGTCAGCGTTGCCAATGCCGTGGGCACAGGCATTGCAGACGATAAATCGACCTACCCTTTCATCCCAGACGTGATTAAGTTTTACCTCGGCGAAGACCCTATTCTTAACAACGTACCCACCTACCAATGTCGCAAGCCAGCAGAATTGTCATACGTGTTGGCTAATTTATCCAGCTTGGTGGTCAAAGAGGTTCACGGTGCAGGTGGTTACGGCATGTTGGTAGGGCCAGCGGCTAGCAAAGCCCAAATCGAAGATTTCCGCGCACGGCTGATTGCCAAACCTGAAGGCTACATCGCCCAGCCAACGCTGGCGCTGTCAACCTGCCCTACTTTCGTTGAAAGTGGCATTGCGCCTAGGCACATTGATTTACGGCCCTATGTGCTGTGCGGCAAAGAAACCAAGCTGGTGCCAGGCGGTTTGTGCCGTGTGGCTTTGGAAGAAGGCTCTTTGGTGGTCAATTCATCGCAAGGCGGTGGCACGAAGGACACTTGGGTGCTTGAAGCCTAAAAGAAGCATGCAACCCACAAAAAGCTCAGGAAAAACAACATGTTAAGTTCAACCGCAGATCATTTATTTTGGATGGCACGCTACTCAGAGCGTGCTGAAAACACCGCCCGAATGCTGGATATTCACTTGCAAAGCAGCTTGCTGGCGGGTGGACGCAGTGAAATGCAACGCGGTCAAGCCGCCCGTGCCGTGTTGCTGATTTCAGAGCTGGTACCTGCATATGAAGCGGCGCACAGCGGGTTGAGCAGTGAGTCGGTCTTGAAATTCATGGTGTCAAGCACCACCAACGGCTCCAGCATCTACAACGCCATTTACTCAGCCCGTGAAAATGCCCGTGCGGTGCGTGGCGCCATCACCACCGAGCTGTGGGAAACCATCAACGTCACGTGGTTGGAATTGCAAGTGCGCTTAGAAGACGACGCTTGGGTCAAAGACATGCCAGCGTTTTTCGAATGGGTGAAACACCGTTCGCATTTGACGCGTGGCGTGACCGCTGGCACCATGCCGCGTGATGATGCGTACCGATTTGTTGCACTGGGTACGGCGCTGGAGCGGGCAGACAACGTGGCGCGTTTACTTGACGTGAAGTTCTTTGAAGGCGCTGCTTCAGAGCTGCAAAACTGGGACGCTAAGGGCGAGTATTACCACTGGGCGGCTATTTTGCGCAGCGTCTCGGGTTTTGAAATTTACCGCAAAACTTACCGCGACACCATCACGCCAACACGCGTGGCCGAGCTGTTGATTTTGCGTGCTGATATGCCGCGCTCACTGATGGCGGCGATGAATGCGCTCTGTAACCACCTGCAAAAATTGGCTAACTCACGCAGTTCTAACACGCTCAGAGCGGCTGGTTTGCTGCAAGCGCAGATTCAATTTACCCACATTGACGACATTTTGCAGCAAGGTTTGCATGCGTATTTGACGCAGTTTTTGGTCAGCATCAACCACATTGGCAAGGGCATCAGTCAAGACTTTTTGGTTGCTTGATTGAATTTTCATTCGATTTTTTACAAGATATTCACTATATAAATAATAGCTACTAAGTCAATAAATACGCCGGCTAGAGCCATATTTTGCACCTAAAATTAATATCTAAACGATCTTATTATGCGACTCATCATCAAACACAACACCCACTACCATTACGACGATGCGCCCAAGCATTTGATCCAGCTGCTGCGCCTGACGCCGCGCTTAGACGCGCATCAGCGCATGGTCGATTGGCGCATCAGTTCACCGGGCAAAATAAACGGGTTTACCGACGCGTTTGGCAACCTCAGCCACAGCCATGTTTTAAACACACCGCAATCAGACATGAATATCTTGGTGGAAGGCACGGTTGACCTTCTTCCTTTGATTGACGGGGTCATTACTACGGAAGAAAACAGCCAGGCCGTACCAACCATCGCTTACATGGTGCCCACGAGTTTGACGGCTGGATTTGCTGAACTTGACGCTTTCACTCGTGATGTGCTGCCCAATGGCTTGCGTAGCGGCCTAGATGTGCTGGCATTGGCGACCGCTATTTGCTCAAAAATCGCTTACATCACCGGCAATACTGACGTGACCAGCACCGCCAAACAAGCGTTTGACCAAGCCAGCGGCGTTTGCCAAGACCATGCGCATGTGATGATTGCTGCCTGCCGCAGCTTGGGCGTTAGCGCGCGCTACGTCAGTGGTTATGTTGACCCAGGCAACAGTCGCGAAGCTGCCAGCCATGCTTGGGTGGACGTGTGGTTGGGAGCACACTGGGTCAGCGTGGACGTGACCAACAGCATTTTTGCGAGCGATTCGCACTGCCGTTTAGCTATCGGCCGCGACTACTTAGATGCCTGCCCGATACGCGGCATTCGCGAAGGTGGCTTGACTGAAAAGCTAGATGTATCTGTAACAGTGCAAACTTTTCAACAATAGTCTATATCACTCAATGACTTACGTGATTTGTTTAACTTGACTTCTTTGATTAATCGGGTTACGCTGCATGTCATGTTTAGCCAAGTACCCAAAATTAAACCTAGACGAATGCAAAGACTGATGCCAAACAAGCTGATGGCTGCTGCCGTACTGGCGTTAGGACTTGGTTTTTTTCAACCCGCTTTTGCTGTCAATTCTGAAACAGCGGCTCCGGTTGATGACATGCAGGCGCTTTTACTCAGCAAAGGCATCTTGTCGAAAATTGGCGGACAAATCGTTCAAACTGGTGAAAGCGTGGTTCAGCAGGTGAGCGAGCGCACGGGTGATTTGGTGAGTACTGCGATCGGATTTCTCGGTATTCCCTACCTGCGGGGTGGCAACAGCGCTGAAACTGGCTTCGATTGCAGTGGCTTTGTACGCGCTATTTACAAAGAAACCATTGGCTTGGTATTGCCTCGCAGCGCAGACCAGCAAGCCAACACCACCCAAAAAATCGACAAAAGTGAGTTAAAACCCGGTGATTTGGTGTTTTTCAACACCATGAGGCGCACTTTCAGCCATGTCGGTATTTACTTGGGTGAAGGCAAATTTATCCACTCTCCCCGCTCAGGTGCTAGCGTTCGTATTGAAGACATGCGCATTCCGTACTGGAATGTCCGTTTTGACGGCGCTAGGCGTGTGCAAGGCGATGGCATGGATACTGCAAAAGTACGCGCAATTACTGCAGCATCTACATCAGCTGCTGGCAATAACGCATTAAGTACATCGGTTGATGTGTCGCCTGTACGCTAATCCAAGCCATTCATTCTTTCAATTTCAGCCTTAATTCCCTATAATTTTTGCTATAATTTCAATAGCTACTTAGGCAATAAATACGCCGGCTATAGGCATATTTAACAGGTAAATTCACATGAATGAAAATATAGAAAAAATACTCGGTCAAATGGCCGCGCTTGAGGATGAACTGCGCACAGCCGTTCACGAGCAAGAAAGCAAAATGTTCTTTGTTATCAAAGGCAAACGTGTCGAGTTTGAAAGCTCCGTCAAAGCCGCGCATCGCAAGTTAAAAAACAACTTTTTCCGCTGGCTGGTCACCAATCGCCCGCAAAACCTGATCACCGGCCCCATCATCTACAGCATGATTATCCCGATGATGCTGTTTGACTTGTTCGTCAGCTTCTACCAAATAACGTGCTTTCCCATCTACGGCATCACCAAAGTCAAACGATCTGATTACATGGTTTTTGATCGGCATCAGCTGGGTTACCTGAACTTTATCGAGAAATTTCACTGCACCTATTGTGAATACGGCAACGGCTTGATGGGCTATATGAGCGAAATTCTGGCCCGCACTGAAGAGTATTTTTGCCCGATCAAGCATGCCCATAAAATTTTGGGTACGCACGGCCACTACAACCGATTTTTGGCCTATGGCGACGCGGCGGACTATGAAGCTAAGTTGGAGGAGTATCGGGTTGGCTTGGGTAAAGCGAAATAGTTAGTTTGCTACACCTTAATTCGGATTTGTCTGAACTGTAGGCGGTAAGCTGCCCAATAAGCGAATCAACTCTTGCTGCCGCGTTGTACCCGTTTTTTCAAAAATACTGGACAACTGGCTGCGCACGGTTGATATTTTGAGGTTCAAGGTCTCTGCCATTTCGACGGGTGTTTTGCCCAACAGCAGCAACGGAATCAGACGCGATTCTGCTTTGGAAATCGCAAAAGCATTGCACAAGAAGGTTTCGGCCGCTTCATGTGATTCGTCAGCACCTACCAAAATCAGCATCACTGACGCACGCGTTTCACCTGAAATGGTTCGCACCGGTGTTGATACAGGCAGTGCCAGCACCATGATGCGATGCCCTTCAAGTAAAGTTGCACCACCTTGTCCGCTGGCCGCCGCATCAATCAATCCTGCAATTGCGCCTTGCGCAGGTAAGCGCGGTAACAAGATGTCTTTGGCAATTCGATGCGCCGCTTGGTTGGTATGGCTCACGCGCTGCACGGCGTCAATGTAAATCACACCAAAATCCATGCTGTCCAAGCTGTTGTGAAAGGTGCTGAGCTGTTCGTTCATATTGCGCCATTGCCAGTGCATGGAAAAAGCACGGTGGATATGCGGGTACAGCTCTTGCAGCGCTTCCACATCTTTGGCTTTAAATGGCACTGCACCCGGCGCTCTGAAAAAATTCAAAGCAATGGGTGTCTCGGTGATTTCAGAGCCATCAGACAACACCACACCCATCAAATGTTCAATGCGCATGTGGATTAAATTTTCTGTATAAAAACGCGTCTTCTTTAAATCAGCAGTAGATATCAGATCAGTGCCCAGAATGATTCGGCCTTTTTGAAGCAAATTTCTTTGTCCTATGGTTTGCAGCCAAAGGTTGTGTTGCCACCAATATTCTTCGTACGACTTAATGGCATGCGCGTCATAGTTGTAGTTGGCATAGACACTTTGCTCAAACTTGCCCATCCCCACAAAAACCAAAATGCCAATGCTGGCATCCAGGTATTCGCTCAAGGTCTGCACCACGCCGCTCCAAGCTTCTTCTTTGCCCACCGCATCGTAAAGACTAAAAATAATCGATTGCGTATCTTTAGATTTGGTTTTTGTATCGTTTTTCATTCATATGGGGGTAGCGAAAAGCTACGGAAGTAACAAAAATAAACGAGGAGTTACCGCAGACATTGCATCTTAAAGTAATTTGCATAGGTTCTATAACTTTTGGTCTATACCTTAAAGCAGTTGCGTGGTCACATTTGCATTATTAACATTTGCTAACTTTGTTAAACATTTCAAAAACAAAAAAGGAAAACTTGTATGTACTTGCGTCAATCACTAATAGCAGCAGCCACAACTATGGCGCTCGTCGCCTGCGGCGGTGGCGATAGTACCGCGCCGGCTGATACGCCAACAGCCACAACCCCAGCCACGTCAACACCAAGCCCACTGGCGCCTGACTTTCCAAATTTGAATGCCTGTATCACCAATAACTGGATCATGGGGGCTGAACAGGTGGTTAAAGGGCTGGAGGCTGTTGGCGGCGGCGTCAATTTCACCGGAACTGGCAGCCAAACCAGTGTGTTTTCTGCTGGCGGCAGGTACAGCGGTACGTCGGCTTTTACGGTCAACTTTACAAGGGGCGGCACCAGTGGCACATCGCAATACACGGGTCCAGCCAGTGGCACATGGTCGGTTGATGGCGACAGGCTCACTATCACGCGAACTAGCTCATCCGTCATCGTGACCACCACCATTGGCGGTGTTTCGACTTCAGTTGGCTCAGGCGTTGGCTCACCATCTACGGTCAAAGTTATTTCTTGTACCCCAGCCACTTTGACGTACGACCAAACCCTAAGCAGTGGCACGGTGGTTCGCATCGTTTTGGTGGCGGGTTAAAGATTGTGTTTCACACGATCAATTTACAAAGAACTTCATCATGCAATTCATTAAATTTAGCACACAACTTGTAGTCATCGCGTTATCAGTAGGTCTGTTTAGCGCTTGCGGCGGTGGAGCAGATGCTGATGCACCTTTAGAAACACCATCTTCCGCAACAACAACCGCTGCTGCGCCTGCTGCAGCAGCCAGTACCTATGCTGGAACTTATACCGGCACTGTAGGTAGAGTTTCCAATGCATCTACATATGACGGACCTGCAAGTATCACGCTGACTAGAGATGTGACTGGCAACTACACTTTGAGTGGCACATGGAATGTCACACGAACCAATTCTTCTGGGCCTCAATCCATCACAAACGAGACGTTGAGTGGCACTGTGAACAGCGCTGGTGTATTAACGGCAACTGGAAATATCAATCTCAGAGCTATGACGGGGAATGTGGATGCCTCCACTGGTCGAATAACTGGCAGCTTTAACTACGCGGGCATAGCCAGTGAATTTACTGGCGAATTTGTCTTGGCTAAATAAAGAATCATTTATGAAATACTCAAATTTAATCCTCTGGGTGGCAACATCAGCTGTTTTGCTCACGGCATGTAGCGGCGGTGAAGACTCATCCACAGAAGCAAGTACGACTGAAACATCAACTAGCACCCCTGCAACGCCCGCTACACCTTCGACAGTTAGTAGCTTGTATGGTGGTACTTATACGGGCAATGTCGCTAAAGACACGCTGACAGCTTCTTATGAAGGGCCTCTGAGTTTGACGCTTACAAGAGACATCACAGGCAGCTATGTCGCCGTCGGCACCTTAAAAATGACGCGATCAGTGGTTATTGGCGCACCCACTTCCACTGAAGATACTGTCAGAGGCGCACTCACCAGCGACGGGGCTTTCAGCGCAACGGGGAATATCAATCTAGTCTCGATCACTGGCAGCGCTGATGCTGCCACCGGAAAGATCACAGGCACTTACGTTTACAAAACGGGTAGCGCATCAACGTTCACCGGTAATTTTTCGGTAACCAAATAACGAGACCCAAGCATGAATAACGCAAAACTAAATCTCGGCATCATCGCATTAACAGCATTACTCACGGCCTGTAGCGGTGGCGGTGGCGATTCTACTGCACCAGCAGAAACCACGACTACCACAGACGGTGGCACGGGTACAACTACGGATACAGACGCAGGCACAGGCACAGGCACAGGCACAGGCACAGG
>JBEBJY010000072.1:0-11274 GCA_040079635.1 Burkholderiaceae bacterium | reverse complement strand
TTGTCCGCCCGCCAAAGCCCAAAGGTGACAAACCAAGTGTGCAATAAACCCGGGTGGTACGGATCTTTGATGTTCTCCTGCATCAACTTCCAATTTCCTGGAATGCGTTGTTTGTTGTAGCCCAAAATGGTGAGCTTGCGACCGTTGAACAAGCGATCAAAGTAGGAAAGCATGGTTGGCCCCATGAAATCTTCAAGTGACTCGACATCATGGTCAAACGACGCGAACACCACACCACCGCGCACGGCCACCTTCAGCTTGGTTAACCCATGTTCCTTGGGGTCAAAGTCTGCCGGCATGCCGCCATTGATTTTGCCTTCAGGCGTTCGCACGCCACGGCGAAATGGCACGCCTTGCAAATTTCCATCTAGTGCATAGCTCCACTGGTGGTAAGGACAAACCAATTCCTTTTTGTTGCCGTGCCGTTCACGGCAGAAAGCCACGCCGCGATGTGCACAAACGTTCTCTACTACATGAATCTGACCATCCTGGTTACGCGTCATGATGACAGAGCGTTCGCCCACCACCGTTCGTTTGAAATCTCCCAGATTCGGAATCTCGGCATCAAGCCCGACATAATTCCAATGCGCTTTGTAAAAAAACCGTTCTAGCTCTTTTTTGTGGATGTTGGTATCTGTATAGACGGCAAAAGGGATACGACTGGTACCCATAGTTTCCCAATGAATCGCTTGATCGTGCATGAAGTCTCCTCAATCTCTGCCACCACAATATTTCAAAAGACGGATCATGACCAATTCAAAGTATTTAGTAAATCGAATTATTAATATAATAATTATTTGATTTTCAAATAACTATGGGGTTTCACCTTGGAACTTTCACGCATTGACTTAAATTTGTTGCTGGTATTTCACCACTTGCTTATTCTCAAGCGGGTATCTGCCGTAGCGACGCTGCTGAACATGAGTCAACCCGCAGTTAGTAGCGCGTTAGGGCGTTTGCGCACAAGTCTTGGCGATGATTTATTTCTACGGACACAGCGCGGCATGGAGCCCACGCCGTATGCTTTGCAACTCGCAGAGCCTGTCGCTATGGCGCTTGATGTCCTACAGCAAGCGTTGATTGTGCGGGCTGAGTTTGATCCTAAAACCAGCACTCGAAATTTCACAATAGCGATGACCGACGTGGGGGAAATGTATTTTTTACCTGTGCTTATAGGTGCTTTATCTCAATATGCACCGCATGTGACGCTGAATATTGTCAGTGCGACGTCTTTGTCTTTGAAGGAGGACATGTCTACCGGACGCATTGATTTGGCACTGGGACTGTTACCGCAACTTCAGGCTGGCTTCTTTCAACAAGCGTTATTTAGACAAAAGTATGTGTGTTTGATGCGCAAAACGCATCCTTTGGCTAGAAAAAATGCCTTAAACGCAGAAGCTTTTGTAAAAGCTGAACATGTCCGTGTTCTTGCTACAGGTACGGGGCATGGTCGTGTTGATATCGCATTAGATAAGCAAAAGATTCGTCGCAACATTCGTCTGACTGTGCCGCACTATGTCGCCTTAGGTGATGTCTTGACCTGCTCTGATTTGATGGCGACTGTGCCGCAGCGTTTTGCTGAACGCATCCTCAAACCCTTTGATTTGACGGTGCAAGCGTTGCCTGTTCATATCGACGAAAGTAGTATCCATCAGTTTTGGCATGGACGGCTTCATCGTGATTCTGGGCATCAGTGGCTACGCAAGTGTGTTAGCGAGCTTTTTGGCGACAAAGGGGCGTTGAAAGGGGAAGTGGCGGTTTGAATTTTTCATAGCCTGAAAACGCCTAAAAACCATTAAAACTTTCATTTTATGGGGAAAATCTGCCTCTAGACATCGTATTTATTGCCTAAGCAGCTATTAAATATATAGCACCACAAGTACTAAATACACTCCACCAAAGCCAAACCCCATCCCTTAAACTAGCCCCATGAACTTCTGGGACCAAAAATACGACATGCCGGTCTACAAGTACGGCACACTACCTAACCAATTTCTGCAAGAGCAGCAGGTGCGCTTGCGCCCTGTCAGCACGGTGCTGCTGCCTGGGGATGGCGAGGGGCGCAACAGCGTTTGGCTGGCGCAGCAGGGGCACAGCGTCACGGCAGTGGACAGCTCGGCGCTGGGTTTGGACAAAACGGGGCGGCTAGCGGCTGAAAAAGGCGTGGCTGTGGATGCCAAACTAGCCGATTTGGAGCACTGGGCACCCGAGCCCGGCAGTTTTGACGCCGTGGTGCTCACCTACGTCCACCTGCCCGCCAGCTGGCGCGCGCAGGCCATGCAGCGCTTGGCGCGGGGCTTGCGCGGCGGTGGCTGGTTTGTTTTGGAAGCTTTCCACCCCCTGCAGCTGGACTACAACAGCGGCGGCCCCAAAGATGCCAGCATGCTCTACACTCTGCAAATTTTGCGGGAAGACTTGGCCGCCGCTGGTCTGCAAGAGGCGCTGGCTTGGGAGGGCGAAGTGATACTTGCCGAAGGCACCGGCCACCAAGGCCCCGCCTATGTGACCCGCTACGTCGCGCAGCGGACAGCCAGTTAGTAAAAACCCTTAATTTTAAAGCTTGGATATGCCTCTAGCCGGCGTATTTACTGCTTGAGCAGCTATCATATTTATAGTAAAAACAAACTTATTCTGATTAGCCAAATACAATAAACAGAATTCACCTATTGAATTGCAATCAAAAGAAAAAAACCCCGTAAACATAACATTTACGGGGTTTAAATTTGGTGGGACCTGCGGGGGTCGAACCCACGACAAACGGATTAAAAGTCCGCTGCTCTACCAACTGAGCTAAGGTCCCATTTTGTTTTACAGCTTACTTACGTTCACTGCAGCACAGCCTCAAATTATAGCGTTATTTTTAGCAACTTTGAAGCACTTTGAAAATTACTCAGCTAAATTTGCTAATTTATCTAATGCCCAGCCTGCAGCGCATTGCCCAAAGGTGGCAGTGACACTCACAACTGAGCCATAACCGTGGCAATTCAAGGTGTTATCGGTTAAATCTGTATCGTTAGCTTTACTCGGTTGTTTAACTGCTTCTTTGCTAAAAGTACAATTCACACCGATTTTTCGCCCCTCCCTTGGTGCCGCATGTTCTTTTCGCAGGCGATAGCGCAACTGTGCTAGCAAAGGGTCGTGCGTGGTTTTAGACAAATCATCAATGTCGACCAAATGCGCTAATCGCTTACCGCCTGCCGCACCCACCGAGATAAAAAACTTTTTGGTATTTTTTTGTCGCATAGCCCAAGCCGCCATCGCTACTTTGGCGAGAACTTGGTCACAAGCATCAATCACAACGTCCACTTCATCAGACACAAGTGAAGACCAATTTTCTGGCGTCACAAAATCATCAATGCATGTGACAACGCATTCAGGATTAATCAAACCAATACGGTCTTGCATGGCTGCAATTTTTGATTGCCCCAGCGTTTGTTGTGTCGCATGTACTTGGCGGTTGATATTGGATTCGGACACATGGTCCATATCCACCATGGTGATGCGCCCTACCCCGCTTCGCGCTAACGCCTCAACTGCCCAAGAGCCTACGCCACCAATACCGACAACCATAACGTGCGAATCACGAATGCGGTTTGCACCGGCAGCGCCGTAGAGACGATCTAAACCACCAAACCGACGTGCGGCGTCAAAATCAACTGATTCAGTATCCAAGGAGCGCGAATATTCAGATTATTTGAGGGTACGCAAGCGCTCAACACCTGCAAAAGCCGCTTCAGACTTGGGATACGTTTTCATCAAGTCTTCCAGCGTTTTTTTAGCACTTTTGGCATCTTTCATCTCAAGCTGGCAATTAGCAACCGATAACATGGCCTCAGGCGCACGCACATGGTCTGGATTTTTTGAAATCATGCTACGAAAGTTAATGATCGCTTCTTTGTAATCACGGTTTGAATATTGCGCGTTACCCAGCCAATACAGAGCTGACGCCGAATAACCACTGCCAGAATAACGTTGAATAAAATCAAACAAGGCTTTTTGAGATTTAACAAAATCACCAGCCCTGAACAACGCAAAAGCGGCATCGAAATCACGCTTCTCCGTTGGGTCAGCCATAAACTCACGGCCATCCAAAACTATTTTCACAGGATCGAGCTTGGTTAATTTTTGCTCAACTGCTTGCGAGCGTTGCTCTACCGCTTGAAGTTTTTGCTCCGAAGCTTGTAATATATCTTTTTGGCGAATTTGCATCTCTGCCAAGTTTCTCGCCAATACTTCGTTGTCTCCTCGCAGCTGAGAAATATCACCTTTTTGCCTGTCAATTTGATTTTGAAGCTCCAGCATGCTTTTGCGTAGCTGCGCTATTTCATCAATACTTCTTTGTTGTGCAGCACTTAAAGTGTTGTTGACCGTTGCATTTAAGCTGGAGATTTGTTGACGCAAATCCAAAATAGCTTTGCGCGCCTCGTCATCATCAAAAATACCCGCATGCGCGGCTGGCGACATCAATAAAAAACTAGCAGCGGCAATGGACCGAATTGCTGGGTGAAGGTTTGAAAAAAAACTCATGAACTTCCTGGATTACTGTTTTCTTGCCTAGCGGTAGCTGATTTCAGCGCGACGGTTTTTAGCCGCTGCAGTTTCATCGCCCGCCAAATCCGCTGGTTTTTCTTTACCAAAACTCACCGCTTCAATTTGACTTTCATTCAGTCCAGACAGTGCCATCGCACGGCGTACCGCTTCTGCGCGTTTTTGACCTAAAGCCAAGTTGTACTCACGACCGCCAGAAGCGTCGGTATGACCTTCTACTGAAATTTTGGTCGTTTTACGGCTGGATAGAAACTGCACATGCGCGTTGATGACACTTGCATATTCAGGTTTGACCAAATAGCTGTCGAAGTCAAAATAAATGATTTTGCCAACATTGGCAGGGCCACCGTTTGCGCCACCACTGGTGTTACCTAAATCAACTGTAGTCACGCCACCATTGTTGCCTTGACCGTTATTAGCACCACTGCCAGAACCACTACCCGTGGTTGAGATGCCTGTTTTGTCTTCGACTGGCACATCCAACTTAACGCCACTAGAGCAGCCCGCCAAAGTAACTGCAAGTACAACAGCGAGTGTTGCTGCCGAGAAAAAAGATTTAACTTGTTGCTTCATGTTGGTCTTTCAAATAAATTGTTATTTCTAAAATTGCTATTTCTATCACTAAATTGCCATCTATTACTCGTCAATTACTCATCGGTGCCCATGCTGGCTCTCGAATATCGCCGCCCACACCGCCTAATTTTGCTTTAACACGCCCATCCACGGTGGTTGTCATCAATGCTTCTCTGCCTTGAAATTTTGTTGCATACACAATTAATTTACTATTGGCTGCAAAACTAGGTTTTTCATCTGCATTGGTGTCTGTGATGGCACTGGCTGCACCAGTAGCTAAATCCATGGCGAACAATTTATAACCCCCACCCGCACGTGAAATGTAAGCTAGCCACTTGCCATCAGGACTCAAAGTGGGAGAAATGTTGTAATTTCCGGAAAAAGTCACGCGTGTTGAACTGCCGCCAGATGCGCTCATTTTGTAAATTTGGGGTGCGCCGCCACGGTCGCTCACAAAATAAATGCTTTTGCCATCCGCCGAATAAGTTGCCTCTGTTTCAATGCCCTCAGAGCGCGACAACCGTGTAGGTTCGCCACCTGATGTACTCAATGCATAAACTTGAGCATTACCATCTCGCGTCAAAGTAACTGCCAATGTACGACCATCTGGCGACCAGCTTGGCGCGCTGTTAGAACCCTTGAAACTAGCCAGTAAACGGCGCTTGCCGGAGGCTACTTCGTGCACCCAAATTTCAGGCTTCCGAGACTCAAAAGACACATAGGCAAGCTGTGAGCCATTTGGTGACCATGAAGGCGAAATAATAGGCTCACCGCTGGCCAACGCAGTAATTGCGTTCTCTCCATCCGCATCAGCCACCCAAAGTGTGTGGCGTGTACCCGATTTAGTGATGTAAGCAATTTTTGTAGAAAAAATGCCTTTTTCACCTGTGAGTTTTTCGTAAATATAGTCAGACACTTTATGTGCTGCCAACCGCAAATTGGGCGCTGTTACCACATGGCTTGCACCACCTAAGTTCGATCCTTTGACGACATCCCACAAACGGAATCGCACATCAAAGCGACCATCAGCCAAGCGCGTCACACTGCCGGCGGCCATGGCATCCACAGCTTTTTGACGAAACGCAGACATATCCGGCTGGGTGTTTTCGTCTAAGGCGACTGCGCCAGCATCAATATGTCGAAATTGACCACTGCGCTCTAAATCAGCCGCAACGATAGCGCTGATTTTTTGAGCACTGACAGCCTCACCTTTGAAAGTGGTGATCGAAATCGGAACTTGCGTTAAACCTACACCAGAGACATCAACCCGAAATTGAGCATTTGCCGACGACAAAGACAACAAAGCCAGTAAAAAAACGAAACAGCTAGGAAATTTAGCAAAAAATTTAAACCGCATGTAAGTGGGATAAGTCGTCATTTATTTTTTAAATTTAAACAATACAAAGTGAAGTATTTACCAAACGCAGACTGCGCCTGCATGGTGCACACAGCAAAGCCCAAAGCACCATCTAAAAATCCTAATCTAAAAAAATAAGTCCTTACAAACGCCACCACACCGGACATTGCAGCCCGCAACATGCTGGTCTTTTTCCCTTCCAAATGCCGCTGCTTGGCCCACGCTTGGCTGTATTGGTCAAGTTTGCGCCAATAGCTTGCAGGCGTGGGATAGCTGTAATGCAACATAGGAGTTGTTAGTTTGCCACAAGTTCCCTTAGATTGAACCAATCGCTCATGTACCAAATCGTTACTAAACCTTGCACTGCCACGCTTGAACAAACGCAGCACGTGGTCAGGCGTCCAGCCGCAGTGGCGAATCCATTGGCCGCAAAATTGCGTCAAACGAGGTACTTCATATGCATCATGTTGGCTGATATTCTTGTTACTTTTGCTATCATTTTTGATGTCAACTTGGATGCCAGCGTCCATTCCTAATTTAATAGCATCCTTGAGCTGCTGCGCCAATTCAGGCGTTACGCGTTCGTCCGCATCGATTGAAAACACCCAATCACACGTCGCCAAATCAAGTGCACGGTTTTTTTGCGCACCAAAACCAGGCCAATCGGCCGTTTGGATCACTTGCGCACCGGCTGAACGCGCCAACTCAACCGTGTTGTCTGTGCTGCCGCTGTCGACCACCACAATTTGGTCGGCAAAGCTCACGCTGGCCAAGCAATCCAAAATGTTGTTCGCTTCGTTATTGGCGATCAAAATGACCGATAAAGTCGTATTTTTATGCATAGCTAATGATAAATTGCTTTTGTTTCAGCAGATTCCACAGATTCTGCAGATGTAGACGCGGACCTATATCCCGCAAACAAAATACCCAACCCGATGCAAAAGAAATGTCCAGTCGCGCTGTCAAACAAAGTTGAGTTAAAAAAACATCCCACAGTAAAGGCGACCAGTAAAGATTGCACAGCAATACGTTCATGGTTTTTCAAATGCCTGCTTCCAACAAAACAACGTCCAAGCCATACCAAAAACAACGCCAAACCCACAAAACCGAGTTGTGACGCCATCAACAAATATTCTTGATGCGGATTGCCACCAGATGCCGCAATTTTCGGTGTATTAGGCGTGCTGACCACGTATTTGCGATATTCATCAGCCCAGGTTCCCATGCCAGTACCCAAAATCGGGTTGTGTTTGGCAATATCCAAAGTTGTTCGCCAAAAGCCTAAGCGCAATCCAGACGAAGCAATCGTGTCTGTCTTAAGTACTGTTTGTGAATCGACCATAACCTCAGACAGTCGCTTTTGTACGGTGCTACTGAACATGCCCACACTGATTGCTGCTACCAGCAAAACCGCCATTGCCAGCCATTTTTTAGTACTTTTCAGCTGCGTCAAAATAAAGAAAATCAGCAGCGCTGTCAGTGTGACATACGTTGTCCGACCTTGCTGCGCCAGCACCACAAAAGCCACCGTTAAAAGCGCAACCAACGCGCCCAAGCTTTTATCGATCCACGCTCTGCCCCGCATCATCCAAGCCAGCCCTACCGTCAACGCCGGAATCAACACAAAACCCAGCGTGATATAAGAATATGTGGATAGCGGCAACGCTGGGTGCACGCCCATGTGACCATCGCCTATCGGGTCAGGCAAGATGTGAATCAGTGCGTACAACATCAGCACAATGGCCGCGCCCAGCCAAGCTTTGATAGCCGCATCACGCCATTTAGCGTCTGCAAACAAAAACACCATCAAAGGCACATAAACCAGTTTTCGGTATTTCCAAATGCCTGTAAACGTTTGCTGCAGCGACGCATGTGACCACAGCAAACTCAGCAGCATCCAACCCAAAAGCAGCAAAGCACCCGATACTGCTGGATTTTTCAAATCCGTCTGCCAGTTTTGACCCGGTTTGCACCCGGCAAATATCCAAAAAAGCAGCGCCAAGGCGACAAAAGTATTCGTCAACGGCAGCGACAACATGGTGCCCACCAATGCCGCAATGCCAAAAACTCTAGCCCAACCTAGAAAGCCTAAATTTCTAGCTAAGTTTTTTGATGTGGCTATCGATGAGGCTATTGAGGTGACTAATGAGGGCACGCGTTCTGTCATGCAGCGATAATACAGGCACTTTATGCCTCTTTTGCCTACACAGCACCCGCGCCAGTGACAAATTTAAACACATCTTCAGTTTCAGCGAATAAATCTTTACGCCAGCGTTTTGCGCGATTACTGCCCTACTTTGGACAACCTAAAAGCGCATGGATCACCGCATTTTTCGCAGTTGCCATAGCCGCGTGTACCGAGCCCATGATTCCTGCTGCGTTAAAACCTCTGCTTGATCGAGGATTCACCAAAGGCAGCCTGCAGGTTTGGATTATCCCCGTCACGCTCATCGCCCTGTTTGGCGTTCGCGGGATTGCGGGCTTTGTGGCTGAATTGGCTGTCACCAAAGTCACCTCCAAAGGCTTGATGAAGCTGCGCCAAGCCATGTTTAGCAAGGTTTTAGACGCCAAATTCGGCCTATTTGCAGACCAAACCTCCAGTGAGCTGGCCAACACAGTCGTTTACGAGGTCAACAACGGCTCAACCCTGCTCGTCAACTCCTTGATGGCTTTGGTGCGCGATACGGTCACCATGATCGCGCTGGTCGGCTACCTGCTTTACCTCAACTGGCAATTGACAACCATTGTTGCCATCATGCTACCAGCCGTCGCCTACATCATGGTGAAGTTGTCGAAAAAGCTCTACGGTTTGTCCAAAGCCAGCCAAAAAGCAACCGACGACTTGGCTTATGTGGTTGAAGAAAACGTTTTGGCGCACCGCGACATTCGCCTGCACGCCGCCCAACCCGCGCAAGCAGACCGTTTTATGCACATCAGCAACACGCTACGCCGTTTGTCTATGAAGACGACCGCAGCCTCTGCAGCCATGAAGCCATTGACGCAAATGATTGCTGCCATTGCCCTATCAGCTATTATTTCTGTAGCACTTTTGCAAAGCGCAGATGGCGGCACCAGTGTCGGCGAGTTCACCGCCTTCGTCACCGCCATGCTCTTGTTGGTCGCACCCATCAAGCATTTGTCTGAAATAGCCAACCCCATCACCCGTGGCTTGGCGTCTTTAGAGCGTGGGTTTGATCTGCTGGATCTCTCAGACAGCGAACACTCCGGCACGTTCAGCAAAGCGCGTGCTGATGGGCATATTGAGTTTTTGGACACCAGCGTGAAATACAAGGAAGGCGCAGGTTTCGCGGTTGAAAACCTGTCATTAACCATAGATCACGGTGAAACCATTGCCTTGGTAGGCTCATCGGGCTCAGGTAAAACCACCTTAGTTAATTTATTACCTCGGTTTTTAGAACCGTACTCAGGCAATATCAGCTTAGACAACCAACCATTAAAAGATTGGGATTTGACGGCACTGCGCAACCAATTCTCATTGGTCAGCCAGCATGTCGTTATGCTAAACGACAGCATTGCAAACAATGTCGCGCTGGGCGTTAACGAGGCCACGGTAGACCGAGACAAAGTACTGCAATGCCTAGAAGCCGCACGTTTAGGCAGCTTCATAGCCGACTTGCCACAGGGCATAGACACCACGGTTGGGCACAACGCGGTGCAACTCTCTGGTGGACAACGTCAGCGCCTAGCCATTGCCAGAGCTTTGTACAAAGACGCCCCTATATTAATTTTAGATGAAGCAACCTCAGCGCTTGACGCAGAATCCGAACGCGCCGTTCAAGAAGCCCTGCAAGTGCTGATGAAAAACCGCACGACTTTGGTGATTGCGCACCGCTTATCTACGGTTGAACATGCAGACCGCATCGTGGTGATGGAGGCTGGCAAAATCATTGAAATTGGCTCACATACTAAGCTGCTGGCAGACAATGGGTTTTATGCGAAGCTGTATCGCTTAGGCTTACACTCAACCTGAAATTTATAATTCAATACGCATTTTTGCTATATATTTTATAGCTATTAATGCAACAAATACGCCGGCTAGAGGCATATTTTGTCACATAAAAATCATTTTTTTAACAACTTCGGAATAGACAAACTCTTGCTCTTGCGCAATCTGCGACCAAGCATAGCCATCAGCAAATTTCAATGCCTCAGCACCTAGTTTTTCCCGCAATTCAGCGCTGTCCACAATACGCTGTAACATTTGCGTTAACACAGCAATATCTTTAGGCTCATCCAAAATCAAAGCATTTACCCCATTGGTTAACAAGCCCGCAATGCCGCAATACTTCTCGCGGCTCACTACGACGGGTAAGCCGTAAGACATCGCCTCTAAAACCACCATCGCAAACGTGTCTTCCAGCGTGGGATGCGCCAAGCAATCCGCCGCTTGGTAAACTTTTTCTACGCCGTTTACTGCACCTAAAAACTTTACCCGTTGAGAAATCCCGAGTTTTTCAGCTTGCGTTTGGTAGAAGCCCACTTCTTCAGCATTTCCCACCACCAGTAGGTTTACAAGCGCAGGAAGTGCTTTTATAGCCGATAAAAGTGCTGGCAAACCTTTGATATCGTACCGATTCCCCACAAAAGCGATGGCAAAAGCGTCAGCAGATAAACCAAAGACTTGCTTTGCCGCGGTCTTGTCTGCCGTCAGCATGGCCTTCGTCACACCCGGTGTAATGATTGAAATTGGGTTTTGACACCCAGGATACGCCGTCTGAAAAATACCTTGCAAACTGGGCGAGGTAACAATGATGTGTCGCCCCGATTGCGTCGCA
>JBEBJY010000071.1:0-12205 GCA_040079635.1 Burkholderiaceae bacterium | reverse complement strand
GGGCAGCTTGCTGCTGGCACACAAAGGCGACGAAGGCGCAGCCAAACGCATGATTGATTTGCTGGCGCACAAAACCCCTTATCACTACGCAGAACATGCTCCGCAGGCCTTGTCCAAGGAGGCTTTGCGCAGCGCCGCCCCTGCCATTCACACATCAGGCTCAGCATGGTTGCTACCGATTGAGGGACAAATCGACACCGTGCAAGCGATGACGGCCATGACGGCGGCGGCAACTGCGCTTGGGGTGACTTGGCGCTGGAATGAGACTGTGACCCAGCTAGCGCAAGGTATGATTCAAACCACCAACGGCTCGCACAACTTCGATTGGGTGTTTGATGTGCGCGGCACAGGCGCACAGTCAGACTTACAAGTGCGTGGCGGGAACTCTGAGATCACGTCACGTGTCCGTGGCGTGAGGGGCGAAATCTTTTGGCTGCACGCACCAAACGTAGAACTTCAGCGCCCGATTCGCCTGTTGCACCCTCGCCACCGCGTGTACCTCGTGCCAAGGGACGGCCATCGTATCGTCGTAGGGGCAAGCGAAATTGAGAGCGAAGACCGCTCACCTATCTCGTTGCGTAGCACGGTCGAGCTACTCGCTGCTGCGCACAGTGTGATTCCCGAACTGGCCGAAGCACGCATCATCCACAGCGAGACGAATTTGCGCCCAGCACTGCTAGATAACTTGCCGCGCTTGGAGACGCAAGACGGCATTACTTTTATCAACGGCCTCTTTCGCCACGGGTGGCTCATTGCGCCAGCGCTAGTGGCACAGGCATTGGAGGCGCTATGACCACAATATCTATCACGCTCAATGGCGAAGCCCGTACCGAGCCAGTGGGAATAAGCCTTGCAGCGCTCATCGTCTCGCTAGGCCACACCCCGCAAAGCTTGGCGACTGCGATCAATCAACATTTTGTTCCCCGTGATGCACGTGCTGCACGCATCTTGGCGGACGGCGACGCCATCACGACCTTTCAACCTATCACAGGTGGTTAATCGAGTGGTTAATTTGGAAGTTAAGCGGGTGACTGATATGACTAATATGAAAAATCAATCCAAACTAAAACTAGCCGGCGTTGAACTCACCAGCCGCTTCTTCATCGGCACAGCACTCTACCCGTCGCCGCAAGTGCTGTCAGATGCGATTGCGGCATCTGGCGCAGAAGTGGTCACGGTTAGCCTCAAGCGCCAACTCTCGCAAGGCGCTGCTGGTGCTGCATCGAATGATTTTTATGCGCAGATTAAAGCCAGTGCAAATCGTGGCAATCTGCGCCTCTTACCCAACACGGCGGGCTGCCGCACGGCGCGCGAAGCCGTCACTTTGGCGCAGATGGCACGTGAGGTGTTTGGTACAAACTGGATCAAACTAGAAGTAGTGGGCGACGAGTACACGCTTCAACCCGACCCGTTCGAGCTTGTTACGGCGGCAGAGATACTCACCAAAGACGGTTTCGAAGTTTTCCCGTATTGCACGGACGACTTGGTTAGCTGCCAGCGCTTGCTGGACGTGGGCTGCCGTATCCTCATGCCGTGGGGGTCACCCATTGGCTCTGGGCAAGGGCTCATCAACCCATATGCTTTGCGTACCTTGCGTTCGCGATTGCCTGAGGCGACTTTGGTCGTTGATGCAGGCATTGGTTCACCTTCCGACGCCTGCCAAGCGATGGAGCTCGGCTTTGATGCCGTGCTGCTCAATTCCGCTGTGGCGCTGGCGCATGATCCTGTCGTCATGGCTCGCGCGTTCAAGCTGGCGATTGAGGCGGGAAGACTCGGCTACGAGGCGGGTGTGATGGCCAAGCAAGACATGGCGGTGGCCACCACACCCGTGACGGGTCAGCCCTTTGTTTTATGAGCGCCGCCATTAAAAACGCTCCTTCTCATCCCGCCATCGTCTGGTCGGTCGCCGGTTCAGACTCCGGCGCAGGCGCGGGGCTGCAAGCCGATTTGCGGGCGTTTGAGGCGATGGACGTGCATGGCTGCACCGTCGTGGCCGCCATCACCGCGCAAAATTCTGTGGGTGTGCAGCTGATTGCGCCTGTGGATGCAGCCGTTTTTGAAGCGCAACTGGCCACTCTGGTAGACGACATGCCACCTGCCGCCATCAAAGTCGGCATGATAGGTAGCGTGGAGAATCTACGTGTATTGGTGCGCTGGATTGACCGTTTGCGACAGAATAATCCAAGCTTAGCCGTCGTCGTTGACCCTGTTTTAGGTGCGACGACAGGAGCCAGCTTTGCCCAAGCGGATTTGATTCAAGCCTATCGCGAAGAATTATTGCCGCGCGCTGATGTGATGACTCCGAACCGGGCGGAAGCCGCGTTGTTCTTGAAGCAAGCCCCATTGATTGACGCTTTGGCCATAGTCCAAGCCGCGCAATCCCTGCAAGCTTTAGGTTGCAAAACCGTAATCATCACCGGTGGCGATGCTAAAGGGGTGAACAGCGAAGACTATTGCCAAAGCCCACATGCCCAGGGCTGGCTGCGCCTGCCGCGCGTGGCTACAGTTCATAACCACGGCACGGGTTGCGTGTTTGCCTCCTCAGTCGCCGCAGCCATGGCGCGTGGTTTTGTCAGCATGGAAGCACTGGTAATCGCAAAAATGGCGACGACGCATGCCTTGCGCCACGCCTACGCCGCAGGGCGGGGCGCAGGCCCAGTGCGTCCACAGTCAGATTTTGCCCAACACATCGACAACTTGCCGACTTTCAGCTTGCCCAGAGATTCAGCGCAAATATCGTATTTACGAAAACAGCCGTTAAAATTCGCGCCTTTGAGCGATGCCGACTTGGGTTTGTACGCCGTGGTTGACAGCGCCGATTGGGTGCAACGCGTGCTGGCTTCTGGCGTTAAAACCGTGCAACTTCGCATCAAATCATCTGAACTTGTCGATATCAGGCGCGAAGTGCAGCTATCTATTCAACACACCAAAGCAGCCAAGGCGCAGCTTTTCATCAACGACCACTGGCAACTGGCGATTGAAGAAGGCGCTTACGGCGTGCATTTGGGGCAAGAGGATTTGCACGTCGCAGATTTGCAAGCCATCGCCCAAGCCGGTTTGCGTTTGGGGTTGAGCACGCATTGCAATTGGGAAGTCTGCCGCGCTTGGGCGTTGCAACCCAGCTACATCGCCTGCGGCCCCATGTACGCCACGCAGTCCAAAGACATGCCGTGGCAGCCGCAAGGCACGGATAACGTCGCGTATTGGAGCGCCTTGCTGCCGCTGCCCTTGGTGGCGATTGGCGGCATCAATGTTGAGAGGGCGTTGGAAGCTAGAAAGGCTGGCGCAGCCGGCGTCGCCGTTATCAGCGCCATCACCGCTGCGGCGTCGCCAGAAGCGGCTATCATGGCGTTAAATGAGGCAGTTGATAGCGTAAAAACACGCATCCTCGCCCCAAAACTGCCCAATTCAACGCTTATTTGATGGAATCGCCATGTTTCGTACCCTCTTAAAATCCAAAATCCACCGCGTCGCCGTCACCCAGTGCGAGCTGCATTACGAAGGCTCCTGCGCGATTGATGAAAACTTGCTGGAAGCGGCGAATATTGCCGAAAACGAGCAAATCCACATCTGGAACATCAACAATGGCGAGCGTTTCATCACCTACGCTATCCGTGGCGAGCGCGGAACAGGCATGATCTCCGTCAACGGCTCAGCCGCCCGCCGAGCCAGCGCCGGAGATTTAATTATCATCGCCGCCTTTGCCCAAGTGCATGAAGATAACGTGGCAGCTCATCAGCCGAAATTGGTGTTTGTGAATGAGCAGAATCAGCAAACAGCACTCAGGTCGAATGTGCCGTTGCAGTTGAAGTAACGATTTCTAGCGAAGTATTGCAATTTGGTGGCAAAAATGATACCATTCATGCATGATTCGAGCTGTTTTAGACACCAATGTTTTCGTCGGAGCTTGCTTGGGTACGGGTGCTACTAACCGTATTTTGGCTCTAGCAATAGATGGCACGATCGACACGGTTATGGGTGAAGCGCTGTTTTCGGAGCATGAGGACGTATTAGCTAGATCCGAATTATTTGAAAATGGCCGTTTGAATCAAGCTGAGCGATCTGAACTCTTTGATATTTACATTGCTCAAACGGATTGGGTACGCATCTATTTCGGTTGGCGTCCAAATTTGCGCGATGAGGGAGATAACCACCTCATTGAACTTGCCGTGGCTGCAGGCGCAAATTTGATTATTACTCGTAATGTGCGTGATTTTAAAAATATGGAGTTAAGTTTTCCTAGTATTCGAATTATCACACCAGAGGATTTTTTGAGGGAAAATATTATTAAGGAGAATATGCAATGAGCGCTTTAACAGTTCGTCTCTCAGACGATAAACATAACCGTTTACGTCAATTAGCCAAAGCGCGTTCAATCACTATTAATGGGTTGATTGATGAAACCGTGACTTTGATGCTTGCTGAGTTTGATGCAGAAGTTCGTTACCGCATTCGAGCGCAGCGTGGTGCTGGGCAGCAAGCGCGTGGGTTGGAGCTTTTAGCAAAAGCAGCAGGTTAAATTGCTACAAATAAACTAGCTACTAAGCCAATAAATACGCCGGCTAGACGCGTATTTAAATCTCTGCCATCCGCACTTCCAATATCTCGTATTCAATCGCTTCTTGGTAAGTCTTGGCATCACTCTGCGCTAAGTGCAATAATATTTTCGGCGCTTGTTTTTTAATATAGCGCGGCAGCAAAATGCCGATCAATACCAACGGCGCTCCTACCCATGGGTAGCCTGATAATGCCAGCGCAGCACCAATACCCATCATCGGCAGTGCGAGTGCAACAACCATGAGTTTGTGTTTAATATACTTTTGCGCACGCTCAGGGTTGACGATGACGCGGAATCGACCGTAGGGGAGGCCGGTTTTGAACTCTTGGTGGGGGATGGAGAGAGGTTCGGACATATTTAAATCAACTTAAAAAGCGTTCATTTTTTGCTATATATTTAATAGCTATTCAGGCAATAAATGCGCCGGCTAGAGTCGAAAACGGCACTCCAAAATCGCTATTTATTTGATAGCAACTTGCATATCGCATCTGTCACCCAAAGATTCACGCCAAACGGATACTCGGGACAGCTGCAAACCATTGTCTCGCATAGCTTTTTCAATATAGATGCAGAGGTTTTCCAAAGTTGGAATACCTAAATTAGGTACTTCATCTAAATAATGGTGATCGAGTAATTCGCGAACTTTAGCGACCTCTAGGCGAATCAAACCAATATCCATCACCATGCCGGTTTTAGTATCTACTGCGCCACGTACGGCTACCTCTGCCAAATAAGTGTGACCATGAATACGACGGCTGCCTTCGGCTTCTATCTCACGTTTTAGCCTGTGGGCGGCGTCGAAGTAGAAGCGTTGGCAGACTTCGAAAGTGTTGTTATTTTTATTATTCATGGCTAATTACTTATTTCAGTTACCGTATGCCGGTGATTTTGTGCGTTTGCAGACTGAGTTTCCAAGCTGGGTTATCTAAGCACATTTGAATGCAGGCTTTGATGTTGTCTTTGTGTAAAATATTATCCATAGGGGAAATATATTTATTGTCAAACTGCAATTCAGACGAATTTGCAAAATTATCTAAATCAGCTTTGGTAAACCCAATCTGCGGCCAAACTACTTTTAATTCATTGCCACTTTTTTGTACCCAATCGACACCTGCCGCGCCAGCTTTGGGGCTGATGCAAAGCCAATCAATGCCTTTGGGCGCTTTGACTGTGCCGTTGCTTTCCACCGCGATGGTGAAGCCCTGCGCGTGCAAGGCTTCCAAGAGCATTTCATCGACTTGCAGCAAAGGTTCGCCGCCAGTCAGCACCACAAATCGATTGGTTTTGTCTGAATTAGGCCAAAGCGAGGCGATTTTCAGCGCCAATGCCTCTGCCGTGGCAAATTTGCCGCCTAGCGTGCCATCCGTCCCCACAAACTCGGTATCGCAAAACTGGCAAACCGCGCTGGCGCGGTCTTGCTCGCGTCCACTCCACAGGTTGCAGCCCGAAAAGCGGCAAAACACCGCAGGCCGCCCCGCGTTGCCGCCTTCGCCTTGCAGGGTGTAGAAAATTTCTTTTACCGAATATGTCATTGATTGAAATTATCTATGAAGACCGTCATTCCCGCGAAGGCGGGAATCCATGGTGGTCAAGATAACAAGTAAGCAGTATTTGAGAGAGGGTTATGGATTCCCGCCTTCGCGGGAATGACAGATGTGAGTAATATGAGGTCAAGCCGCCCCAATATGCGGCACGAGATGATTCGTCGGTTGGCCGTTGCGCAGCGCGGCGGTGAAGGCGAGCATGCGGTCTATAGGCAGGCGGGCGCGGACGCCTAGGGCGGGGTCGATGTGGATTTGGTTGGTGCTCGTCTCCAGCACATGCGCCAGCGCGGCCAAGCCGTTCATCGCCATCCACGGGCAGTGGGCGCAGCTTTTGCAGGTGGCGCTGTTGCCAGCGGTGGGGGCTTCTAGAAAGACTTTGCCTGGGTTTTGCGTGCGCAGCTTGTGCATCATGCCGTTGTCGGTGGCGACGATGAATTCTTTGGCGTCCATCTCGCGTGCGGCTTTCAAAATCGCAGAGGTCGAGCCAACGGCGTCTGCCAACGCCACCACGGCGGCTGGAGATTCTGGGTGTACCAAAACCTTGGCTTTGGGGTGTTCCTTCATCAGCGCTTCCAGTTCGGCCGCTTTGAACTCGTCATGCACAATGCAAGCGCCATTCCAAAACACCATGTCCGCGCCGGTTTCGCGCTGGATGTAGCCGCCCAAGTGTTTGTCGGGTGCCCAAAGGATTTTTTGCCCTTTATCTTTCAGGGCTTTGACGATGTCCAAGGCGCAGCTGGATGTCACCAGCCAGTCCGAACGCGCCTTCACCGCTGCACTGGTATTGGCGTAGACGACGACGGTGCGGTCGGGGTGCTGGTCGCAAAATTTACTGAAATCATCAATTGGGCAGCCTAAATCTAGCGAACATGTGGCCTCTAACTCTGGCATCAAAATCGTCTTTTCTGGCGACAAAATTTTCGCTGTTTCGCCCATGAAGCGCACGCCAGAGACAACCAGCGTTTGCGCCGCGTGGTCACGGCCAAAACGCGCCATTTCCAGAGAATCGCTGACGATGCCGCCGGTTTCTTCGGCCAAATCTTGCAAATCGGGGTGCACGTAGTAGTGCGACACCATCACCGCGTTGCGCTCTTTCAGCAGGCGCTTGATACGCTCTTTCAGCTCAATGCGCTCGTGTGGCAGCGGCTCAGGCGGCACTTTCACCCACACATTGCGGGTGGGGCAGGCGGGTTGGTCATATTCGACGTTGATTTGTTTTAAAACTGCGGTTGTCATATTTGATCCTTTTACAAAGCGCCAAAGCGCATCGAAAAATCGGTCGCTTTCACATCTTTGGTCAGCGTCCCGATAGAGATGCGGTCAACGCCGGTTTCTGCAAGCTCGCGCAGGCCGTTCAGCGTCACGCCGCCGGAAATTTCTAAAATCGCGCGGCCTTGGTTAATCTTCACAGCCTCATGCAGCGTTGGCACGCTCATGTTGTCCAGCAAAACCATTTTTGCACCAGCGTTCAGCGCCTCGGTGAGCTGGTCCAGCCGCTCCACTTCAATTTCGATGAACTTGGCATTAGGCGCTAATTTGGCAGCACGTTCCAACACGGCAGGGATGCTGCCCGCTGCAGCGATGTGGTTTTCTTTGATCAGCACCGCGTCATACAGCCCAATGCGGTGGTTCGTCCCGCCGCCGCACAGCACTGCATATTTTTGCGCCAAGCGCAAGCCAGGCAGAGTTTTGCGGGTGTCGACTATTTTGGCTTTCGTGCCTTTGACGATATCGACATATACCGCAGTTTTGGTCGCCACGCCGCTCATCATTTGCATAAAGTTCAAGGCGGTGCGCTCGGCAGTCAGCAGTTTGCCGGCGAAGCCTTCAATGTCTAAAACCGTTTGGTCGGGTTGGCAGCGTTCACCTTCTTTGACGCGCCATGTCAATTTTGCGGTGGGGTCAAGCCCCAAAATCGCTGCTTCTGCCCAGGCCGAGCCGCAAATAACGGCAGATTCACGCGCCAAGATGCGGGCTGTCGTACGTTTGGCGGGGTCGATCAAACTGGCGGTCAAATCGCCTGTATTGACATCTTCTTGCAAAGCACGGGCAACGTCGGCCTTTGCAAGTGCGGCTACGGCTTCAGGTGTAAATTCTGAGTTCAAACGTGTCATAGTAGGCAATATATTGGACGTGAATTAGCTATTTTGTCGAAATTATGAAATAGACTCTGCATTTTCGCAGCTAAATAGGCGAAATGCTTTGAAATCAAACTTTGCAGGGAGCCCGCTATGAGCATTACGACACAAGTTACCCCTTACGGCACGCTGCCGCCCGCCGCGCAAATGCCCACACGCCGCCCCGTCAGCCTGCCGCGCCTGCAAGAAATGCGCGAACGTGGCGAAAAAATCACCATGTTGACCGCCTACGATGCCACTTTTGCCGCCGTGGCTGACGCTGCGGGCGTAGAGACAATTCTGGTGGGTGACTCGCTGGGCATGGTTTGCCAAGGTTTGAGCAGCACCGTGGGCGTGAGTTTAGAGACCATGTGCTACCACGTCGAAAGCGTCACCCGTGGCCTGCGCCGCGCACAGGGCACGGCTTGGGTGCTGGGCGACATGCCGTTTGGCAGCTACCACGAAGGCAAAGAGCAAGCCATCCGCAGCGCGACAAAACTGATGCAAGCTGGCTCGCACATGGTCAAATTAGAAGGCGGCGGTTGGACGGCAGAGATTGTGCAGTTTCTTGTCGAGCGCGGCATCCCCGTTTGCGCCCACCTCGGTTTAACCCCGCAAACCGTGCACGCCTTGGGCGGCTACCGCGTGCAGGGCAAAACCGAAGAATCCGCCACCATCATGAAGCGCCATGCCCACGAGCTGCAAGACGCAGGTGCGACCATGTTGGTGCTAGAAATGGTGCCCGCAGCCCTGTCCAAAACGCTGACCGACGAGCTGCCACGCTGCCACACCATAGGCATAGGCGCAGGCAACGGCACAGCCGGCCAAGTGCTGGTGATGCACGACATGCTGGGCGTCAATTTAGGCAAAAACGCCAAGTTTGTGCGCAACTTTATGGAAGGTGCTGGCGGTGCTGCATTGGGTGTTCAGGCGGCGATGGCGGCGTTCGTCAAAGCGGTGAAAGACGGCAGTTTTCCGGACAATGCGGTGCATGCTTGGTAAGTTGACAGTTTGTATCTAATTGGATACACTTACGACTATGTACATCGTCAGCGAAACGCCCGAATTTAACCAGTGGTTACGCAGCATCAAAGACAAAACCACACGGGTTCGGTTGTTACGCCGTTTGGATAAAGTGCATACGGGCAATTTGGGCGATATCAAGCCGGTGGGTGACAGCGTTTATGAAATGCGTGAGCACTTTGGGCCGGGTTGGCGCATGTACTACGTGCAGCGTGGGGCTTTGCTGCTGTTGATGCTGGGTGGTGGGGATAAAGCCACGCAAGCTAATGACATTGCACGCGCTATTGCATTGTCTAAAACAGTTTAATTTAGCAAATAAGGACGTAAAACCATGACAACCACATCACGCACAGCCGCCAAAGCCGCCGCACCTTCTATCAAAGTATTTGATTTGAGCGATTACTTAGATGGAGAAGACATGCAAACTGAGTATTTAAACCAAGTTTTACAAGACGGAGATGCTGCAGAATTTACCCGCGCTGTAGGTCATATTGCCCGCGCTCGCGGTATGGCGCAGCTGGCTCGTGATACTGGTTTAGGACGTGAGAGCCTTTATAAAGCCCTAAGTGCAGACGCTAAGCCACGGTTTGAAACTGTGTTTAAGGTCATGCAAGCCTTGGGTTTACAACTTCAGACTGCGCCAGTAGCATCGGCGGGATTGTAATTCACAGTTAAAGTCAAAATAATGGTGATATTTATGCATTTAGCCGGTGTATTTATTGCCTAAGCAGCTATTAAATTTATAGTAAAAAATCAACTAAAACACATGTACATCGCCCACACCATCGCAGATTTACGCACCCACCTCGCGCAGTTCAAACACCCCGCTTTCGTCCCCACCATGGGCAATTTGCATGCGGGGCATTTGGCGCTGATCAAGCAGGCCAAACCGCTGGGCGATGTCACGGTTTCCAGCATTTTTGTGAACCGCCTGCAGTTCGCCCCGCATGAAGATTTCGACACCTATCCGCGCACTTTTCAGGCTGATTGCGACAAGTTGTCTGAGGCCGGTTGCGACGTGCTGTTCGCCCCGACCGAAAAAGAGCTCTACCCTGAGCCGCAAACCTTCAAAATATCACCGCCTACCGAGGTGGCCGATATTTTGGAAGGCCACTTCCGCCCCGGCTTTTTCGTCGGCGTCAGCACGGTGGTGATGAAGCTGTTCACCTGCGTTTTCTCAGAAGCTGAAGGCAAACGCACCGCTTTGTTTGGCAAAAAAGACTACCAGCAGCTCATGGTTCTGAAGCGCATGGTGCAGCAGTTTGCCCTGCCGATTGATGTGGTGGGCGGCGAAACTCAGCGGGCAGACGATGGTTTGGCTTTGAGCTCGCGCAACGGCTATTTGAGCGCTGAAGAACGCGCGGAGGCGGTGCAGTTGTCTTTAGCTTTGAAGCAATTGGCGAAAAACTACCGCCTGAATGCAGGCAACATCGCCGCCCTAGAAGCTGAAGCCATGGGTTTGCTAACCGCCAGAGGCTGGCACCCCGACTACCTAACCGTCCGCCGCCGCGCCGACCTGCAACCCCCGCAAGTAGGCTTCTCCATGGGCGGCCAAAGCAGCGACCCACTGGTCGTGCTGGGCGCGGCGAAGCTGGGGAAGACTAGGTTGATTGATAATTTGGAGTTTTGAGCGAATGGTTAACGCTAAAATATTAGGACGTAAAAATGGCTTTGTCGAAATTTGCCTTCATCGTGAAAGGTGAAGGATATGTTCCAAGCCAACATTCCGCTGAAATGTCATCAGATAGCTTTATGACACTAATTTATGGTGTTTCAAATCTCGATTCAGCCAAGAAAGTTTCCCAAAAGTTAGTTTCTGAAAAAATACAACTTATTGAGTTATGTGGTGGATTTAGCCTTGAAGAAGCAGAAGCCATCCGGCAGCATATCGCTAACGCTGTTCCAGTTGGACTTGTTACTTATAGTAAATCCGAAGAGTTAGAGTTGCAACGGCTTTTCAAGCCCGCTATCTAAAGCTCCTCCGTAGCCTCACGCCCCATCAACAAACCCACTGCTTGCTTGGCGTTCAGCGCGCCATCCAACACCTTCACCACACACTGCGTGATCGGCTCCATATCTAACGGCACCGCTTGCATTTGGCGTTCTGAACCTTATTTACGTTTAGATGAGAGTCTTATTAACGTTAAATTTGAAAGAACTGTATGAGCGCACAATCAATTCTGGAGCAATTATTTAAATCTGGTATGACTATGCTAGAGGGTGAAAAAAGTAAGTCTTCATCCTCATCATTGCCCGCTTCCAATCAAAACGATTGGGGTAAATACGGTACTGGCGCTGCAGTGGGTGGTGTGTTGGGGCTTTTGCTTGGCAGCAAAAGAGGCCGGAAAATGGGAGGTAGTGCCCTCAAGTACGCAAGCGTAGCAGCTCTGGGAGTGGTAGCGGTTAAAGCATATAACAACTGGAAAGCAGAGCAAGCACCAGCAAACAAGAGCAGCGATCCAATTCAAGCACCATCCCAAAGCACGCCACTATTGACCGCACCAATGACTGAGCTTGGCAGCCAAGCGATGCTCAAAGCGATGATAGCGGCTGCCAAGTCTGACGGACATTTAGACGATCGCGAGCAGGACTTGATATATGCCGAGCTAGATCGACAGCAAGCCAGTACGCAAGACAGACAGTGGATGCAAGACGAAATTCGCCGCCCGCTAGACCCAGCAGAGATTGCAGCCGCAGCCACAAGCCCCGAATTGGCGGCGCAAATGTACTTAGCAAGCCTGTTGGTTGCCGACGACACGACCTACATGGAGCGCGCATATTTGGACGAGCTGGCTCGTCAACTTAAATTAGCACCCGACCTAAAGCAGAGCTTAGAGATACAAGCAAAAGCCGCATAAGTATCAATTCGATCGGTCGGGGTAACGCTGTGCTAACTAGATTTGCAAACTAGCCAGTCTTTATTGAACTTCAAAGCTCTTCCGTAGCATCCCGCCCCATCAACA
>JBEBJY010000070.1:0-12524 GCA_040079635.1 Burkholderiaceae bacterium | reverse complement strand
GCGCTGGATTGCCTGAAAGTTGCTCAAGTCAACAACCTAAGCGTGGACATGTCAGACGCTAGGATTGTGCGTCATTTGCTGTCTGAAGCCAGTATTCACACCGTGTTGCCAGCATCGCAGCTGAGCCAAATTCATGCCGCACTGGCTGAAAAAGACGCCAGTGAACTAGCCAGTTTGACCAAATCACTGCCCAAAACAGCGCGTGACAGCTTGGTCGCCTTGGCGCAGCTGTATGGCGACGCCAAAGTTTTGGACGAAGCTGAAAAAGTGCTGCCACCGTCTATCGACGTGAGCCGAGCGCTATTGAATTTGAAGTGGCTGGCGAGCCAGATAGGTGACACAAAAGTCACTTTCGATCTTGCTGAACTCAGCGGCTATGCTTATTACAGTGGGGCACGTTTTGCGATTTATGCCAAAAATGCGCCTGATTCTTTGGTGCGCGGCGGTCGATACGACGAAGTCGGCGCTGTGTTTGGTCGTAACCGTCCTGCTGTTGGCTTCAGCTTGGATGTCAAAGAATTGGTCAGCGCGGTCGCGCCGCGTCCGCTCAAAGCCGCGATACGTGCGCCTTGGGGTGAGTCAGCTAGCTTGCGTGCAGCTATCAAACGTTTGCGCGATGTGGGCGAAACAGTGGTGTGCGTGTTGCCGGGACACGAGAGCGAAGTGGACGAGTTTGACTGTGACCGCGAGTTGGTTGAGGTGACTGGTCAATGGGTGATTCAAGCGGTTTAAAGGCAATTTAGAAGCGGTTTAAGCAGTTAATAGCTAAGCCGTTCAAGATTTAATCGATTTAAATAAAGCATAGGTAATTTGATGAGTGCAATGAACAAAGTAGGTCGTAATGTTGTGGTTGTCGGCACCCAGTGGGGCGACGAAGGCAAAGGCAAGTTGGTCGATTGGTTGACCGAAAGCGCCGGCGGCGTGGTGCGCTTCCATGGTGGGCACAATGCTGGCCATACCTTGGTCATTAACGGTGTCAAAACGGCGCTTAACCTGATCCCCAGCGGCATCATGCGACCGAGTGTGAAATGTTACATCGGTAATGGCGTGGTGGTGAATTGCACCCATTTGTTCAAAGAAATAGCTGGTTTAGAGGCGATTGGCGTAGAAGTTCGATCTCGCTTACGCGTGAGTGAAGCATGCCCGCTTATTCTTCCTTTCCATGAAACTTTGGACGTCGCCCGTGAAGTCAAGCGTGGCAACAGCGGCGCTGAGAAAATCGGCACCACTGGCAAAGGCGTTGGCCCTGCCTATGAAGACAAAATCGCCCGCCGCGCCCTGCGCGTGCAAGATTTGAAGCACCCCGAGCGTTTTGCTGCCAAATTGCGCGAATTGCTGGATTTACACAACCACGTGTTGACCACGTATTTGGGCGCACCCGCGTTGGAGTTTGAACCGATCTACGCCGATGCGATGAAACAAGCCGAACTCATCAAACCGATGATGGCCGATGTGTCGCGCGAGCTGAACGATGCCCACAAAGCTGGCGTGAACCTGCTGTTTGAAGGTGCGCAGGGCACGTTGCTCGATGTGGACCACGGTACTTACCCGTTTGTGACCTCTAGCAACTGCGTCGCGGGCAATGCGGCTGCCGGTTCTGGCGTGGGCCCGAACCTGCTGCACTACATGCTGGGCATCACCAAAGCTTATTGCACCCGCGTGGGCGGCGGCCCGTTCCCAACCGAGTTGGAATGGCAAAAAGAAGGCACACCGGGCTACCATATGAGTACCGTGGGTGCTGAGCGTGGCGTGGTCACAGGTCGTTACCGCCGTTGCGGCTGGTTTGACGCAGCGCTGTTGAAGCGTTCCGCTCAGGTTAACGGCATCACCGGTTTGTGCATCACCAAATTGGACGTTTTAGACGGTTTGACCGAGTTGAAACTCTGCGTCGGTTACACCTTAGACGGTCAGACCATCGACATCTTGCCTATGGGCGCAGACGATATCGAGCGTTGTGTGCCGATTTATGAAACTCTGCCAGGCTGGACTGAATCCAGCGTCGGCGTGACAGATTACGCCAAGCTGCCTGCTAACGCTAAGCGCTATTTAGAGCGTATCGGTGAGGTGACTGGCGTGCCGATTGATGTGATTTCGACGAGTCCAGACCGTGATCACACGATCATGATGAAGCACCCGTTTGAAGTGTAAAAGCATTTATAAATAGATACCAATATTGGCAACTAGCCGGCGTATTTATTGCCTGAGCAGCTATTAAATTTATAGTAAAAATTGTGATTTATTATTCATCAATGGAGACAAAAAATGTTAACTGAAGACGGCAAACACCTGTACGTGAGTTATGACGAGTACCACAATCTGATTGAAAAACTCGCCATCAAAATTCACCAATCTGGCTGGCAGTTCGACACGATTTTGTGTCTGGCTCGCGGCGGCATGCGTCCGGGTGACATCTTGTCGCGCATTTTTGACAAACCATTGGCCATCATGTCCACCAGCTCCTACCGCGCCGAAGCCGGCACGCAGCAAGGCAATTTGGACATCGCCCGCTTCATCACCACACCCAAAGGTGAAATCGCTGGCAAAGTGCTCTTGGTGGATGATTTGGCAGATACCGGCCACACCTTGATCAAGGTGATTGACCAGTTGAAAAACAACTACGCACCCATCACTGAGCTGCGCAGCGCAGTGCTGTGGACCAAGGGTGTTTCCGCTTTTCAGGCGGATTACTCGGTCGAGCATTTGCCGACCAACCCGTGGATACACCAGCCGTTTGAAGGTTATGACTCGACTCGCGTGGAGCAACTGATTACCAAGTGGTCGGTTTAAAAGACCGTTTTTAGGTTTTTTGAGAATATTTTGAAAGCGGTTGATGGATAAAACGACACAACTTATTCATCACCCCTACCAGCCGCCAGAGGGTTACAGTGCACCGCAGCCCGGCGTGTTCAAGGCGTCCACCATCATTTTTCCCAGCGTTGCTGTGATGCGTGAGCGTTACAAAGACGAAGTTGGCCACCAATACACCTATGGCACGAAGGGCACGCCCACCACGTTTTTGCTGGAAGAGCGGCTTTGTACGTTGGAGGGTGGCAACTATTGCACGTTGGTGCCCAGTGGCTTGGCCGCCATTGCACTGGTGAACTTTGCGTTGCTTAAATCAGGCGACGACATACTGATTCCGGATAACGTTTACGGTCCCAGCAAAACTCTTTCCAAAGGCGAACTGGCTCAGTTTGGTATCAGCTACCAAGTGTATGACGCGATGAACCCCGCGGATCTGGCAGCAAAGATCAGCGCCAAAACCAAGTTGGTCTGGCTGGAAGCACCCGGCTCGGTGACCTTAGAGTTTCCCAATCTGCCCGAGCTGGTGCGTATTTGCAAAGCGAAAAACGTCTTGATCGCCTTGGATAACACCTGGGGAGCGGGCATCGCCTTCAACCCCTTTGAGCAGGGTGTTGATATTTCTGTTCACGCGCTGACCAAATACCCCAGCGGTGGCGGTGATGTGTTGATGGGCAGCGTGACGACCCGAGATGCCGCGTTGAGCGCTCAGATCAAACACTGTCACATGCGCCTTGGCTATAGTGTTGGCGTCAACGACATCGAGACCATCTTGCGTTCACTGCCTACTTTGGCCATTCGCTATGCCGCGCATGGCGCTGCAGCCTATGCGCTGGCTGTGTGGTGTCAACAGCAGTCTGACATCGTGAAAGTGCTGCATCCTGCGCTACCTGGTTCGCTTGGGCATACGCATTGGCAAGAAGTCTGCACACAGGGCTACTCTGCTGGACTGTTTAGCATCATGTTGAATGAGCGTTTTAGCAGTGCCCAAGTGGATGCTTTTTGTGATGCCCTAAAAGTCTTCAAACTTGGTTTCAGCTGGGGCGGGCCGATGAGCTTGGTCGTGCCCTACAAAGTACGACAGATGCGTACATTGCCATTGCCTGAATACTTGCAACACGGCCATTTGGTGCGCTTTTCGATTGGTTTGGAAGCCGTAGAAGATTTACAGGCTGATTTGGTGCAGGCTATGCAGTCCGCTTTTAATTAAATCGCAATAAGCTGTTAAAGTCAGTGCCATAGTCAGTTTTTGACTGATCTCGACAAATTACCTGAAAGAATACCTTGGCAACTCCTAATTACGGCTTCGAAAAGCGTCAAAAAGAACTCGCGAAAAAGAAGAAAAAAGAGGAAAAACTCAAGATGAAGTCTGAGCGCAAGGCCGGTGACCCGATTGAAGGCGAACCTGAAGATGGCGTGCAAGACGATACACCGCCCTCTACAGATCAGCCCGACGCACCCGCTTCACCTGCAGGCGCATAATTTATCGGCAGTCTTATTTGCGTTTTTTGTAGTTGCCGTTTTGCGCTAACCTGATTTGCTCAATCGCGCGTTGGCCAGCGGTGTAACCAGCCGCAATCAATTGCGCACGGTTGCTGAAATCCGAGCTTGAAAATTGCCCCACAGCGGGTTTGATCAACACATCGGCCTTTTGGCCTTCTAGTCTTGAAATCGACTGCCCCATGATTTCAAACGATTGCATCACAATTTCGTAAATGCCGGTTGCATGCGCGTTTTGTGGTGCAGCGCCTACGTCAATCGCCACTACCGTTTCCGCACCCATTTGCCGCGCCACTGAAACTGGCAGGGGGCTGCTGATAGCGCCATCCACCAGCTCCATGCCGCCAATCATCGTTGGCAAAAACACACCCGGCATGCTGCTAGAGGCTCGTACAGCTTGGCCAGAGTCACCAATACGCAATTGCACGGGGTCACCCGTTTTGAGATTCGTCGCCATGGCGATGAATGGCGTTTTCAGCGCTTCCAGCGGCTTGTCTTTGACAAAGTTATTGATGAGCTTTTGCAAAGCTTCACCGCCTACCAAGCCGCGCTTGGTGTTGGCTGCAGCGTCGATGACATCCGCATCGCGCACCTTCATCGCTACATCTTCCATTTGCAAGCCAGTGTAGCCAGCGGCGTAAAACACGCCAATCACGCTGCCAGCACTGGCACCGACGATCAAATCAGGTTTGATACCCGCTGCATCCAGCGCTTTGATGATGCCAATGTGCGCAAAGCCACGTGCTGAGCCTGCGCCTAAGACCAAAGCGAGTTTGGGGCGTCCGACTTGTGCAAAACTAGTGGTACTAACTGACGCCAAGCCAGCAGCCAAAACGCTAGAAAAATGGCGACGATTGAGCATGCTAAATTTCATAAATTGATGATTGAGAATAGGGTGTGATTGTTAAAAATTTAAGACACAGGCCGTATTGTGCCTTTATCAACCATGGTTTTGAGTTTTGAAAAAGCCAGCTGAAATGCATTGTTAGACGCATCGTCAGTTAGCTTATCCATAGTTTCATCTAAAAGCGTGATTTCTGTACGACGGTTTAAGGCGCGGCCTTGCTCTTGGCTGTTAGACATGACGGGTCTATGAAAAGCAAGACCCATTGATTTAAGACGCTTGGCGGGGACGCCACGCTTTTGTAGTGCTTCACTCACGACTTTTGCACGCGCATTTGATAGCTCTTGATTAACTTCAATGCTGCCAATATTGTCGGTGTAACCCTCTACAGCAACTTGCTTTGATGATTTGTAAATGATCAAAAAAGCTACTTTGTCTAAATAGGGTATAGCTGCAGTGCTTAGACTGGCTTTGCCAAATTCAAACAGCATGACATTATTTTTCAATTTAACTTCAACACCACGCGAGGTTTGATCCATGTGATAAAGCGGCTTATGCATTGTCATTGAGCAATAACTTATGACCGATGTCATAGCTAGGCAAAAGCCCAACCAAATTGGCAATTTGCGAGGGATTGAAGTTGTGTGTTTCATTCGATAAATAGTACCGAAGACGACACACGTGTAGCAATAATCCTGTCATTGTAGAAGGTGACAAAGCGTTACCGAAATAAACAAATTTGTATCTATTTTCAAGAAAATGAGACTAAATATTTTTATTTCATAAAATGAAATAAAAATGCTAATGGTGAAATATGCATGAAAAATATGAGTTATTTGCTATCTTTTTTGACAATTAATTTTCTGGCTGCTGGACTGAAAAGCAGTTAGAGAACAAAAGTTGTAGCATGAATTTTCTTACGATGATGATGGTAAGCCACATGCCTCTTGATACAAAAAATATGGATTGATACTTAGAAAGTAGTAACCCATATGAGGATCAAAGTGCCTTGACCAAACCTGCATCAACCATCGCTTTGAGCTTGGCAAAGGCAGACTCAAACCCATTGGCTGGCTCTCCAGCGGTGATGTTTTCAACCTTCTCATCCAAGATGATGATGTCAACGCGGCGGTTCAAAGCGCGGCCTTCTTCGTTGGCGTTGGAAACGACAGGGCGCAGGAACGCAAAACCTTCGGCTTTCAAGCGCTCAGCTGGCACACCACGCGCTTGCAGTGCATCACGCACGACTTTGGCGCGGGCTTCAGAGATTTGTTGGTTAGCTGGCAAGGTGCCAACATTGTCTGTATGGCCTTCAACTGCAACTGGTTTGGATGATTTCGTTTTGATCAACGTTGCGATTTTGTCTAAATACGGATCAGCAGCGACTGTATTCAAATCCGCTTTGCCAAACTGAAACAGCACCGTGTTTGGTAATGGGATTTGCACGCCACGCGGTGTTTGGTCAATGGCGATAACGGCCTTGGGTGCCGCCGCAACAGGTGCTGCGATGACTTCCGGCTTACTTGCGCAACCCGATAAGGCAATAAAACCACTGAAAAATGCGATGGCTAATGTAGCGTGAATAGCGGATTGAAAAACTGTGCGCAGTGAGTTTTTTGAATACATTTGAATTAATTGTCGAGTTGGTTAGAAATGCTGCCACAGCGTAATCTAGACAGGGACTGTTTGTAATTAATTGCAACAAAAAAATCTCTGAAATCGTGCATTTATCACGATATTCAAAGCAAATAAAAAAACAGCGGCTTTTCAGCACGCTGGTTTTAAAGTGGTTTGAACCGATATAAGTGGCTTAAAACTTATATTGCAAACCCAAATCTACAAATTTATCGTCGCTCCAAGCAGGGGAAACTTGGTTTTTCGCACTTTTGAAGTTAATGTCAGCATCGCAGCCTAAGCTCAACGCTGGCGGCAAGTCGTATGTGAAGCCAACCCCCTCGTGCATGTTGAGTACCTAAAAAATAACGGAGGAGTTGACTAGCGGGGCGGTTGGATTCATTGTGTAGCTTTTTCAGGGGTCGTCAGTGGCTTGACAACACCCTGATCCACCATGTTTTTGAGTTTGGCAAAAGCCGATTCAAACGCGTCGGCAGCTTCTTCACGGCTGATGTGTTCGACGGTTTCATCAAGAATTACAATTTCAACACGTCGATTTAACGCACGGCCTTCTTCTGTGTTGTTGGACATGATGGGGCGGTGAAGGGAAAACCCCTCGGCTTTGAGGCGTTCGGCAGGTACGCCTCGCACTTGCAATGCATCACTCACCGCTTTGGCGCGTGCCTCGGAGAGCGCCTGGTTGGCCGTCAGTGAACCGATATTGTCGGTATAGCCTTCTACTGCGACCAGCTTAGCTGATTTTGTGATGATCAAGGCTGCTATCCTGTCTAAGTAGGGTGCTGCTGCAGTAATATCGAGGGCGGCTTTGTCAAATTCAAAAGAAAGCACTTTGTTGGCCAGGCGCAGATGCACCCCGCGAGGTACTTGATCGATGGCTATAGCAGCCTCACCCGCACCGGTTGGGGGTGTAACGCAACCGGTCAAGGGCAATACATTGATAATTAGAATAAAACTTGCGGCAAGTTTGAATAGTCTGAGGTTTAAGAACATGAAGCCATCAATTTCTAAGTCGTGATACACATGGGTTTTTTGTATGGATACCTGTCGAAACTTTAGGACATTTCTACCAACTAGTATGCCTGACTGTTACATACACGTTGAATGATGATGTGCGAAAAAAATTAAAAAAATGACACAAATACGACTATGCAGGACTTGACGAAGCGTTATGTGAGTAGATATTAATTTTTATAAGATTCGTGTAGTCGACTATGGGATAAAACTGAGGCTTTTAGTTTTAACCAGTCATTAAATCAAATCTGGAGCTACCAAAGATTGTGCTAATTTAACGATGGCCGTCATGGAATGGTTTTCAGGGGCAATCCATGTCGCACTTGCGTAGTGCTTGAAGTTGCGCTGCATTGATTGCATATACACCGGATCGTAATGCAGTGTGAGCAGTTCACGGACCACCGGCTCGCATTGGTTGGCCAGTGCCAGCGCCTGCCAGCTTTGCACGACGACTTTCCCACGTGCTTCAGTAAGCGCCTCCAAGCGGTCACAGAAAAACGCGGTGTCTTTCACGAAAAAGTCGTAGTCCTCCATCAGCAGCGTTACCCGTTCTTCCAACGGCAGCTGCAAATTCAGGCAAGGGCTGCTGCGCATTTTGTCCATCAAGGACAAAGGCACAGCTACATTGCCGACTTTTTTACTCTCGCTTTCGACGTACACAGGGCGTTTGGGGTCAAAGCGGCGCAAAGCGTTCCATACCAAAGTGTCGTAGGCTTTTTGAGTAGGTTGAGGCACACCCGGCAGCACGCCCAGCACGGAGCTGCGGTGGTTGGCCAGGGCTTCTAAATCCAGTACTTGTGGAGCCGGCTGAGCATCCGTTGCAGGAATAGCGGTCAACGCTTGCAACAACCGCGTTTTGCCCGAACCCGTGGGGCCGCAAATGACGATGAAGTTGAGCCGTTCGACCAAGCGCGGAATATCTTCTAGCAGTGCCGCTCTGAAGGCTTTGTAGCCACCGTTAATAATGCGTACATTGAAGCCAATTTCACTCAAAATCAGCGACAGCGAGCCACTGCGTTTGCCGCCGCGCCAGCAGTAAGTCAGGGGTTTCCAGTCGCGCGGCTTATCAATCACATGGGCGTTGATGTGCGCTGAAATATTCGCGGCAGCCATCGCAGCGCCGCGTTTTTTCGCTTCGAACGCGTTGATTTGCTTGTACATGGTGCCCACTTCGATGCGCTGGGCGTTGTTCAATGTGGGCCAGTTCATCGCGGCGGGCAGGTGGTCTTCGCCAAATTCTGCCTCGGTGCGGGCATCGATGATCGTGTCGAAACTGTCTAGCTGTTGCAGGGCTTCCGCTGCGGTGATGGGGGTCAAACTCATTTTTGGATTAATTATTGGTTTACTTTTTGGCTTTTGATGGCGATGCTGATTTGAGTTGCTTTTGCAATTCAGGCCAAATGTTATTCAAAATAATAGGGTGCGCCGCTTCGGTCGGGTGAATGCGATCTGCTTGGAAGAGTTTGGCGGCATCTGCGGCATTTTGTACATCCGCAACACCAGCCAGCATGAACGGCACCAAGCCCACATTGTTAGCTTTGGCGACTTTAGGGAAAGTTGCCGTGAACTGTTTGGCAAATGCTGAGCCGTAATTCGGCGGAATTTGAATGCCGACCAGCAGCACTTTCGCTTTTGATTTCAGCGCGGTTTGCACCATCGCCGTCAAATTCTCTTCGGTCTTCGCCACTGGCAGGCCACGCAAAGCATCGTTTGCGCCCAGTTCGATGATGACGTGTGTGGGGTGGTGCAGGTCAATCAAGGGCGCCAAGCGTGAGCGTCCGCCCGAGGTTGTATCGCCGCTGATACTGGCGTTAATTACAGTGAAATCAGGCGATATTTTAGAGGTATTTTCGCTTGTAGACGGCGTATTTATTGCCTGAGTAGCTATATTATTAGTAGCATTTTTCTTTGACTTTTCATTCCAATTAACCGATTCAGCCAAACGGTTTTCCAGGAGCGCCACCCAGCCGCTGCCGCGCTTTAGGCCATACTCAGCGCTAAGCGAATCACCGACGACCAAAATCCGCACGGGTTGCATGTTTGATTTTGCTTTTACATCAGCGGTCTTGCTAAATGCAGGCACGGTCACCATGTAAAGTGCTAGAAAAATGAAAGCTAATTTTGAAATCATTGAATAAGGTTGTTGCATGAGAGATTCTATTATTGCCGTAGAGCATGTGTTCAAGTCAGTCACCGATTCAACTGGCACTCTAGACATTTTGCGCGATATTGATTTCCAGCTGGCAGCCAAGGAAACCTGCGCCATTGTCGGCGCATCCGGTTCGGGCAAAAGCACCTTATTGTCCATCATTGCGGGCTTGGACACACCCAGCAAAGGCACGGTTCGCCTGCGTGGGCAAGACATTTTTGCCGTTGATGAAGACGCCAGAGCCTTGTTAAGAGCCCAAAGCCTAGGTTTTGTCTTCCAAAGCTTTCAACTCATGGGCAATTACAGCGCTCTAGAAAACGTCATGCTGCCCTTAGAACTGGCAGGTCGCAAAGATGCCCGCAAAGCCGCCAGCGAGATGCTAGCCCGTGTCGGCCTAAGCAGCCGTTTAAACGCCTACCCCAAAACTTTGAGTGGCGGCGAGCAGCAACGCGTCGCCCTAGCGCGTGCATTTGTGGTTCAACCCTCAGTTTTGCTAGCGGATGAACCTACCGGCAGCCTAGACCACGCCACAGGTGAGAGCATTATGAAACTGATGTTCGAGCTGAACGCGGAGTTGGGCACAACGCTGGTATTGGTGACGCATGACCCCGCCATTGCCGCACGGTGTGAGCGCATCATCACCATTGAAGCGGGTGAGATTGCTAAGGTTTAATTTTTAAGGCTTAAACTTATTTTGCAAGAATTTCAAGCTCAACGCGGGCAGTGCCGGTGTGCCGCATACCAATCATCTCCGCCGCAGCCCTAGATAAATCCACAATTCGTCCCCGTACATGCGGGCCGCGGTCGTTCACGCGGACGATGACGGATTTCAGATTCCGCAAATTTGTCACTTTCAACAATGTGCCAAACGGCAAGCTGAGATGCGCCGCCGTTAGCACTTTTGAGTTGAATTTTTCGCCACTGGCCGTGCGTCTGCCATGAAACTTAGCAGCGTAATAGGACGCTATGCCTACGACTCCTACAGCACTTACAATTTCTTCACTTTTAGCCGCATCGCTCTTAGTTTCCTCTGCTGGTGCAATTGCCATAGGCGAATCGACCATTTTTTCTTCTGTGGCAGCTAGTGGCGCGATTTCTTGCGCATCTGCAGTCAGGCTCACGCAAAGACCCACGCAAAGAAATAGCCCGCAAGTCAACATTCGCAGAAGGTATCGTTTATTATTTAAGTCGTTCACAATTTATTTTACAAGCCATTTTTAGGCGACCTTTTCAGGAATCTTTCACCATGTCATCCACCAACCCCAAAACCTACGAATCTACCCCATCTCAAAAAGTCGCCTTCCTAGGCCTAGGCGTGATGGGCTACCCCATGGCGGGGCATTTGCATTTGGCGGGGCATAGCGTGGCGGTTTACAACCGTTCCACTGCAAAATCTATAGCGTTCTGTGCCGAATATACGTCGGCTACATATGGTTTAACCCCTAAACTAGCCGTCCAAGATGCAGATATCGTGTTTTGCTGCGTGGGAAATGACGACGATTTGCGCAGCGTTATCTTGGGTGCTGATGGCGCTTTGGCAGGCATGAAAAAAGGCGCAATTCTGGTCGATCACACCACTGCGTCAGCCAATATCGCCCGCGAACTGTACGCTGCAGCACAGGCTGCTGGGCTACATTTTGTCGATGCACCCGTCTCTGGCGGGCAAGCTGGTGCGCAAAACGGCTTGTTAACGGTCATGTGCGGCGGCGACCAAGCCGCTTTTGACGCCGTGCAAGCCACTGCGATGGCCTTCTCCCGTGCCTTCACCCGCATGGGCGAGGCGGGGGCGGGGCAGTTGACCAAGATGGTGAACCAAATTTGTATCGCTGGCTTGGTGCAAGGTCTGTCCGAAGCCGTGGCTTTCGGTCAAAAAGCGGGCTTGGACGTCAACTTGGTGCTAGACGTCATCGGCAAAGGCGCCGCACAAAGCTGGCAGCTAGACAACCGTGGTAAAACCATGGTGGCAGACAAGTTTGACTTCGGCTTCGCGGTCGATTGGATGCGCAAAGACCTAGGTTTGGTGTTGGACGAGTCCAAACGCAATGGTGCAAGGTTGCCAGTTACCGCCTTGGTAGACCAGTTTTACGCCGACGTGCAAGCCATGGGTGGGCAGCGTTGGGATACGTCTAGTTTGGTGAAGCGGTTGCGATAGGTCGTTCACGATGTTGCTATTAAAAATATAGCATTTTTTAATAGATAAATATGCCACTAGCCGGCGTGTTTATTGCCTAAGCAGCTATTTTAAACATAGCAAAATTGGTCTATTTTTTTTGCTACGTCGCTATTGGCAAAAACCAAATATGGTAAGCAATGCTCCACATCAGCAGCCCAATCACCACCTCTAAAACCACCCAAGTCCGCGCTTTGGCAAACAGCGGGCGCAGCAGCCGTGCGCCAAAGCCTAGGGTTAAAAACCAGGTGAACGATGCGATCAGCGCACCCACAGCATAGTCGTAATGGTTTGGCTTGTACTGCACGCTGATGCCGCCAATCAGCAGCACCGTGTCTAGGTAAACATGCGGGTTCAGCAGCGTGAATCCCAGCGCGGTGGCGACTGCGGCCTTCAAGCTAATCGTCTGGTTC
>JBEBJY010000069.1:0-13083 GCA_040079635.1 Burkholderiaceae bacterium | reverse complement strand
CATGGCGGCGGCGAGGGCGCCGAATTGCTCATGTTGTGATGCGACCGCCGTCCAACCTGCGCGTTTGGCTTGGCTGGCGAGCTTGTTGACAAAGCGGTCTAGATCGAAAAACACCAAATTAGCGTTGCTGGGGAAAGAGAATAAATCGAAGCCACGGCTGCTGAAGGCGTTTGACCATGTTTGGCCTTTTTGTGTGGCTAAGCGCTGAAAGCCTTCGGCGTCCCAGTCGTAATTGAACAAAAGCAGGGTTTTCATATCAGGCTATACGTTGGCTTCAGGTGATTGGATTCAAGGTTGCAAAACAATGTCAGCCACATAGCCCAAGCTGGTGTCTTGCGTGTTGTCGGCATCTGCTCCCACAATGATAGCGGTCACGGCAGGAACACTAGGGGATTCAGCGCCAAATGCTTTCAAAAAGTCGTCAGATAAATTGCGTTTGTGTGATTTCCAAGTTTTCAGGGGCGATGACGCGTTATCAAGCGACATATAGCGCACGCGCGCTGTTGTTGGACTGTTGACGATACTGTTCAGCTCTTCAGCATTTGCCCAAACATAGCAGAGGGTAGCGGTGGGGAGCTTCTCACGGCTGAAAAATTGCGCCAGTTTGAACAAAGTGCGCTCGCCAACTGGCATGCGTTCGGCTGGCATGTCAAAACTGGCGCACACTTTGATTGCGGCGTCCTCAGTGGCCTTGGCATTGAAGTTGGCTTGCGGCAGGGGTTTGTCCAGCCGCCATTGAAATTCAATGGTTTTTGCCGCCCCAGCCCACGGGTGCGCTACCGTTCCCCATGATTTGTCTGCACGCAGACGCAATGTTTTTTTGCCATCAAGCGGGTGAATATCAATCGCCGTCAACGGTTTGGCGTAACGCTCTGGCAGGGCGATGTATTGCCACGGAGCAGGTGCGGTTGTGCCGGTTGCTGACGAAAACGGTGTTAAAAATGACGTTGATTCAGCCGCAGAGACTGAATTAACGAACAGTGTCAACAAGAAAAATTTAAAACCCAGGGACATTTACCGACCTTGGTCATTCAAAGACCAGTCGTAATCCAAGTGGCTGATGGACACTGTTTTGGCGCGAATTTGCGCTTGCGCGGCAGCATCAGTGCTCAAAGCGTCAGCGTATTTGGCGAAAACGTCTTCAACTTTGCCAAATCCTTTGTAACCTTTTTCAAAGTCGTCTTTGAACCATTTGAAGATGCTGGAAACTTGCAGTTTGCCATCGGCAAAGCGGTTGCGGGTTTTGTCGCCCACAAATCGTGCCATGCCAGCGTCAAGTTGCGCGTCTAGCTTGCCAGTGGTAAAAGCCTCAGGTGGCAGGGCAGGGCAGCCAATACTGGCGCATACGATGGCGACGTGGATGCGCGGGTCTTGGTAGCCGCCATTCATGATGTTTTTGCCAGTTGGACGCAGCTTGTCATGCTCGATCCAGTCCAAATTGCGCTCATCACCCAAGAGTTTGAAGAAGCTTTTCTTCCACGGGCTTGAGAAAGTGCTGCCTAGGTCTTTGATGGATTTGACATCGGGGTATTTGGTCAAAATCAGCTCGATGGTGAAGGCGTTGTAAGCGTTGATCAAAAACGCCATTTGCTGCTCTTTGTTGAACGTTGCGAATTGTGCGGGGGTGACGGCGCTGAAGTTATCTAAGGTCTTGGTCAACTCAGCGCGTTCTGCGGCAAAGCCTTTGTAGTTGACGCGGCTTTGTTTGCCATCAGGCAGCCATTTGACGTGCTTTTTGAGTTGTGCATCGTAAGCTGCGTAATTGTGGTCAAAAGACTGTGCAAATACGGCACTAGCCGGCGTAATTATTGCCAATATAGCTATTAAAAATGTAGCAAAATATTTCATTTTATCCCCTGCGCCAATCGTGGTATTTTTTGACGTATTCCAGCAGTTTGACTGGTTGGTGCGCCCGTTTCCACTCGCCGGCCACGTATTTGTTACTCTCAGCTAGAGTGGGGTAAGCGTGGATAGTTCCCAAAATCTTGTTTAAGCCTAAACCATGCTTCATCGCCAAAACGTACTCAGCCAACAAGTCGCCCGCATGCACGCCCACGATGGTGACACCTAAGATTTTGTCTTTGCCCGGCACGGTCAGCACCTTGATGAAGCCGTGCGCTTCGCTGTCGGCAATGGCGCGGTCTAGGTCGTCGATGCCGTATTTGGTAACCTCATAGGCGATGTTTTGCGCTTTGGCTTCTAGTTCGTTCAGGCCAACACGAGCCACCTCGGGGTCAATAAACGTGGCGGCGGGGATGATGCGGTAGTCGGCTTTGAACTTTTTGAAGGTGCCAAACAGCGCATTCACTGCCGCATACCACGCTTGGTGCGCGGCAGTGTGGGTGAACTGGTAAGGCCCAGCCACGTCGCCTGCGGCGTAAATGTTGGGGTAGATGGTTTCTAAATACTCGTTGGTATCGACCGTGCGCTGGGTAGGAATGCCCAAGTCTTCCAAGCCGTAGCCTTTGAGTCGTGCGATGCGGCCGACGGCGCAAATCACCTCATCGTACTCAATGCGCTTCTCTGCGCCAGCGTGTTCAACAACCAAGGTTTTAACGCCATTAGCGTTTTCAAACCGCAATGCTTTGTGCGATGTAAGCACCTGCACACCATCGCTAGATAATGATTTTTGAGCATAGGCGGACACTTCTTCGTCTTCCCGAATCAAAATGCGTGGTGCCATCTCTACTTGCGACACCACTGAGCCCAGTCGCGCAAAGCTTTGCGCCAGCTCACAGCCAATCGGGCCACCACCAAGCACAATCATGCGTGTCGGCAGCGCGTCAAGCTTGGCAAAAGCATCCCATAAGGTGTCGCTGGTGACGTAGCCAGATTGCTCAATCCCAGGCAGCGGCGGTACGACGGGGCTGGCACCGGCGGCGATAACGATGCTGCGTGTGGTCAAAGTCTTGGTGCCGCCGTCTTTCATGGCGATTTCAACCGTCCACGGGTTGATGATTTTGGCGTAACCTTCCACCACATCCACACCCAAACCGGTGAAGCGCTCCACGCTGTCATGCGGGGCGATTTCTGCAATGATGTCGTGTACGCGCTGCATGATGGCTTTGAAGTCAAAGGCGGGGAAGGCCGCTTTCAAACCATATTTGTCCGCATGTCGCATTTGGTGCGCCAGTTTGGCGGATTTGATGATGGCTTTGCTCGGCACGCAGCCAAAGTTCAAACAATCACCGCCCATTTTGTGAGCTTCCACCAAAGTGACTTTGGCTTTGACGGCTGCGCCAATCAAAGCGGTTACCAAACCACCCGCGCCTGCGCCGATGACGATGAGGTTGCGGTCAAAGGTTTTGGGTTTCACGCTGTTCCAGCGGGCGTAGACTTTGCGTTTTTTGAAGATATCCAACACCTTTTTCATCAACAGTGGAAACAACCCTAGCAAGACGAAAGACCCAATCAAACCAGGAGACAAGATCGAGCGCAAAGAGTCGATTTTGGCGATTTCTGTGCCCGCGTTGACGTAAGCAACCGTGCCCGCCAGCATGCCCAGTTGGCTGACCCAAAAGAAGGTCAGCGTTTTCATTTTGGTGAGCCCCATCAGCACGTTCAGCATAAAAAAGGGAATCAAGGGAATCAGACGCAACGTGAACAGGTAAAACGCGCCTTCTTTTTCCATGCCTTTGTTGACCTCGACCAGCTTGGCGCCAAAGCGCTTTTCAATGCTGTCGCGCAGCACGTAGCGGGAAATCAGCATCGCGCAGGTTGCGCCTAGGGTGGATGCGAATGACACGACGACTGTCCCCCAAACCAGCCCAAAACTTGCACCCGCGGCCAGCGTCATGATGGCCGCGCCTGGCAGGGACAAAGCTGTGATGGCCACATAGATGGCGAAAAACACGACAGTGATGAAGACCGGGCGCTCGTTGTACAGCGCTGAAAATGATTGCTGGCTTTCTTTGATGTAGGCAAGGCCGAAGAATCTGCCTAAGTCGAACATAAAAAAAGCGATAGCGGCTGCGATGACTGCAAAGAGGATGATTATTTTTTTTGTATTCATGTGATTTATGTCTGAATGGGAGCTTGATTCTTACACTGATACAACTTTTTGTGGCTATTTCTTTCTATAGCGCAGCGGGTTGAGCGCTCTGACGAGGCGCGGGTTCAGCGGCAGCTCTTCCCCTTCGCACTGTGCAGCTAATAACTCCGCACACAGCGGTGCAAAGGTCAAACCGCGCGATGCCATGGCGGTGCACAGCCACAATCCTGGTAAAACTTCGCCAACGACGGGCAGTCTGTCCGTCGTCGCGCAGCGTATGCCTACCCAGTTTTTTACCAAACCACGCTCAAACTCAGCTTTAAGTCGCTTAGAAATGTCAGGCACAAGGTTTTCTAAACGTTCAAAATTGTCGACTTGATCGCGAATGATTGGCTCTAAACTCAGGTCGTCTCTGTCATATGTCGCACCAATCAGCCATTGCGTATCGGTTTCTATGTAGCTGCCGCTTCCGTTAACTGGGTGAGCCAGAGTTTGGACTTTCTTCAAATCACCGAAGGTAACTTGACCGCGAACCGCTTGAAAGTTCAACTTTGGCGTATTGGGGATGGTATTTAACAACTCGGCGCTTTGATTGGAAGCGGCAATGACAACCATGTCTACACGAAGCAAAACTTGGTCATCGCGGTCTAAAAGTGTCCACTGCCCGTCCTCACAAACCAGCCGTTTTACATGGCAATTGCCACCCCAAGTCACATTTGATTGCGACAAACAAGCTTTTACCAGTGCTGCGGGCTTTATCCAACCTGCATCAGCGTGCCACTGTTCCGCTTCACCGTATTTGCGCGACATCACGCCGCTGGCTTGCCAATCAACACCTTCTACCAACAGTTGACGAGCCAGTCTTTGCGTGAATTGCACGCCAACAGCCGAGATTTGCGAGGTGAAGTTGTTGTCTGCCGAAACATAGGGCGCATATAAACCTACAGGCAAGCCTGATGCGCCACTTGCTGGTTCAGCCGCAGCATCTACAACGGTGACTTGCCAGCCGCGCCGTGCAAGGCTAGCTGCAGTACATGCGCCAGCAACACCCGCACCGATAACAATACAGTGAGCGATTTCAGTGTTTCGAGTTATGGTTCGGAGGTCAGTTTAGGCGCTAGGCGGTACGTAGCCTTGCGCTGCATCTGCGCCACCACCGAAAAAATGTGCTTCCATTTGACGGGCGAGGTATTGGCGGGCACGTAAGTCACCTAAATTCAAGCGGTTTTCGTTCACCAGCATGGTTTGGTGTTTCATCCAATCGGCCCAAGCTTGTTTGCTCACGCCTTCCCATAGTTTCTTACCCAAGTCACCTGGATAAGGCGGAAAGTCCAAGCCCTCAGCTTCTATGCCTAATTTGATACAGTTGACCATGCGTGCCATATGATTGCCTATCTGATAGTAATTTGTGGAGAAAGAAATTTTCAGAGAACTTTAAAGCAAAATTTAAAGCGAACTTTTTAAATGTTTCGATCTCTAGTTGTTGCCGATATAAGTTTTGATTTTACCGTGGAGTCGTCATTTTGAATGCTTTGAGCTTTTTAGACCGTTTTAGTTTTAGACAAATCATGGCTTTGATAGCCGTGGGCTGCATTGCTATGCTCTGTTTTGGCTTTTATTTACAACACGTAGTCGGTCTAGAGCCATGCCCGATGTGTATTGTGCAGCGGTATGCTATGATTTTAATAGCTATTCAGGCAATCATTGCGTCGGCTACTGGCGGAAAAGGCATTCAATTCAGCACTTCTTGGTTAGTTATTATCACGGCGCTGGGTGGTGCGTTTGTCGCAGCGCGTCAAAGCTGGTTGCAGTGGTATCCACCTGAAATTGCAAGTTGTGGCCGCGATATTTACGGCATGATTGAAACGTTTCCACTGCAAAACCTCGTTCCCATGATTCTGAAAGGCTCTGGTGATTGCACAAAAATCGATTGGACGTTTCTAGGTGGTTCCATCGCCAACTGGTCGTTTTTGTGTTTTTGTGGCATTGCACTCATCGCCATTTTTAGCTTATTCAGAATTAAATCTACAAGCAGTCAAAAGATTACTTAATGTAGTTTTATGCTGTTAGCGTGAAAAATGTCACGCATTTTAGTCGCTAAGTTATTACTTAATGGTGCATAAATCAGCTTATTTGCGTAACTATCTGTATACTTTTGTTTGTATTCTGTTTCTAATTGCATTAATATAAATATTAATTGAATGACGGAATTGCAAACTTGCTTCGGTTTTTATAAATCGAATCAAGTATTGACAAATTTATCAATCTTTACGTGAGTAGGCCCTATGGCGGTTGCAATATCTCGGAACATGACTTCAGCGGCGGATTGGAGTATTGCTTACGCAGTCACGATTCGGCGTTTGGATAGTCAATTCATGCTGTGCCTGTTGCGCTTGGATTCATGGCCAAATTTGTGCAATATGCACGGCGATTTGGTCGATGCCATGAAACTCATTTGCGCATTGTTAGAGAAGCGCCCCATGGTTGGCTTTTTGGTTGCACGTCGTTTGAAATTACCCCTCGATAAAACGTATGCTTTGCTGAGCGTTCTTCAGACAAAAGGACATATTGTGACGGTGGGCGCTGAGCTTGTGGGTGATCAATTGGCTTTTAAAAATAATATTAAGCTCGATGAGGAAGATGAGTTGGCCCTGACTATTAAAAATGCTAAGTTAGGTGCAACAGGTTCTGACACTGTTGCCAAAGACAGTGGCGATGTGCTGAATCAACTTTGGCGAGTGCTCAATACAGATATCTCATGGAGCAAATCTGCGAACGCAAGTAAAGACCCGAATAGCGATCCGAATAACGCTGACGACAAAGATGCAGGCGACGTATTGGGGCAACTATGGCGCGTGTTGAATACAGATATTGTTCTTAAAACAGACGAAAATAACCAACCGATACCCGCGACCGAAGCAGAAATCAAGTTACACCAAGATAAGCTCGACGAAGCAGCCGGTGTGATGGGGCAGCTTTGGTCGGTGCTGAATACGGATATTGCGTTTAAACGCCAAGCCGGAGCAACCGAAAAGGAAGCCGGTGTTGAAGAGAAAACCAAAGAAGTTTCAACTGTGCTGCGTCAACTGTGGCGCGTCTTGAACACGGAAATTGCGAACAAACGACAAGCTGATGCTGTAGACGGGACAGTTGACGCCACGGATACGACCATCGAGGCGAATGACAAGTTGAGTAAACTATGGCGAATTTTGGATACTGAAATCACGTTGAAGAAAAAATCTAAAACGTATGTCATGAGAGATTCCTTGAGCCATTCAAGCAAGGTTCCTACGCAAGACACATCCGCCGAAGCGGTCAGCCGCTTGAGCCAGTTGTGGCAAGTTTTGAACTCGGAAATCGCTGTGACCGTGCCGCCAGAGCGGCGCGCAACGCCCGTTAACCACCGATAAATCCATTTTCTAGAAGTTCCACCTCTATCGAAATAAATCGATAGGGGTTGGTACGCTGAGCCTCTTTTTCTATACTTTTTCCTGATTTCTTCAAATTCTTACAGTTTTTAAGCTGTTTTTGAGCGATTTCTAGGGTTTTCCATTAATAAAGCCAATTGATTTAGTAATTGCTTGCAGGCATACTACGTCTCAATTCTTCCATCACATGCCGTGATAAGAAGAAGATGGAATCAAGCTCTTAACTTTGTTTTTATCGTTCAAGAACTTGGCTTACCAGCAATTAACTATTAATTTTTAGGGACACTCATGAAATTCAAGCCTTCCGCACTCGTCGCTGCTCTCGTTTTTACCGCAACCAGCAGCATGGCCGCTCAAACCGTTGTCGGTTTGATCACAAAAACTGAAACCAACCCTTTCTTCGTCAAGATGAAAGAGGGCGCACAAGCTGAAGCTAAAAAGCTAGGCATCAAGTTGATCACTGCCAGCGGCAAAGCTGACGGCGACACAGCAAGCCAAATCACTGCCTTGGAAAACATGGCGGCAGCTGGTGCAAAAACAATTTTGATCACATCAACTGGCGATGCCATCATCCCAACCGTGAAAAAAGTACAAGCCAAAGGCGTGCAAGTCATCGCTTTGGACAGCCCATTTGAAGGTGCAGATGCTTTGTTCGCAACTGACAACTACAAGGCTGGCGAGTTGATTGGTCAATACGCCAAAGCAGCCATGGGCGGCAAGCCAGCGAAAATCGCGATGCTTGACTTGTTCCCAGGTCACCCAGTGGGCGCACAGCGTCACAACGGTTTCATGGTTGGTTACGGTTTGAAAGCCAATGACGCTAAGTCAAACGAATTGTCGACAGCACCAGAAATCGTGTGCGCTGCTGACAGCTTCGGAGACCAAGCCAAAGGTCAAACAGCCATGGAAAACTGCTTGCAAAAGAACCCAGACATCAATGTGGTGTACACCATCAATGAGCCAGCAGCAGCTGGTGCATTCAATGCCTTGCAAAAGGCCAAGAAAACTGGCGTGACTATCGTGTCAGTTGACGGTGGCTGCCAAGGTATCAAAGACACAGCCAAAGGCGTGATCGCTGCGACTTCACAGCAATACCCGTTGAAGATGGCTTCTATGGGCGTGCAAGCAGGTGCTGAGTATGCCAAATCTGGCAAAAAAGCGTCTGGTTATGTTGACACTGGCGTGACTTTGATTGCTAACAAAGCCATCAAAGGCGTTGACAGCAAAGACACCAAAGTCGGCGCTGATTTGTGCTGGGGCAAGAAGTAATTACTTGTCGTCAAGACGGTATTTAATTCAATAAATTTACTATTTAAATTAGTTATATAGAAAAGAAGTAGCGAACCAATGGACTCAAAGCAAACAAAACAAATCCCGTGGGGGGCTTTGGGGCCTTGGTTGGCTCTGCTAGCGACTTGCACATTTTTTGCAACGCAAGCAGACAGATTTTTAAGCGGCGAGAATCTCTCGCTCGTTCTACAACAAGTGATGGTCGTGGGCGTACTCGCTATCGGCCAAACTTTGATTATTTTGACGGCAGGTATTGACCTGTCGTGCGGTATGGTGATGGCCTTGGGCGGCATCATCATGACCAAATTTGCGACGGATTACGGCCTGAACCCGTATGTCGCAATTGCCTGCGGTTTAGGCGCAACAACTTTGTTTGGCTTGGTCAACGGGCTGTTAATCACCCGCATCAAATTACCCCCTTTCATTGTGACTTTGGGCACACTGAATATTGCATTCGCCATCACACAAATCTATTCTGAAGCCCAAACGGTGACGGATCTGCCACCAGTCATGACGGCTTTGGGAAACACATTCAACCTTGGTAGCACAGAAGTGGGTTACGGTACGGTGGTCATGATTGGTCTGTATGTGCTGGCATGGTACATGCTGCGCGAATCCGCTCCTGGTCGCCACATTTATGCAGTGGGCAACAACCCAGAAGCATCGCGTTTGACAGGTATTCCCGTAGACCGTGTTTTGCTCGGTGTTTATGCACTAGCCGGCTTGTTTTATGGCTTGGCTGCTCTTCTTTCTGTAGCTAGAACAGGCGTGGGTGACCCGCAAGCGGGACAGACTGAGAACTTGGATGCCATCACCGCTGTGGTGCTTGGTGGCACCAGCTTGTTTGGTGGTCGCGGTATTATTTTGGGCTCTTTGGTTGGGGCTGTGATTGTGGGTGTGTTCCGTAATGGTTTGACACTCATGGGCGTAGCCTCGGTTTATCAAACATTGATTACGGGTATTTTGGTGATTTTGGCGGTTGCCGCAGATCAGATGTCGCGTAAAGGAGCACGATAATGAACGCTCCACATACAAACTCTCAAGATGTGAACACTACTTTGGTCATGCAGGCGAAAAATATCGTCAAACGCTATGGACAAGTCACAGCGCTTGATGGCGTTGATTTTGAGCTTCGTGCGGGAGAAATTTTGGCAGTCATTGGTGACAATGGTGCAGGAAAATCGTCACTCATCAAGGTTTTGTCCGGTGCAGTAACACCTGACTCTGGCGAGATGCTGCTAGACGGTAAACCTGTGCATTTCCGTTCACCGATGGATGCAAGACGTGCTGGTATCGAAACCGTCTATCAAGATTTGGCTGTGGCTCCGGCCATGAGCATCGCTGAAAACCTCTTTTTAGGTCGTGAAACTTTGCGGCCTGGCATCTTGGGTAAAGTCTTTCGTTTGATTGACAAACCCAGTATGCTCAAAGACGCCATTCACCACATGAACGAGCTCAAAATCGGCATCCGCTCCATGACGCAAGCGGTTGAAACATTATCTGGCGGTCAGCGCCAAGGTGTTGCCGTCGCTCGTAGTGCTGCATTTGCGCAGCACGTTGTCATCATGGATGAGCCAACGGCTGCTTTGGGTGTCAAAGAGGGCAATATGGTGCTAGAGCTGATTCGCCGCGTGCGTGACAAAGGCTTGCCGGTGATTTTGATCAGCCACAACATGCCGCATGTGTTTGAAGTGGCAGACCGTATCCATATCCAGCGTTTGGGAAGACGCGCGGCAGTGGTTGACCCTAAGAAAATCAGCATGTCTGACACCGTGGCGATCATGACTGGCGCAAAACCAGTTGAAGATATTCCGTCTGAAGCTTTGGCGTAACTACCAGCTACCTTAGCTAACCTTCTTCACCAATACTTGGCTCTTCCTGTCCCAGTTGTACTTGCGCTTGCGAGCTTCTGGGAGCCAATCAGGGTCAACAAGTTTGAAGCCGCGTTTTAAAAACCAATGTGTGGTACGCGTGGTCAGCACAAAAATGCTTTCTAAACCTGCAGCCTTGGCGCGGTGTTCAATGCGCTTGAGCACGCGTTCGCCATCGCCATGACCTTGCACTTGTGGTGATACGGTCAGCGCTGCCATCTCAGCCGTTTTGGATTCAGGGTAAGGGTACAGCGCCGCGCAAGCGAAAATAACGCCGTCATGCTCAATGATGCTGTAATTGTTCGCATCGCGTTCAATTTCGGTGGGGCTGCGTTTCACTAACGTGCCGTCTTTCTCAAACGGCTCAATTAATTGCAAAATGCCGCTCACGTCATCTGCAGTCGCTTCCCGCAAACTCTCTAATTTTTCGTCCACCACCATGGTGCCAATGCCGTCGTGCACATAGACCTCTAAAAGCAACGAGCCATCCACATCAAACGGCAAAATATGGCTGCGTTCTACGCCTTCTTCGCAGGCTTTGACGCAATGCTGCAAATAAAATGCTGTATCCGATGGGTCGTTCGCTAACGGTAAACCCGCCAACAGTGCCTTGGCTGCGGCCAGTGGCAACTCGGTATCAATTGGGTTGTCCACGCTCGCCGGCTCGTCAGGATTCATTCTGATGCCAGGAACCTCACTCATGAAAATCAATTTATCCGCCTGCAAAGCAATCGCAACCGACGTCGCTACTTCTTCCATCGTCAGGTTAAACGCCTCGCCTGTGGGCGAAAAGCCAAATGGAGACAGCAGAACCATCGCTCCAAAATCTAGCGTTTTGATAATGCCAGCCGTGTCAACCTTGCGCACCAAGCCAGAGTGTTGAAAATCAACACCATCCACGATCCCGACGGGACGAGCGGTGATGAAGTTGCCCGAAATTACCCGCACGGTTGACCCTGCCATTGGCGTATTGGGCAAGCCTTGGCTAAATGCCGCTTCAATCTCATAGCGCAATTGCCCAGCCGCCTCCTGTGCGCAGTCTAATGCCACTTCGTCTGTAATTCGCATGCCGTGTGAATAGCGTGGTGTGTGACCTTTCGCCATCAGTTGCTCGTTTACCTGTGGTCTAAAGCCGTGTACCAACACGACCTTCACGCCCATGCTCTGAATCAACGCCAAATCTTGCGCCAAATGCTGCAATTTACCCGCTGCAATAGCCTCGCCCGCAATGCCAACCACAAAGGTTTTTCCTCTGTGCATATGGATATAAGGTGCTACTGACCGAAACCAGGGCACAAAATGGGTGTTGATAGTATTTGGCATGAAGTCCAAGCAGATTCGATTTATAAAACGCCTATCATAATGGCACAACTAATCGGCTCAAACATTCACATATAAATTCTATGAACGCAACTTCAGACATCGGCTCAGACATTGGATTAGTGGGCTTGGCCGTCATGGGCCAAAACCTAGCCCTCAACATCGCCGACCACGGCTACAACATCGCGGTCTTCAACCGCAACCCAGAGCGCACGACCGACTTTATCGCCCAGTGCCAAGTCAGTGAGCCATCTGCGCCGCGTGTTGCTGGGTTTACTGATGTTGCCGCATTCGTGCAAAGCATCAAACGCCCGCGCAAAATCATTCTGCTCGTCAAAGCTGGTAAAGCCACAGATGACACGATTGCAACCTTGCTGCCTTATTTAGAGGCAGACGACATCATCATCGACGGCGGAAATGCGCTGTGGGGCGACACCATTCGCCGTGAAAAAGAACTCAGCGCCAAAGGCTTTGCTTTCATAGGCTCAGGCGTCTCTGGTGGTGAAACGGGGGCACGATTTGGCCCTTCGCTGATGCCGGGCGGCTCAGCCAAAGCTTGGGCATCGTTAGAGCCTATCTGGCGCGATATTGCTGCCAAGGTTGACCCTGTCACTGGCGCACAGCTAGAAGGCGCAACCCCAGGCCACCCGCTGGTCGGCGGCGTGCCATGCACGGCGCACATAGGGCCTGATGGCGCAGGGCACTACGTCAAAATGGTTCACAACGGCATTGAATACATCGACATGCAGCTCATTTGCGAAGCCTATGCCTTGATGAAAAATATGCTGGGTATGACAGCGGGTGAGATTGGACAAGTCTTTGAGACCTGGAACAAAGGTACCTTATCCAGCTTCCTCATCGAAATCACCGCAGATATCTTGCAGCAAAAAGACCCTGAAGACGCCAGCGGTCAAACTTACTTGGTCGATAAAGTGTTGGACACCGCAGGGCAAAAAGGCACCGGCATGTGGACGGCTGCTAATGCGCTAGAGCTGGGCGCACCAGCAAATGCCATAGCCGAAGCCGTCTTTGCCCGCGCCTTGTCCGCCCTCAAAGCCGAGCGTGTCGCAGCAAGCCAAATCCTCAAAGGTCCTGAACTACCGGCAGAAAAAGACCGTGAAGCCATCATCGCCGCCATCCATGACGCGCTTTATTGCTCCAAAATCTGTGCCTACGCACAGGG
>JBEBJY010000068.1:0-13728 GCA_040079635.1 Burkholderiaceae bacterium | reverse complement strand
CCCCCAACCCCTCTCGCCCCGCCGGGCGAAATGGGAGCTTTCATTTGAGGGTTGGCTTTAAGTTTTGACTGAACGGCTCGGGGGTTTGTATGATTGCTAGTCTTCGCAAGTTTAGCTACGCATAATATTTAAGCCCTCGATGAGGCGCTATTCAAAGGATTACATGAAAAAAGTAATGCATCAAGTATCAGTTAATAAGAACGAAAATGGAGAAATAGTCCTCACTCAAGCTCTAGGTGATATGAACGAGCCAGATCCAGAAATAATCATTTCCACTGATCAGTCTGGACTTTTAGCCTCCTGGATATATGAGGCTGGAAATACGAACACAGCTGAAAATACAGAAAACAAAGAGACAATTCCAGTTCATTTCTACGCGAACGGTCCAGAAGTTAATAATGAGAGCCTTTCTGTCTACAACAATTCAGGTGGCATGATCATCTTGAAAATTGATGACGATACTTTTATCGAAGTCTCACCTATCATGGCAAAACGACTTCGCGATCAACTCTCAACAGCGATTAGATGCGCACTCACAGACATGCTTCGCCCAGATGCAGAGTCCTAAATCCCCCGCGCAGCCTGCAGCACATCCCTAGTCTGAATCGCCACTTTCCGCGCAGCAGCCGCAAAATCAGCTCCGCTGGACGCATACAGCACCGCACGCGACGAGTTGACGATGATGGGGGCGGTGGTTTCGCCGTTTACTGCTTTCCAGCCGGCTTTGACTGTGGCCACGGCATCACCACCCTGAGCGCCTACGCCGGGGATGAGTAACGGGACGTGCGGAGCTACTTTTCGGACGCGTTCTATTTCATTTGGGTAGGTTGCGCCTACGACCAAGCCTAGTTGGCCATTGGTGTTCCACTCGCCTTGGGCGAGCTTGGCAATGTGTTCATACAAAAGCGGCTCGCCTGCGACGGAGCTTAGGCGCTGGGCCTGGAAGTCATCACCACCGGGGTTGGATGTGCGGCAGAGGAGGAAGGCGCCTTTGCCGTGATAGGCCAAGTAGGGTTGCACGGAGTCAAAACCCATGAAGGGCGACAGGGTCACGGCGTCTGCACCGTAACGCTCGAAGGCTTCGATGGCGTACTGGGCGGCTGTAGAGCCAATGTCGCCGCGTTTGGCATCCAAAATCACGGGGACGTGAGGGGCGGTGGCGCGCATGTGCTGCATGAGCTTTTCCAGCTGGTCTTCAGCGCGGTGGGCGTGGAAATAGGCGATTTGGGGTTTGAAGGAAATCACCAAATCGGCCGTGGCGTCCACAATAGCGGCACAAAAGTCGTAAATTTTGCTGGCATCGCCTTTGATCTGGGCGGGGAATTTGGACGGCTCGGGGTCTAGGCCGACGCAGAGCATAGATTGGTTGCGGCGCTCGGCTTGCTGGAGTTGTTCTAAAAAGGTCATGGCTTGATTGTAAATTAGCACTCGATCATTTGAATTACCATTGAACCATGCAAAAACTCAGCGCAAAGCAACTCTGGCTCTTGATCATTCTTACAGTCGTGTGGGGCTTAAACTGGCCAGTGATGAAGTTGGGCGTGACGGGCATGCCGCCGTTGCTGTTCAGAACCCTGTCGATGTGGCTGGGGCTGCCGGTGCTGGCTTTGGCGCTGGTGTGGCTGAAAGTGCCGTTTGCCATGCCGCGCAAACATTGGCCCGAGCTGCTGTTGCTGGCGGCGACCAATATGTTCATCTGGCATGTGTGCATTATTTTGGCGATTCAGTCGCTGTCCAGCGGGCGGGCGGCGATTTTGGGCTACACGATGCCTATTTTTTCGGCGATTTTGGGGGCAATCTTTTTTGCCAGCGTCATGACCAAGCGCAACTGGCTGGGCGTGGCCGCCGCCGCGCTGGGTGTGGCACTGCTGCTGTGGCATGAAATGATGGGCTTGAGCGGCAAACCCCTAGGCGTGGCTTTGGCATTGACGGCGGCCGCGACTTGGGCGCTGGGCACGCAACTGTTGCGCCGCACCAAAATTGACACCCCGACTTTGGCGATTTCTTTCTGGATGACGGTGCTGGCCTGCGTGGTGATGTCGGCTCTGACAGTGACCTTTGAGCGAGAAGCGTGGGTGATGCCATCGCAAAGCTCATGGTTTGCGATTATTTACAACGCGGTGCTGGTGTTTGGCTTTGCCCACGCGGCGTGGTTTTACTTGGCACGCACGCTGCCACCGGTTGCGTCAACGCTGTCGGTGATGTTTATCCCGATTTTGGGGGTGTTTGTGGGCGCGTATTGGCTGGGCGAGGTCTTGCATTGGCAAGACTGGGCGGCGGTGGGGCTGATGGTGGTGGCCATTGCTTCGGTTCTTGCACCGACTAAATCACCAGTGACGGCTAAAGCGAGTTAGAAAGACGCCTTAGCCAAACACAAATCAGCCCACGCCTTGGCTTTGTCAGCAGGGTTACGCAGCAAATTGGCGGGGGAATAGGTCACGACGACGGGAATGCCTTGATATTGATGCACAACCCCACGCAATTGCCCCAGCGGTGGCACGGGGTTGCTAACGGTTTGCGCCAACAGCGCCTGTGCGGCGTAGCGCCCCATCGCCAAAATCATTTTCGGACGCACAAGCGCCACTTGACGGCGTAAAAACGCCTCACACTGCGCCAGCTCTTGTGCACCTGTGCTTTGGCCCTCAGAACGGCATTTGACGGCGGGGGTCAATGTGACTTGTTGTGTCACCTGCTCCGTGCTCAAACCCATGGCTTTGAGCATATTACCCAGCAAAATGCCAGCTTCACCCGTGAAAGCTGCGCCTGCGGCTTCGTCGGACTCGGTTGGCGGGTCGCCCACGATGAGCCAATCGGCTGGCTGCACGGACGCAGGCGTGCCAAAAACAATGCCCTTTCGCCCTGTGCAAAGCTGGCAAGCTTCGCACGCTTGCGCGGTGTCCTGCAGGGTTGGCCAATCCATCTCTTGCAAACCTGAGGGCATGGGCTGCAGCGCCACGGCGGGGCTGGTAAGACTGGCTGGAGGCTTATCCGCCTGTTTAACTGGCAAATTGACAGGTGGTCGCTCCGATACGGCTCTGGGGGGTGTATTTATGGCTGTAGCCGGCGTATTTACTGCCTGAGTAGCTATTTTATTAATAGCAATTTCAGGTACTTCTACGCTATATTCTGCTATGTAAACTGGCTCAGGCAGCCAAACGGTGATGCCCATTTCTTGCAGCATGGCGCGTTGGCGGGTGTCTAAATCGAGGCTCATAGTTTTGGGCTCACAGCTTCAAACTCATAACTATCGCATCTTCACGACCGTTAGATTTGGGGCCTTTTGGGTAGTAATCTTGCCGAACACTCACCAGTTTGAAACCCTGCGCTTTGTACACCTGCTGCGCCCGCTCGTTGCTGCCGCGCACTTCCAGCCACAGCCACGCAGCGCCCTGCCCGCGCGACCAAACGGCCAGCGCATCCAGCATCAGCTTCGCCCAGCCTTGGTGTTGGTAAGTTTCTGCAACCGTGATATTGAGCAAATGCACCTCCTCGAAGCCCTTCATGGCGATGAAATAGCCCAGAATATCCAAATCAGCAGTAGTCAACACCTGCATTTGATAGCCAGTTTGGATGGAATCTTCGAAATTAGCGCGGCTCCACGGGTGGGCGTAGACGGCGTTTTCTATGTCTAAGACGCGATCTAGCCAATCAGCCGTCAAAGAGTGAAACGCCACCTCTGGCTGTGTGATTGGCTTCAAAATCGCGTTCATGCGGCTGATTTTAAGGCTTGGCTTATGACTTGATTTTTCAAATCAGCACGTTCTGCCGTGGTTTGCGCCACTTTGTCGCGCACGTACAGCGGCAAAGCTTGGTCTGCTGGTACGCCCAAACCGGCTGCCAACATGGCTGGCGCTAGGCGCAGCATGGCTGTGGCGGTGGGTAAGGCATTTATTCGGCTGTCATCCTCCAAGCAATTACCAGCCAACTGAAAGCCCGTTTCAAGTTGCAATTGATCGGGTTTGCAGAGCTGAATGTCAGAAATTGCGCTCCAAATGCCATCTTTATAAGCATAGCTAGCCGCGTAAACCTCACCCATGCGGGCATCTAAAACGGCTTGAATTTGAGTAATGTTTGAGTTAAAACGTGCCTCTTCAGCCACGGCCAACAAGGTGTTGATCGGCAAAACCTGAACGCCACCCGCCCCAAACGCTAGCCCCTGAGCCACAGAACACGCCGTGCGCAACCCCGTGAACGAGCCAGGCCCGCGCCCGAAAACGATGGCGTCTAGCTGTTGCAGCGTTAAATTCGCCTCTTTCAACAAGGCCATGATGGCTGGAATCAAGGCGGCAGAGGTTTTAGCGCCGCCTTCAGCGGTGTGTTGCCAAATCTGCTTGCCGTCCGTTACAGCGATGAACATGACCTCCGTGCTGGTATCAAACGCTAAAAGCTTAGAAGATGGCTCATTTGCGCTCATATTTGCGTTCTTATGTGCGGAATGTAACGAATTGATGGAAGACATCGCCCTATTATCAAGGCACAGGATAATGACTTGATGAATTTGTTTTACCGATTGTGCCGTTTTTGCGGCTTTGCTAGCTTGCTTAGCTTCTTTGGGCTTTTTTGGCTGCCACACGTAGCGATAGCTGCAACTGCCACACGGGAAGCCGCACCTCAACTCCCACCCGTTATCTCACAAGCTCTGGCTCGCGCTGGCGTGCCGCGTGATGCTGTGAGCTTTGAAGTACGCGCTGTTTCTGGAGACGCAGCTCCTCGTTTAAGTTACAAAACCGGCGTGGCGATGAACCCGGCATCGGTCATGAAACTGGTCACCACGTTTTCCGCCTTGGACATCTTAGGACCAGATTTCACCTGGAAAACTGGTTTTTACACCGACGGTACGCTGAGTAAAGGTGTTTTGAACGGCAACCTCATCATCAAAGGCGGTGGCGACCCCAAATGGGTGATGGAGAGGATTGAGGAAAATTTCAAAACTCTGCAAGTCTTGGGTGTGCAGCGCATCACAGGCGACATTATTTTAGACAACAGCGTGTTTGACTTGCCAGCGCACAACCCCGCCGATTTTGATGGCGACCCTATTCGCAATTACAACAGCGCACCAGATGGTTTGTTGATCAACTTCAAAGCGTTGATTTTGAAATTTGTACCTGATCCGGCAACGCAAACCATTCGCGTGGTGAGTGAGCCGCCGATGGCCGATGTCGCGATTGATGCCCAAGTCACCGCCACGACCGACGGCTGTGGCGATTGGCGCAGCGGTTTGCGTGCTGATTTCTCCAACCCCAACAAAGTCCAATTTGGCGGCAGCTACAGCGTGCGCTGTGGTGAAAACACGTGGCCTGTAGCTTATGTCGAGCCGGCAAGCTACGCCATTCGCGTCGTCAAAGCCATGCACAAAGCGTCTGGCGGGGTGTTGGACGGCAAGGTTCGCTACGGCACCATGCCCCGCACCGCACTGCTGCTGTGGCAAGCGCCGTCGTTACCGCTGTCGCAAATCATTGCTGACGTGAACAAATTTAGCAACAACGTGATGGCACAGCAAGTTTTTTTGACGCTGAGTGTGCAGTATTCAACGTTTAACAGCTCGCTTCATCTGCCGGGTGCGCCGCGAACTGGCAACTTTGTAAGATCAGCCACCACGGTGCAAAACTGGTGGCGCGAGCGATTTGGACGAACCGTGAAAGCGCCGACTTTAGACAATGGCTCTGGGTTGAGTCGCAAAGAGCGCATCACAGCGCAATCACTCAGTGAGCTGCTTCGCCTAGCGGTCAGCCGGCCTAACAGCGATTTTTTTGTCAATTCCTTGTCTGTCGCAGGTGTGGACGGCACAGCCGCCAACATGGCCAAGCGCGGCATCGCTGTCAACGCCATTGGTAATGCGCAACTCAAAACTGGTACGCTACGCGATGTGGCAGCCGTTGCGGGCTACGCCATCGGCAAAAGCGGCAAGCGCTACAGCGTGGTAGGCTTGATCAACCATCCCAATGCTGGGGCAGCCCGGCCTGCGCTGGATGCTTTGGTGGAATGGGCTGTCATTGATGAATAACTTACTGAAGTCCCAACATGAAACCCCATGACGAAACCATATAAATGACCAAACCACTCAAACGCGATTTAGCCGAACTGCTAGAAGCGGTCGACCTAGAAGCGCCGCTGGCACAACGGCACTTGTGGTTGATCGAGCTGTTCGCTTGGATTCGTGGCGATGCCAAATCGGTCAGCGCCACCATCAACCGCTTGCATTTGCTGCTAGATGTTGTGCAAGCACGGCCGCAGTTGCAAACACGTATTCGGCAATGGTGGCACCAACTGCTGCATATCGTCGATGCGTCTAGTTTGTTGGCAGACTATGGTTTTGCGCAGCGCAGCGCTTTTGTGAGTGAGCTTTTCGAGCGCATTCGCTTGAAGCTGCTGCCTGCCACGCCGGAGACGACAGACGCTGCCGTGCTCTTCTCGCTCGTTCTACCGAAAAGTTTTGACCAACAGTGGCTGGCCGAACTGGATGAAGAGACGCTGGCTCGCATTGCAGAATTGTTAGAAACACCAGACATTGGTGATAGCGCGCGTACGCAAACGACCTATTGGCAAAACACGGTTTTGGAAGCCATTACCTTTTGCGTGGGTCACATTCGGTCCAGCGGTTTTTCACCTGAGCTGCGTACGCGCATGAGCCCCGCTGCCGTGCAAGACAGGCCCTTTCATTGGTTGGATGCAGATTTAGATGCTTTGCGGGATGCTTTTTTAGCGTCTCATGCAGTTGTTGATGCTCCGGCTGAAGTTGCCATGGCAAATGACGCGGCGCTAGAACATGCCGTCACCAAGTTTCGCGACCGCTTAGACGCTTGCCGCCAAGCTGCCGGCACGGTCTACACGCATTTGGACGAACACGGCATCTCCGTCAGCCTCGTCTTCCGCTTGCGCGAGATGCGGGCGCGGGTGTTGCGTATTCGCGAGTTGCTGGATTGTTTGCTGTCTGATCGCCCTAACAGCTACACCGCTAAGTTGCTGTCGCATTTGGTCAAAATTGGCGTGCACAGGCAAAGTGTGCGCGATTTGATCACATCCAACACCACCCTCTTGGCCGCCAAAATGGCCGACCGCAGCGCTGAAACGGGTGAAAACTACATCACCCGCAACCGTGCTGAATACTGGGACATGCTGCGCAAAGCGGCGGGTGGCGGTGGCATGGTAGCCATCACTATTTTGGTGAAATACTTGCTGCTGGCTGTGGGGTTTTCAGCTTTTTGGGGCGGCTTTTTTGGCGGTGTGAATTACGCGCTGAGCTTCATCGCCATTCAATTGCTGCACTGGACACTGGCAACCAAGCAGCCCGCCATGACCGCGCCTGCCATGGCCGCAAAACTCAAAGACCTGAGTGGCGACAACGAAGTGGCGTCTTTTGTCGACGAAGTCACCCACGTGGTGCGCTCGCAAGTCGCCGCTGTTGCGGGTAACTTGGCTTTGGTCGTTCCCTGCGTGCTGCTGATCAGCTACTTGATGCAACTTGGTTTGGGCAAACCACTGATTGACCACGCCGAAGCGCATCATGCTTTGGCATCGCTCACGCTGCTGGGGCCGACGGCTTTGTTTGCGGCGGCGACGGGTGTGGTGCTGTTTCTATCCAGCATTTTTGCAGGTTGGGCTGAAAACTGGTTTGTGTTGCACCGTTTGGACTCTGCCATGCGTTTTAACCCGCGCATCACAGCCACTTTGGGCGCAGCGCGGGCTGACCGCTGGGCGCTGTTCATGCGTAAAAATATCTCCGGCTTTGCTGCCAGCGTCTCGTTGGGCATGATGCTGGGCTTGATACCAGCCATATCCAGCTTTTTAGGATTTGGACTGGAACTGCGCCATGTGACGTTATCCACCGGGCAAATCGCCGCCGCTGGCGCCTCCTACGGTTGGGATGTGCTGCATGTGCCCGAGTTGCGAGAAGCACTGCTGTGGGCGATTGCAGGTATTTTCGTCATCGGGCCGCTGAACGTGGGCGTCAGTTACTATTGTGCTTTTAGATTGGCGCTACGTGCGCACAACGTCAGCGTGGGTGAACGGCAGCGCATTCGTAGCGCCGTGTGGCAGCGTTTGAACCACGAACCACTGAGCTTTTTATGGCCAGCGAAAGAACCAAAAAATATAAGCAATGAGCCATCGAATGGATCAACTGAATAGTGAAATAAATGGTGGCATGAATGGGTGAATTTGACCTGATCGAGCGCTACTTCAAAGCACCGGCCCGAGCCATGCGGCCAAACGACGGTGTAGCACTTGGCATTGGTGACGATTGCGCCTTGCTGCAACCCACTGTTGGTATGCAATTGGCCATCTCCAGCGACATGCTGATTGAAGGACGGCATTTCTTCGCAGATGTTGACCCGAGCGCGTTAGGCCACAAAGCGCTCGCCGTGAATTTGAGCGATTTGGCAGCTTGCGGCGCGAAGCCGTTAGCGTTCACTTTAGCGCTGTCGATGCCCAAAGCAGACGAAGCTTGGCTTGCGCCCTTCTCCCGTGGTCTATTGACTTTGGCGGCAAAACACAACTGTGCCCTCATCGGTGGAGACACCACGCAAGGCCCACTGAACATTTGCATCACCGTGTTTGGCGAAGTACCTAAAAATATGGCACTGCTGCGCTCTGGTGCAAAAGCAGGCGATGATATTTATGTGAGCGGCACGTTGGGAGATGCGCGTTTGGCATTGGAAGCCATGCGAGGCAATGTGACATTGACCGAGCAAGCGTTTGCAACTGCGAGAAAGCGGTTAGAAAGCCCTATCCCACGCGTCACCCTGGGCATAGCGTTGCGCGGCATTGCCAGCAGCGCGATTGATGTGAGCGATGGCTTGTTGGGTGATTTGGGGCATATTCTCAAAAAATCACATGTAGGCGCAGTTATCGATACTTCAATCGCTATGGAATTAATAGCTAATAAATCAATTAATACGCTGGCTACAACTCAATTATTGCCTCAGTTTACCTCTCAAAAGCAAATGCAATATATATTTTCAGGCGGTGACGACTACGAACTCGCTTTCACGGCACCAGCTAGTCAACGCAGCGCCGTACAAGCCGCTGCCGCTGCCAGTAACACGCCAGTGACCCGCATTGGACAGATCGAAGCAGCGCTTGGTCTTAGACTCATAGACGATCAAGGCAAACCCGTAAAGAACAGTTTTGAGTCGTGGGATCACTTTCAATAAATCAATATGCCCATTCCACCCCAAGAATCACCGCAAGAAGCTTTGAGCACCAAGCAACACCCAGACGACGATCTCTCGCCACTCGCCCCCTTTCGTCGCCCCGTTTATCGCATGCTTTGGACAACGTGGCTCATCGCCAATGTCTGCATGTGGATGAGCGATGTAGCGGCTGCTTGGATGATGACCTCACTCACCACCAGCCCTTTGTGGATTGCTTTGGTACAAACGGCGGCGAGTTTGCCGGTTTTCTTGCTGGGTATTCCCAGCGGTGCGTTGGCAGATACCTTAGACCGTAAAAAATACTTTTTAACCACGCAAATTTGGATAGCGGTGGTGGCAAGTTTGCTCAGCATCACCGTTTTTATGGGCTGGATATCGCCACCCGTTTTGCTGGCTTTGGTGTTTGCCAACGGCATTGGGTTGGCCATGCGCTGGCCCGTCTTTGCAGCCATCGTGCCAGAGTTGGTGCCGCGCCCGCAGCTACCGGCAGCACTGGCATTGAACGGTGTTTCCATGAACGCTGCCCGCATTCTTGGCCCCTTGGTGGCCGGCGCGCTCATTGCCAGCTTGGGCAGTGCTTGGGTATTTTTGCTAAACGCTGTGCTGTCCGTTGTTTCAGCCATAGTCATCACCCGCTGGAAACGTGAGCATAAAACGCACCCCTTGGGACGTGAAAAACTCAGCAGCGCCATGCGCATTGGCATGCAATATGTGGCGCAATCACACCACCTCAAAGGCGTGTTGGTTCGTATCTCGATATTTTTCTTTTGTTCCACCGCCTTGTCAGCTTTGATGCCGCTGATTGCTAGCAACATGCATGGCGGCGGTGCGGGTACGTTTACTTTGCTACTGGCTTCTATGGGAGCTGGGGCGATTCTATCCACCGCATTTATGCCCCAATTGCGCCGCGCAATGTCGCGTGACAAATTGATCATGTGCAGCATATCTGTGCTGTCGCTCGCTATGCTCGTGGTGGCATTCACCACGCATAGCGGTGTGGCTGTGCTGGCAATGCTTTTGGCAGGATCGGCGTGGATCGTCACTGCCAACACGCTGAGTACCTCCGCACAAATGGGTTTACCCGACTGGGTGCGCGCGCGCGGCATGTCCACCTACCAAATGTCCATCATGGGCGCCAGTGCGGCGGGCGCAGCTGTTTGGGGTCAATTGGCTTCGATGACAAGTGTGCAAACCAGCCTCATCACCGCTGCTGTCACAGGCGTTCTGACCACGGCTGCCGCCAACCACTTCATGCGCAGCCAAGGCATGGTGGACGACCTCACGCCCTCCAAAGCCTTCAACATCCCGCAAGCTGACGAGCCGCCTAAACACGGCAACGTGATGATCATGGTCGAATACCGCATAGCCCCCGAGCGTGCCGCCGAGTTTCGCGCCCTGATGATAGAAGGCCGCCGCAGCCGCCTCTCGCACGGCGCTTTGTCGTGGGAGCTGCTGCACGACATCAACGAACCCAGCCGCTTTGTAGAAATGATCGTCGACGAATCATGGAACGACCACCTACGCCGCTTCGACCGTGTCACCACCGCCGATGTCGCCCTGCGCGACAGGAAACTGGCGTTTCACGTTGGGGAGTCACCACCTGTAGTGACGCGGAGTTTGATGGAAACGACGGTGAAAGCGGGCTAACAGCATGTTTCATAAAATTTACATCTTTTGTTTGGTTTTTATACTTACGGGCTGCACTGGCATGGTCCCCATCAACGCGCGTTTGCAACAGGTTAAACCGAATGAAGGCTATCGGATTGCGCAGCTGTTGAAAGCCAATCCCAACCCAAACAACGACCCTGACACTCTGGTCTTGTTGGCCTTTTCTGGCGGTGGCACCCGCGCAGCTGCTTTTTCCTATGGCGTGCTTGAAGAGTTGCGACGCACAACGCTCGCTGCACAAGGCAAGTCGTATCGTTTGATCGATGAGGTAGATATCATCACTGGCGTGTCTGGCGGTAGTTTTACTGCTTTGTCATATGCCTTGTATGGCGAACGACTGTTTACGGAGTTTGAACCTCGCTTCCTTAAACGCGATGTTCAGGGCGAATTGATTGGGTTGGCACTGCATCCAAAAACATGGGGCAAACTGGGCTCTGCTGGCTATGGACGCTCTGAGATGGCAGCAGATTATTACGATGACATCCTGTTTCAAGGTGCGACGTTTGATGATTTGACAAGCGCGCAAGGCCCATTGGCTATCGTCACTGGCACAGATTTATCTACAGGTGCGCGGTTTGAATTTACGCAAGATAGCTTTGACTTACTCTGCTCCGATCTTGGCAAAGTGCGCTTGGCGCGAGCAGCAGCCACATCGTCTGCAGTACCAGTGATACTTTCGCCTGTGACTTACAGGAACTATGGTGGCAAGTGTGGTGCGAGTCATCCCGCATGGGTGGCTGATGTTACTAAAGCAGCGGCTGGTCGCCCAGCGGGACGCGCCATGCTGCGCTACAGAGACATCGTTGCTTTTGAAGACAGCGCAAATCGCCCCTATCTGCATATTGTTGACGGTGGGGTGTCTGACAACCTTGGCTTGCGGGGCATACTGGAGGCCTTTGAAGAGCTCGAAGCCAGCCCCAAATTTCAAAAAGCTACCAATATTTCGCAAATACGCCATATTGTCGTTGTCGTCGTTAATTCCCGTTCCGCACCTAGCACCGATTGGAATCGCAGCCCAACCCCGCCTGGCATCGTGGCTGAATTGCTTCAATCCTCCAGCGTGCCGATTGACCATTTTTCTTACGAATCGGTAGAACTGCTCAAAGACATTGCCCAGCGATGGAGTAATACGCGAAAACTTGAAGTGGCTGAACGGCGAATAGCCGGTATGTCCCTGCAGGAAGCCGAAGCCTCCGTGCCGAAGCTAACGTTTGATGCCATTGATGTGAGCTTTGACGCTATTACAGACGCCAAAGAACGTCAGTATTTTATGAATCTGCCCACCAATTTCACACTTCCCGGCGAAGACGTGGATCGCCTTCGTGACTTAGGCGGTCGCCTTTTCCGCGAATCTGCCGTGACGCGGGATGTGTTGCAGAAGCTGACGGCCGCTGAACGGTAAAAGCACAATCAATAGATCAATCTTTTCAGTTAACCAGCTTCGCCGCCACATACCGGAACTCCTGCGTCTGCCCACCATATCCATACGCATCAGCTCGCACATCGTGCACAAAAATATAGCTTTCTTCATGCAAGTTAGGCAGCAACTGCGACATCGCCTCGAAGCAGGCCGCCACGTAGGCGGCTTTTTCGTCTTTGGTGTTGGTGCTGTCTGTGACCTTGATGTCAAAGTAAAAGCTATTTTTGCCCTGCTCTGCCAGCGTACTGCCAGCCACCACCCATTGCTCGGGCGGCACGTAGCTCACGGTAATGGCCGTCACCTCGCGCGCTTTGCGCAGGATGCGGGTGGTTAAATCCAGCAAAGCGTTGGCTACCTGATGGGTCATCTGTGCGCTGGCGGGTTGGCTGATCTTGACGTTGAGGATGGGCATATCAGCTCTCCAAAGCGCGGGTTTGTGATGCGTTGGGCTGACGTGCAGTGATACGACGCACTGCAGCCAGTACGGTTGAGCCGATAGCTTGAAAAAATGAATCGATAGCTTCCTGGCGCAACTGCTCGGCGCGGTGTTTGGCGGCTAATCGGATGGCCGCCATGTCTTGCAATCTTCGAATCTCAGCGGGGTGGTTTTGGGATGTGGTGAACATCAAGTACTCCTTGGGGTTGGTTGATGGTTTGAACTTTATTGGATCAGCCAATCTTCGGAAACCACCTAAATAACAAATCTATTTTGCTAAATATGCAAAACAACGCATAATTTGACGCATGCAACAACTCAATCACCTGAAATTAGATGATTTGGTTTTATTCAGCCGCGTGGCTGAGCTGGGCACGCTTTCGGCAGCGGCGCGGGAGCGCGACATCCCCGTGAGTCAGGTCACCCGCACCTTGAACCGCATCGAAACCGACTGCGGTGTACGACTCTTGCACCGCACTACCCACGGGCTGAGCCTGACCGATGAAGGCGACACATTTTTGGCCTACTGCCGCCAGATGCAAGACCAAATGGCCGAGCTGTCCAGCGAATTGAGTGGCAAAATCAGCGGACCCAGCGGCTGGGTGCGCGTCAGCGCCAGCGCTTTAATTGCCCAAGCGGTACTCGGGCCGAGCCTGATGGGCTTGTACGCCAGCTACCCAGACTTACGCATTGACATCAACGCCGACGACCGCATGGCAGACATGGCGCGCGACGGCATCGACATCGCCATTCGTTCAGGCGAACTTAGCAGCGACACCGTGGTCGCCAAACAACTTGGCGTCGTACAACGCAGTCTGTATGCATCACCCGCATACCTAGCCAAAGCGGGTACGCCCCAGCACGTGGATGAACTCATCAACCACCATCTGATTGGCAACAGCGCCATCCCGGCGGGGAGTCGTTGGCCCGTAAAGTTAGCCAACAACCGTGGCCAAACCATCACCGATAATTCAGCTTTCGTCCTATCCTTAACTCTAGGAGGCTTGGGCATCGCGCAATTGATAGACCTGACGGCACGCCCTTTGGTTGCC
>JBEBJY010000067.1:0-13870 GCA_040079635.1 Burkholderiaceae bacterium | reverse complement strand
ATGCCAACGAAATAATGCTTACGATCAGTGCTCACCTAAATGCACACGTAGGCTAACCTTATGCCATACGGTTCGCTCGACAGAACACCACCGCCCTTTTTCAAGCAAGGGCCTACATCACTTTCTAAACTTCTCTTACTCAGTGCACTAGCGCTGTTTTTGATGGTGGCAGACAAACGCTTTGAGTTTGGAAAGATCGTTCGTGCCAGCTTAGCAACCGCGTTGAATCCGGTTGTAAACACAGTCCTCAAGCCTGTGGCTACCGTGCAAGACAGCTTCAAGTATCTGGATACGATCAACAGCGTTAAATTGTCTGAGCAAGAAGCTCATAAAAAACTGCTGCTGTTGTCGCAGCGCGCCAACCAAGTGGAAACGCTAGCATTGGAAAACTCGCGTTTAAGACAACTGCTCAGTTTGAAAGAAACCCTGTCCACGCCGGCACAAGCTGCAGAAGTTTTGTACGACGCAACAGACCCGTATTCGCGGAAAATAATCGTCAACAAAGGTAGCGTTAATGCGGTGCAACTTGGCTCACCCGTAATTGATGAGTTGGGCGTTTTAGGGCAAGTTGTTCGGGTGTTCCCGTTAACCAGCGAGGTCGCCATGATCATTGACCGCGAACAAACAACGCCTGTGCTAAACACCCGCACTGGGGTGCGTAGCGTGGCGTATGGCAATCCTTCCGCGAATGGCGATGTGCTGGAGTTACGATTTATATCAGGCAATGCGGATGTATTAGCGGGTGATGTGCTGACCACCAGCGGTGTAGATGGCGTTTACCCAGCAGGACTGCTGGTTGCAAAGATTGAAAAAGTGGAACGCCGAGCCGACTCTGGTTTTGCGAAAATCATATGCACACCAAAAGCCAATGTGTTGGGTGCAAAGCATGTCATGATATTGAACCCACTGAGTACTATTGACACACCAAGACCCACTGAAAACATTCCAGCAGTACCTAGCAAACGGGGGGCTAAAAAATGATCATGCCACGCGGCCAGCAGTTGCTTCTGCCCGTCAACGCCTTCTTTATGTGGGGCAGTTTGTTTGCGGCTCTGCTGTTCACCATGTTGCCGTTCGGTCGTACGCCTTGGATGCCGGACGTCATCGCCTTGGTGCTGGTGTTTTGGAGCATCCACCAACCACATCGCATTGGCATGCTTTCGGCTTTTTTCATGGGTTTGCTCGTTGATGTGCATCAATCATCCATGTTGGGGCAGCATGCTTTAGCCTACACCGTTCTGAGCTTCTTGGCGCTGACCATTCACCGCCGCTTGGTTTGGTATACCGTCTTTTCGCAGGCGATCCAAATTCTGCCCTTGTTTGCGCTGTCGCACGCCATTGAATTGATTGTTAGGCTCATTGCTGGCGGCGTGTTCCCTGGGTATTCGCTGGCGTTTGCACCCTTGCTTGAAGCCATAATGTGGCCCCTTGTCAGCGTTGTCTTGTTTGCGCCGCAAAGGCGTGCGCCTGACCGTGATGCGCACCGTCCGCTTTAGCATCTGTCGAACATGCGCAAACCAAGGACATAAACCAAGCCATGTCTGAATTAAGAAACGTTCAAGCTGACTTATCGCGCTTTCGCAGCCGCGTGCTGGTGGCGGGCTTGTTGGTTTGCTTCGCGTTTATTTTGCTAGCCTCTAGACTTGTTTATTTGCAAATCTTCAGGCATGACGACTTGCTAGAGCAAGCGGACAACAATCGCATCACTGCTGTACCAATTGTGCCCAATCGTGGTTTGATTTTGGATAGAAATGGCGTCGTAGTCGCTACAAATTATTCTGCTTACACGCTTGAAATCACGCCATCTAAGGTTGTAAATTTAGATCAAGTGATTGAAGACTTGTCGCATTTGATTGAGGTTCATCCACGCGATAAAAAACGACTAAAAAAACTACTGGAAGAGTCCAAAGGATTAGAGTCTTTGCCACTGCGCACCCGCTTGACAGATGAAGAAGTTGCGAAGTTTTCTGCGCAGCGCTTTCGTTTTCCTGGCGTGGAAGTCAAGGCGCGTTTGTATCGCAATTACCCGTACGGCGAAACAGCCAGCCACGTGATTGGTTACATTGGTCGCATCAACCAAACCGACAAAGAGAAACTGGAAGAATCTGAAGACGACGGCAATTACCGTGGCACAGATTACATGGGAAAACTGGGCGTTGAGCAAAGTTTTGAGAAAAAATTGCACGGCATCACGGGTGTTGAAGATTTAGAAACTTCAGCCGGCGGGCGTGCAGTGCGCAAACTAGCCAGCAGCCCTGCTACGCCTGGCGACACCATCATGTTGTCCATCGACATGAAGCTTCAAAAAATGATTGAGGATATGTTTGGCGACAGGCGTGGTGCAGTCGTTGCGCTAGACCCCAAATCAGGTGAAGTTTTAGCCTTTGTCAGCAAGCCCACGTTTGACCCTAATTTATTTGTGGAAGGCATTGATTCTGAAAGCTGGAAAGAACTGAGTGAATCGATAGACAAACCGCTGTTGAATCGCGCTTTACGCGGCACATACCCGCCTGGCTCTACGTACAAGCCCTTCATGGCGATGGCGGCGCTGCAAAGCGGCAAACGCTCTGCAAGCACTGTTATCAACGACGCTGGCTCTTGGACGTTTGGCGGGCACACCTTCCGAAGCCATGGCGACGGCGGCTTAGGGTCTGTGGACATGTACCGCAGCATCGTCAAGTCAAGCAATGTGTATTACTACTCTTTAGCCAATGAGCTGGGTGTTGATGCCATGCACGACTTCATGAAGCCGCTGGGGTTTGGGCAACTTACTGGTATTGACGTGAACGGTGAAGTACGTGGCGTGCTACCCAGTACCGATTGGAAACGTAATGCCTACAAACGCACAGAACAGAAAAAATGGTACGCTGGTGAGACCATTTCCTTGGGTATTGGGCAAGGATATAACAACTTCACCATGTTGCAATTAGCGCAAGCCACGTCTATTTTGGCCAATGGTGGCTACAAGTACAAACCCAAAATTGTTATTGCGACGCAAGACGCTGTTTCCCGCACCAAGCTATCGATTCCTTCCGTTGCACCTGAAAACCTTGGCTTTTCGCCCGAAAACGTAGCCGTCATCCGAAATGCGATGGTCGGTGTCACCAAAGAAGGCACATCCGTGCGCTCATTTGCAGGTGCTGGCTACGTCAGCGGCGGCAAAACCGGTACGGCGCAAGCTGTGGGTATTGGTAAAAACGAAAAGTACGATGCCCGACGTATTGACGAGCACCAGCGCGACCATGCTTTGTACATTGCTTTTGCGCCGGCTGATGACCCCAAGATTGCCTTGGCCATCGTTGTTGAAAATGCAGGTTTTGGTTCTGACAGCGCAGCGCCAATCACACGACGCATTTTTGACTATTGGCTGCTCAACCAATACCCCAGCCTGGAAGACATGGCCTCTTTGCAAAGCGGCAAAGGCGGCGCGCCGATTGGCAAACCGCGAATGACAGCTGATGTGCCGTTGATACCAACTGCGCAAGCGGTGGCGGATGAAATCGTCAATGCAGCGACGCAGACCGCGAAATCTGCCGTTGTAGGCACGAAACCAGCCTCTAAGGCAGTCACGAACAGCAAGCCGCTATAATCACCATAAATATGCCTCTAGCCGGCGTATTTATTGCCTATATAGCTATATATTTTATAGCATATTTTTAAAGTAAGCATCGTAGCTTGTTTTCAAAATCAACGCACTGACAACAACAATAAACATCACACGGACAAAACCCGAGCCATGTTTCATGGCTAGCCGTGTGCCTAGCAAGCTACCCACTACATTGGCAACGGCCATGGGTAACACCAAATGCCACCACACATGCCCTTTAGCGGCAAACAAAGCAACGGCCGCAATATTGGTAGCGACATTGAGCACTTTGGCTGAGGCCGAGGCGTTTAAAAAATCGTAGCCCAGCCAGCGCACAAAGATGAAAACCAAGAAGCTACCTGTCCCTGGGCCAAAAAAACCATCGTAGAACCCTATAACCAAACCCACGCCACACATCGCCCACATCTCAGTGCGACCTTTAAATCGGGGTTCATGGCGATGCCCAAGATCTTTTTTTGCCAACGTATAGAGCAAAATCAGAACCAAAATCGCAGGCAAGCTTTTGCGCAAAAACTCAGACGAAATCGCCGTGACCAGCCATGCGCCCAAAAATGAGCCTGTGAGCGCGAGAAGCAAGGCTGGCATTAAAGCGCGCCATCGAATCTCAACCCTACGGCTGTATTGCCAACCCGCAAACAGCGAACCCCAAACCGAAGCGCCTTTATTGGTGCCTAATAATGTAGCGGGCACGGCACTGGGATAGACCGCAAACAAAGTGGGCACCAAAATCAAACCACCACCGCCCACAATAGCGTCTACAAAACCTGCCAGCAAAGATGCCAGCGTGACAATTAATATATCCATGGGCGATATTGTCGCAGGCAAAAAAAAGCACCAGCGCTGCTGATGCTTTTGATTGCTCTAAAACTATCGTTTAGATGCTCTTATAAATGTCCCCTACGCTCCTCGTGGTAGCAGTGCAAGTTAACCAATTGTGTCAGCACTTACCTACTAACGATGGCAGTAATTTAACCGCTAGCCAGTGCCGTTCGTATTGGGAGTTTCCCGCGCTTTACGTCATTTTTAGTGGGTTTGGGCTTAATTACTTGGTCAGCGATGCGTTTTAGAGTCTTCTGCAATCCATTGCGCCGCTTTTTCAGCCATCATCAAGGTTGGGGAGTTGGTGTTGCCGCTGGTAATGAGCGGCATCACGCTGGCATCTACGACGCGTAAGCCGGCGATTCCATGAACTTTCAATCGTGAATCAACCACTGCCATAGGGTCTTGCTGCAATCCCATTTTGGCCGTACCTACGGGGTGGAAAATGGTCGTGGCGATATCTCCTGCCAGTTTGGCTAATTCTTCATCCGTTTGGTACTGCACACCTGGTTTGAATTCCTCAGGCTGGTATTTAGTCAACGCACTTTGCGAAACAATTCTGCGAGTAACGCGCAAGGAGTCTGCGGCTACTCTCTTGTCTTCAGCGGTACTCAGATAGTTAGGGGCAATGGCAGGTGCATCGGTAAACTGATTGCTCTTGATGTGTACGCTACCCCGGCTAGTGGGGTTCAAATTGCACACGCTGGCGGTGAAGGCGGCAAAGTTGTGCAGCGGCTCGCCAAAGGCGTCCAAACTTAGCGGCTGAACGTGGTATTCGATGTTTGGATAAGGTTGGTCTGGTGAGCTGCGGGTGAACGCGCCTAATTGAGAAGGAGCCATGCTCATGGGGCCCGTTTGCTTCAACAAATACTCCAAACCAATTTTGGCTTTGCCCACAAAACTATTGGCTTGTGTGTTGAGGCTGATATCTTTTCCGGTTGGTGACTTCACCTTGTAGACGCTGCGGATTTGCAAATGGTCTTGCAGGTTTTCACCCACACCTGGCAAATCATGCACAACATCAACGCCTTTATCGCGCAAAACAGCACCCGGCCCAATACCAGACAATTGCAAAAGTTGCGGTGAGCCGATGCTACCGGCACACAAAATGACCTCGCCACTGCATTGCGCCGTTACCAACTCGCTGCCACTCCATACCTGCACACCCGTACAACGCTGCTGTGTGCCATCAAGACCAGCTTGCGTTTCAACAACCAGCTTGGCAACCTGCGTTCCCGTCCACATCTCAAAATTTGGACGAGCATAGCAAGTGGGGCGTAAAAACGCCTTTGCAGTATTCCAGCGCCAGCCATTTCTTTGGTTCACTTCAAAGTAGCCTACGCCCTCATTGCTACCTCGGTTGAAATCATCGCTTGCGGGAATGCCCGCTTGCTGCGCCGCTTCCGAGAAAGCATCCAAAATATCCCAGCGCAAGCGTTGCTTTTCAATACGCCATTCGCCGCCCGCTTGGCGATGGCGCAAAATTTTTTGGTATTCATTGCCGTTAGCAGGGAGTAATTCTGATGCAACACCACGTGCACCATGCAAGGCATCACCGCCTTTGTAATGGTCTTCGTGCAGCTTGAAATATGGCAAAGCGTTGTCCCACGTCCAGGTGTCGTCACCCGTCAGTTTCGCCCACTGGTCATAGTCACGCGCTTGGCCACGCATGTAAATCATGCCATTGATACTGCTACTACCACCCAGCACCTTGCCACGCGGGTAGCGCAGTTGGCGGCCATTCAAACCTGCGTCTGGCTCGGTGTTGTAAAGCCAATCGGTACGCGGATTGCCGATGCAATAAAGGTAGCCCACAGGGATGTGAATCCAGTGGTAATCGTCCTTGCGACCCGCTTCAATGAGCAAAACGCGTTTGGAGGCATTGGCACTCAGGCGGTTAGCGAGCAGGCAGCCAGCCGTACCAGCGCCGATGATGATGTAATCAAAAATAGGTTCAGACATAGGCTGTATTACACCCGAAAGCGATAACAGCTAACTGACGCTAAGCTTTAATCGCTTATTTAGACGTAGGCATTACAAATTCGGCACCTTTGGCGATGCTTGCCGGCCAGCGCTGCATGATGGATTTTTGTTTGGTGTAGAAGCGCACACCTTCTTCACCATAGGCGTGCATATCCCCAAACAAGCTCTTTTTCCAGCCGCCAAAACCATGCCAAGCCATAGGCACTGGAATCGGCACGTTGATGCCTACCATGCCGACCTGAATGCGGCGACTGAACTCTCGCGCCACATTGCCGTCACTGGTGAAACAACTCACGCCGTTGCCAAACTCGTGCGCGTTGATCAAATCGACCGCGCTAGCAAAGTCTGGCACGCGCACACAAGAAAGTACAGGACCAAAAATTTCTTCTTTGTAGATGCGCATGTCAGGTGTGACGTTGTCAAATAGTGTGCCACCCATCCAGTAACCGTTTTCTGAACCAACACCCGCGTCTTTGCCCGTAAATTTGCGACCATCGACCAGCAAATCAGCCCCTTGCATTTCACCTGCCATGATGTAGCTGGTGATGCGTTCATAGGCGACCTTCGTCACGATAGGGCCCATTTCAGCATCCAAGTGAATGCCGTTTTTGATTTTCAAGGTTTTGGCGCGCGCAGCAATCATGGGGATGATTTTGTCTGCCACGTCGCCCACCAGCACGGCGACAGAAATCGCCATGCAGCGCTCGCCCGCTGAGCCATAGGCGGCGCCGATCAAAGCGTCCACCGATTGCTCCAAATCAGCATCAGGCATGACAACCATGTGGTTTTTTGCACCGCCCAAGGCTTGCACGCGTTTTCCGTGGTGTGCGCCAGTTTCGTAAATGTAATTGGCAATCGGCGTGGAGCCGACGAAACTCACCGCTTTAACGTCTGGATGCACCAAGAGCGCATCAACCGCCTCTTTGTCGCCCTGCACGACGTTAAAGACGCCATCGGGCAAACCGGCTTGTTTGAGCAATTCCGCCATGTACAACGAGGCAGAGGGGTCAATCGGGCTAGGTTTCAAAATGAAGGTATTGCCTGCGGCGATAGCGACGGGGAACATCCACATCGGCACCATGACGGGGAAGTTGAACGGCGTGATACCTGCGCACACGCCTAGAGGTTGGCGCAGCGTCCAGTTGTCCATACCGGTGGAGACTTGGTCAGTGAAATCGCCTTTCAGCAGCTGCGGCATGCCACAGGCGAATTCGACAATATCGATACCGCGAGCGACTTCACCCTGCGCATCGGTAAACACCTTGCCATGCTCGGCGGTGATCATGTGCGCCAACTTGTCTTTGTTGGCGTTCAACAGCTCTAAAAACTTGAACATCACACGGGCACGGCGCAACGGCGGCGTGTCTGACCAAGCTGGGAAGGCGGCTTGCGCAGATGCGACTGCCGCGTCAACTGCAGCGCTGTCAGCCAGTGCTACACGCCCAGTCACCGCACCCGTAGCGGGGTTAAAAACGTCTTGGTTACGGTGTTGACCAGCGACCGGCTGGCCTGAAATGTAATGACCGATATTAGTAACTGCAGATGAACTCATGAAAGCACCTCGAAATATAAAAATACAAAATTTATAGTAAAAATAAGCATTTAGCCGGCGTATTTATTGCCTAAGCAGCTATTAATAATATAGCAAAAAAATGCCGTTGAAGCACTACTATTTGAGCATCCATTCATGGTCTGGATCGTTTTTAAACACCCAAAACCTATTCGGACCAGCCATCACATTGAGATAATACAAATCGTAGCCATGCGGTGCGGTCACAGGATGGTAGCCGCATGGCACCATCACAACGTCATGATTTTCCACCGCGCACGCCTCATCAATACTTCGATCGTAAGTATACACACGTTGAAATGCAAAGCCCTGTGGCGGGTTGAGTCGGTGGTAGTAGGTTTCTTCCAGTAAGGTTTCCACGGGTGGCTGCTCGACGTCATGCTTGTGCGGCGGGTAGCTAGACGAATGGCTGGCGGGCGTGACCACCTCAACCACCAACAAATGGTCCGCAGTAGGGTCATCATGCGGCAAAATGTCGCAAATGTAGCGGGTGTTTGTGCCTTTACCACGCACACTGCGGCGCATACTGGCGGGGTCAATGACTTTGACTGGGTGATTTTTTCCTCCTGCAGGTGCCGTGCAAAAGGCGACTTCAGAATCTCGCTCAGCCCTAACAACCACCTTCTTACCACTAGGCACGAAGACAGCTGCGGGAGAGATTTCATCAAAAACGCTGTTCCGTGTTCCTAGATGACTGTAGGTCTGCGAGTCAACCGTCACCTCCACTGTACCCACCAAAACCACCAAACATAGCTCGCGGCCATCAGTTTGCACAGTTTCCGTTTCACCCGCCTTCAAGCGAACGGCACGGAAGCCGACATGCGTCCAACCTGCACGCTCAGGCGTGACGTTGACAATTTCACGCCCTTGCGGGGCAGCTTTGGCAAGCAGTGGGCTAGGCATTCAAGCCTCCTGATTCAAACGGTGAACAATCGCTTGCAAGGTGTCAAAACCCTTTTTAGCGTATTGATAACTAGGCGCGACTGCTGGGTCTTGCTCTGCTTCAACAACCAACCAACCTTCGTAACCTTCTTTTTTCAATGTTGACAAGATAACGTCGTAGTCAATCACGCCGTCGCCAGGCACTGTGAAGGTACCGTTGAGAACACCGGTCAAAAAACTCCAACCATCGTTGCGAGATTGCGCTATCACCTTCGGGCGCACATCTTTGCAATGCACGTGGACGATGCGTTTGATGTGTTTTTTAAGCGGTAACAGCGGATCGACCGCGCCGCCGAAATAAGCGTGACCCGTGTCGTACAACAAGCCGACGGATTGCGCGTCCGTCACCGCCATCAGGTGATCCACATCCTCTGGCGACTCGACATAGGCTCCCATGTGGTGATGGTAGGCCAAGGTAATGCCGTAAGTGGACTTCAAATGCGCGCCAAAAGCGTCCAAGCGCTTGCCGTAGGCGACCCATTCTGCTTCGTTTGCAAAACGGGGGCGTTTGGAGACAGACGTGTCGATCTGTCCCTGAATCGTTCCCGCACATTCGCCGTACACCACGACTTTGACGTCGTTGTATTGCAGCTTGCTCATATGCTCTTTGCAACGCACAATTTCAGCGGCAATGCTGTCAGCATCAGTTTGTCCAGCTGGCACTTCTGCCAAAAAGCCCGAATACCAACCTGAAACACAGGCCAAACCAAACTCATCCAATTTAGCTTTCAAACTAGGGCCATCTTTGGGGAACTTGTTACCCAGTTCAAAACCCACGTAGCCAATTTCTTTGCCTTCTTTCAAAGCCGTTTCGAGTGGGGTCTCACCGCCCAAGGCAGGCAGGTCATCATTCATCCAGCTGATCGGGTTGATGCCGATGCGTACATTCCAGGTCATGGTTTAAATTTCTTTCAGTGTTAAGTTTGGAGATAAAAATTGTACGGCGTTTGCTAATATCACGCGATATTGCGGTTATGGTCGTTGTTCCGTTTTAGCACCCACATAGCGCTGGTGTGCTTCACGAACTTCTGACCGTTCGGACACTTCTGGAATAGCCACCTCCCACCAGCAACCACCATCAGCGGTGACGCGCGTGTGTGTGGTGTCAATCACAATTGCCTGCGTCGTCGTTGCTTCCCGCGCTTTGACCATGGCTGCTTTTAGTTCTGCGATGTCTTTGACGTGAACAGCATGCGCGCCCATGCTTCTGGCGTGCATGACAAAGTCGATTTGACTTGAGCTACCGCCCTCTGGCACGCAATCGTCCAGCATGTTGTTAAAACTAGGTGTGCCTGAGGCGTTTTGCAAGCGGTTGATGCAGCCATAGCCTCGGTTATCCAGCACCACGATGATGATTTTTTTACCCAACAACACCGAGGTCGCAATTTCAGAATTCATCATCATGTACGAGCCATCACCCACCATGACGATCACTTCCTGATCGGGACGTGCCATCTTGGCACCCAGCGCACCGGCTATCTCATAACCCATGCAGGAGAAACCATATTCCACATGGTAGTTTCCGGGTGAGCTTGCCCGCCACAGTTTGTGCAATTCAGCGGGCAATGTGCCGGCGGCGCAAACGATGACGTCTTTAACACCACTTTTGAGGCCACTGTCGCCAGTGTTGTCATTCAACGAATCACGCACCGCACCAATGACTTCAGCATCGTACGGCAATACGTCTTTGGGCATGTGCGTCGTCAATTCAGTGACGCGCTTTACCCAAGTAGCTGCTAATGTTTTGCTATGTTCCGTCCACTGTGCATCAGCTTTCCACTCGCCAACAGCTTCTTTGAGTTGAACCAAGCCAACACGCGCATCCGCCACCATAGGCGCACTATGCCATTTGGTTGCGTCGAAGCTTTGTACATTTAAACTCAACAACTTGGCTTTCGCAAACAGTGCGTGCGAGCCCGTTGTGAAATCTTGTAAGCGTGTGCCAATGGCTAAAACGACGTCCGCCTCAGCAGCCAAAGCATTGGCGGCTGGTCCGCCATCAACGCCGATGCCACCAACATTCAAAGGATGGTCCCACGGCAAACTACTCTTACCACCATGCGTTTCAGCAACTGGGATGCCATACGTCTCGGCGAAATCACGCAACGCATCACACGCTTGGCTATACAAAACACCACCACCGACAATGATGAGCGGTTTTTTAGCCGTTCTTAGCCATTTCGCAACGCGACACAACTCACGCTCATCTGCAGGCGGACGCCTAAATCGAACGAGTTTTGGCTGCAAAAATTCTTCGGGACAATCAAATACATGTGTTTGCACATCTTGCGGCAAAGCCAGACAAACTGGGCCGCAATTGGCGGGATCAGTCATCACGGAAATGGCTCTGGGCAAAGCAGTCAAAATTTGTTCTGCGCGGGTGATGCGGTCAAAATAGCGGGTGACAGGTCTTAAAGTATCGTTCGCACTCCAGTCTCCGTTCTGAAAACTTTCAAGCTGTTGCAACACAGGGTCAGGTGCGCGTGAAGCAAATGTATCGCCCGGCAACAGCAACACGGGTAAACGGTTCACATGCGCCACTGCCGCTGCCGTCACCAAATTCGTTGCGCCAGGGCCAATGCTGGTGCTGACCGCCATGATGCGCTGGCGAAACTGCGCCTTGCTATACGCAATGGCGGCCAAGGCCATGCCCTGTTCATTGTGTGCGCGGTAGGTGGGCAGCTCAGCACGGTTTTGCCAAAGCGCTTCGCCCAAACCTGCCACGTTGCCATGTCCGAAAATTGCGAACGTGCCTGCACAGTAGGGAACTATGCTGCCATCATTCAGTTCAACCCGTAGCGCGGCTAAATGTTGCACCAAGGCCTGTGCCATGGTGAGTCGTACAGTTTTCATACTTTATTCTTTCGAAGTCGCCACGCCGTAACCAGTATTGAGTAATTCTGTGCAACTTGCTTCACAAACGCATCATCATCGATCTCGTTTTTCAACCAGCTTAAAGATGCCGTAGCCCACAAAGTTCGCCCGACCATGAAGCCCTTCACAATGGGGTTTGTAGCTGCTGCAAAACTATCAGCCAACACTTGTAGCGGTTGGTTCAAGCCTAATATAACGGCGCCTCTGCAATGCGGGTCACGCTCTGCCACCAAAACCTGCAAATCAGCCCAACCTTGCACTTGCATGGGCGCTATCTTCCACCACTCGGGTTTGACCCCAATGTTATAGAAACGCTTGATCGATCGCAGTACAGCCGCGTCTTGCGCTCCAACTGGTGTCATGGCTGCAGGGCAAATGATTTCCAACAACAATTCGTTGCCACTTTCACGCGTCGCCTCCCACAGCTCCAGCACTTTTTGCTCTTGCTCCAAGCGCAGCTCAAACGCGTCGTCTGGATGGTAGTGAACCAGGCATTTCACCACCTGTTCCGTCGGCCAATGGATTAAAGCGCTACCGATAGAACGTGTGCCATCAAACCGCAAGGGACGCGAACCTGGCAACTCAACTGGCCGCCCCACCCACCAGCCACGACCTGTCGCGCTAGCCAGTGCATCTGCACCATAAGCGCCGCCATCGATCAAAACACCCGTATGGCCTTGCATGTCATGGCTACGCTCAACTTGTTCGGCCGCCTTGACCAATAATTTCTTCAAAGCAGGAATGCGTGATTCACTAACCCCGGCCTCTCGCACCATGTCTAAAAACTGGCTACGGTGGTCAAAAGCCATCACGCACAACTCATTCCAATCTGGTCTTGCCGCTGTCACACGATGCAGATGCGCTAATTGCTGGTCAGCATCGACTTTTGGATTGCGGTTTCCGCCGAACCAATGAGACAACTCTGCCGGTGTTGGCATAGCGGCCGAGCACGCATGGCGCGACACCACAATGGCGCCACAAGCATTGGCGACCTGCGTGGATTCTGCCCAAGTTTTACCCTGTAAGAGGCTTGCCATCAAACCCGATAAAAACGCATCGCCAGCACCCAGCACGTTGAGGACTTCAACGTTTTCGCCCTTATAAGTAGGTGCATCGTTGATGTTTGCTGGAATATCACCCTCAATCACACAGCAACCCAATGAGCCGCGCTTGACCACCAATGTCGCTTGGCTCAAGCCACGCACTACGCGCAAACTGGCGATCAAATCATCCGCGCCTGTTCCGCTTGCGCCGCCAGCAATGAAGAACTCCTCTTCCGTGCCTACCAACAAATCAAACTCAGGCAATACCTCTTGCAGCTGCCGGGTGACGTGGGCATCGGCCACATAGCGGTTTTCACCCGCGCCGCGCGAGGTTAAGCCCCACAGCACTGGTCGATAATCAATATCCAACACACGGACAACACTGTGGCGCTTGGCATATGCCAAAGCTGTCAAAGAAGCCTTACGCGTCACAGGCGTGGACAAATGCGTACCTGTTATGGCCAAAGAGCGACATTTGGCGATGAACGACTCATCAATCAAGCTCGCATCAACCGACATGTCCGCGCAATTTTCACGTACAAAAAGCAAGGGAAAGGTGTCTTTGTCCTTCAATCCCAGCAACACAAGCGCCGTTAAACGCTCCGTATCCACTTGCACTTGGCTGGTATCGCAGCCTTCTTGCTGCAAGGATTCGGTCAAAAATCGCCCCATTTGCTCGTTGCCCACGCGCGAAATCATCGCGCTTTTCAGCCCCAAACGGGCCACGCCAAAAGCAAGATTTGCCGAGCTGCCACCCAAATACATAGCCATGCTGCGCGCGTCTTCAAGACGACTGCCAAACTGCTGCGCGTACAGGTCGACAGCGAGCCGGCCTAAACAAGCTATATCAATGCGGCGATCAGTGGGGAAATTAAAAGTTTGTGACATGGAGAGAAATTATACGGAAATATATTTCTCTTTGCAAACTTATTTGACAAAATTTTTCTATTTTAAACAGATTAACAAAAAATCCTACCGAGCCGTCATTCCCGCGAAGGCGGGAATCCACAAGCGCCACGATGGGTTCCCGCC
>JBEBJY010000066.1:0-14233 GCA_040079635.1 Burkholderiaceae bacterium | reverse complement strand
GCAGCCTGTTTTATCGTCTCAAACGGCATTTTTGAGCGCTTAGCAATATCCAGCAAACTGTGCTGGCCATCGGTCAAATTCAGCGTCCACAGCAGCGCCATTTCGAAGGTCGGACGGTGAATCGTCGCGCCCACGCTGCCATACAAGCCGCGTTTGCCCAGCCGTGGCTCGCATTTTGGGTTTTGGTTCACCAAGATTTGGTCGTTCTCCAGCACGTCCAACACCTTCATGTAAACCTCTAGCGACTCAGCAATCTGAGCCCCGCTGACGAAAGACAAGTCATCCGCAGAACTGTGGTACTGCGGAAACTTGCCGTGCGTGGAGCGCGACAGGCTGCCCACCGCCAAGTTAAAACCTGGCGAACAGTATTGCCGCTCGTCGTAGCCGTAGGGGAAAAAGTCGATCAAATTGAAGCTGTCTTTCTCAGAAGTGAGCACATGCTTCGCCGCACGGTCAATCAAAGCGTCACCTTGGCGGCTGGTTTTGTAGCTGAACTTGCCCGCATCGCCCACGCAAACCACCACCAAGCCGTGCTTGATGTTCTTGGCTTTCGCTTCATTGAGTGCCAGCCAAGTGATAGAACCTATCGTGCCCGGGATGAACAAAAAGCGGTAGGTGTAGTGTGGCTTAGAACCTGAAGCCTTTATTTGCTCAATATGCCTTGCCAAATAGGTCGCCAGCGCAATGCCTGACAAATTGTCGTTGCACAGCGACGGGTGGCAGGTGTGGCAGGAGATCAGCACTTCGTCGGTCGATTCGCCTTCAATCACGTACTCACCGTAAGTGAGCGAGCCGTTTTGTAGCGTTGAATCAATCACCACTTCGTACTGTTCACCTTTGTCCGCAGCTGTCCATGTATCCAGCTGGTTTTGGCTCAGGCAAAAGCCCCATTTTTCTTGGTAGTAGGTGGTGCGGTAGGGAATCCAGTCTGGCTGCTCGGGCAGGGTGGTCAGGTGCGGGCGCAGCTCAGCCAGCGTCATGCGCTGGTTCACGGGGGTGCTGTAGTTCAGCACATGCAGGTTTGATTTTTTGAAGTCAATCACCCGCTCGCCGGCTGCGTTCTTCACGTACGCGTCGCGAATCGCCCATTCTTTGGGCACTTCCCAATCAAAAACCGGCGTTCCGCTGGGCACTTCGTTGACGGTGATGGGTAGCAGTTTTTGGATATGCGCCATTGTTTCGCGCACACCTGGACCGGTGATGCTGCGGCAAATCAGGTACAGCGTTTCTACGAGCTGGTACATCTGCTCGCCAAGGGGGGCGAAATCTAGCTTTGAATCGTAAATATCAATCATGCGGCTAATTGTTTTTAGTTTTTTTTGAATTACTTCTTCATCGGTCGGATGTGCAGATCCGTCATTTCTGCAGTTTTGGGCAGTGCTAAAGCGCTCAGCACCATCTGCGCCACATCCTCAGGCTGCATCAGACCGGCGGCATCATATGGTTTGCCTGCCAACTCGTGCGCGCGTTTTTGCATCACCGAGGCCGTTTTGCCTGGGTAAACACTCATCACCCGCACACAGCTGGGGTTGACTTCTATGCGCAAACAGTCTGCTATTGATTTCATAGCTGCTTTGGCAGAAGAATAGCCGGCTAGAGCCGTATTTGGCGCCACAGCGGCAGAAGAGTTGATAAACACGATTTGTCCCGTGCTTTGCGTCAAAGGTGGCAACAAAAGCTGTGTCAGCAAAAACGGTGCGCGCACGTTAACTTGGTACATCACGTCCAGCTGCGCGATGGGAAAATCTGCTACCGTACCAATTTCCAGCGCGCCTGCGCAATGAATCAGCAAATCTAGCGGTGCTGCAGAAGCTGAAACCTCGGCCGCAAGGCGCTTCACATCCGCTTCAAGGGTGAAATCTGCGTTGTGCAGCTGCCACCCCTCGGGTGGCTTAGGCCAGCTGCGAGCGACGGCGTGAATCTGCGCCCCTTTAGCCGCCAAAGCCTGCGCAATTGCCAGCCCAATACCGCTGGAAGCACCTGTGACCAAAGCGCGTTTGTTTTTAAATAGATGTTGAGAGCCGTTCATAGTCACATTGTCCCATTTTTGAGTCATCCGTTGAGTCATCGATTGCCCCAAGTTGATGTGTTGGCGTGCTGTGCTATTCTCAGCCCCAACTTTTCAAGAACATTATGCAAGCAGACGTCACCATCTTTTTACCGGTTTACAACGGTGCTAACTACATCCAGCAGGCGATTGACTCCGTTTTAGCGCAAAGCTATACAAATTGGACGTTTTTAATCGTCGACAACTGCTCCACCGACAACACCGCCGAAATCTGCAAGCCGTATTTAGCTGATCCGCGCTTTCAATACATCTTGAACGAGACGAATTTGGGCGTTCATGGCAACTTCCACAAAGCGCTGAGTTTGTGCAAAACCACTTACTTTGCCTACCTGAGCCACGACGATATTTATGTACGGCCAGACGCTTTTGCGGAAGCGCGCAGCATTTTGGAGGCCGACAAAACCTTGGCCATGGTGAATGCGCCGGTTCGCTGGCTGGATAGCAAATCCGAGTTCATCCCCAGTTTTGGCGCTTCAAATGTGGGTTTTCAGGGCAAAGTGGCAGGTAAAACCGTTGCCAAAGCCAGCATTGTGCGCTGCCGCAATTTGTACGGCATAGCAGTGCTGTCGCGCACCGAGTTTGGCCAAAAGCTGCAGTTGGACAAGCGTTTGCATCAAGCTTCCGACGTTAATTTCTTTGCTGGCATAGGGGCTGAACGCGACGTTTACGTGTTGCAAAACCCGGCTTACGCCATCCGTTTCCACCAAACCAACAACACGCTGCGCCAATACGACACCTTGATTGATGAGATGAACATCATTGCGCAAAACCATGGCATTGAATTAACGGCATTTGAGAAAACATTGCAAAAGCTGAATGCTTACAAAGTGCGCTTGGGTAAATGGGTGTTTTACCAAGTTTTGAACCGCCGCGCGGCAGCAAAAACTAAATCTGCTGCATGATGCCCGATTTAAAAACGGTAGATTGGCGGCGTTTGTTGCGATTTTTGGTCGTGGGCGGGTTGAATACTGCGATGAGCTTAGGCATTTACTTCCTCTGCCTGTACGCGTTCAACTGGCCTTATTACGTGGCCTCAGCCGTGTCTATCTTGTTTGGTATCGCCGTTGGCTTCAAAGCGCATGGCGCGTTTGTGTTTAACAACAGTGGCAGTTTTTGGCGCTATGTGGCTTGCTGGGTGTCGATTTATGCGGGCAACACCTTGATGATCGCCCTGATTCGTGACTACACAGGTGACTATTGGGCACAAATCATTTTGCTGCCGCTCACCACGGCGCTGTCGTTTTATTTGATGAAAAAGCTGGTTTATCGTCAATAAACCAACTTTTAGGCGTGAAATATGCCTCTAGCCGGCGTATTTGTTGCCTCAATAGCTATAAAAATAATAGTAAAAATTGCGCTTTATTCAAACAAAGGCATGATGTATTTCCACACCGTGTTCATCATAAGAGGTTGTGCGTCTACGTTGTAATGGTATCCATAACCATCATTCAAGACATATTTTGGATTCCAAATGATGTCTTCAACGATGGGCAAGTAGGTTGCCGCGCCAATATAGGCGGTATTTTTAATCATATTTGAATACTCGGCTGCATATGCAGTCCCGCGCACGGTTAAGGTCATATCGGCTAACAATGGCTTGGCACGACTGTTTCTGACCATATTTATCATGGTCAGAAAGTCGTCTGAAATTTCTGACAACGGAAAAGCGGCGCGTGCGTCATTGGTGCCATGCGCCAAAATAACGTGTGTGGGCTGGTGCACGGCTAATACATAAGCAAGCCGATCAATAGCCTGAAAGGCAAACTCAGACCCCAAGCTTTCATTGATGACGGTGACTGGTGCAAAGGCATCTATTTTTTCTGCTTTAAGGCGATTGCGCAGCAGATCCGCATACATCAGGCCTGGCGGCACATCTTCATAGTATTCACCAAATTTTTCAACGCCATAGCCTTGGGAAGTTGAATCGCCAAATACCATAATGACGGTTGGCTTTTTGGGCTGCTTGATGGTCACCGTGCTTGTAGTTGTGCTGGTGTCACTACCATCTCCACAAGCGGCCATTAAAAGAGCAGCAGAGACCACGATGACAGATTTGAATAATTGTTTAAAAGCTAACATATTTACAAAGATCAATTTTTAGGAGAGGAATAGACAGTTTCAGGGGCAAAAATAAGAGGTGCAATGCGTTTCAGGTAAGTTTGTGCAGCATCGACGGTTAAATGCCCATAATCAACCGAGGCCACTTTAACGCCGTCTTCACTGTCTCTGGTCAAGCAACCGTCAGCGTTGCATAAAAAGTCCAACCCAGAAATGTAGCTGATATCCAACCGCTTGGCGATGCCGCGCATTTGTTTGTCGTAAATAGGCAACTCTGTCACCAAGCCAAAATCGCCATAAGTCATGTAAAGCGGCGGTTTGACGACAGTTTTGGTTTTTTTCCACGTTTCCACAATGTTGTGCGGCAACGAATTTCTCCAATACGGGCTTGGGCCCATCAAAATGACTTTTTTCACGCCGGCTTTTTTCAGCTCGGCAACTGTGGTGTCCAATTTGCTTAAATCATACAAACCGCCAAAACCGCCTTTGCCGTCCAAGCCGTGTGACCAATAGGCGTACATCATCACGATCTCGGGTTTCAGTTCTTGGATGAGTTTGAAGCTGCTGGTGTTGATTTCATTACACCACGGGCGGGCGTCGCCAATGATGGGGGGGCAAACCGCAGCCGTACGTTGGGCGACGCCAAAGTTGTACGCACCCGTATCTTGTAAATGTTTCAAACCCGGGTACAAAGCGGCGGCGTGGGAGTCGCCCCATAAGAAGAGCAGGGGGCGTTTAACCTTATCAGCGATTTTGTCCACACAATCGGGTGAAAATTCAGACGACGGGTGACCTTGGTCCAAAATGCAAGTACCGCTGCGCCAGCCTTCGTCTAGCTTAGGTTGGTTGTTCAGCAAAGCTTGGATGAATTTGGGGAATCTGAAGTCAAATCCGTTGCGCTGGTAGGTGTAGCCCCCCAGAATTGCGGTGGCAAGCAGAATCGCGCACAAAGCCAGTGGGATTTTTTTTGTTTCAACAATCAGTTTGCCAAAACGAATCGGCCGCTCCACAAACCGATACGTGAGCCATGAAAGTGCTAGGCTCAAGACAATCAAGCCCAGTTTCATGGGCGTGTCCAGCGCACCAAGTTTGATTTCAGCAAAAACCAACAGCGGCCAGTGCCACAAATACAGCGGAAAACTGATCAACCCTACCCAAACAAAAAAGCGGTTGGACAACACATATTGGTTAAACCAAGCTTTCGGCCCAGCTTTGATCAAAAGAAAAGCAGCCACCGTGGGGAACAGCGCCCAAAAACCCGGGAACCGACGCTCTGGGTTGATGAAATAAACGCCCAAAGCTAGGATCAAGACGCCAGCCCAAGCGGTGATGTTGTTTGACCTTGACGGGTTTTGAGGTTCTACATGCGGGGCTGAATTGAATTTGCCAGCAGCTAGTTGACGCCAATGTAAGCTGTGCAGCTTGGTGTAAGCCAGCATAGAGCCAATCAACAGCTCCCAAAAACGCGATGCTGGCGAGTAAAACGCGGCAACTGGGTTGCCTTTGGCTGTCAAGACGTTGAAAAGGAAGGACGCCACAAACAGGACAACGCAAACTTTGAATAAATTGACCTGACGTTTCCACAAAAACCAAGCAATCAAAGGCCAAAAAATATAGTATTGCTCTTCTATACCTAGTGACCACAGGTGCAGCAAGGGTTTGAGCTTAGAGCCGCTGTCGAAGTAGCCAGATTCGTTCCAAAAAGCAAAGTTAGACACAAACGCAGCGCCAGCCGCTATGTGTTTGCCCAATTGCTTGTAGTCTGCGGGCAGCAGCACAAACCAGCCGCAGATAAAACTTGTCAAAAGCACCAAGCAAAGAGCTGGAAAAATGCGTTTGACGCGACGTTTGTAAAAATCTAAGAAGCTGAATGCGCCTTGTTCTAGGCTTTGAAAAATAATGGTACTGATTAAAAAACCAGAAATCACAAAGAACACATCTACGCCAATGAAGCCTCCTGGCAGCAGTGGCGGAAATGCATGGTGAAAAACCACCAATAAAACTGCGACAGCGCGCAGGCCGTCTATGTCCGGACGGTATGTGGGATGAGCCATTTGTATAAAAATACGACCGCAGCAATCAGGCTGGGGAACAATATGAAAGTAAAGAGATGCAATGTCGTTGCAAAAGCCAGCGCATGTTCCGCTGAGATGTGTGCCGTTGCAACAGTAGCCATTTTAACCAAGTAGTGAATGCTGCCAATGGAGCCAGGGGTTGGAATCAACGAGCCGACCGAGCCAATGGTGAAGATGATCAAACACTTGGTGGCGTTGATTTTGTCTTCCAAGCCAAAAGCAAACACCATCAAATAAAAATTCAGCCAATAGGTGAACCAGATCAGTACGCTTAACAAGGCGATAAATGGGTAGCGCGTAAAACTGCGCAGCGCACCCGCGCCCTGGTCAAATTGAAGGGCTAATTCTGCGAGTTTGGCAGAAAACTTGCTTGGAATATGGCGCTTTAACAAGCTGGTATTCAGTATTTTTTGCGACATATTGCCAAAAACAGGCAACAAGCCCAGCCCCAGTAGCGCTGCAGCTAAGAGCACAAAGCCGCCCGTGACCAAGCCGGGCATGATGCTCATCACCTCGCTGGGCAAAAAAAGCAGGGTCAAACCCAGCAAAATAGCCAGTACGGCAACATCCAGCATGCGGTCAATCAGCATGGTGGCCAGCACACCAGCCCATGGCAGACGCTCTGTTTTGCAAATGGAGAGCAATCGAACGACTTCGCCGCCTCTGGGTAACACAATGTTGACGGCGTAGCCCATCATGACGGCATAAAAAGCGTTTAACTGTCCAATGGGTTTTTCAGCGTCATTGCGCATTGGCGCGAGCAACAGTGTCCAGCGGTAAGAGCGAAGAAATGTGCCCGCCAAAACCGACACCAGAACGAAAAACACAGGGATGGGTTTGACCTGTTGCGAATGCGCCAAAACGTCGACAAAATCAGTACCGCGAAACGACAGCCACAGAAAAGCCAGCGCTGTGACAACAGCCAGCGCGTACTTGACCGCGTTGTTTGAGCTTGGGGCTGGGCTATTGGAATCTGTCACGGATTGGTTGCGAAAATTAGACGTAAAAAAACTGACTCTCGGCCAATTCTGCGATCAGACCGAAAAGTCAGTTGATATGTGGTTAGACCTTAACCAGTCATGAAATCAAATTTTACCATTAGGTGTGAATGTTCCCCACAGCACGCCGTGGATGTACTCTTCACCACCGCCATGTTGCAGTTGACCAGTAATAGAGTTGTCCGCGTTTACTTCACCAACGATAGGGCCCAAATAGCTCAGCGTGAAAGTGCGGTCTTGGTTCACCGTGCCACTGATGCCAAATGGGTAGCCGAAAATCACGAAATCACCTGCAATGACGTTGCAATTGGCATCCGTTTGGAAGGCGAAAGTGCCTTCTAGGTACATGCCTCCGTCAAGGCCACCACCGCCAGTCGCTGCGTTCTTGTCAGCCTCGCTCATTTGATCGGGGTTTAAACCCTTGGCTCTCAGTGATTGGTCACGCACCGCCCGGCGAACTTCTTGCGATGGCGGGTTAGCACCACCTACGTATGAGCCCGTGCAACCTTTGCCATTAGCCGTGGTGGTTGTGGTGGTGGTCGTAGTCGCTCCAGCTGTTGTTGCCGCAGTCGTATCAGTTTTGCCGACGTTGCAGCCACTGGCAACCAATGCCGCTAATAAAGCTGCAGCAAGTAGGAAGCAGCGCTTACCTACAAAACTTGAATTTAATGGATTGAGCCATGCCATGGTAGTGATTTCCTTGCATACATATTTAAGCCCTGCATGCTAAGTATGCAGGGCTATTAACGGGTCCATCTGGCTGCTTATATTTTGCCGTTAGGTGTGAACGTGCCGCTCAGCACGCCATATACAAAACTGTCTGGTGCTGGATGGAAAAATTGGCCAGAGATATTGTTATTGGCATCAACTTGGCCTTTCATGTCGCCTTGCGAGCCTTGACCAGACCAAATGAGGTTGAACGTGCCGTCTTTGTTCACGGTTCCACCGATGTTGTATTCATAAGCATAAAAAATCATGGTTGTTCCTGCGACAACATTGCAATTGCCATCGGTTTCAAAGGCATAGCTGCCACCCATCCAAATACCGCCATCAGGAGCGCCACCGCCCGCATTGGCGTTGTCAATATCATCATTGCCAGTCACTTGAATACCCCGACCGGCCAGAGATAAGTTGCGCAACCGGATGCGTTCGTCATGGTCAGGGGGACCATAGTTGCCAATATATGACCCCATGCAACCAGATTTCGTTGTGGTTGTCGTCGTTGAGGTAGTGCTACCTGACGTTGTGGTGGTAACGGTGTCGGTTTTGCCAACATTGCAACCACTAGCAATCAAAGCTGCTAGTAAAGTTGCTGAGAGCATGAAGGCGCGTTTGCCTTCGAGTTTTGAATGTAATGTGTTTAGCCATGCCATGATGTTGATTCCTTAAGAATGGATTGAAGACCTGCTTTCAGTATTTTTATTCTTTTGTAACAACCACTTAACGTTGATTGTTAAAGTGTCAGCCATCTGACTAAAAGCGATTCTGCCTCAATTATATTGGGCTTGAGGTATTAATTCGTAACAACCCTAAAGAGTGTGACTTATTTCCAATATATAAAACAACTATTACAGGTATTTCGAAAGGTCAGTGGTTGCAAATGAGGTGCAAAGCATTAAATTGCATTGATTATTTTTTAATCTTAAACAAAAAGTTGGAATGTAAAGTTTAAAAAATATTACTTAGGGCGTTGCATAAACTCTACGGCGGATGTCATTGACACGCCATAGCGAAGCAGTAACCATGGCTCGGTGATGATGTCAAGGGCGCGCCGCTGTAGAAATCTTTGATGCCATATCTGCCACTCGCAATCACATTTGGCATCTCTAAAATAGCCCATTGCTGCTTAATGGTAAAGCCTGCGGCTACTAGCAGTTCAGCAAATGCTTCTGGGGTATATTCGCGCTTATGGTCAGGGTCAATGTAGCGGCCTTCACCGGTTTCAAAGCGTGTGATCAAGCGGTTTGGGGTGTCAAAGCAAAATCTGCCGCCCGCTGCTAAATGGGCTTTGATCCACATCAGCACACTGGGCAATTTATCCTCATAAATATGCTCAACCACTTGCCCCATGTAAATCATGTCAAATTTTTGGTCCCGCAGTTCGTCATTCAACAAAATATCTTCTGCATAGCCATGTATGTATTGCACTTCTCCCCATGGAAAAGTGCGGGTGTTGGCTTGTGAATAATTAGGCGTTCCCCAAAATTGTTCATTTGGTGGTTTGTCAAAAATAATCAATTTTTCAGGCTTGTGGGCATAACCCAGCTCAATCAAAGCACCTTCTGGCACGGTCGGACTACTGCCGCCTATGTCCAGTACGCGCTTGGCTGCGGGTAATTGCGCCGCCCAAGCCATGCGCGCACCATGAAGCTGTTGCGTGGGCGTGCGCTTGAGATAGGGTTGTTTGAACTCTGCTGATTTCATCAAACGGGCTATTAAGCCCAGCGCAGAGAATTTCCCATTCGCAATACGGTTTGAGCAGCTTTGTGCGCCCAAGTCATCAATTTTCCGGTTCAAAATGAAGCGGTAAATCAATTCGCTTTGTTGTATTGAGCTAGCGCTTTCCATTTTCAGTAAGCTAAGCATGGACAGCGTACGGCGTAGACGTTCTGGGCGGCTGATACTGTCGAAATTGATTAAAAACTCATCAGACAATGCAATAAAGTTGAGCTGCTTGCAGCGTGAATACTCGCCAGCTTCAATTGCCTTTAGCCATGTCGCCTTACCCGCAGGGTCTACTGGTCGTGCGAGTAACAACTGATAAATCGCCTCCACCGTTTGCATGGTGTTTAGGTTTTTATAGTCGAGGCGCGGAAAAATCATGGTGCTTCTACTCTATTTTCTAACGGTGCCTAGTAAATTCTTCAAATCATCTTTCGACACATCAGCCAAAAACTGCCCGCCAAACGCACTGAAATGCTCATGGTCGACATAATAAATCCGTGTGCCATCAGTCACTTTACAGCTTGTTTCGTCACACATGTATTTGAACGGGTCAAAAGTATCGACTTTGATGCTTTTAAGATACATCGTGAAGTAGGCACGGTATTGGCCGTCGTTGTGCAAAGCTTCGGCCAAGGCCAAGTTGCAGCTAGATTTATCGGAAAGTCGAATAGGCCGCGTTAAACAAGCCCGCGGGTTTGCGCCCACGGGTGGCGCTAAGAAAACGATGACGCGTTTGCCCAAGCCCTGGTAATAAGCCACATTTGTTTCAAAAGCTGCTTTGAATTGTTCGCTTCTGACGGGCGTTGAGCCTACACGGTCAAACCCGTTGAAATACAAGGGCCAGTTGGCGGCCAAAATAATGGTGTCTACACTGGGCGTTATTGCTAAGTAAGCTCGCGTTGCATTGACTAGTTCTGCGCAGTTTTCATAGGCGATTTCTGGAAAGCCGTGGCACAAACCACGTCCAAACTGCCTGAATACTAAAGCCGAATCCCCCGCTTGCTCAGAATAACGTTGCAACATGGGCGCAAAGTTATTGCCCACGCTGTCACCAATCAACAGCGTGGTTGGTGGTTTATCAGGCGCGTTGCCAATGTTGCACCAATCGTCGTGGTTGGGGCCGTTGGTGATGAACTTGCAAGGTGTTGCAAAAGTCAGGTTGTCCCATGTGTTCACGCCGTTGATTTGCGCTGCAGCGCGTGTTGTAACGCCGTTGTTTTGAAAAATCACCAAGCCAGCCAAACCTAATGCTGCAACGCAAGTCGTCAAAACGACGATCTTAAGCGTGCTTTTCCCGTTAGCCCGGATCGGTTTTTCAACAAAATAATAGGTTATCCAAGCCAATAAAACGCTGAGTCCGACGGCTAAAACGCGATAACCTAAGCTAGGCGCTTCGCTTTCAACGATCCGCATGAACGACAACATCGGCCAATGCCACAAATACAAAGGAAAGCTGATGAGTCCGACCCAAACCAGCAAGCGGTTTGACAACACCAAGCGGTTAAACCAAGCCGTGGGACCCGCAAAAATCAAACAAAACGAGCCCAAAATCGGCAAAAGCGCCCAAGTGCCAGGATAAGGGCGACCCTTGTCGATGCGGTAAAGGCCAAAAGCGAGCAGTGCGACGCCTAAGGTGGCGGCTACGTGCAGCTGCCGCTGCGATGGCTGCCACGCTGTTGGGCGCACCTTCATATACGCCAGTAAAACGCCAGCAAGCAGCTCCCAAATGCGCGTAGCGGGTGAAAAAAACGTGGCCGTAGGGTCTAGGCGAACAAGGTGCACGTTGTAGGCGAAAGACGCCACACCCAGGCCGATAAAAACGCTTAAAAACAACCACTTACGCTTCCATGTCAGCCACACAATGAGTGGCCAGACGATATAAAACTGCTCCTCAATCGCCAACGACCACAGGTGCAGTAACGGCTTGGTTTCTGCCGCGTTGTTGAAATAGCCTGACTCTTGCCACAGATAAAAGTTAGACACAAAGCCCGCGCCAGCCGCCATGTGCTTGCCCAACTGCTTAAATTCATCGCCCAAAAGCCCAAACCAACCAAAAACGAGGCAGCTGAGTAAAACCAGCGTGAGCGCAGGGAAGATACGCTTGATACGGCGACCATAAAATTGCCCAAAGCTGAAGCTGCCACGGTCGATATTCTCAAAAATAATGCTGCTGATGAGGTAGCCAGAGATGACAAAAAAGATGTCTACCCCCATGAAGCCCGCTTTCAATGCGTCTGGAAAAGCGTGGTAAATGACCACGCTGAGCACCGCAACGGCCCGCAGCCCGTCAATATCGGGGCGATATTTGGGGTGCGACAGCGCCATTTCGGCAGAGGATTCGCTGGACTTCACGCTCGATGACATCAGCTCAGCGACTCCCAACGTTCCATGGCGGCAAGTAACAGTTCGTCCAGCTCTGCATCGCGCTGCGTCAGCTGCAAAGCCAATGCCGCATCTTTGCTGTAAATCGAGCCATCGGCCAATTGCTCACGAATACCAGCTTGTTCCGCTTCTAAAACTTCGATTTTTTTCGGTAATTCATCCAAATCGCGCTGTTCTTTGAAGCTCAATTTACGTGTTTTCGCCAGATTTTTCAGCGCACCCGTCGATGAATTTGCGCCAGTCGCAGGTGCATTGAAGACGTTGATCTGCTCGGAATGCTCATTATTTGATAGCTGTTTAGACAATAAATTCGCCGGCTGCAGCTGTTTTTTGCCATTATTTGAGGCATTTTGAGCATTTTTAGCTGCAATTTCCTTTGCGCGCTTGCTTTGTATCAGCCAATCTTGCACGCCACCCTCGTACTCGCGCCAAATACCTGGGTGTTCAGCGTCGCCTTCGTAAGCGATGGTGCTGGTCACAACATTGTCCAAAAACGTGCGGTCGTGGCTGACTAAAAACACAGTGCCCTCAAAGTTTTGTAGCAAATCTTCCAGCAATTCTAAGGTGTCAATGTCCAAATCGTTGGTCGGTTCGTCCAGTACCAATACGTTGGCGGGGCGGGCATATAGTCGGGCTAAGAGCAGTCGGTTGCGCTCACCGCCACTCAGGCTGCGCACGGGGGATCGGGCGCGCTCGGGGCTGAACAAAAAGTCGCTCAGGTAGCTTTTCACGTGTTTGCGCTGGTTGCCAATCTCAATCCACTCACTGCCGGGGCTGATAAAGTCTTCCAGCGTCGCATCCAAATCCAAGTTGTTGCGCATTTGGTCAAAATACGCCACGTCCAGCTTGGTACCTTGTTTGATTTTGCCGCTGTCTGCCTGTAAATCGCCCAAAATCAACTTCAACAGCGTGGTTTTGCCAGCGCCGTTGGGGCCCAGCAGGCCAATTTTGTCACCACGCAAAATCGTACCGGTGAAGTTTTTCACAATCACTTTGGTGCTGACGATATTGCCGTCCGCATCCAAGGTGTCAAATGATTTGCTCACATTCTCCAGCTCAGCGACGATTTTGCCGCTGCTTTGGGCGGATGCTACGTCCATTTTGACGCTGCCAACTACGTCGCGGCGCGCTTCGCGGGTACTTCGCAATTCACCTAAACGGGTGATGCGGGCCGTGGCGCGGGTGCGGCGGGCTTCCACGCCTTTGCGGATCCACACCTCTTCTTGTGCTAGCAGCTTGTCGGCTCTGGCGTTGATGACCGCTTCTTGCGCTAATTGCTCTTCTTTTTGTAGCAAATACTGCTCGAAATTCCCTGGGTAGGACAATAATTTGCCACGGTCCAAGTCAACAATACGGGTCGCCACACGGTTCAAAAAGCTGCGGTCGTGGGTGATAGTGATGACGCTGCCTTTGAAGGCAATCAGCAGGTCTTCCAGCCACTCAATCGAGTCCAAATCCAAATGGTTGGTTGGTTCGTCCAGCAAGAGCACATCGGGCTGCGACACCAAGCCTTGCGCCAGGGCGACGCGTTTTTTGTTACCACCAGACAGCGTGCCGATGATGGCGTCGCCATCCAAATGCAGGCGCTGCAGCGTTTCCGTCACGCGCTGTTCCCAATTCCAGCCGTCCACCGCCTCAATCTGGCTTTGCAGGGCGTCCAAATCACCCAAACCCGTCATGTATTCATCCATCAAGGCAATAACCGGCGCAATACCTGCCTGAACTGCTGCAAAAATTGTAGCATTTTGGTCTAAATCAGGCTCTTGCGACACGTAGGCCATGCGCAGGTTGTTCTGCAATTGCAGCGTGCCGTCGTCCACTTTTTCAAAGCCCGCCAAGATTTTGAGCATAGACGACTTGCCCGCCCCGTTGCGCCCAATAATGCCGACGCGTTCGCCCGTCTCCAGCGCAAAATCAGTGTGGTCGAGCAGCGCAACGTGGCCAAAAGCGAGTTGTGCGTCCAATAAAGTAATCAAAGCCATGGGTAAAAATCGTTTCAAAAAGCGAGAGGAATAACCCTAGATTGTCCTTCATTGGGGCTTACCCTTAAAAATGCGAGACGCTATAGTGTCAAATCAGTACCAAATATCTTCACAGAAGCCAAAGAAACAAATGGATAAGCAGATGGAACTTCAAATCAACGGAAAAGCCATGATGGCAGAAATCGACCCGACCATGCCGCTTTTGTGGGCGCTGCGGGACGTGTT
>JBEBJY010000065.1:0-14293 GCA_040079635.1 Burkholderiaceae bacterium | reverse complement strand
AGTCTTAGCAGCACGTTTTATGTCATGGGCATGACCTGTTCAAACAGTGGCTTTGTTGGCTTCCCGATTCTGGTGCTCATCATGGCACCAGTGGCTGGCGTGGCTTTGGCGATGAATATGATTGTTGAAAACTTCGTCATCATTCCGTTTTTATTGGCACTGGCGGATCGCAGTCAAAAAAAATCAGCATCATGGTTGCATGCGGTAGCCGATTCTTTGAAGAAGCTCGTCACAAATCCGTTGGTGATTGGCCTGGTGCTAGGTAGCTTGTTTTCACTCAGTGGTTTGCAGATGCCCGCAGCCATTTCACGGGTGATAAATTTGTTTGCTTTGTCTAGCAGTGCTTTGTCTTTATTCGTTATTGGCGGGACTTTGGTGGGATTGCCGCTCAAGGGTTTGAGCCGACGCGTTTTACCCATCACGGTTGGCAAGCTGCTGGTTCATCCCTTGGCGATCTTTGTCGTCATGGCTTTGTTGACATGGCTTGGCTTGCCGCAATTAGATGCGTCAGTACGCGCTGCAGCTTTGCTCATGGCCGCCATGCCGATGATGGGGACGTATATCGTCTTGGCACAGCTCTACGGTAAAGAAGATATCAGCGCCGCGGCATTGTTGATCACGACGGCCACTTCGTTTTTCACGCTCAGCGCTTTGCTATGGCTACTTAACCCACATTGACATGACCCATCAAACCTACAATTTTTCTGCCGCTCATGCTAGTCTTCAACGTCATGTTGACAGCCCCTTGTTGCCGGGCGTGTCAACAGCCATCATCAAAGACGGACAGTTGATCGACAGTTTTTGCACAGGGTTTGCAGACATTGAGCGTGGCGAAGCCATGCGCCCTGACCACATCCATCGCGCCTATTCTTGCACCAAGTTGATGACCAGTGTGTTGGTGATGTTGTTGGTCGATCAAGGTTATTTTGCGTTGGATGATGTGATTAAAAAGTGGATTCCTGCATTCGGTCAACTACGCGTTCTGCGAACGGGGGCAACATCGTTGACCGACACCGTGCCGTTGGAGCGCGACATCACGATTCGCCATTTGCTCAGCCATCAAGCAGGTTTCAGCCACGGCGTGTTTGACCAAGGCACCTTGATTTACAGCGCCTACGCAGATGCTGGCGTGCGTAGGCCGGACAGCACGCTGGCGCAACTGATGGATCAAATGGCAGCATTGCCACTGATTTACCAGCCGGGCACAAGCTGGCAATACTCGATGGCGACGGATGTGGTGGGGCGTTTGGTGGAAATCGTTACGGGTCAAACCATGGCTGAAGCATTCAAAACACGTTTGTTTGAGCCTCTGGGTATGGTTGATACCGCATATCTGCTGCGAGAGAATCAAATTCCACGCTTGGCAACGCTGTATGCAGGGCATCCTATGACGGCGACCAAGCCTGGTTTGCATCGTTTAGACAACATGCCTTGGGCAGATGCTTTTATCAAACCAGTCCCACGCCAAGCGGCTAGCAGCGGTTTGGTGACGACGCAGGCTGACTTGTTGGCACTGCTTTCGCAGCTCTTGCCAGGACATGGAAAATTACTCAAACCAGAGACACTTGCAGAGCTGTTCCGTGATCAATTGCCAGCCGATCGCAGTTTGCAGTTTGCGCAAAGCGGCCAGATGCATATCCCCGATGGGCCAGTGTCGAGTTTGGGATTCAGCTTGTGTGGTGCGGTCACTCGTACCAGTTCAGACTTTCAACCCAACACGCCTGTGGGCGAGGTGCAATGGGGCGGCTTGGCTGGGCCGCATTGGTGGATTTCACCCGCTACGGGAACGGCCGGTGTGCTGATGACGCAGCGTTTTATGGGCTTTTGGAATCCGTTTTGGTTTGAATACAAGCAGCGAATGCATGCAGCTTTGAATGAGTAAATTAGCCCACACCCGCGACAAAATGTACAAAGCTGTAGCGCGCCAGCTGCATGGCGTGGTGCCCTGCTGGGTCTGTGGTGAGCACGTGCTGCCTGAAGCCGCCACGCTAGAGCACATCAAGCCCTTGAGTGAAGGCGGCAACAGTCATATTGAAAACTTGGCCATCAGCCACGAGCTGTGCAACAACCAACGCCATGCGGTGGGTGTCGTGCCGGCTTCAGCGGACCTGGTAGGTAGATTGCGGCGCAAAAGTTAACGCCAGTGAGGTCATCGATGCTCAGGGGCTCGCTGGCAGCATATTAATTGACCTGCAAAGAGGCTCAGGCGGCTATAAAGCTGCTGCTTGCTATCATTTTTGATGGTTGTAATGCTACACTATCTGAGCAATTTTGCAGTTTTCCAGAAAATTATTCCATGACTTCAACGTTTAAAAAATTGTTCATCGCCTCTGCCGTGGTTCTGTCTGCCACTTCATTTATGGCTACTAGCGCCTACGCAGCAGGCTGGGGTGCCATTGCTGCAGATGAGGTTGTAGGTGAAAAAGACCCCTACTATGGCGTAGGTGGTGGTGATGCAAAAGGAGAGGCAGAAAAAAATGCGATGAAATTTTGCAAAGAAGCCGGCGGGAAAAAATGCGAAGTTCTCGTGACTTATCAACAATGTGGTGCGTACGCAGCGTCTAAAAAATACTCTGGTGTGGGAGCGGCTGCAACCAAGAAATTGGCTGAAGCGAAAGCTTTGAGTGCTTGTAATAACAGCAATTGCAGCATTGCAGCATCTGATTGCAACGATTAAACATTTATTGGTATTTTCTTAAAAATGGTGCGAGTACTGCGTACTTGTTCCATCTTCCATTTCTATTTTTTAATCAAATGTTTAAAAATGGAATGCCATTGTCGATATGAGTCAACTCATTCATGTCCGCAACTAATTTACTCAACGCAGCGGTAAATGTAGTCGGCTATATGCTTAAATTAATTGTTGAATTAGCGGTTAAACTTCGTGGAATTGCATAGTCTGCAATCACCCAACTGCGCTTTGTGGTGTTCGCAATCGTCGCTAGTAAGGAAATCAAAAAGTTGATCGACGCCTTGTCTAAAGCCGAAAAAGGCTCATCGAGCAGGGTCGCGCTTGCACCGCTGGCAAAAGCTGCTGCCAGCCAAACTTTGCGTTTTGAACCCGCAGAGAGCATGTACATCGCCTTTGAAACATGGTCACTCAAGCTCAATCCCTCAATCAATTCATCTAACAAGGGTTCATCAAACGTGAGGTAAAACTTGCGCTGCATATCAAAGTAGTCGTTAGGCGATATTTGATCATGTTCAGTTGTGCGCGGGTCAATCCAGAAAACATGTTTTTTGAAAGACGCTAAATCGTCTGATTGATGCATTCCGCAAACGGCAATACTACCAGCTTGCGGTTTTAAATCGCCAGCAAAAAGTCTCAAAAGGCTAGATTTCCCAGTGCTTTCATCACCTATGACATAGGTGATCCCCACAGGAATCGTCGCAGAAAAGTGGCTGAAAACCGGACGCTGAGGAAACTCAAACGTCACCCCATCGACTAATAGAATCGTTTCCTGAATCATCAAATTTAAAAATGCGGTGGAAGATCGTCACGCAGGTTGCGCGCAGCACCTAAGCCACCGTCGGTGCTGGACAGTCGCAACTCAGTGATCGTTTTGATCAACAGGTCAATTTGCTCCTGCTGCCTAACAATCACTTTGTCGAGCTGGTCGATCAAGTCTTCGGTGTAGCTGGCTTTGATTTCCAGCTCGGTCACACGTTGTTCTAAACCCAAAGCACAGCACCTTTATTGGCATACCATTTGTCAACATCGGGCTCGACCAAGGCTTCAATCTTGTTGCGTTTGATTTTCATGGTCGGCGTCAAGCAGCCGTTTTCAATCGACCAAGGCTCTTTGGCGATGACCAACATTTTCATCTGCTCATAGTCGGCCAAGCCTTGGTTTGTTTCTTTGAGTAAAGCCGTCATTTCCTGTGTCACTTCCGCTTTGAAGGCCGGGTCGCTCAATTTAGGTCGGACGCCTTCCGCTAAAACCACCAAAGCATAAGACGCTGATTGACCCACGCCAGAGACCATGCTTGATTCGACCATGGGGTGCGAGTTCAACTTGTTTTCAATAGGCGCAGGTGCGACGTATTTGCCTTTGCCAGTTTTGAAGAGTTCTTTCAAACGGCCCGTGATTTTGAGTTGACCATCTGGTCGACGCTCGCCTTGGTCACCTGTGCAGAAGAAACCATCGGCGGTGAAAACTTCGGCATCCAAATCTGGCCGTTTGTAATAGCCCACCATTTGGCCGGGCGATTTGATGAGAATTTCGCCTTGCTCGCTGATGCGTACTTCCACGCCGTCATAAGGCACACCAACATAGCCGATTTCGTTTTGTGTTTCTGTCATGGTGTGTGAGTACGCAAAGTCTTCAGACATGGCGTAGCCCTCAACCAAGTTGAGGCCCAAACGGCGGTACCAATGAATCAATGCCGGTGGCAATGGGGCAGAGCCACTCCCCGCCAATTTGACTTGATCCAAGCCCAGCCCGGTCAACACTTTCTTTGCAATGATTTTGTTGAGTAAAGGGATCGAGAGCAACAAGTTGAGCTTGGCCGGTGGCATTTTCGCTGAAACGCCCTGTTGAAACTTCAGCCACAAGCGCGGCACGGAGATAAACAGCGTCGGTTTGGCTCGATTCAAATCTTTGACAAACGTATCAAGCGTTTCGGCAAAGAAAATATGGCATTTGCCATTCAAAAATGAGAAGGATTCCACAAAAGCGCGCTCAAACACATGCGCCAATGGTAAATAGGAGAGCATCCGGTTCGTGGATCCTTTGCCTAATGTCTCTGCCATCCGTGCATCAATGCCGCGTGTTGCAGCGGTGATGCGCTCAAAGCTGTGCATCACGCCTTTGGGCTGCCCTGTCGAGCCAGAGGTGTAAATAATCATCGCCAAATCGGTAGGCAAGCGCGAAACGTTACCTGCAATGGGTGTTGTGCGTGAGACGATGGCATCCCAAGTGTCGTAGTCTGTTTTGGGTGCAAGGGGAAATGCAATGCGCGGCATGTTGGCCGAAACGCCAGGAAGTTGCTTATCCCAAGTGTCTAATTTACCGACAAAAAGTAAACTTGCACCACTGTGCTCAAGCACATACTTAACGGTATCCGCGCCTTCGGTCGGGAAAATGGCAACTGTTGTGCCGCCAGCCATCCAAATCGCCAGTTCTGCCATGAAAAAATGCGCGCAGTTTTTGGACAAAATTGCGATGCGTGCACCTGGTTCTAAGTTCAGGCTTTTGAGGTGCGTTGCCATGCGTCTGGCTTGGTCAAGCGTTTGTCCCCATGTGTAGTCAATGACTTGGTCATTGCCAATGGGTTGGGTTAAATATACCTCGTTGGAGCGGGTAGCCTCATGGTCGTAAACGTAATCAAGTAACAGGGGTTGCGTCGATTCAGAAGCCATGTCTCGTCCTTTTGGTGCTTTAAGTTAGTTAACAAGTATAAAGATTGCAAGGTTAATGCAAGCTTCTGGAGGTGTCAAACTAGATGCGTACAGCGTAAACCCTAGTGCGATACAGCTAGGGAGCTATTTTGATAGCAATCCGCCAAGTAAAATATGACCATGTGCCAACTTCTTGGAATGAACAGTCATTTACCCGCCAGCTTAACTTTAAGCTTCACTGGCTTTTCGCGACGCGGTGGTTCAACAGACCACCATGCTGATGGTTGGGGCATCGCTTTTTTTGAGGGTGAAGGTGCAATACCTGGAAAAGGTGTTCGCTGTTTTGTGGACAAAGAAAGTGCATCGACCTCCATGATGGCGAATTTGCTGCGCACTTACCCCATCAAAAGCCACAATGTTGTGGCGCATGTTCGCAAAGCCACGGTGGGCGAGGTGTCGTTAGAAAATTGCCATCCGTTTGTACGCGAGCTGTGGGGGCGCAATTGGGTGTTTGCACACAATGGCGATTTAAAAAACTATGCGCCTAGACTGCATGGCAGCTTTAAACCTGTGGGTAATACCGACAGTGAATTGGCTTTTTGTTGGCTTATGCAAGAACTGGCAAAATCGCACGCTTCAGCCCCTAGCGTTGAAGAGTTGACGCACACTTTGCGCGAGTTAACACCTAAAATTGCCGCATTCGGCACATTTAACTACATACTAAGTAACGGCCAAGCTTTGTGGGCGCACGCTAGCACCAAGCTCTGCTATTTGCAACGTGCCTATCCGTTTTGCGAAGTGCAATTGAAAGACGAAGACGTGCGCGTCAATCTGGCGGAGTTGAATGGCACCGACGATAGATTGGTCATCATCGTCACAGAGCCACTAACCACCAACGAAAATTGGATTTCTTTTGCGCCAGGCGAATTGCGCGTATTTGAAGGTGGCTCGCCCTTAATTTAAGCTCACAGAAAAAAACCATGACATTAACTGAGCTTAAATACATCGTTGCCGTCGCGCGTGAAAAGCATTTTGGCAAAGCGGCTGATGCTTGCCATGTCTCCCAGCCTACTTTGAGTTTAGCGATTAAAAAATTAGAAGAAGAGTTAGATTTAAAACTGTTTGAGCGTAGCGCGACCGAGGTTACCGTCACACCGCTGGGTCATGAAGTTGTGCTGCAAGCCCAAAGCGTGCTAGAACAGGCCGCCAATATCAAAGAAATTGCCAAGCGCGGCAAAGACCCTTTGGCCGGCGCGTTGAAATTGGGTGTGATTTACACCATTGGTCCCTACTTGTTGCCTGATTTGGTGAGAAATGTGATCGCCAAAACGCCACAAATGCCGTTGATGTTGCAAGAGAACTTTACGGTCAAACTGCTTGAATTGCTACGCACGGGTGAGCTAGATTGCGCAATTTTGGCTGAGCCTTTTCCTGATACCAATTTAGCAGTCGCCCCTTTGTACGATGAACCTTTTTTAGCAGCCATGCCGGCAGATCACCCTTTCACCAAGCAGGCATCGGTGACTGTTGAGCAACTCAAAGCTGAAACTATGCTTTTGCTTGGCACAGGTCATTGCTTTCGCGACCACGTCTTAGAAGTTTGCCCAGAATTTGCTCGCTTTTCGAGCGATAACTCTAGCAACAGCATGGGCATACGAAAGAGTTTTGAGGGCTCATCTTTGGAAACAATCAAGCACATGGTTGCAGCTGGCATGGGCGTTACCTTGGTGCCGCGTCTGAGCGTGCCTGCAAGTGCGATTTTCGAAAATTCAACCAAAAAACCTAAAGCTAAATCACAAGCTGAGGATGCGTTGGTCGTCTATCGCCCCATCACAGACGACAAACGCGCTCTACCACCTACGCGCCGTGTCGTACTGGTTTGGCGGAGAAGCTTCACACGTTACGAAGCCATTGCCGCATTGCGCAACGCTATCTACGCTTGCGAGTTGCCTGGTGTGACGCGTTTGTCGTAGGGCAACGGAATGAAAAATAAAATAGCGCTGTATTTAGATTTAATTCGTTGGAATCGACCTGCAGGTTGGCTTTTGTTGCTCTGGCCCACGCTGAGCGCCTTGTGGATCGCTTCCAACGGCTTCCCCGGTTGGCATTTGTTGGTTGTATTCGTACTCGGCACGATTTTGATGCGCAGCGCGGGCTGCTGTTTGAATGATGTGGCGGATCGCGACTTCGACAAACATGTCAAACGCACCGCCAACCGCCCGGTCACCAGTGGCGCTTTGAGCAGCAAAGAAGCGCTGACACTGGGCGCCGTGCTGGCATTGCTGGCGTTTGGCTTGGTGCTGACGACCAACAGGGCGACGATACTTTTGTCATTTGCGGCATTGGGGGTTGCAGTCATTTACCCTTATGCCAAGCGGTTTTTCTCCATGCCGCAAGCTGTTTTGGGCATTGCATTCAGCTTTGGCATCCCCATGGCATTTTGTGCTGTTCAAGGCGCTGTGCCCCTATTGGCCTGGGTCTTGCTGTTCGGAAATCTGTTTTGGGTCCTGGCTTACGATACCGAATACGCCATGGTTGACCGTGAAGATGATCTGAAAATTGGCATGAAAACATCTGCCATCACCATGGGGCGATACGATGTTGTCATCATAGCTTTATGTTATGTATTTTACCTTACAATTTGGACTGTAGCCGGCGATTTTGTTGCCTATTCAGCTATATATTTAATAGCGTTATTTGCAGCGATCATTCAAGTTATTTGGCACATCTGGTTGATCCGAAACCGTGAGCGAGAAGCTTGTTTCAAAGCTTTTCGACTCAACCACTGGCTAGGTTTCACGGTTTTTGTAGGTATCGCATTGAGTTTGATGTTTAAACAATAACATCGAACATAACGACAACCAAAACGACGGCATCGTTATTTGCCGAACTCATCGCCTAACTCTTTTGCGCGTAATTCTGCAGCTTGCATGGCTTTGATGAAGTGCGGTTTGATAGCGTCACCTTCCATCGACATTAACGCCGCATAAGTGGTGCCGCCTTTCGATGTCACGCGCTGACGAAGTGTTTCTAGTGGTTCATCAGAGCGGTGCGCGAGTTCAGATGCTCCGCTGAAAGTAGCAATCGCCAAGCGTCTGCCTTGATCTGCACTCAACCCCATCTTGACGGCCGCCTCTGTCATGGCTTCTAAAAAGTAGAAAACATAGGCAGGCCCTGAGCCTGAAATGGCTGTAACAGCGTCCAGTTGTGATTCTTCGTTTAGCCACAAAAATTCACCCATGCTGACAACCACGCGCTCGATCGCAGCTTTGCCTTCAGGAGTCACCGCAGGTCGTGCAAACAAAGCGGTCATGCCTTTGCCTATCAAGGCGGGCGTGTTGGGCATAGATCGCACGACATTGTCACTACCTAACCAAGCGGCAATGCTGTCGCTGCGAATGCCAGCTGCGACGCTAAAGTGCAATGCTGATGACGCAAAATTGACTGTTTGCTGTGCGGCTTCTTTGAAAACTTGCGGTTTTACCGCCCAAATCACCAAGCCTGCTGTGGCTAGTAAGCTTGATGGTGCTGCTAGGGCGCTAATGCCAAAGTCTGAAAGCAATTTATTGCGAGTTGGTTCATACGGCTCGACCACCAAAATATCATTGGCTAACATCCCTTGTTTGATCAAGCCGCCAATCATGGCGCTTGCCATGTTGCCGCCACCTAAAAAGGCAATTTTTTCAAGGTTCTTAATGTCAGTGTCGTTATGGGTCACAGGAAAACTTTCATAGGGTTCAAAATAGTCTATTTTGCCGTAGCTTGGCGCACAGCATGTTCCCACTGCGCCATCAGCTCAGCGGCGCGCGCGCGCGACATGGTTGGCAAAAACCGTCGCTCGCATCGCCATAGCTTAGAAATACTCTCTAAATCCGAGTAAATGCCTACCGCTAAGCCCGCCAAATACGCCGCACCCAGAGCGGTTGTTTCCGTCACAGCGGGGCGTAAAACGGGAATGCCAAGCAAATCGGCTTGAAACTGCATTAGCATGTCGTTGCTACATGCGCCGCCATCGACGCGAAGTTCGCTCACGGGCGCAGAACCAGCCGTGACCGCATCTCGGCTCATAGCCAGTAACAAGGCAGCGCTTTGAAAAGCAATACTTTCTAGTGCAGCGCGGGCAATGTGCGCCATGGTGCTACCGCGCGTTAATCCGGTAATTGTGCCGCGTGCATTTGCATCCCAATACGGCGCACCAAGGCCAGTAAAAGCCGGAACCATCATCACGCCGCCTGAATCCGGCACGCTTTGCGCCAAGGTTTGAATCTCGCCACTGCTTTGGATGGCATGCAGGCCATCGCGCAGCCATTGAACGACCGCGCCTCCAATAAAAACACTACCCTCAATCGCAAATTGGGTTTTCTGAGATGTTTGTGCTGCTCTGGTCGTGAGTAAGCCATTGGTCGATGTTTGGAAAGTATCGCCCGTGTGCATCAGCATAAAGCAGCCTGTGCCATAGGTATTTTTAGCCATGCCGCTTTTGAAGCATGCTTGGCCAAACAGAGCACTTTGTTGGTCGCCAGCGACGCCACCGATAGGAATACTAGTCCCAAAAATATCCACGCTGACATGGCCAAATATGCTGCTAGAAGGTTGAACTTCAGGAAGCAATTCAGCAGGAATATCAAGTATCTGCAGAAGTTCAGGATCCCACTGGTTCATGCGAATATTGAACAACATGGTGCGCGAGGCATTGCTCACATCTGTCGCATGGACAGTCCCTTGAGTTAATTGCCAGATTAACCAGCTGTCAATCGTGCCAAAAGCCAATTCACCGCGTTTGGCTTGCTCGCGTGCGTTGGGCACGTTATCCAAAAGCCACTTTAATTTGGTTCCTGAGAAGTAGGCGTCAATCAGCAAGCCTGTTTTTTGTTGAATAAATTGCGCCAAACCTTGTTCGCGCAATTGCACACAAATGGGTTCTGAGCGGCGATCTTGCCAGACGATGGCGTGGTGAATGGGTAAACCCGTTTTTCGGTTCCACACCACCGTGGTTTCACGCTGGTTGGTGATGCCGATGGCGGCAATATCATTGGCAGACAAACCTGCTTTGGCTAAAGCTTCACGCGCTGTAGCGAGCTGGTCACGCCAAATTTGCATGGGATCGTGTTCTACCCAACCTGGCTGCGGGAAGATTTGAGGCAGCTCGCACTGAGCCATAGCGACGATTTGACCCAAGTCATCAAACACAATGCTGCGAGAGCTGGACGTACCTTGATCGAGAGCGAGTAAATAAGCCATGATGCAGCATAATAATCTAACTTCACACTTCTTGAATGCCCCATCAGAATGCCAATAGCAACCCCGCGCTTGCAGCTCGTCACTCAGTTGGCAGAATCTAAAAAGTACGATATCGCCATCATTGGTGGTGGCGCAACGGGCCTAGGCGTAGCCTTAGATGCAGCACTGCGCGGTTTCAAAGTGGTTTTGGTGGAATCACATGACTTTGCCAAAGGCACATCATCGCGAGCCACAAAATTGGTGCATGGAGGCGTCCGGTATTTGGCGCAGGGCAATATTGCATTGGTGCGCGAAGCTTTGCATGAACGAACAACACTTTTGCACAACGCCCCGTACATTGCACAACCCTTGCCGTTTGTCATGCCCTCCTACAAGTTTTGGGAGGCTCCGTTTTATGGCGTGGGCCTCAAAATGTACGATGCTTTGGCGGGTAAAGCAGGCTTGGGCACGACTGAATTTCTAAACGCCAGCCAAACTTTACATTGCTTGCCGACTTTGCAAAAGGCTGGTTTAAAAGGTGGTGTCAAATACTGGGATGGTCAGTTTGACGATGCACGCTTGGCGCTTGCTTTAGCGCGCAGTGCCGCTAAAGAGGGCGCTTTGCTGGTGAATTATTGCAAAGCGACCAAGTTGATTCACGAAGCTGGAAAATTGGTTGGACTCACTTGCCAAGACCAAGAAACCAGCAAAAAATTCAATATCGCTGCATCTTGCGTCATCAATGCCACAGGCGTTTGGGTTGATGCGCTGCGTAAACAAGATCAAGATGGCGGCGCTGTGAAAGACATTGTTGCGCCTAGCCAAGGTGTGCATGTGGTGGTTGACCGTGAATTCATGCCAACGAACCACGCCATGCTGGTTCCTAAAACAGCTGATGGACGCGTACTTTTTGCTGTGCCGTGGTTGGGTAAAACAATTTTAGGAACAACCGACACACCGCGAGGTGATTTAGCGCGTGAACCTGAGCCTTTCAAAGAAGAGTTGGATTTCATCTTGAATGAATCTGCGCATTATTTAAGCAAAGCACTTACGCGCGCAGATGTTAAATCGATTTGGGTTGGGCTGCGACCTCTTGTTAAACCTTCCGACGATGAGGGTGAAAATACAAAAAAACTGAGTCGCGAGCACACTGTTTTAGTCAGCAAAAGCGGCTTGGTCACCGTGACAGGTGGCAAGTGGACAACCTACCGCGCGATGGCGGAAGATGTGTTGGAACAATGCTTTGAGTCTGATTTGCTACAAGCAAGGCCTGCTGGTGTGACGGTTGATTTCCCACTGGTGGGTGCGCAGCACGCTGGCAAAAAACACAAAAAGATGCACAGCTTGGGCGAGGCTCAAGGGCTGCATTCTTATGGCGATGAGGCTGATTTCGTTGTCAGCATGCAAGGTTCTTCGCATGAATTGATGCCTGGGCTGACGGAAGGCATGGTTCGCTTTGCCGCAAGGTACGAGTACGCCCGCACCGTTGAAGACGTTTTGGCAAGACGCTCACGTTTGTTGTTTTTGGATGCAGTTCAGGCTGGCAAATTAGGCGCTGCTGTCGCAAAAATATTACATGAAGAAACTGGGTATGACCCGCAGCTTGCCGCTTTTTTAGACTTGGCAACGCAGTATCAGCGGTTGCCTTAAAAATTGCGATTTTTAGTCGGCGATTAAAAGTTCAAGTCGCTAAGCTAGCGTCTAATGCCTTCTTCGCAAACTCAGCCCGCAATGCTTTGAGTTTTTCTCGCGGGTCTTCTTTGACTGTCGTCTTGTCCAACCCCATCTCGGCAATGAAGCGGCTTGGCAGCGCGGTAATCATCTCACGGCCCTTCTTGCGGCGCTTGGTCCAGCTCACCGCCAAGCTGCGCTGGGCGCGGGTAATGCCCACGTACATCAGGCGGCGCTCTTCTTGCAAACGGGTAGCGATATCATCGTTGGCTGATTCATGCTCGATTGAGGAGCCGCCTAGGCTTCCTGCCGATGTCCCTCCCTTTTTTTTGTCTTCCAGTTTGAAGGGTAGCATGCCCTCTGTCACACCCACCAGCATCACATGCGGCCACTCCAGCCCTTTGGCTGCGTGCAGGGTTGACAGCGTCACCACGTTCTGGTCTTTCTCCCGCTCGCTGATGGTTGATAGCAGCGCAATAGTCTGCGCCACTTCCAGCAGGCTTTTTTTCTCGCTCACCAAGCTCACTCCCGCCGTATCGTCAATCTCACCGCCGCAGCGTTTGCTCATCCAGTCGCAAAAATCCAGCACATTGGTCCACCGTGCAGCAGCCAGCGTTTCGGAGTCTTCGCCGTCGTACAAATGCTTTTCGTAGCCGATCTCAATCAACCATTCTTTTAAGAATTGTGCGCAATCTTCCACGCCCGTTGTCTGGCTGGCACGGTATTCCAAATCGTTGATGTAGCGACCAAACTCATGCAAGCTGCCCACAGCACGGGTGCTGACGACTGCATTTAGCGATGACAAAAATAAGCCCTCAAACAAGCTCACTTTGTAGCTGCTGGCAAAGCTGCCCAGCTGCTGCAGCGTCTGGTGGCCGATGCCGCGTTTGGGTGTGGTGATGGCGCGCATGAAGGCTGGGTCATCGTCGTTATTCACCCACAGTCGAAACCAAGCGCACAGATCTTTGATCTCCGCACGGTCAAAAAAGCTTTGACCGCCAGAGACTTTGTAAGGAATATTCGCCTTGCGCAAGGCTTTTTCAAAGGTTTTTGCTTGATGATTCGCGCGGTACAAAATCGCAAAATCTTTGAGCTCTTTGTACTGCGTTTGTGGTGCTTCACCTGCAGTGCTAGTAGCCACAACTTCCATACCTGAACGCAGCGACTGGATCCGCGCCACGGCACGTTCGGCTTCGTGCTCCTCGGTATCCGCATCGACGACTCGCACCGGTTCGCCTTCACCCAAGTCGCTCCACAGGTTTTTCGGGAACAATTTTGGATTTGGCCCAATCACGTTATTCGCCGCCCGCAAAATCGCACTGGTAGACCGGTAGTTTTGCTCTAAGGTGATGACTTTCAGATTCGGGAAATCCACTGGCAATTTGCGCAAATTGTCCAACGTCGCACCGCGCCAGCCGTAGATCGATTGGTCATCATCACCCACAGCCGTAAAACGCGCCTTGTCACCGACCAAGTGCTTTAACACTTCGTATTGCGTGGCATTGGTGTCTTGGTACTCATCGACCAATACATGCCCCATCTGCGCTTGCCACTTTTGCCGCACATCTTTGTGGTTTTGCAGTAATTTGAGTGGCAAACCAATCAAATCATCAAAATCCACCGCCTGAAAAGCACTCAGCCGCTCTTCGTAACTCGCCATCACTTTAGCGATGATGCGTTCGTTGTCGTCCTTGGCTTGCAGCAACGCCATTTCAGCGTTCAGCCCCGCGCTTTTCCAGCTGCTGATGATCCATTGCCATGACCGCGCTGTCGCTACATCAACGCTGCCACCCGCATCTTTCAAAATGCTGGTGATATCGTCGGTATCCAAAATCGAAAACTGCGGCTTCAGCCCCAGCGCTGCGCCGTCTTGTCGCAGCATGCGCACGCCTAGTGCGTGGAAGGTGCAAATCACCACATCCTTGGCAGCTTTACCAATCAACTGCCGCGCCCGTTCGCGCATTTCTGCAGCAGCTTTGTTGGTAAACGTGATCGCCGCAATATTCTTCCCCGCCACGCCGCTTTGAATCAGCCGCCCAATCTTGTGCGTGATCACCCGCGT
>JBEBJY010000064.1:0-14876 GCA_040079635.1 Burkholderiaceae bacterium | reverse complement strand
CACTTCTGGCGCAGACGGTTTGGACGATATCCGCAAAATCATCCAGCAAGCGCCAGATTTTTTGACGTCTGGCGGTTGGCTATTGCTAGAACATGGCTATGACCAAGCGGCGGCGGTGCGTGATTTACTGGCTCAGCGCGGCTTTACGAATGTGCAGAGCCAGCAAGATTTGGCGGGGATTGAGCGGTGTTCGGGTGGGGAATGGCTGGGTTAAAGATAAAGTTAAGGTGAAACCGCGGCTCTGCAAGCCCATGCAATTCAAGGGATAATCACCCATCGTAAAAATTTACTGGAGATTCCCCTATGTCAGACACCCAAACCCGCATCGACCAACTCGTCAAATCTAACGACGTTGTGCTTTTCATGAAAGGCAACGCCAGCTTCCCGCAATGTGGTTTTTCTGGCCGCGCGATTCAAATCTTGAAAGCCTGCGGTGTGGACACCAAAGGCATCCAAACCGTCAACGTGCTGGAAGACGACGAAGTGCGCCAAGGCATCAAGGAATACAGCAACTGGCCGACGATTCCGCAGCTCTACGTCAAAGGCGAGTTCATTGGCGGCTCTGACATCATGATGGAAATGTATGAAAGTGGTGAGCTAATGCAGGCGCTGGGAACAACGCCGCCAAACATGGCATAACGAGCTTTCGTCCATTAAAAAAGCGCCTTCACTTCATTGTGATGGCGCTTTTTTGCTTTTTAACGATAGTATTTCCATGTTCCGCCGAAGGCCACAAACCTCGTGGACGCAAAATCATCATGCCTATCATGGCTAGGGAAATAAACAACTGACGTAAAGTGCCAGCATCCAACCTTCCATCCGTTAAGGTCTGCAAAGGACCTACAACATAGCGAAGCATTTCAGGTAGCGCTGTTAGCAAGATTGCTCCCAAAATCACACCAGGAATATGTCCGATGCCACCAAAGACGACCATCGCAACGATCATGACTGATTCATAAAGGCTAAAAGATTCTGGAGATATATAGCCTTGAAATGAAGCAAACATCGCTCCTGCAATGCCGCCAAAACTCGCACCCATGCCGAATGCCAATAGCTTCATCTTACTGGTGTTGATGCCCATGGCTTCGGCGGCTACTTCGTCGTCTCTGATAGCCATCCATGCACGACCCAAGCGAGAATCTTGCATACGCTTGCACACAATGACGATGCCCACAGTTATTGCTAAAAACAAGTAGTAGTACAGCGTGACAGAAGTCATCTCGTAGCTACCAAGCATGAAACTTTTACTTAGATCTAGACCGAAAATATTGATCGAATCAATTTGCCCTAAACCCTTTGCACCGTCTGTTATGTTGACGGGGTGCCCTAAGTTATTAATGAAAATGCGAGCTATTTCCCCAAAACCCAAGGTGACGATGGCTAAATAATCACCACGTAATTTGAGTGTGGGTGCGCCTAGTAATACCCCAAAAAAGGCGGCGACAAGTGCTGCAAGCGGTATGCTTAACCACCATGGCGTATGTAGACCAGCCGGGAATAACGTGGCAACCGATGCAAATTGTTCCACCAAATGCGGCGATGCCAAAAGTGCAAACAGGTAAGCCCCAAATGCATAAAAAGCCACATAGCCCAAATCCAACAAGCCCGCATAACCCACCACAATGTTCATACCAAGCGCCATCATGATGTAGAGCAAGCAAGTATCTGCAATGCGCACCCAATGCGTACCCATGAGTTGCAGCAGCAAAGGCAAAACCAACAATCCAAAAAGAAAAGCAGATTTGATGGTTTTATTCTGAAAAATAATCAAAATTGATAGCTACTCAGGCAATAAATACGCCGGCTAGAGGCATATTTACAAGCTAAAAGAAGGTCTTTTCGCCATCTCTTCACGCCAGCGCAGCAAGTTAACATGCTGCTCCCCCAGCTTCACCCGCACGATGCGCGCAAAATCGACGGCTACGACGGCGGTGATATCTACGATGCTGAATTGGTTTGCAGCTATGAAATCACGCCCTGCTAGGTGTTTGTCTAGCATGTCGAAAAACTGCTGAACTCGGGCGAGCCCGCGTTGGGCCAGTGCTGGGATTTGTGCGTAATCGACCGGGCCAGGTAAGGCGCGGTTTTCCATAGCGGGGGCGCTGTTGCGTAGGGCTTCGGCTATGGCGAGCAGGCCTTCAAACTCAACGCGCCAATGCCAGCTGGCGATTTCGGCCTTTTCTGCCGGCGTTGTGCCAAGCAGCGGTGGATTGGGAAATTGGGCTTCTAAATAAGCGGTGATGGCGGCGTTGTCTGTGAAAACATCGCCTTCGTCTGTGAGGAGCGCTGGCACCGTGCATTGCGGGTTGATGGCGCGAAAAGCGTCGCTGAGCTGCTCTTTGTTGCGCAAATCGACCTGCACGGTTTCATGGGCAATGCCTTTTTCAGCCAACAAAATGCGGGCGCGGCGTGGGCTAGGGGCGGTGGCGCAGTCGTAGAGGGTGATCATGACTTAGCGTCTGCATTGACCGCAGGATTAACCATAGATTGAACTTTAGTTTGAAAATCACTGGCGTCGTGCCGCTCATGCAATTGACTCTCCGGTTTACCCATCACGCGGTTGACCATGCGACCACGCTGCACGGCTGGGCGTTGGGCGATTTCTTTGGTCCAGCGCTGCACGTTTTTGTACTCTTGCACTTGCAAAAACTCACCCGCCTCGTACTGCAGCCCCATCGCCAGTGCGCCATACCAAGCCCAAATGGCCATGTCGGAAATGGTGTACTCATCTCCGGTCAAATAGCGGTTGTCTGCCAAACGGCGGTCTAGCACATCCAGCTGGCGTTTGACTTCCATGGCGAAGCGGTTGATGGGGTATTCCATTTTGCTGGGCGCGTAGGCGTAAAAATGGCCAAAACCACCGCCCAAATACGGCGCGCTGCCCATTTGCCAGAAGAGCCATGACAGGCACTCCGCACGTTTTGCAGGCTCTGTCGGAATGAAAGCGCCAAATTTTTCAGCAAGATGCAACAAAATAGCGCCCGATTCAAACACCCGAAATGGTGTCTGTCCACTGCGATCCATCAACGCTGGAATCTTAGAGTTCGGGTTCACCGCCACAAAGCCGCTGCCAAACTGGTCGCCCTCGTTAATACGAATCAACCACGCGTCGTATTCTGCGCCGGCGTGCCCCGCTTCCAGCAGCTCTTCCAGCATGACGGTGACTTTCACGCCATTGGGCGTTGCTAATGAGTACAACTGAAACGGGTGCTTGCCCACCGGCAAGTCCTTCTCATGCGTAGACCCCGCAATAGGCCGGTTGATATTGGCAAACTTGCCGCCGCTGGCTTTGTCCCAAGTCCAAACGCTGGGAGGTACGTAATCGGTCATTTTTTACCTTAAAAGTATGATTTTTACTACTGTTTTTACTATGCTTTTTATAGCTTCTTAGACAATAAATACACCGGCTAGAGGCATTTTCACCCTCTAAAATGTTACTTTTTGAGAACTACCGCCTAAAACTTCAACTTTTAAGCGCTGCAAATTCTCATCATTCGCAGGAACCACAATATGCTCAATCTGCTTTGCTACCTCTGCGCTTTCAAACGCTTGCGCCCAAGAGACCAGCGTTCCAGATTTTGAATGAGCTAATTCAATGGTCAAGCGAAACACGGGTTGCATGGGGTGCTCAATCACCACTTTTTGATTAGTCACAATCTCGCCAAAGACGTTGTCATTCGGGTAATTCGCACCGCTTGGCCCATGCATCACCAAGTTCCAGCGACCACCCGTTTTGAACTCAAAAACGCTAAACGAGTTCGTAAACCCAGCCGGCCCCCACCACCGCGCTAGGCTCTCGGGGTTGCAAATGGCGGCAAAAACTTGCTCTGGGGTGGCTGGAATATCAAGAGAATGGTTGAAGGTGGTCATTTCAAGCTTTCAAAGTGTGCGGTTGCTTTCAAGTTGCTACTTTAATCTCTCCAACTTACCTCTGCGCTTAACAATGTTTTTGTAATCCCACTGAATATCCCGCGCCTTGCCCAGCCAACGCGCTAAATCAGCTAAATCAATCTGCTCCACAGCCGTAAACCGCGCCTCCGCCGCCTTAAAACTACCCTCGTTTTTCAAGCCCGCCTCGTCAAACGTCTGCCCACTCCAAAACAGCAACCGCACCCCACCCTTCAACTTGCTGAACCCAGCCACAGGGTTGCCATCCAAAAACCAAACGGGGTGAGCATGCCAGATTTTGTTGTCTGCTTCGGGCAGATGCTTGCAAATCTCTTGCGCCAAGAGGGCGCAGATGGCTTGGTCTGCGGGGACTTGGGCTGCGTTGTAGGTTGTTATGTCGGGGTTCATTTAGTCTCCTTCGTACCGAATATCAGTCGAATTTTATTTATCTACAGCGAATGCGAAACTGGCGATCTCTAGCTGTCCTGCGTTCTGCTGTTATCCAATCCTGCATAGAACCCGACTGCGGCTGTCTGGCTAAAGAATCTAAATAAGCAATACGATCCTCTAAGTACTTGCACTCGCTTTGAGTCTTCGCGGGGGAATTAGCACTTGAATTTTGCGAAGCATTGCCGTAACTTTGAGGCTGAGTCAGTTTGTCAGCTTCGCCAAGTGCTTGGTTGCCGATTTGTACTTGATGCTCAAAAGACGTCCCGTCAGGTACGGTAACAATCCGATCAATAGTCGCCTTTCTTTCGCTGCATAAAACAGATGACCAAAAAGAACCTCCGCTATAGCCTTTGCATAGATATAAGGATTCAGCGTTGGCTGAAGCAACCAAAAAGAATGAAAGTATGCAGAGAATCCGCTTGATTGACTTTGAAAACATAAAATTCAGTATATCTCAAGCTTTAAACTCAAATCACCCCGCAAACTCCCACTTCTTCTTCGCCCCCAGCACCGCATCCGGATACGCCGCCTTGCCACGGCTGCCGTTGTAGCGGCCTAGCGCCATGAAGAGGTCTCCGCGTTCGCGGTCAAGGTAGTGGCGCAGGATGACGCAGCCGAAGCGGATGTTGGTTTGCATATTGAAAAGATGGCTGGTGTTGTGCTTGCCATCTTCTTCCGCCAACACGCGCAACCAAAACGGCATGATTTGCATGTAGCCACGCGCGCCCACCCAGCTGACGGCGTATTTGCGGAAGTTGCTTTCCACTTGTATCAAACCTAGTACCAAAGCGGTGTCCAGCCCCGCTCGCTTGCTTTCGTACCAAACGGTTTGCAAAAACTCTTTGCGGGTTTGAAAGTCGCGTTTTTTGGGTTGCAAACGGTCGCTCATCTCACCTAACCAACGCAGGTATTTGAGGTAGGACTCGGTGTCTTTGAAATTAGAGGGGCTAGGTATGGGCGGCGCTGAATTATGAACAGCAGCGCGCAAAGCGATGCGAACCGAGTCCATCATCGGTTCCTCAAGCTGCCCACCCGCCTGAGATTGCTCTGAAAATAATAGCGGAATAGGCAATAAATACGCCGGCTTAAGTGCTTTTATAAGCAATTTTCGGCGATTCATTTTAAATTGGCCCGACATGCAGCCGTCATTCCCGCGAAGGCGGGAATCCACATTCGCCGCGATGGATTCCTGCCTTCGCGGGAATGACTGGGTAGCCTTTCAATCTCACACCTTCAGTTTTGACGTGACGTGTGCAAACACCTCGCCCACCGCCACTTTTGTAGCTTCCGCATCACGGCGGTGCTGATATTCGACTTGGCCTTCTTTGAGGCTCTTGTCGCCAATGGTGACGCGGTGCGGCACGCCGATGAGCTCCCACTCGGCAAACATGATGCCTGGGCGCTCCCCACGGTCGTCCAACATCACGTCCACACCTGCAGCCTGTAGCTCGGCATAGAGCTTTTCGCCAGCGGCTTTGACGTCTGGGCTGCGGTCTGGGCCGACCATGCAGATAACGACAGTGAATGGCGCAATAGCGTCTGGCCAGATGATGCCTTTGGCGTCGTGGTTTTGCTCGATGGCAGCGGCTGGCAAGCGGGTGATGCCGATGCCGTAACAGCCCATTTCCAAGAACTGCGGCTTGCCGTTGTTGTCCAAAAACGTAGCGTTCATGGCTTTGCTGTACTTGGTGCCGAGGTAGAAAACATGGCCGATTTCGATGCCGCGCTCAATGGCTAGAACGCCTTTGCCATCTGGCGAGGCGTCGCCCGCGACGACGTTGCGAATGTCAGCGACGATTTCGGGCATTGGCAAATCTCGACCCCAGTTAACCCCTGTCATGTGGAAATCGATCTCGTTTGCGCCGCACACCCAGTCGGTCATGACGGCGACTTCGCGGTCAACAACGAGTTTGACGGGCAGCTTCATGTTGATGGGGCCTAAATAACCTGGTTGGCAACCAAAATGCGCCTCGATTTCAGGCACGGTGGCAAAGCGGAAATCATTTAAACCAGCCAACTTGCCAACTTTGACTTCGTTCATATCGTGGTCGCCACGTAGCAACAAGAGCCAGACCTGGGTTTTGACGACATTTCCTTTGTCGTCCTTTTGATCGGTTGCCAAAACGAGGGATTTGACCGTGTTTTGCAGCGGCAAACCCAGTAACTCTGCCACGTCCGCACAGGTGGATTTGCCCGGTGTCGCGGTTTTGTTCATGGCTTGCGTGCCGACTTTGCTAGTTGCAACTGGCGCAGCCGCTTCGGCTTTTTCCATGTTGGCGGCATAGTCGCTACCGGTGCTGTAAACGATGGCGTCTTCACCGGTGGCGGCGATGACTTGGAATTCTTCGCTCAAATCGCCACCAATCGCGCCGCTGTCGGCAGCCACAGCGCGGTAGGTCAGACCAAAGCGGTCAAAAATCTTGCGATAGGCCGCGGCCATGACTTGGTAGCTGGCTTTGGCGCTGTCGATGTCGCGGTCAAAGCTGTAGGCGTCTTTCATGGTGAACTCGCGTCCACGCATCAGGCCGAAGCGTGGGCGGCGCTCGTCGCGGAATTTGGTCTGGATTTGATAGAGGTTTTTGGGTAATTGTTTGTAACTTTTGATTTCTTGACGGGCCAAGTCGGTCACCACTTCTTCGCTGGTGGGTTGAACCACAAAATCACGGTCGTGGCGGTCTTTGATGCGCAGCAGCTCGTCGCCCATTTTTTCGAAACGGCCGGTCTCTTGCCAATACTCAGCTGGTTGAATCACGGGCATGGAAACTTCGACAGCGCCGGCGCGGTTCATTTCCTCTCGCACAATGGCTTCCACCTTGCGGATGACGCGCAAACCCATGGGCATGTAGGTGTAGATGCCGGCACCCAGCTTTTTGATCATGCCAGCGCGCATCATCAACTGGTGGCTAGCAATTTCAGCGTCGGCTGGGGCTTCTTTGAAGGTGGAGATGAAGAATTGGGAGGCTTTCATGGGCTGTAATCTGCTAGGGTAAAAAGGAAATTTTGGGCTATTTTGAGTAATTTTAGGTTAGAGGCAAAGAATTTTTCAGTTCAACCTCTTGCGAGCTGCGAACCGCTGTGCATAATGGACTCAATATAAAAATTTAGGGTTTGATTATGCTTGACCGCGAAGGGTTTAGACCCAACGTCGGCATCATCTTGCTCAACCAGAAGAATCAAGTATTTTGGGGCAAACGCATTCGCACCCACTCTTGGCAGTTTCCGCAGGGTGGCATTGACCGGGGAGAAACCCCCGAGCAGGCCATGTTTCGGGAGTTGCACGAAGAAGTGGGGCTCCACCCGGAGCATGTGCGAATTGTGGCTCGAACACGTGACTGGTTGCGCTACGAGGTGCCAGACAGGTTCATACGACGCGATGCGCGTGGCTTTTACAAAGGCCAAAAACAGATTTGGTTTCTACTCCAACTGACCGGCTTTGACACGAATGTCAACCTGCGCGCCACTGATCACCCAGAGTTCGACGCTTGGCGCTGGAACCAGTTTTGGGTGCCGCTGGATGCGGTCGTTGAATTTAAACGTGGTGTGTATGAAATGGCATTGACTGAGTTGTCACGCTATTTACCTCGCAACGAGCATGGCCCGCGCCATCTGCGTGCAGATTTGCGGCACGACTTGCACGATGCGCAACATGGTCACCAAGATCAACACACGCACCGTGGCTTCAATAGCCAAGTGGCGCACATGGAAATGCCGCCTGGCGGCAGCTACGAGCCTGACCCTGAAACGAGCTACGGTGCGGTTTTATCCGCATCTGAGGCAGAAGCCAATTTGCCTGAACCCACGCCTGCAGACCCCACGCTGCAAAAATCTGCGCTATGACAACTTTCGTCCGCTTTGTTGCACTTTTGGCCATCGGTTTGAGCTTGGCTACGTCCGGTTTTGCGCAGCTTTTAGCCACTGACCCTGACTGGAAAGAAAGCGACGCGCCTGCGCCAGCAGCCTTAAATTTAAAAGATTTGTTGCCATTTGAGGTGGTGAAGACATCCAATTTGAGCTGGGCTTTAGACCCTACATCACTCAAAATTGTGGGCGATGGCCTGGTGCGTTACGTAGCCGTGGCTCGCAGCACAAGTGGTGCGCTGAATGCATTGTACGAAGCCATCAACTGCAGCAATGGCGAAGTTAAAACCTATGCGCGTATTGTCAGCAAAGAAGCTGAAGTGGCTGGCAAAGCATGGGTTGTGGTTGCAGATCCTAAATGGATATCAATGTACGACGCGCCCTCCAAACATGCTTTGGCGTTGGCCAAGCAAGGCGTTTGCACAGGCAACACCGCCGCTCAAAACGGCAATGAAATCGTCACGTCTTTGAAGAAAACAACGAAAGTTTTCAAGGACAAATCAGCGCCTTAAGCTTATGGCTTAAATCCTTGGGCTTAGGTTTAAGCACTTAGGTTTTAGAGAGCACCATGTTGTCGCGGTGAATCATCTCTGGCTCTGCCGCATAACCCAGCACTTTCTCAAATTCGGTTGAAGCTTTGCGACAAATCAAACGTGCTTCTGAACTGGCATAGTTCGCCAAGCCACGTGCGATTTCCGAGCCTGCGACATCGCGCACTGCAATCACATCGCCACGAGAAAAATCGCCATCCACACCCGTCATGCCAATGGGCAGCAAACTCGTTCCTACGCTTTGCAGTTTGCTGACAGCGCCAGCATCGACGATGACAGAGCCACGCAGCTGCAAATGGTCCATCATCCACTGCTTGCGGGCTTGGTTTTTCTGGGTTTGTGCGATTAACAACGTGCCGATGGCTTCACCTTGAGAGAGTCGAACCAAGACTTCAGGCTCTGCGCCCCAAGCAATCACAGTGGAAGCGCCTGAGCCCGCAGCACGCTTGGCTGCCAAAATCTTGGTGATCATGCCGCCACGACCAATGCTGGAGCCTGCACCGCCTGCCATGGCCTCTAAAGCGGGGTCACCCGCTTGGCCGACATGGACAAATTCTGCGGCAGGGTTGCTGCGCGGATCGGCGTTATAGAGGCCTTTTTGATCGGTCAAAATGATCAAAGCATCGGCTTCCACCAAGTTAGCCACCAAAGCGCCTAAGGTGTCGTTGTCGCCGACCTTGATTTCTTCGTTGACCACCGTATCGTTTTCGTTGATGACGGGAACGACACCGTGCTTGAGCAGCGTCAACAGGGTTGATCTGGCGTTTAAATAGCGCTCGCGGTCGGCCAAATCAGCATGTGTAAGTAATACTTGTGCAGAACCAAGCGAATTTTCGCGCAGCTTGGTTTCATACATTTGCGCCAAACCCATTTGTCCAACGGCGGCTGCGGCTTGTAGCTCGTGGATGGCGCTAGGCCGCGTGGTCCAACCCAAGCGCTTCATGCCTTCGGCTATCGCACCGCTGGACACCATGATGACCTCGCGTCCATCGGCACGTAGTTTGGCGATTTGGCTGCACCAATGGGCAATGGCGGCTTCGTCCAAGCCACGGCCTTCGTTAGTAACCAAACTTGAGCCGACTTTGATAACGATGCGTTTAGCGCTCTTTAACAGCGTTTTTGTCATAAATAATAAATATTTATAGGTAAATATGGCTGCAGCCGGCGTATTTATTGCCTAAGCTGCTATAAAATATATAGCAATTAAGAGTTATACTTAAAAATACAACTTACTCAGCTATTTACTCGGGTAACTCAACAAAGCGCGGATCAATGTACTCTGGCGTTTGTTCAGACACTTGCTCGGCTTTGATGTGTTTGTAAATCGCTTTGACCAATGGCTCACAACCTTCACGCGTCAAGGCTGAAATTTCAAACACGGGGCCTTTGAACTTCATGCGTTTCACAAAATCAGCAACGACTTCAGCGCGTTTGTCGCCATCGACCATGTCCAGCTTATTCAGCACCAACCAGCGTGGTTTTTTGAACAAGCCAGCGTCGTATTTTTTGAGCTCTTTGGCAATCGCCTTGGCTTGTGCGACAGGGTCAATACTGTCGTCAAACGGCGCTAAGTCGATGATATGCAACAACAATCTGGTGCGTTGCAAGTGACGCAGAAACAAATGTCCCAAGCCCGCGCCATCAGAAGCGCCTTCAATCAAACCTGGCAAATCCGCCACCACAAAGCTTTGCTCAGGGCCAACGCGAACCACGCCTAAGTTGGGGTGTAACGTCGTAAACGGGTAATCTGCAATGCGTGGTCGGGCATTCGAAATGGCAGTGATAAAGGTCGATTTTCCAGCGTTTGGCATGCCAAGCAAACCCACGTCTGCCAGCACTTTAAGCTCTAATTTGAGACTTTTACGTTCGCCGGGCCAACCTGGCGTTTTTTGGCGCGGGGCGCGGTTGATCGCGCTTTTGAAGCGCAAATTGCCAAATCCACCGTCGCCGCCTTTAGCAATGGTGATGATTTCGCCGTCTTCCAAAAGCTCAAACAGCACTTCGCCTGTTTCAGAGTCGGTGATGATGGTGCCGACGGGCATTTTCAGGATGATATCGTCGCCCGCAGCGCCAAACATGTCTGAACCCATACCGTGCTGACCGCGCTTGGCGTCGTGACGGCGTGAGTAGCGGTAATCAACCAGCGTGTTTAAATTGGAATCGGCTACAGCAAAGACGTGTCCACCACGGCCACCGTCGCCACCGTTGGGGCCGCCAAACTCTTTGTACTTTTCATGCCGGAACGAGACGCAGCCTGCCCCGCCATCTCCTGCAGAAATGTCGATATAGGCTTCGTCTACAAATTTCATAGTGTTATTTTAGTTGATGTATTTGATTTTCTTACCCGCTAACTATTAGCTGCGAAGAAAGCAAAAAGCCCGCGCTGAGCGGGCTTTTTGCAACGCAGAGCGAAATTACTTAAGCTGCTACGGGGGTGATGTTAACCATGTGCTTGTTCAGCGCGCCTTTAACAGCAAACGACACAGTGCCATCTTTGAGCGCAAACAAAGTGTGATCAACACCAATGCCGACATTGGTACCTGGGTGGAACTTGGTACCACGTTGGCGCACGATAATCGCGCCAGCAGAGATGAGTTCACCACCAAAAGCCTTCACACCAAGCATTTTCGGCTTGGAATCACGGCCATTTCGCGTCGAGCCGCCGCCCTTTTTTTGTGCCATTTTTCTTTCTCCTGAAAGTTTCTAGAAATTAATAAAAATTATCTAGAAATTATTTTTTAACACCACCGACGAGAGCGTCAGTGAGAGCTTTGAACTCATCCATCTTGCCGTCACGCAGCAAAGCAGCTTGTTCAGCCCATGATGCTGGGTTTGCCAAGCTGAAACGGCCGCCGGATGCTTTGAGCATGGCTGTCACGTCATCTGCTTTGGCTGCAGCCAACAGAGCGAAAGTTGAAATACCACCGTCAACCAAGACTTTAGCAATCTTCGGGCCGATGCCTTCGATGATTTCCAAATTATCTTTGCCACCTTTGGTAGCAGCGCTAGAAGCGAGTGCTTTAGGCGCAGGGATAACAGCTGCAGCCTCTGCTTTAGATACGCCGCCCTTGCCATCAGCAATAGCTGCGATGAACAATTCGGTGTAGCTTTGGCGATGGCCTTGGCGTTTTTGATAATGCTTACGACGGCGCATTTTAAAAATGTGCACTTTGTCGAATAAGCCGTGAGACAGCAATGTTGCTGTAACAGTAGCACCGGATACCAAGGGCGCACCAACCACGAGATCGCTGCCGTTACCGACTGCTAACACTTGATCAATCACGACTTCTTGGCCTACATCCGCAGCAATCTGTTCTACTTTAATTTTTTCTCCAGCGACAACACGAAACTGTTTGCCACCGGTTTTTATGACCGCGTACATAATAACCTTCCTAGAAGTTCTACGGAAGAATTTCCATAGAGCCTTAGATTATAGCATGGATTGCATCTAGAAAGCTACCTCTACACCGCTCGAAGGATCAACCAATGACTATATGTAGTAAGTCCACGTCAGCCCAGCAAAAGAGCTCTGTGGGCTTTCTATAATAAGCAAACTTCACGGTAATCATATTTTGTCTGCTCAATTTAGCTCCAGTTCAGCCGCTATTGACCTCGTTGCCCCCGGCATGGCGCAGGTTGATCTAGTCATTGCCAAACGACTTGATTCGGAAGTGCCCTTAGTTGGTCAAGTTTCTAAGTACATCATCTCTGCGGGTGGCAAGCGTTTACGGCCCGCTTTGTTGTTGCTCATTTGTGGCGCTTTGGGTTACGACGGTGAACAGCGTTACAACTTGGCGGCTGTGGTCGAATTCATACATACGGCCACACTTTTGCACGACGATGTAGTCGATGAATCAAAAATGCGTCGCGGATTAGCCACAGCCAATGAATCTTTTGGCAACCCTGCTAGCGTCTTGGTGGGTGATTTTTTGTACTCTAGGGCATTTCAAATGATGGTGGATGCCGGCGATATGCGCATCATGCAGATTTTGTCTGACGCCACCAATGTGATCGCCGAAGGCGAAGTCATGCAGTTGATGAATATGCATGACCCATCTTTAGATGAGGCGGGCTATTTACGCGTTATTCGCTCCAAAACAGCCAAGTTGTTTGAAGCTAGTGCAAGGTTAGGTGCCATCTTGGCCAAGTCTGATGCAGTGGTTGAAGATGCATGCGCCCAATACGGACAAGCACTTGGAACAGCTTTTCAAGTCATAGATGATGTCTTGGACTACGACGGCGATCCAGCAGTCATGGGTAAAAACCTAGGCGATGATTTGCGTGAGGGCAAGGCCACATTGCCACTGATTATTGCGATGCAACGTGGCACGGAATCACAGAGAAAGCAGATTCAGCAGGCCATAGAAACAGGTGATTTGTCGCAATTAAGCGTCATTTTGACGGCAGTGCGTGAAACTGGCGCTTTAGAGGCATCTCGACTAGCTGCAGCCTCTGAAGCGAAGCGAGCCATAGCGGCACTGAACTACCTAAAACCTAGCCAATATACGGATGCCTTATTACAATTAGCGAGTCAGCTGTTGATTAGACACGCATAATCAACTTAATATGCCTTATTAATAATCGGCTTGAATACTCTCGTGTATTAATCTTCTAGGAACTTATGGCAACCACTGCAAGTAACAGCGTTAAAGAATTTGTTTTCGAATGGGAAGGCAAAGATCGCAAGGGAAAGCAGGTTCGTGGCGAAATACGTGCGGCCAGTGAAAACATCGTTCAGGCTTCGTTACGACGCCAAGGTGTGTTACCTACCAAGATTAAAAAGCGCTCCACACGCTCGGGTAAGGCCATCAAGCCCAAAGACATTGCCATTTTCACTCGCCAATTTGCCACCATGATGAAGGCTGGTGTGCCATTGTTACAAACTTTTGACATTGTGGGCCGTGGCAACCCGAACCCCAGTGTTACAAAACTTTTAAGTGATATTCGTGCGGAAGTTGAAACGGGTACAGCGCTGAGCTCTGCTTTTCGCAAATACCCAAAATATTTCAACACCTTGTATTGCAATTTGATTGAAGCGGGTGAAACGGCTGGTATTTTGGAAGCCCTGCTTGACCGTTTAGCCACGTACATGGAAAAAACGGAGGCCATCAAGTCAAAAATAAAATCAGCACTGATGTACCCCATCGCTGTGGTTGTCGTGGCTTTTGTGGTGGTAACTATCATCATGATTTTTGTGATTCCGGCTTTTAAGAGTGTCTTTAGCTCTTTCGGCGCGGACTTACCAGCGCCAACGTTGTTTGTGATGGCATTGAGCGAATATTTTGTCAGTTACTGGTGGCTCATTTTTAGCGTGATTGGTGGCGGCATTTATTTTTTCATGCAAGCCTGGCAGCGCAATGAAAAAATGCAAATGGCGATGGATAGGATTTTGCTTAAAGTGCCTGTATTTGGTATTTTGGTAGAAAAATCCTGCGTTGCTCGCTGGACGAGAACTTTATCCACCATGTTTGCCGCTGGTGTGCCGCTGGTTGAAGCGCTTGATTCTGTGGGTGGCGCTGCAGGCAACTCTGTGTATTTGAATGCGACTACCAATATTCAGCGAGAAGTATCGACGGGAACAAGTTTGACTGCGGCAATGACCAATGCAAACGTCTTCCCATCTATGGTGTTGCAAATGTGCGCCATTGGTGAAGAGTCTGGCACGATTGACCATATGCTTGGTAAAGCAGCTGACTTTTACGAAGCGGAAGTTGATGACATGGTGGCTGGCTTGTCTAGTTTGTTAGAACCTATCATCATAGTATTTTTAGGCACTCTTATTGGTGGCATTGTTGTTGCCATGTATTTGCCTATCTTCAAGCTAGGACAAGTCGTTTAATGCTGTCTTTAGAAGCTGTGCAAGCCGGCGTATTCGGCATCATCGGTTTGTTGGTGGGTAGCTTTTTAAATGTCGTTATCTACCGTCTGCCCAAAATGATGGAAAAGCAATGGGCTGAGGAAGTTGCAGAATTCAAAGGGGAAACACTGGCTGACGAAGCAGCATTCAACCTGATGCTGCCGCGCTCCAAATGCCCCAAATGCGCTCATCAAATCAAGTGGTATGAAAACATTCCTGTATTGAGTTACCTATTTTTACGCGGTAAATGTTCCGCCTGTAAAACAGCGATT
>JBEBJY010000063.1:0-15868 GCA_040079635.1 Burkholderiaceae bacterium | reverse complement strand
GTGCTGGCTAAATCAGTGCGTGCTTTGAAATCTGGTGATGAGCAGATGCGTATAGATGCTGTGCCCGTAGAGGCGCAAGTAAGTGTTGACCTGATTTCTCCACTGATGGAGCGCGCTGAGAAAAATGCTAAAACTGTTATCGGACAACAGAAAATTTTGACGCAGGTGGGTACTGCGTTACGTACGATCAACAGGCAATCGTCTGATTTGCTTGAAATTGCTGAAACAGTGTCTTCACTGAAGCTTCAACAAAATGCAGCACCTACTGAAATTTCTGCAGCTGGCCAGCTGGTTATGTTGACTCAGCGTATTGGTAAGTCGGCAAACGAGTTTTTGACGATGGAAGGTGTTAATCCTGAGGCTGTTTTCTTGCTGGGTAAAGATTTGAATTCATTCAAAGAAATCACGCAAGGTTTGCAATCAGGCAGTGCTGAACTGCGATTGTCAGGCACCAAAGATACGCAGACACTAGAGCGTTTAGATGCTTTGACAAAGTTGTACGAGCAAACGCGTGTGCAGGCTGGCGCTATTTTGGGTAACTTGCAGGGAATTGTTTCTGCGCGTGAAGCACAAGTTTCAATTTTGGCGGACAGTGAGCCATTGCGTAGAAACTTAGAAGATCTGCAGGGCAAGTTATCAACTGACTCCGGTTTGAGCGCTGGTTCGATTGCGGCGCTGATAGCATCTACATTGTTTGCTTTGTTGTGTGCTGCAGGTTTGGCTTACGTGCAGTTGCAAGATAGCAAGCGTCAACAAAGCGTTGCGCAAGCACAGCGATTAACAGCTGAAAGCCAAGAGCTACAGGCTAAGAGAGTGAATGATGGTAACCAAGCCGCTATTTTGCGCTTGATGAATGAGTTGCAAGCAGTCGCTGAAGGCGATTTGACGCAAGAAACCACTGTCACGGAAGATATTACAGGTGCTATTGCTGACTCGGTGAACTATACAGTTGAGGAATTACGTTTACTCGTAGGTAACGTGCAAAACACGGCTAGTCGTGTGGCGCAAACCACTGCGCAGGTTGAGAATACTTCCACCGAATTGCTTGCAGCTTCAACTGAGCAGCTGCGCGAGATTCGCGAAACTGGTCAATCTGTACTGGATATGGCTGGTCGCATTAACAAGGTCTCCGTTCAAGCGCAAGACTCCGCTTTGGTGGCGCGTCAGTCGTTGGTTGCTGCGGAGTCTGGTTTGTCTGCGGTGCAAAATGCGATTGGTGGTATGAATTCCATTCGCGATCAAATTCAAGAAACATCTAAACGTATCAAACGATTAGGTGAATCGTCACAAGAGATTGGTGAAATTACAGAGCTGATTTCTGACATTACTGAGCAAACCAACGTTTTGGCGTTGAATGCGACTATTCAAGCAGCATCTGCCGGTGAAGCAGGGCGAGGCTTCTCGGTGGTTGCGGAAGAGGTGCAACGTTTGGCAGAGCGCTCAGCTGATGCGACTCGTCAGATTTCATCTTTGGTTAAAGCCATTCAAACGGATACGCAAGATGCTGTGGCTGCGATGGAGCGCTCGACACACGGTGTGGTTGAAGGGGCTAAGTTGTCAGACACAGCGGGTACAGCGTTGACTGAGATTGATAAAGTTTCTCGTCGATTGGCGGAATTGATTGAGCAAATTTCAAGCGCTACTTCTGCAGAGGCAACATCAGCAAATGCGGTAGCTAATAACATCCAGCACATTTTTGCAGTTACTGAGCAAACTGGTGAAGGTACGCGAGCTACAGCGCAGCAGGTACGAGAACTTTCTCAAATGGCGAATGAATTGCGTGAGTCGGTTTCTCGATTCAAAATTGCTTAAATACACTTCCGTAAAGATATGCTTTTGTTGGCCTCTACATCATTTAAGATTCAAAATTTATGCGACTTGTAGATATACAAACTTCGTCAGACCAGGATTCAGCGGTGAAGGATCTTGGCCCATTGTCATGGGTTATAGAGGAGTTACGTAAGTCCTTTGATGTATCAATCAAAGGGCTTAAACGCTTTGTACAAGAAGCAGGTTCAACGCAATCCGATTTGGCAGTTTTTGATACCAATTTATTGCGAATCGCAAAGCATAATTTTCACCAAGTGTCAGGTGCTTTGCAGTTATTGGAAATCTATGAAACAGTTGTTATTGTTGATGCAATGGAATCTCTTTCAGGGCGATTTATACAGAAACCAGCTTTAGTAACTGAAGATTCAGTCAGTAAGCTTGAGCATGCAAGTTTTGCTGTACTTGAATATTTGGAGTCATTGCTGGCTGGCAAAAATGTCTCTTCCATAGGTTTATTTTCGCAGTACCGGGATATTAAATTGCTTGCTGGCTTTGATCGTGCGCACCCAGCAGATCTTTGGACAAGGCAAGCGTTTCAATGGCTTGAGCCTGAGTTACCAGCAATTCGATCGTTTGAATATTCGGAATCAGTGCGTGCAGATTTGGATTCGGCTCTGCTGCGAGTGATGCAGTCAGCTGACGCAGCAGCTGCAAATGAACTTTGTCAAACCAGTTTGAGCCTTGCTCAATCACAAAAAAATTCAAAGGCCGCGACTTTTTGGAAAATATGTGCAGCATTTTTTGAAGCCCTCGCACAAAAATTAATACCTGTTGATATTTATGCGAAGCGGTCAGCGGCAGGGATTGTTATTCATTACAACAATCTGAAGCATAGCGATTGGGTTTTCTCTGATAAATTCATGCAAAACATGCTGTTTTTGTGTGCACAAGCGACTATTGAGAAAAAAGAGAATTCACCATGCTTGGCCGTCATTCAAAAAACTTGGGCTCTGAATGAATCAAATCGTGTAAATTACGAAATTAGTCAGTTTGGTCGTTTTGATCCAGCCATTTTGGCCTTGTCCAAAAAGAGAATTATTGTTGCTAAGGAATTATGGACGGCGCTTTCGGGTGGAGATATACAAAAAATCAGAAGTACTTCTGAGCAATTTAAATTGGTATCGGAATCTTTGGTTAAGTTGTATCCATCGAGCCAGACTCTGGCTCAAGCACTCGTTAACGCCTCCGATTCGGTGGTGCTGAATAAGCAAGCGCCTAGTGCAGAGTTCGCCATGGAAGTTGCCACGGCGATTTTGTATTTAGAAGCTGTGTTTGACGGCTGGGGCTCGACCGATTCAGAAATGGAGCTCCGTGCTAAAAAATTATCCCAAAGAATTGAGCACGTCAGAAATGGCGGGCAAGCGGAAACTGTTGAGCCTTGGATTGAAGAGTTATACCGTCGAGTCAGCGACAGAGAGTCTATGGGCAGCGTGGTTGGTGAGTTGCGTATTTGCTTAACTGATGTTGAGAAATCAATTGATCAATATTTCCGATCACCGACTATCCCTCAAATATTACAATCCGTACCTGGAAAACTGAGCCAAATGCGAGGGATTTTTTCAGTCCTCGGCTTGGATGAAGCTTCTAGCGCTGTTGCTGATATGCGGGATCGTGTTGAGGAGTTTGAGTTTCCTGCCTTCAATTTTGATCAGGCTCGTGTCGCTGGTGTTTTTGATAAATTCGGAAACAATTTAGGTGCCCTAGGTTTTTTAATCGACATGTTGAATTACCAACCCGCGTTGGTGAAGAAATTATTTGTATTCGACGCAAAATCAGGCAACTTGAATCCTTTGATGGGCCGGGTCAAACAAACTATTGATAGTTACACGCCGCAAGTAGAAAAAGTAACAGAAACGCCTGTTATGTCCGGTAAAAATGAATTGCCGAGCATGTTTGTGGAAAACAGTGCTTCACAAGCCATGGAGAGCTTCTCTGTTCTTGAGTCAGTTAAAGTGGATGCGGTAAAAATTGTTGCAGAGCCTGTTGTAAAAAAACAGATATCTGAAATGCACGAACTTACAGATATCTTTTTAGAAGAAGCTACTGAAGTTATCCAAACTGGACTTGCATCTGCTCATTCTTTATTGGATGCACCAGAAAATCTTGAGCAGCAATCTACTTTACGAAGAGCGTTTCATACACTTAAGGGTAGCTCGCGCATGGTCGGTTTCGATGACTTTGGAGAAGCTGGTTGGGCATTTGAGCAAGTCATCAATACTAGACTCACAGATCAAACACCGTTCGATAAAGATATTTGTAATTTGGCAATCGCGGCTCTGAATTCATTCAAGTCTTGGACAGAGGATTTGAGTTCTCGCAATGCTACGAAATGGAGCTCTCAAATTTTCAAACATTGCGCAGAAGCGATGAGAATTGAGGGTAAATTAGATACTACGGGCTTAATAGGCGGCGAATCGGTTGCTGGAAATTTTGAAACACCTCTTGAATCGGATGATGAAGATAAAGCTTTCTTGCTTGCTTTAGAAAATTTTGAGTTGCTAGAGTTACCGGCCGTTGGCGTTCAACAAGAAGTTGAGGGTAAGACTGAGGAAATGGAGCCTGCTGCAACCGCTGAAATAGTTGAGAGCACGATCGCTAATTCGCAAGTTGTCGAATTAAAAGTTGAAGACGAAGTTACAAAGGTCTCGAAGCTTGTAATTAACGAGATGCCTGTTGACCTAGAACGTACTGATGCGGTGGTAAATTTTCCAAAACCAGTTGTGCCGGTCGAAGATGAAGAGCAATTCAAGGTTATTGGCACTTTAAAAATCGGAATTCCACTTTATAACGTTTATCTTAATGAAGCAGATGAATGGTCGCGATGTTTAGTTACTGAGCTGGATGAATGGGCAATTGAGCATCACAAGCCGTTAAATATATCTACAGTTAATTTTGCACATTCTTTAGCGGGTAGTTCAGCAACTGTTGGTTTTTATCAATTATCTGGTTTGGCTAAAAAGTTAGAGCATGCGCTAGACAAAGTGCTGCAAAAAGAGAATGGCAGTGATACTGAAGCCGTTGTGTTTGCTCAGGCTGCTGAAGAGTGTCGTCGTTTGTTGCATCAATTTGCTGCTGGATTTTTAGAAGACCCAAAGGCAAGTGTTCTGGCACGGTTAGAAAGTTTGAAGTTCAGCGAGAGTAAACCTGTCGTAAAAGAAAATGCAACATCAATCAATGCGACCACCGCTGCAGTTGCCGTGGTTTCAGCTGTTGCATTGCCTAAAATAATTGAAAAAGCACAGAGCAAGCAAGCAAGCGTGAATGAAGCTCTGGTGACATCTTCAATTGCTAGTCAATCAGAATATTCAAAACAAGCTGTTGCACATCGTGTCGTTCAAGATTTAGAAAACGACGACGATATTGATCTGGTTGACTCCCTCGATCCTGATTTATTTCATGTCTTTGAGGAAGAGGCGCGTGATTTACTGCCAAATTTAGGAAGATCTTTGCGTCAATGGGTGTCACATCCTGACGATATGAATGCCCGTTCTGAAGCTTTGCGCACCTTACATACTTTGAAAGGCAGTTCGCGTCTTGCCGGTGCTATGCGATTGGGTGAATTATCTCATCGCATGGAATCTGAGATTGAATCGCTTGGGTCGGAGAATTTATCGTCTGAGTCAATTGAACCGCTTTTAGCAAGGCTAGATGGACTGCAGACTATCTTCGAGCTCATCACTAAGCCACTAGATGCGGATGTCTTGTCTAAAGCTGATTTGCGCCTCGATGAAGCAGCAAAGTTAAACCAAAATTCTTCAGAAGCAAAAACTCTTAAAACCATAGAAGATAAGTCTTCAAGCGTGGATCAACCATCCAAGCAAAGACAAAATACTTCATCACATTCTAAAACTGTTGTTAAGCCGCCAGCGGTAAGTATTTTGAAGGCTGATAAACGCGAGTCAAGACAGTCTGTCAGAGTGCGTGCACGTTTGCTTGATCGCTTGGTAAATCAGGCGGGTGAGGTGATGTTGACGCGTACACGCATTGAGTCTGAGTTGGGTCAATTGCGTGGTTCTTTGGGTGACCTGACAGGTAACTTGGACCGTTTGCGACAACAACTGCGTGACGTTGAATTTCAAGCTGAAACTCAAATGCAGTCTCGCATGGAGCAAGCCAAGGATTCGCAAAAAAGCTTCGATCCTTTAGAGTTTGATCGTTTTACACGTGTTCAGGAACTGACGCGCATGATGGCTGAGTCGGTTAACGACGTAGCGACTGTTCAACGTAATTTGCAAAGAACTGTAGATTCGACTGAAGACGACTTGGTGGCTCAAGCTAGGCAGACGCGCGATTTGCAGCGTGACCTGCTGCGGACTCGGATGGAAGAGTTTGAAAGTATTTCTGATCGTTTGTACCGCGTCGTGCGTCAAGCCTCGAAAGATTCTGGAAAACAAGTTAAGTTGGATATTGTTGGCGGTTCTATTGAAATGGACAGAGGTGTGCTTGAGCGTATGACGCCATCGTTTGAGCATTTGTTGCGAAACTGTATTGCACACGGATTAGAGCATTCAGACGGACGTTTGGCAGCGGGTAAAGATTCAATAGGTGCTATTGCAATTAGCCTGATGCAAGATGGTAACGACGTAGTCATTGAGTTTAGTGACGATGGCGCTGGCTTGAACTATCAGCGTATTCGCGAGCAAGCCGTAACTCAAAAATTAATATCCCAAACAGACATATTGACCGATGCAGAAACAGTAAATTTAATATTTACGCCAGGACTTTCGACAGCCGCACAGGTGACTGAGCTGTCTGGTCGAGGAATTGGTCTTGATGTTGTACGCGCAGAAGTTATTGCTCTGGGTGGTCGTATTGATGTTAGCAGTGAGGCAAAGAAAGGAACTAAATTTAAATTGGTTTTGCCGCTCACTACGGCTGTAACTCAAGTTGTGATGATGCGAACCGGCTCGCTCTCTTTTGGTGTGCCATCACACTTGGTCGAGGTAGTACGTAGATCTAAGCTTGAGGATGTTGAGAAAGCTTACACAGATGGTTTTTGGGGTAAATCGGAAGAAAATATTCCTTTCTATTGGTCTGGCGCTCTGTTGCAGGCCTCTCAGAGAAGCAACGAACCATTGACAAAAACCAATCCAGTTGTGATTTTTAGAAGTGCGGGACAACGTATCGCTATTCATATCGATGAGATATTCGGTAACAAAGAAGTTGTGATTAAAAATCTAGGCCCTCAGCTTGCTAGATTACCTGGTTTGGCAGGGATGGCGATTTTGGTGTCTGGTGCTGTTGCCCTTATTTACAATCCCGTTGCACTTGCTTCTGTTTATGGCTCAACTGTTCAGCAGTACAGCCCTGTAAATGCAAAGCAAGACACACAAAATTCTGGTGATGTCGCTGCCTTGGTGCCAAGTGCTTCTGAGCAGCAAACACCGTTGATTTTGGTGGTCGATGACTCGATTACAGTTCGTCGCGTTACGCAGCGTATGTTGCAGCGCGAAGGTTTCCGAGTGGTTTTAGCTGTGGATGGTTTGCAGGCGATTGAAAAACTAAGCCAAGAAATTCCTGCGGTTGTTCTCTCGGATATTGAAATGCCACGCATGGATGGTTTTGATTTGGTTCGCAATATTCGCGCTGATTCAAAATTAAAACACTTACCTATCGTGATGATCACATCCCGCATCGCAGAAAAGCACCGAGAATTAGCCATGGAACTTGGTGTGAATGACTATTTGGGTAAACCTTATTCAGAGGAAGGTTTGCTTGTCGTTCTGCGTCAACACACCGCTAAAAAGTTACTCGAATCTGGAAAAGTATAAATTTGAGTCAAAAAAAGAATAGTTGAAAGTTTTAGCTCGTGACAGTTAATCTGCATTCAACGACTTTTTAACGACTGCATATCTAAGTAGGGTCTTTTCTCTAGCCTGCGCGTGATTCACTATGGGGTATGGGTAGTTGCCGTTTAGGACGACATTTGCAGCTTGTAGATCAATAGGTTTGGCATTCCAAGGTTCATGCAATGCGTTGTTCGGCAGTTTGCTTAATTGCGGCAAATACTTGCGAATAAATTTCCCCTCTGAGTCAAATTTTTCGCTTTGACTCGTGGGGTTGAATATTCTGAAGTATGGTTGTGCATCACAGCCGCTAGAGCTAGCCCACTGCCATCCGCCATTGTTTGCTGACTGGTCAAAGTCATTGAGATGCTCCGCAAAATACCGTTCACCCCAGCGCCAGTCAATGCCTAAATCCTTCACCAAGAAACTGGCAACCACCATACGCAGGCGATTGTGCATGTAGCCCGTTTGGTTGATTTGTGCCATGGCGGCATCAACCAGCGGGTAGCCAGTTCGTCCCTCACACCAAGCGGTAAATAGTTTTTCTGCGTGTTCGCCATGTTCCCACTTAATAGCGTTGTATTCAGGTTTAAATGCACCAGTTGCTGCGTGCGGGAAATTGCTCAGAATTTGAAAGTAGAAGTCGCGCCAGATCAACTCACTCAACCAAACTGCCGCGCCTTGGCTACCAACCAGCGTGCGTTGATGTGCTGTCGCGGCCAATTTTCGTATGGACACCGTGCCAAACCGCAGATGCACACCCAAATAGCTGGGACCTTTAACGGCGGGGAAGTCTCGCGTAGCATGGTAATCATCCATACGTTCAAAAAAATCTTCAAATAATGTCCACCCGCCGGACATGCCCGTTGGGATTTTGAGTGCGCTTAGATTTGTTAATTTGAAGCCTATCTCACCAAGTGTCGGCACGGATTGCCTATGCGCGGTTGGCCGCTCTGCCAATGCATCTGTGTATTTTTCTACGGGGTACGATTTGAGATAAAAGTCGTTAAGTTTTTTGAGGCATGCGTTTTTATACGGCGTGAATACACCGTAAGGCTTCCCCATTTGCGTCAGTACCTCAGTGCGTTCGAAAATGACATGGTCTTTGAAGGTGTGAAAAGCAATACCAAAATCGGCCAATTTTCCAAGCACGACAGCATCACGATGAACCGCCTGCGGTTCATAGTCGTGGTTGGTGAAAACAGCTTGCACTGCCAGTTCTTGCGCCAGCTTTGGAATGGCATCACTCGCCCAAGTGTGCTGAACAATCAAGCCTGCATTTTCGTTTTTTGTTAATTGCCGAATTGAAGTATCCAACTCCACCAACGATTCACGAATAAACTCGACTCGTCGATCAGACTTTGGCAGTGAATCTAGAATTTCTTTGTCGAAAATAAAAACACAGTGCACAATTTTGCAGCGTTTTAATGCGTGGTACAGAGCCGCATTGTCATCTGTGCGCAAATCCCTCCTAAACCACATCAAACCCTTATCAAATTCTTTACCCATATTCCACAGCCTCTGTTCCCGTTAAAATGTCTTCATGTCAGCTGATTTTGCACCAATTAACCTCACGCATCATTTCTTGATCGCCATGCCAGGTCTTGAAGACTCAGGTTTTACCAAATCAGTCGTTTATTTGTGCGAACACAGCGAGCGTGGCGCTTTAGGCTTAATCATCAACAAACCCAGCGAACTGAGTCTCCAACACTTGTTTGACAAAGTTGATTTGCCGATGCAACGCCAAGACTTGACCAACACCCCCGTATTCCAAGGAGGCCCCTTGCATAGCGAACGTGGGTTTGTGCTCCATGAAACCATGCATGGCACACCCTCAGCTGGAGACAAACCTTCTAAAGAATCCGTCTATGCTTCCACCATGACGATTCCTGGTGGCTTAGAAATGACCACTTCGCGTGATGTGCTCGAAGCCATTTCATCGGGCGCAGGTCCGAGCCGCGTATTGGTCTCACTGGGCTATTCATCTTGGGGCGAAGGGCAGCTCGAAACTGAACTGGCAGGCAACAGCTGGCTTACCGTTGTTGCTGATCCGGCTGTGATTTTCGATACCCCTATCGAAAAACGCTATGACCAAGCGCTCAAGTTGCTGGGTATTGAAGCCTGGATGTTGTCGCCCGTAGCAGGTCGTGCATGAGTGCTATGCCAGATCAAACCGCACCAGTTCAAGTTCCTCAAGTCCCTTCGCATTTTCAGTCATTTTTAGCTTTCGATTTCGGTCTTAAACGCACTGGCGTTGCCGTGGGCAACCGTTTGATGCGCACGGCTCAAGGTTTAGCCACTGTCAAAGCGGAGGGTGATGCCCGCTGGCCGCTGATTCAAGCCCGCATCAAAGAATGGCAACCTGATGCGATCGTTATCGGCGTTCCCTACTACCAAGACGGTGCGGCGCACGACAATACCCGCAGAGCGCAAAAATTTGGCCGACAATTGCATGCCCGATTTGCTTTGCCGGTGTTTGAGGTGGATGAACGCTATAGCACCACCGAAGCCATAGAAATGGGCGTAAAAATGGGCATCAAAAATCCAGACCCAGATGCCGGCGCAGCCTGTATCATCCTAGAGCAGTTTTTAAGGAGTTTGCCTTGATGTCCCCCAACAGCCCAGCTACGGGTACTTTGATGTTAGATGCAGAGGCCTTGTACAAAGAGCTTTTGCGCTACGTCCAACAAACGGTTGTACCGACTACGCAGCTGGTCGGCATCACCTCAGGTGGCGCGTGGTTGGTTGAGCGTTTGCAGCAAGATTTAAAACGTTACTTGCCTTGCGGGACGATTTCTTCCAGCATGCACCGCGACGACTTCTCGAAACGCGGCATGAGCTCTGGCGGTCAAACCGTCTTGCCGTTTGACGTGACCGGCTCCGATATTTTGCTGTTTGACGACGTGCTCTACACCGGCCGCACCATCCGCGCCGTGGTCAACGAGTTGTTTGACTATGGTCGTCCGCAGCGCGTGCAACTGGCTGTGTTGGTGGACAGAGGCGGGCGCGAGCTGCCCATCCATGCCGAATTTGCTGCCGCTAGACTCGTTTTACCGGCCAGCCAATCTTTAGCTTTGGCACGCAGCGAATCGGGCAACTTCAGCTTTGAAGTCCAAAGCAAAACGGTATAGCAAAGCAGCATAAAACAGCATAAAACAGCATAAAAATACTTAGAACAGACACAACATGCTCTACAAACGAAACCCCCAGCTCAACAAACACGGCGAGTTGATCCACCTGCTGTCGATTGAAGGCCTGCCCAAAGCGACCTTGACGCACATTCTGGACACCGCAGCCAACTTCGTCTCGGTCAACGACCGTGAAGTCAAAAAAGTCCCGCTCCTGCGCGGTAAAAGTGTTTTCAACCTGTTTTTTGAAAACTCCACCCGCACCCGCACGACGTTTGAAATCGCCGCCAAGCGCCTCAGTGCCGACGTTATCAACCTGGACATCGCCCGTTCTTCGGCCTCCAAAGGCGAGTCTTTGCTTGACACCATCGCCAATTTGAGCGCCATGGCGGCTGACATTTTTGTGGTGCGCCACGGCGAATCGGGCGCGCCGTATTTGATAGCCCAGCACGTCGCCCCGCATGTTCACGTGGTCAACGCGGGCGATGGTCGCCACGCCCACCCGACGCAGGGTTTGCTGGACATGTTCACCATACGGCACTACAAAAAAGACTTCTCCAACCTCACCGTCGCCATCGTGGGCGACGTGTTGCATTCCCGCGTCGCGCGGTCAGACATCCATGCTTTGACGACTTTGGGCTGCGCTGAAGTCCGCGTCGTCGGCCCCAAAACCCTGGTCCCCAGCGACATGGCGCAGATGGGCGTGCGCGTCTGCCACACGCTGGAAGAGGGCATCAAAGACTGCGACGTCGTTATCACCTTGCGTCTGCAAAATGAGCGCATGGCCGGTGCCTTGCTCCCCAGCAGCCAAGAATTCTTCAAAAGCTTCGGCCTCACGCCTGAAAAGCTGCAATTGGCCAAGCCCGATGCTATCGTCATGCACCCCGGCCCGATCAATCGCGGCGTCGAGATAGCCTCCGCCGTGGTCGATGGCCAGCAAAGCGTGATTTTGCCGCAGGTGACTTTTGGCATCGCGGTGCGAATGGCGGTGATGAGCATCGTCGCCGGCAATGATGCATAAAAAGAAGTGAAAAAGAAGGATAAAACAGCATTATGAAAATCCTCATTAAAAACGGCCGTGTGATCAACCCAGCCACAGGTTTCGATGAAATATGTGACCTAGCCGTCGCAGCTTCTAAAGTTGTAGCTATTAAAAATATAGCAAATGACTTTGTGCCAAACAAGACGATAGACGCCACAGGTTGCATCGTCTCCCCCGGTTTTGTCGATTTGGCCGCCAGATTGCGCGAACCGGGTTATGAACACGAAGGCATGCTGCAAAGCGAGCTGGCCGCTGCGGTGGCCGGCGGCGTTACCAGCCTGGTTTGCATGCCCGACACCGACCCCGTGCTAGACGAGCCAGGGCTGATCGAAATGCTCAAATTCCGCGCTGAAAAGCTGCACCAGTCGCACGTGTTCCCGCTTGGCGCTTTGACGGTCAACCTCAAAGGCGAGGTTTTGACCGAAATGGTCGGGCTGGCCGAAGCCGGCTGCGTGGGCTTCAGCCAAGCCGAAGTACCACTGGGCAACACCCAAGTGCTGCAGCGCGCCCTCCAATACGCCAGCACCTTTGGCTACACCATTTGGCTGCGCCCGCAAGACATGCATTTGGGCAAAGGCGTGGCCGCTAGCGGCGCTCTGGCCACCCGCATGGGGCTGAGCGGCGTGCCCGTCGCGGCAGAAACCATCGCCCTGCACACGATTTTTGAGCTGATGAAGTCCACAAACGCCAAAGTTCACATCTGCCGCATCAGCAGCGCTGCTGGCGTGGCCTTGGTGCGCCAGGCCAAGGCAGAGGGCCTGCAGGTGACCTGCGATGTGAGCATCAACTCACTTCACCTGACAGATGTTGATCTAGGCTACTTCGACAGCCGCGCCCGCCTGAACCCGCCCCTGCGCCAACAGCGCGACCGCGACGCTTTGCGTGCTGCCTTGCTAGATGGCACGATTGACGCGCTGGTGTCTGACCACACGCCCGTGGACGAAGACGCCAAAACCCTGCCTTTCGCCGAAGCCGAAGCGGGGGCGACTGGTTTGGAGCTGCTGCTCAGTTTGGCACTCAAATGGCAGTCAGAAACTTCAGACAAATCGCTCACTTTGGCCAAAACCCTAGCCACCGTGACCAGCCAGCCCGCTAAAGTCTTGTCTGCCAATTTGCCCGCTGCGAACGCCAGCCTAGGCCAATTGGTCGAAGGTGGCGCGGCAGACATTTGCATTTTTGACCCCAAAGCGATGTGGGTTGTGGCAGACGACACCTTGCGCAGCCAAGGCAAGCACACGCCGTTTTCAGGTTACGAGCTGCCAGGCCAAGTACGCGCCACCCTGGTGTCTGGGCATGTGGCCTTTGAGAGGTGATTTAGTAGTGATTCAGGCGTGATGCGAAACTTTGTAGCCGCCATCAAACTGGCCAAGGTCGTCGCGCACCTGTTGCATGGTTTGCTGGTCGTTTACGTCATCTTCCCGAAACTCACGCAACCCCAAAAAAACAAGCGAATTGAGGTTTGGGCCGGCGCATTACTTGCCAAGTTAGCTATTAAATTGATAGTAAATGGCCGACCTCCTAAAACTGGTCCCATGCTCTTGGTGTCAAACCACATCTCGTGGCTGGATATCTTGGTTATCCACGCCGCTGGGCATTGCCGCTTTGTCAGCAAGGCAGATATCAAACACTGGCCAGTGCTGGGCACACTCACCACAGCGGGTGGCACGCTGTACATCGAGCGCGAGTCCAGACGCGACGCCATGCGCGTGGTCCATCACATGTGTGAAGCGTTGGCCAATGGCGACATCGTGGCCGTTTTCCCAGAGGGAACGACCGGAGATGGTGTAACTCTGCTGCCTTTTCACGCCAATTTGTTACAAGCCGCCATCGTTTGCAAGTCACCCGTTCAGCCTATCGCGCTGTCGTTCAAAGACACGGTGACCGGTCAAATCAGCCAAGCCGCCAGTTTTGTGGGCGACGAAACCCTGCTCGGCTCGCTTTGGAACACGCTGAAATCTTGTAACTTAGCAGCAGTAGCCACCTACGGCGTGCCACAATTGGCCAATGGCAGAGACCGCCGCACGTGGGCGGCAGATTTGAGCACGGAAATTGCTTCAATGAAAGCAGTTTCAACAACAAAACTTTAACCAATAACGCGTCATTCCCACGCAGGTGGGAATCCATGGTGGCACTTGTGGATTCCCGCCTTCGCGGGAATGACGGCTAAAACGAACATTTACTCTTAAACATGCAATTCAAGCAATTTATGGGGGGCATCCCCTTTGTCGGCTGGGCTATCACCTTTGCCGCGCTGTGTTCTGGCCTTTTCGCGGCGATTTTGGGCGCGGTCACGCCTGAGCTGCGCGCCGAGCTTGGCAGCTACCAAAGCATGGGTGTGCTGATGATGGCGTGGGTCTCTGGCGGGGTGTTGGGCGCGTTCCAGGGCGGTAAATTGGCGCAAAAAGTGCATCCCCGCACGCTGGTGCTGGCGTACATCGGCTCGGCTGTGCTGTCCACTTTGGTCATCGTGGGTTCGCCCAATTTCGCGGGTATGTTGGTCGGGTTTTTCTGCTTTTCTGCCGCCGAAACCGCTTTCATGACCCTAGGCCACAGCATTTTGTCGCAGGTGTATTCCGAGCCCACGTCCCGCGCCCGTGTCATCAGCTTGATAGATGTCGCCTTCAGCGCCGGCACCGTTATCACACCTGCCGCCATCATTGTTTTGCACCATTACGACAGCAGCTGGCGTTTGCCGTACCTGCTGTTTTTGATTCCCATGGGCTTGGCTTTTCTGCTGTTTTTGCGCAAAGGTGCTTTCAACCAAATCGCATGGCACGGTTCGCATGCTGATTCTGGGGCAACAAATGCCGTCGTTCAACCCCAAAGCTACCTCACTCTAGCCCGCGTGCCCACCATCATGTGGTGCATGGCGGCGGGCGTGTTTGCGGGGTTTATCGAGTGGGGGCAGTACTTTTGGTACGTCAGCTACGGCATCCAAGCTCAGGGTATTTCTGCAAATACAGCTCGTTTTGGTCTGCAAAGCTTTGTTGCCGGCATGCTGGTGGTACGCTGCTGGCAGGCGTTTTTTCATAGTAACTTAGGTCTGCACCAAAAGCTCTGGCGCTTAAACCTCCTAGCCCTCACTGGCCTAGGCGTCTTGGTTTTACTCCCCCACCACGGCATGCCTTGGCTCTACAGCATCAGCAACTTCCTCTTCGGCTTAGGCGTAGGCGTCGCGTTTCCCATGCTCCTGTCCCTCATGATCAACGCCGCCCCCACCCAATCCTCCAAACTCTCCGCCCTGTTGATGATCAGCTTCACCCTAGGCGCCCAACTCGCTGGCCTGTTCATAGGCAACCTAGCAGACTGGACCAGCGTCCAAATCGCCTACAGCACTTTGCTGGGTGGGTTGGTTTTGTTTACTGTGGCGGTTTGGATGATTCGGTATCGGACGGGGAAGGTGCTATTTAAATGATAGCTTGTTAGGCAATGAATATGCTGGCTAGGGGTGGATTATTTAGTGCACCTTCTATTAACTTGCTAAGCTGCGATTAACTGGGCAGTACACTCCCGCATTTTCTAATTTAGTCTTAATTTGACTCATTTCATCGTCGTTCATTCTCATGTCTACTAAGACTTCTTCAACTATTCCCCGCCAGTTAAAAGGCTGTTTACAAAGTGGGCCAATAACTCTTACATTATTTCTAACAAAGTCGTTATCATTGCCATAATCAGGTGGCGTGTAAGAATATAAAATACGGATTTCTTTTTCATCTGAAAAATGATTTCGTAATACGGTTAAAGATAAAATAGATCGTTGTCCTAAAGAATCTAAAAAATCAGTGTATTGACTATTATTGATCCAGTTTTCAATATATGATTTTTCTTGATATGTAACTTTACCTATATAGTAATGGAGCATAAAAAAATTATCACGAATATTAACTAATTCGTTCATAAATTTTCCCATATGTACCTTTACGCGAACTCCTAACTTGTTGTGCGTAAATTCTTCCCATCTCCAGATTTCATCTTTTTCTTCTTCGGTCCACGATTGTGCATAGTAATTAAATAAAAATCCTAATGTAATTGTTTCTCCATTTACAATAAATTTTTTATTCAAAAATGGATTTTCGTAAGGG
>JBEBJY010000062.1:0-16280 GCA_040079635.1 Burkholderiaceae bacterium | reverse complement strand
CTCCTGTGCATAACTACTACGCACAGTGTTTCTAACAGGGGTCAAATTTGAATGAAAATTAATGCCCTAAAGGGGTCAATTTTGGGTGAGATTCAACACTTATCATGAAGATTGCTCCAATGTTGATTCCATTTAACCAGATGGCGATCAGTGTCTATCAATACTTGTGCAATATCTTACTTCTTGAGTGATCCACGTAAACGCAACAACGAAGGAGAATTTGCTAGCGAACTTCGGAACTCGCAGGCCGTACCTAGCTTTTGATAATCAGTGCCATTGATACACGCTGGATGATTTGGCTTCGGAGAGCAGAAAAACTATTAGATGTTAATTGTTCTAATATTTCTCAAATCGTCGCTAAGCCTCATAAATACTCATTTTTAATTGTTCTTTAATGTACTTTTAAAGGCTATGTATCGAACAAGTAAGATTATTAGAACAATTTCTAATTTTTATGTATATCAATTTTTGACTATTGCTCCGCTTTTAAAGTGTCCTCGGCTAACCCCTCCAGCATCAGCTTTAGAGACGAAGCGTACATTTTCGATGACTGCTATCGTCAAGATTTTCAAAGTTTTGTTGCCTTTTCAAGATTTATCCTGCAAAATATTGTTTTCGAAAAAAGAAGGATAATTCATGTACTCCGCCATCTCGGATCTGCAAATCAAGCACGAGATTGATGTGCAACAAGCGTACGAAGCGTTTCGTGATACGCAGACAAAACTTGCTGCCTATACAGGGGGTATGCATTGGAAGCGGGTCGGTGATGCTGACTATTTATACAGAACCAAGGACAGGCTAGGCAATGCCAAGTCACTAGGACGTCGCTCGATGGAGACGGAAAAAATCTACACGTCGTTCAAGTTCCGTAAGGACGAACTGCAGCAGCGCAACGAGGATTTGATTCATGCGCTTGATATGCAAACGGCGATTGCCAAGGCGTTGCGTATTGGGACAGCACCAAATATCGTCGGCAGGATTTGCGAACGTTTGAGTCAAGCTGGGTTGATGGGTAAAAACATCATGGTGATCGGAACACACGCGTTGCACGCTTATGGTGCGCTTGCTGGTGTTCGCTTTCATGCTGAGATTGCCGCGAGCGAAGATGTCGATTTGCTGTGGGACCCAAAAAGCGCACTAAGTATTGCTGCGCATGACCTGGATGACGGTGGCCTGCTTGGTTTACTTAAGCGTGTTGACTCTAGCTTCGAGTTGCTTGGTAACCAAAAATTCCGCGCCGCCAATAAGAATGGCTTTATGGTTGACCTTATCAAGCAAACTCCAAACCCGCCTTGGTTGGTGGAGCGAAATCAATTGGCTGAACAGGATGATTTTGTTGCCGTTGAGATTCCCAACATGAATTGGATGCTATCAGCGCCACGTATTCACCAAGTGGTTGTGGCACAAAATGGCAAACCATTTGAAATGGTGGTTCCTGACCCGCGCGCTTTTGCGTTGTTTAAGCTATGGCTGTCCTCAGCAACTGAGCGAGATCCCATGAAAAAACCACGTGATGGCCGGCAAGCTCAAGCTGTCATTAAGCTTCTTGAGGAAAGACTGCCTCAGTACCCTTTGGATGTTGGTATGTTGCAATCTTTTCCGCAAAATGTATCCAAGAGACTGTCATTGGAGAAGTCAACAGGCTAGGTATCTACTACTAAGCCCAAAAAGCTGGACTCATCTTTGCATCAAATTTGACACTGTTTGTTCAGTTTGAAGCCAATCCTTTGAATCAAACAATCTTCCGCCACATGTGGCGGAGACAGAAATCCGATTGTTTTTTTGATACTTGGCTTTGGAGGGCATGAAAACCATGATTCATTTATAGTTTTAATTTTCTTCAAATCGTCGCAAAGCCTAATACATCCTCATTTTTTTGTTTTAAAAAATTAAATTAGACGCTATTTGCATCAATTTCGCATGAGTAACAGAGCATTTTTGCATTTTTATTCATATCAATTTTTGACTATTGCCTCACTTTTAAAGTGGACTTGCTATGTCTTCCAGTGTCAGCTTCAGAGACAAAGCGGAAGTAGCCCGAGTCGATCAGAATCTGCCAAAGCGGTCTTTGAAACCAAATGAATGTCATTTAATCAATGAAACGACTAAGCCGCGAGAAGTAATTTCGGGAATCAATCGCTCTAAAAGCGTCGTTTTACCCATGCCAGAATGACCAATAATTCCAAATATTTTCATATTTTTACTTCTTATTTGAGGATTTAAAAATGGATGTATGCAAACCAAACCTTAAGCGGTGATTGACAACCGTTTCATTTTTTCCCAGAGTGTTTTACGGGAAATACCTAAAAGTTCTGCGGTCTTGCCCACACTACTTTCGCAACGAATCAATGCTTTACGAATATGCACGCGTTCCGTATCTTCAATCATTGTCTGCAAAGAAACAATTTCCTCTGATTGTGACGACGATGACACGCCCGTATGCGAAATATCAATAAGCGGTGCATCCAAAACACCTCCATCGCTCATGACAATGGCCTGTTCTAAATATGAACGCAATTCGCGCACATTTCCTCGCCAATCTCGTCCCATGATGTCTCGCAAAAAATTCTCGGACATGGCGATAGGACGGCCTTGGTCAATGACAATGCTGGCCAGCAGGCGCTCAGTTATCCATCGAATGTCCTCGGGTCGCTCGCGTAGAGGAGGCAATGTGATACGAATAACTGCCAACCGATAGAATAAATCTTCACGAAAGCTTCCCGCTGCCATATCTGCGTATAAATCGCGATTGGTGGCAGCCACTATACGAAAATCGCTGCTAGTAGTGCGCTCCGATCCAAGACGAAAAAAGCACTTCTCTTGTAGTGCCCGCAACAACTTCGCCTGCATGTTGGCAGGTAGTTCGCCAACTTCATCCAAGAAAAGAGTGCCATGATCTGCCCGTTCTAGGTAGCCTTTATGCTGACGCAATGCACCTGAAAATGCCCCTTTTTCATAACCAAAAAACTCTGCTTCTAACATGTTTTCAGGAATAGCGGCACAGTTGACCGCAATAAACGCGCCCTTGGCGACTCTTGGATCCAAAGTATGGATCAATTGGGCGGCAACTTCTTTGCCTACGCCTGACTCACCATTGAGTAAAACAGATACCTTTTGTTTCGCCACTTTATTCACCATGGATTCTACGCGACGCATAACCTGAGAAATTCCAAGCGTGACTTCCTCTTCTGGCGCAGGTGCATTAACCACTACAAGCTGAATCATCCCTACCAATTGTTCTATGTCAAATGGCTTGGTCAAGTATTCTCGTGCGCCAGCACGCACCGCGGTCACTGCGTCATTCACGCTGCCGTATCCAGTAAGAAAAAACCACGGTACGGACCGTACAGCAGCAGGTAATTGCAGAAACCAGTCTGTGGCCAGTCCATCTGGCAGACGAACATCGCTTATAACAGCGGAATGACCAAGAACAACCTGTGCTTGTGCTTCATCGAGTCTTCGACACCAATTGACGCTCAATCCCTCTAACTCAAGTCGCTGAACAAGTGACTCCCCAAGAATCACATCATCTTCGATTAAAAGCAAACTTTTCACGTATTCATCTCCAATACTTCCCGATTTGGCAACCAAAATAGCAAACGTGTACCAGTTGTAGTTGTTTGATCCAGTTCAAAACCACCACCATAATGACTTGCCAGTTCTTGACATACCCATAATCCAAAGCCACGTGGGTCTAGGCCGCTTTCGGTGCCCAACGTTTCCTGAAACTGATTGAAGCTAAGATGCCCTCCCGAGTTAAAAACGCAGAATTGCACTTTTTCTGCATCGGCTTTGAGCAAAGCCTCGATTTGTCCGTGATCGCCTGCAGCTTTGATAGCATTGAGCAGCATATTGAGCATGACCTGACGTAAAGGAGCAGAAGGCACCCGTAAAGCTGATTCCACATCTAGTCGTGTTTTGAGTTGTGTGGAGTATCCTATGACGGTCGTTTGTACTAGGGTCACCACATCATCCAAATCGCCAGGCTCCAATGGCCTATCTTCGATTCTCACTTGAGGTAATAACGCTGCGACAGTTGTTCGAATTTGTTGCAATCCACGTTCTAACAAATCGACAGTACGTGGGCGAATACTTTCTGACTCGCCGTGAAGTCTAAGTGTTTGGGTTGCAGTCAACAAGCCAGCCAATGGATTGTTGATCTCATGCGCTACAGCGGCAGTTAATCTTCCCACTGCGGCAAGTCGTTCAGCTGATAAGGCACGTGCTTCAGCCTTCTCACGATACTCCAACTCTCGCATCAATTGGAGAACGGCATCGCCTATGCGTCCCAACTCCGGGTCTGCCGATCTTGGAATTGCCCCACGCAGATTGGAGGAGGTTTCATGACCAATACGCTCGATCACTTTTGCTAATCTTTGAACAGGTCGCGCCATGCGTTTGCCCACCCACCAGCCCACGGGTACAAGAAGCATTACCGCAAGGGCAATACCAATCAAAGCTGTATCAATCAAGGCCAACCAATCGACAGCAAAGACAGACGCATCTACCTCGATAAAAACACACCCTAAAGTTTGACCGTCTTCACTACGAATAGGCTGCAAAAGCATGACTGCGCCATCGTTTTGATCGATTTGCCGACGTCCTGAAATATCCTGAGTGAATGGCAACATCTGACCATTCCAAGTTTCGCCCAATAATGGTCGACCGGTCTCAAGCTTTGCCGGATCAGCGGCGGCAAATACACGTCCATCTGCATCCAAAACAGCAACCCTTGAATGACTTGAAGCTGCGCCGGGAATGAGTGCAGCTGTGTCTCGCAACAATGAAAATGTGCGCCAGGTGTCATCTGCCGCCAATAAAGGTCGGGACTGAGCTACAAGTAACACAACAGCGCGATCCAAAGTAGCAAGGGTTTCAAGCCGCGCGTTGCGAGCAGAAATCCTTGCAGATACGGCTGTCACCAGTAGAGCGGTCATGAAAACTGCCAATGAAAGCCCAAGCGGTATCTGTACGCGATAGGGTAAACGCCGGAACATTAGACCACCACACCACTTCCAGGAACGGTTTGCGCCTGCTTTCTAATCGATTCAAAAAGACCAATTGTTCCCTCTGTAAAACCAGTGAGATTGAGTGCCTTCAACAAGTCACGACCTGCTGTGTCCTCGGTCATAGATAGCAAGGATTTTTGTAGTATCGGTAAAAAATTATTAGAGGCTCCTATCCTCGTTACAAGAGGTGGAAAGCCATAAAGTTCTGATTTCCAAACAACTTCCGTTTGAGCTGCTGCAGCCATATTTTGCTGAAACATGGTCTCCCAAACATACCCATCGATACTCCCGGCATGAGCAAGTCGTGCTGCCACTGCATCTGCAACATTACGATGTCCATGCGCAAAAAAAGTTCGTTTTAAATGGCTGGTATTTATTCCAACTTTGGCAAGTTGAGCTTGAGCAACTAACCAGCCAGAATTAGATAATGGATCAGATAGGGCTAGAACTTTGTCCCGTAAATCAGCCCATCCATTAATAGATACCTTAGCATTTTTGGGACGAATTAGATACGCTTGATAGGTAGGTAGTCCTAGATACAGCGGAACTGCGAGCAAAGATAATTTTGCTTCATAGCGAATATATGGATAGCCACAAATCCATGCGGCATCAATTTGCCCTGAGAAAAGTAAATCGAGTATGACTTGATAAGAATCTCGTGCGATAAAACTCACCTCGCATCCGACTCGCGTTGTGAGATAACGACCCCAGCGGGATAAAAACGCTGCTTGATCTGCCAGTATTACTGGAGTTAGGCCAATTCGCAATCGCGAATTGGCGGCAATGATCGAATCCGGCACAACTGGAAATCCAGTCATAACCAATGTTCGCAAACAGTTTCTTCTATTCATTGCTTTGCCCCTATTGTTACGAAAAAGTAACTTTAACGCTCATTTCGATGTTACTACTTTTACCCAAATAATGTATGAATTTTTCTAACTCATTGATTTTATTGAAATAAATATTTGGCATCTTTTTTGCACTATAGCTAACGGACGTACATTTCGTTCAACTAACTAGGAGACTATTTATGCAAGATGTAAAGATGGGACGTCGCTTCTTTTTGAAGTCTGGCGGTACGGCTGCTGTTGTAGCCGGTTCGGTGATCATACCGATTCATAACGCAAATGCTGCGCCTGCAGCAGATGCTGGCGCGACAACACTTAATTATCCTAATAAAGCTGTTGGTAAAGCTGGTGGCATGCCTGTCAACCAAGTTGTTAGTTTTACATATCCAGATGCAAGCTCACCGTGCGTTGCTATCCGCATGGGAGCGCCTGTCCCCGGCGGTGTTGGACCGAATAAAGATATTGTGGCCTACAGTACCTTATGTACACATATGGGTTGCCCTGTTTCATACGATGGTGGTTCAAGAACATTCAAATGCGGCTGTCATTTTTCTGTCTTTGATCCAGAGATGAGCGGGCAAATGGTGTGTGGTCAGGCGACTGAGGATTTGCCAATGATCAAACTTTCCTACGATGCTAAAAACGATTCAGTCACAGCAATCGGTATTGATGGTCTGATTTACGGCCGTCAAGCTAACATTCTTTAAGGAGCGCATACCATGTCTACCAATTCCAAAGACCGCATTACGCTACCACCTGCTAACGCACAAAAAACCAACATGACCTGTCACTTCTGTATTGTCGGATGTGGCTACAACACCTACAAATGGGAGACCGGTCGAGAAGGTGGTCGCGCACCAAACCAAAACGCGCTAGGTGTAGATTTCCGCAAACAAGCGCCGCCTTTTGCTGTAACCATGACCAAAGCCATGACCAACACGATCAAAGATCGCGCAGGTAAGAGCTGGAACATCATGATCGTCCCCGATAAAGAGTGTGTTGTTAATAGTGGGTTGTCCTCGACTCGTGGCGGCAAGATGGCTTCCTATATGTATAGTGAAGAAGGCGTAGGTAGTAACCGTCTGAAAAATCCGCAGGTTTATCGTGGTGGCCAATGGCTTGATACCAATTGGGATGATGCGTTGGCTTTGTACGCCGGAGTGACAAAGAAAATTCTGGATGCAGATGGTCCTAACGGCTTGCTGTATGACTGCTTTGATCATGGCGGCGCTGGCGGTGGTTTTGAAAACACATGGGGCACAGGTAAGCTGATGTTCAGCGCGCTCAAAACACCTATGGTACGCATCCACAATCGTCCAGCTTACAACTCTGAGTGCCACGCTACTCGCGATATGGGTGTTGGAGAGTTAAATAATAGTTACGAAGACGCTCAAGTTGCAGACACCATCATGTGTATCGGAGCTAACTCTTACGAAACACAGTCCAACTATTTCTTGAACCATTGGGTCCCTAACTTATCGGGCAGCACCGTGGACAAAAAGAAAAAATGGTTTCCAGGAGAGACTGCAGCAGCGGCTAAGGTCATCATCGTCGACCCGCGTCGCACCGCTACAGTAGCTATTTGCGAGCAAGTGGCGGGCAAAGAGAATGTGCTGCATTTGGATATTGAACCTGGTACTGATACTGCATTGTTCAATACTTTATTCACTTATGTGGTGGAACAAGGATGGCAAGCCAAGGATTTCATCGCCAAACACACCAAAGGGTTTGACGATGCTACAAAAACCAACCGCATGACTATGGACGAGGGTTCCAAAATTACTGGTATATCCGTCGCGAACTTGAAAAAAGCAGCAGAATGGGCCTACAAGCCAAAAGCATCTGGGCACAAACCGCGCACCTTCCACGCCTATGAAAAAGGCATCATTTGGGGCAACGATAACTACACGATACAAAGTGCGCTTGTAAGCTTGGTGCTGGCCACGCAAAACGTTGGTCGCCGTGGCACTGGTGTATGCCGCATGGGTGGTCATCAAGAGGGGTACACCCGTCCGCCATACCCAGGTGATTCGAAAATTTATATTGACCAAGAAGTCATCAAAGGCAAGGGCTTGATGTACACCATTTGGGGGACAAACCCATTTCAATCGACCACCAATGCAGAACAACATCGTGAAGTGCTGACACGTCGTGCCAATATTGTGCGAGACGCAATGTCAAAGGCTAAAGGTGCATCGACTGCGCAAATGGTCGATGTTATCTACGATGCTTGCAAAAACAAAGGCGGTATGTTTGTGGTTGCCATCAATTTGTACCCTACCAAATTGGCCGATGCTGCACATATGTTATTGCCAGCAGCACAGCCTGGCGAGATCAATTTGACCTCTATGAGTGGCGAACGCCGTCTTCGCTTGTCAGAAAAATTTATGGATCCTCCTGGCACTGCCAAAGCTGACTGCCTGATTGCTGCTGATATCGCCAACACTTTAAAAGCGCTTTATGTGAAAGACGGCAAAGCCGATATGGCCAAGCGCTTTGAAGGCTTTGAATGGAAAACAGAAGAAGATGCCTTCAATGACGGTTTCCGCAGAGCTGGTCGCCCTGGTGTGGGTCCTATTGATAGCCAAGGAGGTGATACTGGTTATCTAGCTACCTATGCTTTACTACGAAAAGCTGGAAACAACGGTGTGCAGTTGCCTATCAAACGCCTTGAAGGCGACAAGCTCATAGGTACGGAAATTCATTACGATGACAACAAGTTTGATACCAAAGATGGCAAAGCAGAATTCAAACCAGCGAAGTTTAATGGTTTGCCTGAACCTGTGGCAGCTCAAAAGGCAAAACACCAGTTCTGGATCAACAATGGCCGAGCTAACGAAGTATGGCAAACCGCCTACCACAACCAGTTTGACCAACATGTCATCGGACGCTACCCAATGGCCTACCTTGAGATGAATCCTGCTGACTCTGACGCTCTGGGTGCGAAGCCGGGCGACATTGTGGAAGTGTTTAACGACTATGGCAGCACCTACGCCATGCTGTATCCGTCATCTGCCATCAAGCAGAACCAAAGCTTCATGCTGTTTGGCTACCCCAAAGGCGTTGCTGGTGATGTAACGACTGAGTGGACTGATCGAAACGTCGTACCTTATTACAAAGGAACGTGGGGCAGCATCAAACGCGTGGGCACGATGGAAGACTACAAGTCCAAAGTGTCATTTAAAGAGCGCCGCTACGTCTAAGACTTCGTAGTATTCCGCGTGTGCGCAACCTTGGTGGAGCGCACACGTTTTTATCACGCAATTTCAAATTTTATGAAACATTTATTCTTATCTGTCGCTTTTACAGGTGCATTGCTTGCAGTATCTACCTCAACTTTTGCAAGTCTAGAATTGGCACAAAAAAGTGCTTGTATGGCCTGCCACGGCGTAGAAAACAAAGTACTGGGTCCGGCGTACAAAGCAGTTGCCGAAAAATACAAAGGCAAAAAAGATGCCGAAGCATCGTTGGTCACCAGTATCAAAAAGGGTGGCAGTGGTAAGTGGGGGTCTATTCCCATGCCAGCACAAGCCAACCTGAGTGATGCCGATGCCAAAACCTTGGCTAAGTGGATATTGTCAACTGCCAAATAACATTTGGCTTTCATCTGCCGCACAGAACTAATTTAGGAGCGTTGTTATGAACAAAGACACACATTTGTTATCTTTGGATAAGAGGCCGTTTTACGATTTTGAAGTGAAACCAGCTAACAGGCTCGTTGAATTGGCGGCAGATCTCATCAGCTCAAGGCAAAATATTTCTCCAAAGCGTTTGGTAGAGCCAGGTCCTAACTCTGAACAAACTGAGCAAATGTTCAATGCCGCAGCTGCCGCACCTGATCATGGTTTATTAACTCCATGGCGTTTTGTACTGATACCAGAGCATAGACGCGTTGATCTTGCTGAGGTATTTGCATTAGCTTTGATTGATCGTGATCCGAGTGCTACCTTGGAGCAAATCGAAGATGCTCGCGCCAAAGCTTATCGCGCACCGTTTCTGGCACTTGCAGTGGCTAAGCTTGGCTCATGTGAGCCGAACATTCCTAAGCTGGAGCGTATGGTCTCGTTAGGCGCTGCAATTCAAAATATTTTGTTAAGTGCGCACAGTCATGGGTTTGGCAGTGGCTTGACCAGTGGACAAGCTATGCAATCTGCGCGCATGCGAAAGTTGTTTGAATTGGCAGAGGGCGATGAGGCCGTGTGCTTTGTGAACGTTGGAACTGTTTCGAAAAGAAAAACATCTCGTCTACGTCCGAGTTCAGTAACTTTTGTGAGTATTCTTTGAAAAATACAAGCATGCCATTGAATATAAAAATTCGTTACTTTGCCTCTATTCGAGAATCCATTGGGATATCGGAAGAAATCATGGAGATCATTAACCCAATTTCTTTAAATGAATTGCGTGAGCTTCTTATTGGACAGGGTGCAGGTTATGCAGAGGCTTTGGCACACAAGCGAACTGTGCGTTGCGCCGTTAACCAAAATATGGTGAGTGGAACTGAAATCTTAACAAATTCTTGCGAGGTGGCTTTTTTCCCACCCGTAACTGGTGGCTAGCATGAGCCAAGTAAAGATACAGAAGCTGCCGTTTGACTTACATGCAGAGTTAGATTTTTTTCACGCATCTGACGCTCGTGTTGGTGCAATTTGCAGCTTTATGGGTACTGTCCGCGACAGGAGCGATGGTCGAGCTATTAACAGTTTGGAGTTGGAACACTATCCGGGAATGACTGAAAAATCCATTGAGTCAATGATTCATCAGGCAAACCAAAGATTTAATATTTACTCTGCACTTGTCATACATCGCATCGGCATTCTAAAGCCGCTAGAGCCCATCGTTTTAGTCGCTGTTTCTTCAGCACATCGACATGATAGTTTCCAAGCTTGCGAGTTCATAATGGATTATCTAAAAACGCAAGCGCCATTCTGGAAAAAAGAAGGATTTGAAACCGATGCTCGTTGGGTGGATGCACGCGACAGTGATGACAAAGCTCTTGCGCGCTGGGGCATTGATTCCACGAACGCTGTTAAAAATCTTTAGTTACCGCCGATAAATAGCTGCCCGATTTTCCACCATGTTTTTCCAGAAGCCTGACATCAGAAATGGTCATACCACGATCAACAGCTTTGCACATATCGTAAATCGTCAACAAGGTCATCTGGACGGCTGTCAACGCTTCCATTTCAACGCCAGTAGAGCCTACCGTTTCTGCGGTGGCATGGCAAACAACAGAAGGCACAAAACCAGCGTTCATTTCAGGAATATGAAAATCTATAGCAACACGAGTCAAAGCCAAAGGATGACAAAGTGGAATCAGCTCGCTGGTTTTCTTTGCAGCCATGATGCCGGCTATTCTGGCGATGCCCAGCACGTCACCTTTTTTTGCATTCCCGCTTTGGATAAGTGCCAAAGTAGTCGCTTGCATTTGAATGCGCCCAGTCGCCACAGCAATTCTATGACTTGCGACTTTGTCCCCCACATCGACCATATGCGCTTGACCCTGCGCGTCAAAATGTGTCAGTGGCGTGGATGTGTTATTCGCGGTTTGCAGTGTTGTCATGTCATTTTTCTCAATGGTAATTGTGGTTTTAATAAATTGAATTATCGTGTATTCCAGCCGGTCAAAACCGCAAAACTATTTGGTTAGGATTGAAAACCATGTCAGAAAATATCCTTCGTAAAATCATTCCATTGATTGACCAACGGCATCTCATACAGTTGCAGGACAGTTACGTTGCCGAACTAGCCAATGGTTTGCTCTCTGATCAATTGGGTCGATCGCTGCATGATCTCCGCATTAGTGTGACAGACCGCTGTAATTTTCGTTGTAGCTATTGCATGCCTAAAGAAATTTTTGATAATAATTATGTATACCAAGCGCAGTCAGCGTTACTGTCGTTTGAGGAAATAGTAAAACTTGCACGCCAGTTTGTGGCACATGGCGTGCGCAAAATTCGCATCACTGGTGGCGAGCCTCTTCTACGTAAAAATATTGAATTTTTAATCGAAAAACTTGCAGTTCTGCGTACACCAGATGGTGCTCCACTAGATTTAACATTAACCACAAATGGTTCTTTGCTTGCTCGCAAAGCGCAATCATTGAAAGATGCAGGTCTGCAGCGCGTGACAGTCAGCTTAGATGCATTGAATGATGCTATTTTTAAGCAGATGAACGATGTTGATTTCCCTGTCAAAGATGTCCTTACTGGTCTGCAAGTAGCACAATCTGTTGGTTTTACAAATATCAAAGTAAATATGGTTGTTAAACGCGGCACGAACGACCACGAAATATTATCCATGGCGAGGCATTTTCAAGGCACAGGTATCACTCTACGTTTGATAGAATATATGGACGTCGGCGCAACTAACGGTTGGCGCATGGACGAAGTTTTACCAAGTTCTGAGGTTTTAAAACTTCTGCAAAGTCAGATGCCAATGGTGCAATTAGATTCCAACTCGCCTGGAGAGACTGCTGAACGTTGGGGTTACGCAAATGACAGTGGCAAACATGATACAAAACTAGGGGAAATTGGGCTAATTAGCAGCGTTACCCAAGCTTTTTGTGGCGATTGTAACCGGGCAAGATTATCGACTACTGGTCAGCTTTATTTATGTCTTTTTGCTACTCATGGTCACGATTTGCGCGCCTTGTTGCGACAACCCAATGGCATAGTTTCTGAAGAGCAACTACAAGCTGCAATCGCGAACATTTGGCAGAATAGGAACGAACGATATTCAGAATTACGTAGTACTTTATCGCCTGATACATCGATGTCAAATGGAAGACGTGTCGAAATGAGTTATATAGGCGGCTGATCGAGTTTGAATGAAAACATTTAGGGAAATTATCACTAAGTTACAAGATGAACTTCACCCGCTTTTGTTGACAAACATTAACCCCCAAGTTGAAGCTTTTCAAATACAAACGGACCAAGCTGGTCAAGATGACTGTGCGGTCGGACTCAGTTCTTAAACCCCCAATATTACTTATACACATCACTGTGAAGATTCTGGCTTGACTGTTTTAAGTTCGAAAGGAGTCGGCTGCGAGCGGTAGTTATCATGAAGAGGTAGAAACTCCCGATAGCTGCCAATTATCAACGACTGCTTCCGCGCCCATAGCAGCCCTTACGATATCTCCAAACCAGTCTCTGCTATCGTCAGCCATCAAGTATGAAAGTCCCCCTATCAAACTCTCTTGCATGACTTCAAATGGCGGCGAGCGCGCTTTCCTCAATCCAACGGGGGAATCGAAGGAAAAAATATGACCACTGACGGTCAGTACTGAAATGGTGACTTACCCGCCAACCTGCAAACTCAAAGCGCATACACTTGCGAGATGCAATTCCTTTTCGTAGACAGCAACCTATTCCTCCAGTGCCGTCCGCTGCAAGATCTCGATTGGGATCGTCTTGTCGGACGGGAGGAAGTGACCATCCTAGTGCCAAGCGCGGTACTGGCGGAGCTCGACAAGCACAAGTCCGACGGGAACAGCCGCCGCGCACAAAGAGCAAGACGTGCTCTGCAGTTTCTCAATTCCCTTCTGGTATCACCTGACGACACGGTGATCGTCCGCACTACACCCACCAAAGTGATCGCTCAATTCGCTCCAGAAGTTTCTGGGGATCAGAGTACGTCAAACGACGACTCCATCTTGTTCGAAGTCGCCGAGATGACGCGCACACACGGTAATCAGACCGTCGGCTTGGTAACCCACGACACAAACCTGAAGGTCAAGGCCAAGCGCAAAGGCCTGCGATTCTTTCCCTTGCCGGACGAATGGTTATTGGCGCCGGAGCCAGATGAGCGTGACAAACGCGTGAGGCAATTGGAAGAGGAGGTTGCGCTTCTCAAGAGACAGACACCAATCATCGAAATCACGCTGGACGGAAACCAAGAGATTGGACTCATTGTGCCCAGTTACGAACCGCTGACACCCGACACGGTAGAGCGCCTAGTGAAAGCGATGACTGGGAAGTTTCCGATGAAGACGGATTTCTCCCTTACTTCGACCGAACGGTTGCTATCGGTCGGGGGAATCGGTATGTTTGGGTTGCGTCCACCTGCGGACTGGGAGATTGCGAAATATCAGAACGAGAAGTATCCCAATTGGGAACGAAGCCTTCGCGGTCATCTCGAACAGCTCCACTCCTACCTCCGCATCAGAGACGCAACGGCTGATATACGCCTACTGATATCCAACAAAGGGACGGTTCCTGGTGAGCATGTACACATCGCTCTCAGAGTTAGCGAAGGATTGCTGAACGTCGATCCTGAACACCACAACAAGCTGATGAAAAAACTACTCACACGGCCTGAAGTACCGAGTCCACCGCAACCGCACCAAACTAGTTTGGATAGCTCGAACAACTTGCATGCGATTAACAGGTTTACTCAGCCGTATCAGCTCCAAAAACCAATACGTCCCAATAGGGACGAGTTCTATCTAAAGGCAGGGAAAGACATAGACACCGAATGGGTTTGGGAATGCGAGAACATGCGCCATGGTGTGCCGCCTCAAGAGTTTTCATTCAGAGTTGGTATGAACGCGCAGTCCCAGCCATCAGGCGGTCAGATGGTCATCGAAGTGTCAGCTGAGAATCTGCCGAAGGCGGCTGTAAAACAATACCGTATCAAGATCGCGAACGTGCCAGCGGATACCGAACAAACCGCCAATGAATGGCTAGGTTTGAATAACGGCTGAACTGCTTTGATGCAGTGTGGACATAGTTGAAAACCAAAGCTTGGCAGGAGGGTGATCGGGCTCTGGCACCAAATATGCTGGGGCACATCAAAAGGTAAGTGCGACCATTCTCCACGCTATATAAGCGTGATGATGCACGACAAGATGCTGCGTGCGTTCAAGTGCTCGCGAGTTCCCGATTGATGAGCCTGCTGTGCTGCCAGATGAACCGGAAAATTCGCCGTTAGCAAGATGTCTAATTCCGCGTCATACCCGTCGAAAACTGTGAATTGAGTTAGGTTGATTTAAATGCTGCAAAAATTAAATGTTATATTTTTCATTTAAATCAGCTTTGAGCTATTCATGCATAACTCTTTAACAGGCCATTATTGGTTCGATGATGGCACTCATAACCGTTTGCGCTACCGCAGCGTAAGTGATCTTGTCCTTACTGGCACAATCAATATGGATGCACCGCCAATAAGGCTTTTGGCTGATTGGGAGCGAGAGATGACTCAACAGCTCAATTTAAAGCCCGGCGACGTTGAAGCTTTACCTCTGGCGCGAGCGCGTATGCGGTGGCCGGATTACTCGGCCTGCGTGCTGGCAGCAGTCGAATGGACGCATTCGCTTGGCTTGGCAGAAGCGTTGGCATCTAGCGAAGTCGCACTAATGGCCTGCCGAGGCGCACGCTACCACCATGACGCTGAACTGTATGGCGGTTCAGCTTTTTGCAATCTCTTTTTGAGTGAAGACAAGGGCTTGGACTTACATTTTCCGGCGATAGGGCTACGCATTCCCTTGGTTAGAGGCACTGTAGTTATCTTTGATACAGCTCAAACCCATGGGGTGATTCAACGTCGAGCTACCGAAGAGCATGAATTCAAGGCGTCAGATTTTCCGCCAGAGCTGGATTGCAGCCAAGTATTTTTAACATGGGAGCTACCAATAGACAATGCCCATGTTTCACAGGCACTTGGCATCAGCTTTCAATAGAATTTTCAGGGGACTTTCGATTTACTAAAGACTAAGTTGCGCATCAAGACTTATTCACAGTCATTTGTTTACGACTTTAAAAATTTTTAATCCAAAATCAATCTACTTGAAAAACCGCATGGATAGTAGTGATGCGTTTACGACTTTAATAACTTGTTTACGACTTTAATTGCTTGGAATAGCAAAAGCACTGCAGATTGAATTTACTCCACCGTCACAGATTTCGCCAAATTTCTAGGCTTATCAACATCCGTCCCCTTCGCCAGAGCCGTGTGATAAGCCAACAATTGCAACGGCACAACGTGTAGCAATGGGCTGAGCGCGCCGTAGTTTTCAGGCATGTGGATGACGTGCAGACCATCGCCGCTTTCAATTTTGGTATCAGCATCGGCCAACACATACAAAACACCGCCACGAGCGCGGACTTCGTGCATATTGCTCTTTAGTTTTTCTAACAACGCATCGTTGGGTGCAACTGTGACAACGGGCATTTGGCTTGTGACCAAAGCCAAGGGACCGTGTTTCAGCTCACCTGCGGCGTAGGCTTCGGCGTGGATGTAGGTGATTTCTTTGAGTTTCAAAGCGCCTTCTAAAGCGATCGGGTAATGCATGCCGCGCCCTAGGAAAAGCGCGTTGTCATGTTTTGCAAAGTCTTCCGCCCAGCTGATGATTTGCGGCTCTAGCGCCAACACGGCTTGCAAGGCGGCAGGCAAGTGACGCATGGCGACCAAATGTGCTGCTTCT
>JBEBJY010000061.1:0-16761 GCA_040079635.1 Burkholderiaceae bacterium | reverse complement strand
CAGATTATTCTGAACCCGTACAACAAGATACCGGGCTTTAGCTGTGTGGGTAATACCGGACTTGGTGCAGTTCACTTTGTACCGGGGTTTCCTGTGATGGCTTGGCCTATGGTGGCATCAGTGCTGGATACGCAATACGGGCACTTATTTCAAAAATCGACGTATATTGAAAAATCAGTGATTGTGTTCGGCTCTATGGAGGCAGCATTAACGCCGCTGATGATTTCGCTGGAGCGCGAGCACGCAGATATCAAAATTTTCAGCTTGCCGAGCGTGGATCACCCGACCTACGGACGCCATATAGAACTGGGCGTGAAGGGTGAGCCGGAAGCGGTCAACAAAGCTTATCCAGCCATGTTGGCAGGGCTGCACAAGTTGGATACAAAACTAGGCCCCGAAATGGTGCGTTAAATATCGCATTGGTTTTATTGCACCAAAATAATGCATTTCAATAACGAGTAAATTTTTGTTTCTGCCTGAATTGAGCTATTTTCGGGCAGGGAAACTTGTAAAATCCCAGAGTTAATTTCAATAATTAAATGATTTAGTGGTGTGAGGCTGAAAGCGCAAATGGGTATCTGCAAGATGCTGATTGGCACAATTCATGCTTCATAGTTTGTTTTATCAACCCGCCAAATGGCGTTTTAGGAGATTTTGATGGCAAAGACCGTCGCTGATGTGATGAAAATGGTTAAAGATAACGAGGTCAAGTTTGTTGACTTCCGCTTTACCGATACCCGTGGCAAAGAACAGCACGTGACCGTGCCTGTGTCTCACTTTGACGAAGACAAATTCACCTCAGGCCATGCGTTTGACGGTTCTTCTATCGCTGGTTGGAAGGGCATCGAAGCTTCTGACATGCAATTGATGCCTGACGCTAACACCGCCAACATCGACCCATTCTTCGAAGAAACAACACTCTTCATGAGCTGCGACGTGGTTGAGCCTGCTGATGGCAAAGCTTACGACCGCGATCCACGTTCTGTAGCCAAGCGTGCAGAAGCGTATTTGAAAGCTTCTGGCTTGGGCGATACTGCGTACTTCGGTCCAGAGCCAGAATTCTTCGTGTTTGACAGCGTTCGCTGGAACACCGATATGTCTGGTTCGTTCTTCAAGATTGACGAATACGAAGCACCATGGAACTCTGGCGCGAAAATGGAAGGCAACAACCACGGCCACCGTCCAACCATCAAGGGCGGTTACTTCCCAGTGCCACCAGTGGACAGCATGCACGACATGCGCTCTGAAATGTCTTTGATTCTCGAATCATTGGGCATCCCAGTTGAAGTTCATCACCACGAAGTTGCAGGCCCAGGCCAAAACGAATTGGGTACGAAATTCAGCACATTGACAGAACGCGCTGACTGGACGCAAGTCTTGAAATACGTGGTCCAAAACGTGGCAAATGCCTACGGCAAAACCGCGACATTCATGCCAAAACCAATCGTTGGCGACAACGGTTCAGGTATGCACGTGCACCAGTCCATCTGGAAAGACGGCAAAAACTTGTTCGCTGGCGACGGCTATGCAGGTTTGTCAGAATATGCTTTGTTCTACATCGGCGGTATTATTAAGCACGCCCGTGCCTTGAACGCGATCACCAACCCAGGCACCAACAGCTACAAGCGTTTGGTCCCAGGCTACGAAGCACCGGTGAAATTGGCCTACTCTGCCAAAAACCGCTCTGCATCGATTCGTATTCCACACGTTGCAAACCCCAAAGGCCGCCGTGTTGAAGCGCGTTTCCCAGATCCATTGATGAACCCTTACCTCGGCTTCGCAGCCTTGATGATGGCTGGTTTGGACGGCGTGGAAAACAAAATCCACCCAGGTGAAGCAGCTACCAAAGACTTGTACCATCTGCCACCAGAAGAGGACAAATTGGTCCCAACCGTGTGCCACAGCTTGGACCAAGCTCTGGATTGCCTCGACGCAGACCGCAAGTTCTTGACCAAAGGTGGCGTGTTCACCGACAGCATGTTGGATGCCTACATCGAACTCAAAATGGGCGAAGTCACACGCATGCGTATGGCGACTCACCCAGTAGAGTTTGACATGTATTATTCTTTGTAAAATTCACTGAAATACGCCTGTCATGGAAAGTTTGCTGACTAAGTTATTGAACTAATTCAGTATTCTGTTGACTAAAAAGGACGGTAAAACTTAGGTTTTGCCGTCCTTTTTGCTTTTTTAGGGTTAATTTGTTCGGTATGTTAGATAATGTTGTTATGAAATTTACTCCTGCCGTTCGTTTTTACTTATCGATGCAATGCTCGATTGGCATCTTGCTTTTGAGTGCGAACTATGCAATTGCACAGAATAAAGTTTACAGGTGTCCACCTGTTGACAAAATTACGCACTTTACAGACAACAAAGTGGAAGCGGATAGCAAAGGCTGTTCATTGATGACGGGTGGCAATATTACCGTCGTGCAAGGTACGCGCGTTGGTGGTGCGGAGCCTGTACGTGTTGCTTCGGTAACGCCAAAAGCAGCTACAACAAGCAATAGTAATAGCAACAGCCCACGCAACGACAGCGCAGAGCAAAAAAACCGCGACTCTGATTCGCGCGGCATTTTAGAGTCTGAGTTGAAAAAAGCAGAAGCGAAACAAGCCGAGCTGCTCAAAGAATATAACAACGGCGAGCCCGATAGAAACGCGCTTGAGATTAAGAATCCACAACGTTATGTTGACCGAGTTGCCGAATTGAAAGCCAACATTGCGCGTAACGACAGCGATATTGCCGGTATCAAGCGTGAGTTGGGACGCAACCAAGGTTCCACAGCTCGCGTCAATTGAACTCGCTTTGAAGTCGCTCGATTTACTGGCCACCTCGGTTGCGGTGGTTCAACGCTCCGGCATCATACATTTTGCCAATGCCGCCTTTGAAGATGCTTTAGGCACGTCGCGTCGTGCGATTCAAGGCACCCATATCTCGCATTGTTTCACCGAGCCCGAGCTGATGGACTCAGCGTTAACGGGCGCCATCGCCAACCAATTCGCCACCCTGCGCTACGACGCTAAACTCAAGCGCTTGGGCCAAGAGCCTATGCCAGTTCACGTCATCGTGACACCGACGGAAACTGCTGGCGATATTTTGGTGGAACTTCTGCCTATTGAGCAGCAAACCAAGCAAGACCGCGAAGAACGCTCGCAAGAGCAGGCGCAGGCCAACAAAGAGCTGATTCGCAACCTCGCGCACGAGATAAAAAACCCCTTGGGCGGCATTCGCGGTGCAGCGCAGTTGCTTGAGATGGAAATTTCTGACAAGAGCTTGCATGAATACACGCAAGTCATCATCCATGAGGCTGACCGCTTGCAATCCTTGGTTGATCGTTTGCTGGCACCGCACCGCAAGCCGCATGTAGTGGGAGATGTGAATATCCACGAAGTCTGCGAGCGTGTGCGCTCCTTGGTTTTGGCGGAGTTTCCTGCAGGTTTGTCCATCAAACGCCAGTACGATATCTCGATTCCTGAGTTCAGAGGCGACCGCGAGCAGCTAATCCAAGCCTTGCTCAACATTGTGCACAACGCCAGTTATGCGTTGGACGCGAAGATTCAGACAGGAAGTGCTGAAATCCTGTTGCAAACCCGTATCGCTAGGCAGGTGACATTTGGTAAGCAGCGCTATAAATTGGCACTGGAATTGCATGTCATAGACAACGGTCCTGGCATACCGGAAGCAATCAAAGAGCGCATTTTTTACCCGTTAGTATCGGGCAGAGATGGTGGTTCAGGTTTGGGGCTCACATTGGCGCAAACCTTTGTTGGGCAGCACAATGGCCTGATTGAATGCGACAGTGTGCCAGGGCGGACGGATTTCAAAATATTGATACCCCTTCTCTGACACTCTGACGATTTGATAAAAGGTTAAAAACACACATGAAGCCCATTTGGATCGTAGACGATGACCAATCCATCCGCTTCGTTTTAGAAAAAGCGCTACTGCGCGAAAGCTTGCCCACCCGCAGTTTTACCAACCCGCGCGATGTGCTCAGTGCACTCGCTGAACTTGAGGACGGCAGCGACCCTAACGGCGATTTAGGGCCACAAATCCTAGTCAGCGACATCCGTATGCCAGGTGGCTCAGGTTTGGATTTGCTCGAAAAAGTCAAGCAAAAATTCCCCGGTTTGCCCGTCATCATCATGACGGCTTATTCCGACTTGGACAGTGCCGTATCCGCCTTTCAAGGCGGCGCGTTTGAGTATTTGCCTAAACCGTTTGACGTACCCAAAGCCGTCGAGCTGATTCGCCGCGCGGTTGACGAAAGCCTGCGTGAAGAAGTGGCCGAAGAACGTATGGTGGCAGCGCCCGAAATGCTGGGCCAAGCGCCTGCCATGCAAGACGTTTTTCGCGCCATTGGCAAGCTGTCACAAAGCAATGTCACGGTGATGATTACGGGCGAGAGCGGCACTGGTAAAGAACTGGTGGCTCGTGCGCTGCACAAACATTCGCCGCGTGGCGATGTGACGAAATCTGCAGTCAAAACCACTTCTAATGGTCTGCCAACATTAACCCGCGAAGGCCCTTTCGTCGCCATCAACACTGCCGCCATTCCCAAAGACTTGCTGGAAAGCGAACTTTTTGGCCATGAGCGTGGCGCTTTCACGGGTGCGCAAACCATGCGCCGTGGCCGCTTTGAGCAAGCTGACGGCGGCACACTGTTTTTAGACGAAATTGGCGACATGCCGTTTGATCTGCAAACACGCTTGCTGCGCGTGCTCAGCGATGGTCATTTCTACCGCGTTGGCGGACACACAGCGATTAAAACCAATGTGCGCGTGATTGCCGCGACGCATCAAGACCTTGAGCAGCGCGTCAAAGAGGGCGGTTTCAGGGAAGATTTGTTCCACCGTCTGAACGTCATTCGACTGCGTCTGCCCGCTTTGCACCAGCGCCGCGAAGACATTCCGATGCTGTCCAAGCATTTTTTGATTCAAAGTGCCAAGCAGCTAGGTGTTGAGCCTAAGCGTTTCACCGAAGCAGCTTTGGCGCAATTGGCAGGTTTCAATTTTCCAGGCAACGTGCGTCAGTTAGAGAATATTTGCCACTGGCTCACTGTGATGGCACCCAGCCAAGTGATTGAGGCTAAAGACTTACCACCAGAGGTTCAAACTGCAAACGTGGTTTATTCAGCACCCTCTGCATCACTATCTGCGTCACTGTCTGCAGAATCGCCAGCGGCTGAACAGCATTGGAGCGATGCCGTCGCTGCTGCCGTTCCAATCGCCTCCTTGTCACCGCTAGCGGCGACGCCCAATGAGACTGACAACGCACTCAGTGGCGCAGCAGCAAGCTTGCATGCAAGCGAGGCATCTGCCGACAACTGGGAGCAGGGCATGTACAAAGTCGCACAAGAACTCTTAGCAACTGACCGCACCGACGTGTGGGACGAAATGACCCGCCGCTTTGAAACCCATTTGATTCAAGCTGCCCTAGCCAGCAGCAAAGGCCGACGCATCGACGCCGCGCACAAACTAGGCATTGGCCGGAACACGATTACCCGCAAAATTCAAGAACTTGGATTGGGTAAAGAGTAGTAAATGTAGATGTTAAAGGATAAAAAAATACGTAAAAAATGGCTATAGCCGGCGTATTTGTTGTTTTATTTGCTATTAATAATATAGCTATTTTTTGGCGTTTAAAGTTTGTATTTAATTGCTTCTAAAAATAAAATACACCGCGCCAACCATGCAAAGCGCCGCCCAGAGGTAATCTAACTTCAGCGGCTCTTTCATGTAAATCACCGCGAACGGCACAAACACCGCCAGAGTGATCACCTCTTGCATGATCTTGAGCTGCCCTACGCTGAAAGCAGCCTGCGTATAGCCAATACGGTTACCCGGCACTTGCAGCAAATACTCAAACAGCGCGATGCCCCAGCTCACAAACGCAGCGGCATACCAAGGCGCTGTCGCCATGTTTTTCAAGTGGCCGTACCACGCAAACGTCATGAAAACGTTAGACGCGATCAGCAGCAGCACGGTTTGCAGCGAAAAGGGCAGGGAGTTTAGAAAAATCAAAGTGCTATATTTTTATAAAGTCACTACCACTGGCGCATGGTCACTAGGGCGTTCGTTTTTACGGGGTAATTTGTCAATCGTGCAGGCGGTGACGGACGCTTTTAGCGCGTTGCTGACCAAAATGTGGTCAATCCGCAAACCTTTGTTTTTTCTGAAACCAAAGTCGCGGTAATCCCACCAGCTGTAGCATTTGGCAGGTTGTTCAAACAGGCGGTGTGTATCGGTCAAACCCAGCGCGACCAAGGCGCGCAGTTGGTAGCGCTCTTCCTCAGTGCAATGAATCGTGCCCTCTAAGCCAACCGGATCCCACACATCCAAATCATCAAACGTGATGTTGTAGTCACCCATGATGACCAGCTTGGGGTGCACCTGCAGCTCTATTTTTAGCCAATCACGCAGACCTTTGAGCCAGCTCATTTTGTAGTCAAATTTCTCGCTGCCAGGTTCTTGCCCGTTGGGAAAATAAGCGCCTACAACCCGAATTGATCGTGCATCGCCAGACTGCGTATCAGTCACGGTGGCGGTGATTACCCGCGCCAAATCGTCGGTAAAGCCCGGAATATTCTTCACCACATCCGCCACGGTCAGCGCCGTTTTGCTCAACAACGCCACGCCGTTGTAGGTTTTTTGACCAAACCATTGTGCGTTGTAACCCGCCTCTAGAAACGCTGCTGCCGGAAACTTGTCATCCGTCATCTTCGTTTCTTGCAGCACCAGGACATCCACGGGGTTAGCGGCCAGCCAATCTAAAACTTGTGGCAGCCGCACGGTGAGGGAATTAACGTTCCAAGTAGCTAATTTCATGACGCTTCCTTCATCAGGCTTCCTTGTCAGTTTCTTTGCGAACATAGGTAACAAAGCTGAGTTCTAAGCCTGTTTTAGACGTGTGCTGCTCTCGCGCCGTCTCTTGCCACTCAGTGCCTAGCTGCGGGGCAAATGCATCGCCTTCAAAGTCAGCATCAATGTCTGTCACGACAATGCGTTTGGCCAAAGGCAAGGCTTCCGCATAAATTTGAGCCCCACCAATCACCCAAACTTGCTCCGGGCTGGGATCTAAAATCATGCTCATGTGCTCACAAATCGATAGCGCTTGAAGCAGGTTATTCGCCGGCAAAGCGCCAGTTTCATGCCAATCAGCTTGACGAGTAATCACAACATTGGTGCGCCCAGGCAGCGGCCTAAACTTCGGCGGCAGAGAGTCCCACGTTTTGCGCCCCATGATGACGGGGCAGCCCAGCGTTGTTCGCTTGAAATGCGCCAAGTCTTCTGGCAAATGCCACGGCAGTGTGCCTTTGTTGCCAATCACGCCGTTGCGCGCGCGCGCGTAGATGAGGTTAAGTTGCATGAAAAAAGGCTTTAGTTTAATGAACTAAAGCCTTTTTGGCGCAACATGCGCAAGGGATTGCAGTTTTTTTTAAAACAAGTGGTGTTTTTTGCTATTACGCAAAGATTCACCAGCACTGAAGACTGCCAAGATCACAAATGCGCCCAAAACGCCACCAGAAAACATGCCTGCCAGTTCAGACATGCCAAAAACTTCGGCTAAGTATTTGCCTGTGAACAAAGCGCCCGTTAATCCTGCAATGCCGTTGCCCAAAGCCCCCAAGCTGTAGCCGCCGTTTAGCAGAGATGCTACTTGTCCGGCCAAAACGCCTAGGGCTAACAGTGCGATGTATTCCATGGTATTACTCCTTATCCAGCCTCACCGAGAAGCTACGATAAAAGTATACAAATTTACGCTCAAAAAAGCATATGAATAGTACCCATTCTTACTAACTGGAACACCTGAAACACGCAGTTACAAAGGCTGAATTTTCCTATTTTTCCCTATCAAAAATTCAAACCGCCACAGGTGCTTTGATGGCTGGATGACTCTCATAACCATTGATTTCAAAATCTTCATACTGGTAGTCAAAAATCGACTCTGGCCGGCGTTTGATGCGCAAAGTGGGGTAACCCATAGGCTCGCGACTCAGCTGCAGTTTGACCTGCTCAGCGTGATTGCTGTAGATATGGCAGTCGCCACCGGTCCAAATAAAGTCGCCCACATCCAAGTCGCACTGCTGCGCCACCATGTGAGTGAGCAGGGCGTAGCTGGCGATGTTGAAAGGTACGCCCAAGAAGATATCGGCACTGCGCTGGTACAGCTGGCAGCTCAATTTGCCTTTGCCACCAGCTTCGGTGGGTGGTGCGACGTAAAACTGGAAGAACGCATGGCAGGGCATCAGCGCCATTTTGGACAAATCTGCCACGTTCCAAGCGCTCACGATGATGCGGCGCGAGTCGGGGTTGGATTTCAGGGTTTTGATGACTTCAGAGATCTGGTCAATGTGGCTACCGTCCGCCGTTGGCCAAGAGCGCCATTGCACACCGTAAACCGGGCCCAAATCGCCGTCTGGCTTGGCCCATTCATCCCAAATCGTCACGCCGCGCTCGGTCAACCAGTTGTTGTTGGACGAGCCCGTCAAAAACCACAAGAGCTCGGTGATGATGGCTTTGACGAAGACTTTTTTTGTCGTCACCAGCGGAAAGCCCTGGCTCAAGTCATATCGCATTTGGTAGCCAAACACGCTTTTAGTACCCGTGCCGGTGCGATCCGCCTTGAACACGCCGTGGGTGTCAACGTGGCGTAGGAATGTTTCGTATTGGTTTGTCATGGCTAAATAATAACCTAGGGAAAGTGCTAGCTAGCTCAGTTACGTAAGTGTATACACTAGATTTTTCAGCGCCGATGCCATTTAACGGAGACTTCCATGAACAAAGAACGCTCATTTATCCGAAATACTGCAGCGGGTTTGCTTTTTGCTGCGAGCTTTTTGGGGAGCGCATTCGCGCAGAGTTTTCCCGCCAAACCCGTCACGTTGATGGTTCCTTACCCAGCAGGCGGTTTGTCTGATGTGATTGCCCGCACGGTGAACGCGCCTTTGGGCAAAGCTTTAGGACAACCCGTTTGGGTTGACAATTTAGGCGGTGCCAGCGGTAGCATTGCGGCGCAAAAGGTTTTGAATGCCCCGTCTGACGGCTATTTGGTGTTTCAAGGCTCTCCAAACGAGTTGATTTTCGCGCCTTTGGCGATCTCGTCGGTTAAATACAAGTCAGAAGATTTCCGCCAAATCCACCGTGTTGGCTTGGCACCTATGGCGATCATTGCACGTCCTGACCTGCCAGCAAACAACGCGGATGAACTGGTAGCCTACGCCATCAAAGCGGCCAAAGAGGGCAAATCCATGACCTACGGCAGTGTCGGCATTGGCTCGTTTTACCACCTGCTAGGCGAGCAAATGAGCAAAGTCATTGGCGCACCCGTGCTGCATGTGCCGTACAAGGGCGGGGCAGATGTTTTCAAAGACATGATGGGCAACCAGGTCGATATTTTCATCACACCTTATGGCGCTCCGCAGGTTGAGCTGGCCAAAACCGGCAAGCTTAAATTCATAGCTGGTGTAGCACCGGGTGCACGCGGTCCGTTAATGCCGCAACTGCCTAGTACGACTGAAAGTAAGCTGTTAAAAGGTTTCACGGCTGAAATTGGGACAGGCTATTTCGTCAAACGCGACACGCCAGAAGCGGTGGTTCAAGCCTTGCACAAAGCTATCCAAACAACCATGGCGGACGCAGAGTTCAAAGCCCGCATCGTAGCATTGGGTCAAGAAATGTCACCCTTGCAGTCTTTAGACGCAGCCAACAAAGCCTTTGCTGATGAAACAGCGCAATACCGCGCCATTGCCAAATCCATCAATTTGCAACCGCAGTAAGCTTGGTTTAGAATTTTATTTTATGGCATAAATATGCCTTTAGCCGGCGTATTTATTGACTATCTAGCTATAAAAATCATAGTATATTTTATAGTATATTGCGCTTTAAGTTAAGCTATCCAGCCAAGTCGTCACAGCCAGTAAAGCAAATAGCAATGCGACGACGACTGGCATGATGACGCCCAAGCCAGCCCAAGTCGCCAGCAAGCCAAAAGCGCCTGGAATCACTGAAAAACCAGCGTACGCAGCAATCATCTGTCGGCTGATCACCTTGGCGGTCACATCTTCTGGAAAGCGTTTGGCAGCTTCATGCATGAGTGATGGGAAAATAGGCGCACAACCCAAACCCATCAGCACCAAGCCCGCCAACGACACATCTCCTACCCAGTCATGCGCTGCAAAAAGCGCCGCACCCAGCACAGCGGTGCAAATACCCAGTTGAACCAACTTGCGGTTCCCCAACTTATTGGCTACCAGCCCCACGGCGAATCGCCCAGCCGTGATAGCGCCAAAATACACCGCCACCCACACACCAGCCTGCGGCAACGGCATGCCCCGACCGGTTGCCAAAATGCTGGCCGCCCACAGCCCTGTGCCCATTTCAGCTGCTACATAAAGTAAAAAAGTAGCCGGTGCCAGCCAAGTTGCAAGTGTTTGCACGGGTTTGAAGGCATAGCTTGGAGCTTCACCCGCAGCAGGAGGCGTGGCATTTTCACGCGACCACAAGGACAGGGTCAAAAAAAGCACCACAGCTAGCGCCAACTGCAGCATGCCAATGGTGGACGCACCCCGTGTCCACCCAGCAGGAGATGCAATCGCCCAGCTCATGATGAGCGGCCCCAGCGTCGCACCCACACCCCAAAAACCATGCAGCCAATTCATATGCCGCGATGAATAATGCGCCGCTACGAAATGGTTCAAACTCGTGTCCACAGCGCCTGCACCTACGCCCATAGGCACAGCCAGCAGCACCAGCCAAGCAAACGATGGCGCATAAGCGTAACCCACCAATGCCAAAGCCGTCATCAAACAGCTAGATGCCACCACAACCCCCGCGCCCATGCGCTTAACCACGGCGACCGCAAAATAGCTAGAAACAGCCGCACAAACGGTGCCCATCAACGTAAAGATCCCCACCGCCGCCAGCGGCTGCCCCATATCCGCCCGAATAGCTGGCCAAGCAACCCCAATCACCCCGTCGGGTAAACCTAAACTGATGAAGGACACGTAAATAATGCCGAGTAAAAATAGATGCGCCAAAGTTGTTCCTGCTATCTGCTAGTTGTATTGTTTAAATATAGCTATATAAATATGCTGTAGCCGGCGTATTTATTGCCTGAGCTGCTATGAAATAAATAGTAAAAATTGAGCTATTATGGGAGTAAATCATTAGCAAGGATACCCCATGCCAAGACTTAAGCCGCTCCCGCCTGAGACCACCCCAGAGCTTAAATCACATTTTGACTTTTTTCTAGGTACTTTGGGTTTCACCCCCAACAGCGTGCTGACCATGCAGCGCAAACCCAAGCTGGTGCAAGCCTTCGCGCAACTCAATGCCGCGGTGATGGACCCGGCTGGCGAGGTCGATTTAGGCTTCAGGCGCTTAATAGGTCATGTCGTCAGCAAGGTCTCAGGCTGCCTGTATTGCCAAGCGCACACCTTGCTGGGTGCGCATAACTTCGGTGTGTCTGATGCCAAATTAGCTGATATCTGGACCTATTCAACCAGCGCCCACTACAGCCAGCGTGAACGCCTAGCGCTAGATTTCGCCCTAGCCGCCGCCAGCCAGCCCAACGCGGTAACAGATGCTCAATTTGCAGAACTGCAGCAGCACTGGAACGATGGCGAAATCACAGAAATTCTAGGCGTCGTCGCCATGTTTGCCTTCCTAAACCGCTGGAACGACACCATGGGGACGCCCCTAGAAGCCAAGCCCCTAGCCCTCGCACAGCAAGCGCTGGGTGGGCAGGGGTGGGGTGCTGGGAAGCATGTTGCGGGCAAGTAAATGCGGCTATAGCCGGCGTATTTGTTGCCTAATATGCTATGTAGTGCTATGAAAAAAACAATACAAATCGCAAGATTTTTTGAGTCCTAATACGACCCAAATAGCGTATCCAACGCCGCCACAATATCTTGGCTTTCCGTGAGCAGGCTACTAACAGGCTTCCTTAATCCGCTAGTAGGAAACGCAGCTATTGCGGCTGTGTCCAGCACGACAGCTTGCCCTGAAATGGTAAACAACGGGTTTAAATCGCGCATCGTAGGTCCAAAAACTGCTGCGGCTCGCAGCGGAATAACGACGCGGCTTTGCAACTTGTCGATATAGTCATTTTGCACATCCAGCAAAAACGGTGTCACTCCCCGTTTGGTCGTATCTGGGTGAGGATAAACGTCAAATCTAGCCATGTTTTACAGCTCAAAACGATCGATATTGCTCAAGCGGTAAGCCCTCAGCCTGAATGCGGGCGTTGTAATGGTCTATTGCCGCTTTGTTCTCGTCATTCCACTTTTGCCAATAGCGTCGTTTCACCTCGTCAGCCAATAATGCATCCACAGTTTGGGAGATATTCATCCCCATTTCCTTAGCAGCTTCCAGCACGCTGGCGTTGAGCGACAAATTGGTCGCTTTTTTGGGGGCGTTTTCGAAGCGAAGCATGGCGGTGTTCCTTGTAGTTATCCTTGGAGCTTATCCTTGGGTCAGGATGCTTGAATTATATGCGCATACTTAATGCGCATCAAACCTCAATCACCCGCCCCGGATTCATAATATTTTGCGGGTCCAGCGCCCGCTTGATCGTCCGCATCAGCTCAATTGCAACGGGCGATTTGTAATCTGGCAATTTGTGCACTTTCAAACTGCCAATGCCATGCTCGGCGGAGATGGAGCCTTGGAACTGCATCACCATGTCGAAAACCAGCTCGTTCACGCCGGGTTCTTGGGTTTCTAGAAAGGCGACTTGGTCTGCGCCTTCAGGGGCTTGCACGTTGTAGTGCAGGTTACCGTCGCCCAAGTGGCCGTAGTTGACCAAGCGCGCGCCGGGGAAGGATTCAGCCAGTTTGGCGTCGGTGACGCGGACGAACTCGGGGATGCTGGAGACCGGAATCGAAATATCGTGCTTGATGTTCAACCCCTCTTGCGCCTGCGCCAGCGGAATGCTCTCGCGGATGTGCCACAGCTGCTTGGCCTGCGTCATGTTTTCAGCCACCACGGCGTCTAAAACGTGGCCAGCTTCCATGGCTTCTTCCAACAATCGCTCAAACTGCGCTTTGGCATGGGCTTCAGATTCTTGGTCCGAGTTTTCCAAAACGACGCAGTAAGGTGCATCCGCCATGCCCAAAAACGGCACGCGCTGCTGCGGGAAATGTTTACCCACCAAGCTGAGTGCAAATTGCCCCATCACCTCAAACCCCGTCAACCCCGCACTCAAATGCTTTTGCGCCAGTTGCAGCAACGAAACCGCCGCATCCAACGACGGCAGAGCTGCAAACGCTATCAACTTTGCAGCAGGCAGGGGGTACATCTTCATGGTCGCGCCGGTGATGATGCCCAGCGTGCCTTCCGCGCCGATGTACAAATCGCGCAGGTCGTAACCCGTGTTGTCTTTGCGCAAGCCAGATAATCCGCTCCAAATCTCGCCCTGCGCCGTCACCACTTCCAGCCCCAGGCACAGCTCGCGCGTGTTGCCAAAGCGCACCACCTGCGTGCCACCCGCGTTGGTGCTTAAATTGCCACCCACCATGCAGCTGCCTTGCGAACCCAGGCTCATAGGATAAAGAAATCCCGCATCAAAACAAACTTGCTGCACATTTTGCAGCACACAGCCCGCATCCAGCATGATGGTGCCGTTGCCAGCGTCCAGCTTGCGCACGCTGTTCATGCGCTGCAAGCTGAGCACAATTTGCGTACCCGACGCATCCGGCGTAGACCCCACCACCATGCCCGTGTTGCCCCCTTGCGGCACGATGCTCACGCCCGAACCAGCTTTGTTACTGGCCACGCAGGCTTTGACGATGGCAGCGACTTGCTCCGTCGAATTAGGTCGCACCACAGCCAAAGCCACCCCCCGCTCGCGCCCCCGCCAGTCGCGCACGTATTGCACGAGGTCGTTATCGGCAGATTCAATCAAGACGTGGGTGGGGCCGACGATGGTGCGTAAAGTTTCTAATAAAGTTTCTAACGAATTGGGCTGCATAGCTTTAGATTAAAAATGAGGCAATAGGGGATTAAATTAGCTTTAAACCCTTCGAATTCGAAGGGGGTTAGGGAGTAACTATGGCGAATTCGCCACAATTAAAAGTGCGTTGAAGAATGAGCTACTCGCGAATTCAAGGCACTAAACGAGTCTGACCGTTCTCGAACCAAGCAGTATCAAAACCATCTTTTAATAAGATTGTTTTGGTTGATGCCAAGCCGTTAGTCTGGGCACGATTAAGATATTTTGCTAAAGTGCTGGCATCTTCGCTGATCAAATGGCTTATTGACTCGCAGTCGCATTGAGCTAACAATTTAAAGTCATCTTTTACGCGCACACGGTCATCTTCTGGGTCGCGTGCCATGTTTCGAATGATTAAACCGCATCGCATTGCGTGATCTACATTGAAAGGCAAAACCACAAAGTTGCGCAACGGCAGGTCGTTGATGGCTTGTTTGACTTGAAATTCAGAAATAACAATTGTTGACAAGTACATAGGTACTTGTCTCTGCGTACATTCTCGGTAGTAGGCGAGTGCAGCAGCGTGATGAGGTCGTGCAGGGTCACTCAGTGTGATTAGAAAACTGGTATCCAGTAAAACACTGTTCACTGTTTGTCACCACGTAATTCGTCCACCCAATTCGTGGCATTAGGTACGTCTTTCCAAGCAATAGCACCTCTGCGGGTCAAGCGCGAAAGCGCATCTTCATCAATTGTTGTTGTGTGTTCAACAAACTCGACTAAGCGAGCATTGCGCAACTCACGAGTCAGAACGTTGTATTCCGCTTTGATTCGCAGCATGGCTAGCTTATAGAGGCGATTTACGGTGTCATCACGCAATACATCACGCTCTGTGGTCACTTTCAAGGTGCTGCCGTCGGGCAGCTTCACATGAGCATTGGCTTTCGTTAGCCCGCCTAAATCCTGAATCTCGCCACGGATGTATCGTTCCACCTGCACCCATTGATCAGCATCATCAGCATGGTAATCAGATTCAGCATTGATAATAATAGGTTTATCTAAAAAAGGAGCTGAAATACGATAAGCCAGTTGCCGTGTTTGTCGGGCAGATTTCTGCCAACGTTCCATAATTTCGCGGCGTTTAGCATCGAGGTTATCAAGCAGTTCACCACCAAGCAGAGAGCGCAAATCGCGAAATAAATTCGGCGCAGACAAAAGTGGTGTTGTCTCTATGGCAAAAGAACCTTTACGCACAGCAACTTCCAGTGTTCTTGTATCGATTTCTTTGTTTTCACCACGCAAAAAAGTCGCTACATCAGCTGAGAAATCTGCTAAATCACCCAGACGTACCCGTTCCGGCGCGGTTTCAAAGCCAGCGGAATGGTCAATCATTGCAACGGTAATGCGTTGTGCTTCCATAGTGAGTCAATTTTAATCGCTTAATGCAAGTGCTGCTTTTAGGGTAAACCAATCCCAAACGGTGAAAATAGCCTCACTTCACATCAAACTTAGCCAACTTCTTCTCCACAGCCACATTCTTCAACTGCACATACACCGGCAAGCCATTTTTGTATTTCGGGTAGTCTTCCCCAGCTATCAACGGGTTCAAATAGCGTTTGCATTTGTCGGTGATGCCAAAGCCGTCTTTGCTGATGAAGTTGCGGGGCATGAATTTCTCGACGTTGGCGACTTTGGCGAGGTCGGCGACGCCGATTTTGTATTTGTACGGCACGTCTGATATGCGTTCTACCGTCGGCATGACGGCGTTTTTACCGGCCAAGGCCAGTTTCACCGCGCTTTGGCCGAGTTCGTAGGCTTGTTGCACATCGGTTTTAGAGGCGATGTGGCGGGCGGCCCTTTGCAAATAGTCGGCCACGGCCCAGTGGAATTTGTAGCCCAAAGCTTCTTTGACCATGTTGGCGACCACGGGTGCCGCACCGCCCAGCTGGGCGTGGCCAAAGGCGTCTTTGCTGCCTTGTTCGGCCAAAAACGTGCCATCCGGGTGGTGGCAGCCTTCGGAGACGACGACGGTGCAGTAGCCGTGCTGTTTGACCAGCTTGTCCACACGGGCGAGGAATTTCTTTTGGTCAAAAACAATTTCAGGGAACAGGATGACGACGGGGATGCCGTGGTCTTCGATCAAACCGCCGGCGGCGGCAATCCAGCCCGCGTGGCGACCCATGACTTCGAGCACGAAGACCTTGGTCGATGTTTTGCACATGGAGCGTACGTCAAACGAGGCTTCAAGCGCCGATACGGCCACGTATTTGGCCACCGAGCCAAAGCCGGGGCAACAGTCGGTGATCGGCAAGTCGTTGTCCACGGTTTTGGGCACATGGATGGCTTGCAGTGGGTAGTTCATGGCTTTGGACAACTGGCTGACCTTGAAGCAGGTGTCCGCAGAGTCGCCACCGCCGTTGTAGAAAAAGTAGCCGATGTTGTGCGCTTTGAAGACCTCAATCAGGCGTTCGTATTCAACCTTGTTGGCTTCCAGCGACTTGAGCTTGAAGCGGCAAGAGCCAAACGCGCCCGACGGGGTTTGGCGCAGCGCGGCGATGTTGCTGGCGGATTCTTTGCTGGTGTCGATCAAGTCCTCGGTCAACGCACCGATGATGCCGTTGCGACCCGCGTAAACCTTGCCGATTTTGTCTTTGTGCAAACGCGCGGTTTCAATCACACCGCAGGCCGAGGCGTTGATGACCGAGGTGACGCCGCCAGATTGGGCGTAAAAGGCGTTCATTTTTTTGACGGGAGCGGTTTTTTTAGTAGCCATAAAAATCCTATATTTAAAATTTAACGATATTTAAAATTCAAGATAAAACTTCGGGA
>JBEBJY010000060.1:0-17197 GCA_040079635.1 Burkholderiaceae bacterium | reverse complement strand
TGCGTTTGCTGCGCCAGCCAGGCTTTGAAGTTGGCGTTGACGCGCTCGGGGAAGGGCACGAGCTCATTATCTTGGTGCATGGCAAAGCGCACCAGGCTGACCAGGTCGGTCAGGATGCGTTTGCGGTTGTCGCCTTTGACCTTGCTTTTGTCCAGCGCGGCATAGGCCTGCCAGAGCTGGCCTTCGGTCCACAGGTGCGGCGGGGCTTGCAGGGCGTCGGCCAGGGCCTTTAGTGCCTCAAAAGTGAGTGTTTCCGCCTCTAGCCGGCGTAAACGCTGCGGTTGTTGATACAAAATTTGTAGCGCGGTGATTTCGTCTTTGTGGTCGGCGATGAACTTCTCGAAACTTTCCACCGTGCCTTTGGCGCGCTCGCGGGCCGCTTCACTGAAGTCGGCTTGCAACAGGGTGTCTTGGGTGACAGTGTCTATGACCTGCTCGGCCTTTTTCTTCAGGTCGATGAGCAGATGGCGCAGCGCCGGGTCGCACAGGGGTTTAACGGCGGCTTGGATACGCGCTTCGACCCGCTCAGGGTGCTCGGCGGCCAGGTCGGGGTCGAGGGCGTCGACCATGCCGCGCGCTAGGTCTTGCAGGGAATAGCCGCCGCTGGCCTGGATAATCTTGCGCTTGTCGGGCTCGGTCAGCTCCCTGTCCAGCCGGGCCAAGCGGGCGGCGACGCTGCTCAGCACCTCGGGCTCGACGTTGCCCAGCGCCACGGCTTGCAGCAGTTTGTCAAAGGGCACGGACTTTTTCTGGTCCATGGGGGCGGAGTCGGTTTTGTCCTGCTCGCACACACCCACGCAGTCGACGATGACGAAGTGGTCTTTGGCTTTGGCGTCCGGCGTCACGGCCTGCAGGTCGGTGGGCGGGATGATGCGCACGCCACGGCCTTTCATCTGCTCAAAGAAGTTGCGGCTTTTGACCGAGCGCATGAACATGACAATCTCCACCGGCTTGATGTCGGTGCCGGTGGCGATCATGTCAACGGTGACGGCGATGCGGGGAAAATAGCTGTTTCTGAAGGCGTTGATCAGGTTCTCGGGCTTTTCACCGGTGGTGCGGTAGGTGATCTTTTGTGCAAAGTCGTTGCCTTTGCCAAACTCTTCGCGCAGAATTTCGACAATCTTTTCGGCATGGTTGTCGTCTTTGGCAAAAACGATGGTTTTAGGCACTTCGGTGCGACCGGGGAAGATCTCGGTGTGCAGCTTGTCGCGGAAGGTGCGGACGATGGTGCGAATTTGGTCAGGCGTTTGCACGGCGCGATCCAAAGCGTCGGCGTCGTAGGTCATGTCTTCGTCCAGCTCTTGCCAGCGAGTTTTGCGGGTCAGGCGGTCGCGGTAGCCCACGGAGTAGCCGGCTTCGACTTGGCTGCCGTGCTCGCTGACCTGGGTGCGGATGCGGTAGACGTCGTAGTTGACGTTCACGCCGTCGGCCACAGCCTGCTGGTGGCCGTATTCCATGACCAGGTTCTGGTTGAAGAATCCAAAGGTTTGCTTGCTGGGCGTAGCGGTCAGGCCGATCAAATACGCATCAAAATACTCCAGCACCTGGCGCCACAGGTTGTAGATGCTGCGGTGGGCCTCGTCGGTGACGATGATGTCGAAGGTTTCTATGGGGAAGCTGGGGTTATAGCCGATGGGGTCGGGCTTGGCGAACAGCCCATTAGCCAAGCTCGCGAGGCCATCGACGCTTTGCTCGTCGTCTTCGGGTGCCAGCTCCCTGCCCTTGAGCATGGAAAAAAGCCGCTGGATGGTGCAGATGGTAACGCGTGCCGTGGTGTCCAGCTGGTTACTGGTGAGGTGCTGGACGATGTATTCCTCACCAAACTTGTAGTTGTTGTAGGGCGAGGTGTACTGGTCAAACTCTTTTTTGGTCTGTCGGCCCAGGTTCCCCCGATCCACCAGAAACAGCACCCGTTTGGCACCGGCAAACTTGATGAGGCGGTAGATGAAACTAATGCTGGTGAAGGTCTTGCCGCTGCCGGTGGCCATCTGGATCAGGGCGCGCGGTTTGTTGGCTTTGAGCGAGGCTTCCAGGTTGCGGATGGCGATTTTTTGGGCAGGCCACAGACCGTCTTCGATCAAAAGCGGCATGGTTTGCAGGCGGCCAAGGAAGGTGGGGGCTGCGGCCCTGCTAGCACCATACCCAGCGCGGGGCTCCTCAACCGTTCGGGCTGTATCACCTCCCGTGCGGACAGAGCTTGTCGAGGCCGACCCCTCGACAGGCTCAGAGGGAACGGATTGGGCATCCTTCAGAAAACCAGCCAGCGTTTCAGGCCGGTGAAAGGCAAAGACGGCCCGGGCGCGGGGTTCGGGATCCAAACCTTGGGTAAAGTGCGTCTCGATGCCGGTGGACTCGTAACTGAAAGGCAAAGGCCGACGCCAAGCGGGCAGCGTGGCAGGCAGGCCCTGCGCGTAGCGGGCGGATTGCACTTCAACGCCGGTGAGCGTCGTGCCTTCTTTCTTGGCTTCAATCACGCCAGCGGCCTTGCCATCGACGTATAACAGGTAGTCGGCAAAGCCAAAGCCTGAATTCAAGGGAAATTCCCGCAGAGCCACGCCCTTAACCACACCACTCCCGGCGTGGATATTGGCATCCGCCATATTGCAGACGTGCCAGCCCGCTTGCTGCAGTAGCGTGTCAATGCTGACTCTGGCTTGTTGCTCTGGCGTCATGCCTCTCCTTTTGCTAGCCATTCTAGGGCTAGTATGGGAGGCACCGCACAGAAAGTGATCCTTCGCACGAAATTTAGTCGATTTACCCCCAGAGAATCCAGTGTTTCAGCCAAGCGCCCTCAAAATACGCCTATAGCCGGCGTATTCATTGCCTAATTAGCTATAAATAATATAGCAAAATCACCCTTTTTTGACATACACAGTGTCACCAACTTGTAACAAAGAATCTGCATACTTCCGCCGAAGTCATCAAGGATTCTTACATGTTGTTAAAAACTTTTGGCGCCGCGCTGTTGGCACTTTCACAAATTTCCTGCACGTCTTTGGGGGGCGCTGATAGGGCATCGACAGCGCTAGGCGCTTCTCCTAAGCAAGCCTATTCTTTTGGCTTATGGGGTGATATGCCCTATGCCCGCAATGGGGACACCCCACAACGTATGGCAACGTTGTTACAAGACATCAACCAATCAGACATCGCGTTTTCCATGTACGACGGCGACATCAAAGACGGCAGCTCCAAATGCAGTGACGATGTTTATACCGATGCGCTGAAGATGTTCAGCACACTGGCCAAACCCGTTGTTTACATCCCGGGCGACAACGAATGGACAGACTGCCACCGCCTGAACAACGGTGGCTACGACAACTTAGAGCGCCTCAGCCACTTGCGCCGCATCATGTTTCCGAGCATGAACAGCTTGGGGCAGCAACAAATGCCGCTTGAGCGACAAGGCGCGTTGGGTCAAAAATTTGTAGAAAACGTACTTTTCACGCGTGGTGCTGTCGTTTTCTCAGGTTTGAATGTACCTGGCAGCAACAATAATTTAGTCTTAAACGCCAAAGACTGCAGCGACAAAAGCGCGCGTGATACCAAGCAATGCGATGCTGACAATGCCGAATATCTAGAGCGCGATGCTGCCAATGTGCAATGGTTGGCACGCACGTTTCAAACTGCCAAACAGCAATCAGCCAAAGGCGTGGTGCTGGTTATTCAAGCAGACCCAGGTTTTGACTTGCCCGAAACCGAAGGTGTTGACGAAAGCAAGGCCGAGCGCGTACGTGGCTATCAAAACTTCATGGCAGCCGTCATCCAGCAAACCGAGCAATTCTCGGGTCAAGTGCTGCTCGTGCATGGCGACACCCACTTCTTCAAAATTGACAAGCCACTGTACGGCCCAGCTAAGGGACTTACAAATTTCACGCGTCTGCAAACCTTTGGCAGCCCGCATTTGCACTGGGTGAAGGTAACGGTTGACCCAGCGGCTCAAAACATTTTTCAAATTCAACCCATGGTGGTTCGCCAACCATAAAGCAGTTTTTACACTTTCCGTTTTTTCAGTTTCTCGTTCTTAGTTGTTTTATTTATCTCCAACCCTCAAAGAAAGCTATCCATGAAGTCTCCGTTTAACCCCAAAAAACTAGCCCTTGCGTCCCTCATTTCAGTTGCCTTTGGCGCAATGTCCTTTTCAGGTGCTGCTTTTGCCGATGAAGCCGATGTGTTAAAGAAAATTGAAGCCATGCAAGCTGAAATCAAAGCACTCAAAGCGCAAGTGGAAGCCAAATCAGCGGCTCCAGCTGGTGCAGCCGTACCCGCAGGCAAAGCTTTGGCAATTAGCAACACCGACGGCATCACCATCTACGGTCGTTTGGACGTTGCAGTTGAAAGCAACAACGATGGCGACGTGAAGCGTACGGCCCTGCATAACTACAGCTCACGCCTTGGCTTCAAAGGTGAACGCAAATTCAACGACAGCGTCTCTGGCATCATGCAAATTGAAACGGGCGTTGCGCCAGACGACAACGCCAACAGCGGCACGTTGGCGAGCCGTAACAGCTTTGTCGGTTTGAAAGGCCAATTCGGTACAGTTATCGGCGGCAAACACGACATGCCTTTCAAAAGTTTAGAAGGTGGCGGAGCTGTGACCCAACTTTGGGGCAATGCAGACACACCTGATGTCATCTTGAACGGTAAAGGCACAGGTCGCACCATCAAAGACAATATTTTTGGTTTAGGCACCCGCCAAACCAATGTGTTGCAGTACTGGAGCCCTAAGTTCAGCAACGTCAGCATCAAGCTGGCGTACAGCCCGGATGAAGTTAACGGCGCGGCTGGCACCACCAAATCGACAAACTTAGGCGGCTCTATTGAGTTTGACGACGGCACATGGAACGCTGGTATCGCGATGGAAAAGCAAAGCAATAAAACCGCTGTTGGGCAAGATTTGAGCGGTACCAAAGCCACAGCAGGTTACAAGTTTGACCAAGGCACCGTCGGCGTGGGTTACAGCACCATCAACAATGGCGCAGGTAAAAAGACCAAAAACTGGGTCGTCACAGGCTCTTACAACGTTGGCCCAACGATTTTGAAGGCAAATTACGGCCAATCTAGCGAATCCGCTACGGGTGCTAATGACAGCGTCAAAATGTTTGGTCTTGAACTCGATTACCCGATCGACAAATTTACGACCGTGTACACCTACTACACAAAAATCACCAACGGCGACAAAGCCAAAGCCCGTTTTGAAGGCCCAGATACCAAATACTCACCCTCAGCCGGTAAAAGCCCAAGCGCGATTGGTGTAGGTATTCGCTACAACTTCTAAGCGTCTTGCTTAAAGTTGTTTTAAGAATAAATACGCCGACTAGATTTACCTCTAGCCGGCGTATTTGCTGCCTAAATAGCTATTAATTCAATAGCAAAATTAGCGATTAACAGTGATTACTCACTTCTCCACAAACGCCCGCTCAATCACATAGTCACCCGCTTGGCCTATGCCTGCGGAGATGGTGAAACCCAAGCCGTCTAACACCACGCGCAGGTCTTTCAACATCGCCGGGCCGCCGCAGATCATGGCGCGGTCGGTGGTGGGGTTGATTTGGGGCAGACCAATGTCGGCGCAGAGTTTGCCGTTTTCAATCAGCACCGGCAGACGACCCATATTGCGGAACTCTTCGCGGGTAACGCATGGGTAGTAAATCAGTTTCTTTTTAACTTCTTCACCTAAAAACTCGTCATTTGGCAATTCTTTGGTGATGAATTCTTCATAAGCCAATTCGCTTACAAAACGTACGCCGTGGACCAAGATGACTTTTTCGAACTTCTCATAAGTGTCGGGATCGCGGATGACGCTCATGAAGGGCGCGAGGCCTGTGCCGGTGGCGAATAGGAACAAGTTTTTGCCTGGCAACAAGTCGGTCAGCACCAGTGTGCCTGTGGGTTTGCGGCCAACAAGCACCTCGTCACCCACTTTTAAATGCTGCAAACGTGAGGTCAGTGGGCCGTTTTCAACCTTGATGCTGAAAAACTCCAGCTCTTCGGCGTAATGCGGGCTGGCAATGCTGTAGGCGCGCAGCAGCGGCTTGCCGTCCACTTCCAAACCGACCATGACGAAATGACCACTCTCGAAACGCAAGCTTGGTCCACGCGTAGTGGTGAAAGTGAAGAGGGTTTCGTTCCAGTGGTGAACGGAGAGAACTTTTTCTTTTTCGAAGGCTGCCATGATGAAATCTTTTTGACTTATAAAAGTCGATTGTTAGTTGAATTTGAGTATATAGAATGCCGATTAGTTATCTATTTTAACCTATAGGGTGTTTTTAGAGGCAAATGCACATCTACTTTCTTCTATTTTCTGCTCATATCTAAATGTTGCCACTATGTTGCGTCGGACGTTGGTAATAAACTCAACGCCTTAAACTCAACGCTTTATGACCGAACCTACATCACCAGCACCCGCTCCTGTATTCAGACGCGCCTTATCCCCAGGCGCAGCCAAAGCTATCGCGGGCGGCAAAAAGCCTGACCCGAACGCACACCCGCCAAAAGCCACCACCCGCCTGAACAAACGTATGGCCGAGATGGGCATCTGCTCACGCCGCGAGGCGGATGAGTGGGTTGCCAATGGCTGGGTCAAGGTCAATGGCGTGGTCGCAGAGATGGGTTTACAGGTACAGCAGCACGACAAAATCGAGATTGACCGCGCTGCCAAAGGCAAACAAGCGAACCAAGTGACGATTTTGATCAACAAACCCATGGGCTTTGTGAGCAGCCAAGCCGAAGACGGTCACGAGCCGGCGGTCACCCTGTTCACCCCGCAAAACCGCTGGGCAGACGACAATGCCCGTTTCTTCTGGAATCACTCGCAACTGCCTGGTTTAGCGCCCTGTGGACGTTTAGACATCGACTCGATTGGCTTGCTCGTCATGACGCAAGACGGCCGCATCGCCCGCCAGTTGATTGGCGAAGACTCGGTGATGGAAAAAGAATATTTGGTGCGGGTGGAATACTATGCCGACGGCAATTTGGCCAATGTGTCCACCACAAAACCCGTCGTGTTAGACGTACAAAGCGCCTTCCCGCCCGCCCTACTCGCCAAACTCCGCTTCGGCCTGAGCTTGGACGGCCAGCCCCTGAAACGCGCCAAAGTGGACTGGCAAAACCCCGAGCAGCTGCGTTTTGTGCTGACCGAGGGCAAAAAGCGCCAAATCCGCCGCATGTGCGAGCAGGTTGGGCTGAAAGTGGTGGGCTTGAAGCGGGTGCGGATTGGCAATGTGGTGCTGGGCAACTTGCCCGTCGGCCAATGGCGGTATTTAGCGCCGCATGAGAAGTTTTAGGGTTTTAACAATTCCCATTCAAAATGAAGGAGTGGCACGAAGCGACGGGGTAGCTGGTATTTGCTATATTTATAGTAGCAGTTTAGGAAATAACTACGCCGTCTAGCGATTTAAAAAGGGCAAAATGCTGGAATCGATGTTGATGGGGTTTGTCCCAAAGTACAGCGTGAATAATTCAATCCCCAAACTGCAAATGCATGACCTATCTGTGTTGCAGCCCATGCACTCGCTAGACTGCCACTAAAAGATTTATCCTCAGTTGGATTGCAAAATCCCGCTTCCACTTTGGAAACACCTGATGGTCTTGATTTGTCCCAAGCATCTAAAACTTGTCCTTGCCTGTCTTTGTACTCTGCAGCCATTTTTTGATACTCGCCAGGGTAGGCTTGCGTAATTTTTCCTGCTTTTGCTGCCTGCATAAGTAAGCCTGCATCTGTCCTGACACCCGAAACAACGGTTTTTAGAGTTGAGGATGAAAAATTAGGTAGGGTGCGTAAATACTTCTCAATCGAATCATTGCAAGACATTTGCAGATTCTGATTTCCTCCAGCAGAACGCCCACCTGCACTCTCAGTTGTCGAGCCATTATTCGCCGTATTCCCTAAAGCTGCAATTTGCTGTGCCGCCGTAGCCGCCAATGGGTGATCTGGAAAACGGCTAACTAAGATACGCAAAACCTCGCGGGCTTTGGCTTTGTCGCCTTGTGAAGAAAGCTCGTCAGCTTTGGCGAAGAGCTGGCCGGCGTTCATTTTGGCAAGACTGTCGCGGAAAGATTTAGCTGCTGCGGCCAAGTCTGATGCCGCTTTGGCTATTATCTCCCCACGGTTATCAAGCTGTCTCTTGATTTCACCACTTAAAAGTGGAAGATCTCTATTTATGATATTCATTTGACTTTCAAGTACGTCAAACGCCCAAATTGGTATTTTTTCATTTGGAAAATTCTTATTCAAATTTAAAACATCTTTATAATCCATGCCTTTAATCATTATTAAAGTTGCATCATTAATGTTATTGTTATCTATTATTAAACTAATACTTTCCGGACTTGCATTTGAGCATTGTCCAAATATATTGTAGGAATATGCTCCATAAGTAATACGTGTGACACCTTGTCCATCATATATGGGAATTTGTTTGCAATCGGGTTCTTTTGCAAAAATCAAACTTGCAGAAAATATTGAAATTGTCAGTACGACAATTCTTTTAAATTTATTCATTTCTCAACCTTTGTTAACCACCTATGGTGCAGTGTTTTACCCAATTGTTAAAACAATTTAACGTAAAAGTAATGCTTTGTCACTCCATCAATGTGATGAGAAAGGGTGAAACTAGGGTAAGTCCTAGGTGCAGGCATTTAAATCCCCCCTACCCCCCCCTTTTTTCAAAGTGGGGGATAAGTCAGTCCAATTACTATATTTTTTATAGCACCTTAGGCAATAAATACGCCGGCTAGAGGCAAAAATAGCCTTACTTCCAGCTTAAATCAAGCGTGCGATGCTGCGCTGCGCAATCTCGCAAGTACAGGTTAATCAGGCTTTGGTAGGGAATGCCTGCATCTTGCGAGATGGTTTTGAAGTACGTGATGGACTCTTCGTCCAAACGGATGGTAATTTGTTTTTTAAGCTGTGACGAGTAGGGGTTTTTCTTGGCATTTGTGAAGTCGTATTCTTTACGCATAGGTCACCTTTCTTGCTGTTTAACGGTAGGCTTGAGATTCTTTCGCGCTTGCTTTACGCGCCGAAATGATGCGAATGGTGTTGCCTTCAGCACGGTAGCAATGGCAAACCAGCAGCATTCGCAGCGTGCTGCTCAAACCGAGTAGTACAAAGCGATCTTCATCTTCTGAATGATCCGGGTCGCCAATCAACTTGCCGTTGTCGTCTGAAAAAACGGACTTAGCTTCTTCAAAACTCACGCCATGTTTTTTGGCGTTGAGGGCTGCTTTTTGACTATCCCACTCAAATCGAAGTGAATTCATACTTGCATTGTAACTACAACGTAGTTTTTAATCAATGCAATAAAAACCCCGAGCAACTGCGTTTTGTGCTGACCGAAGGCAAAAAACGCCAAATCCGCCGCATGAGAAGTTTTGAGACGGTTTTAAATTGCTTGCTGTTCGTTTGATATGCATCAAACGGGAATTTGTTGATATTGGCATGCTAGGGCATCAACAACATTAGGGTCAATATGAGCACTTTTAACCATGTCGATCTGGTTCAAACCATCAACGAAAATCTAGCGCCTATGCGCAAGACGCAACCCGAGACGATGGCCGCCTTTGGGCAACTTGCAAAAAGTGCGATGGCGGCTGGTGAAATAAGTACCAAGCATAAAGAGCTGATAGCGCTTGCCATTGGTATCACACAGCATTGCTCGGGCTGTATTGGTTTTCATGTCAAAGCATTGCAAAAGCTGGGTTGCACACGGGCTGAGCTTGAAGAAATGCTGAATGTATGTGTTTATATGGGCGGTGGGCCGGCGCTGATGTATTCGGCTGAAACATTGCATGCGTGGGACACCATGGCTGCGGTCTGATGTGAATGAGTAACGTTAAAAACCGCCTGCTCAGCTTCATGATTGCCACGGCTCTTGGGCTACCGGTGATCAGTTTGGCTCAATCAGCTTCTGCGCTGGCGTTAGATAAAGGTTGTTACACCTGTCACGGCAGTTCGCCACGCAAAAATGCCCCTACCTTTGACCAACTAGCCAAAGACTATGCCAAGTATCAGGGGCAGACGGCGACTGCCGTAACGCTTGCTGAAAAATTGCATGAAGAGCACCTGTTTGGTGGCATCAAAGCGCATGAACAGCTCACGCAGGAAAATGCCGTCCTGTTGGTCCATTGGATCATAGAAGGCGCCAAGTAGCAAAGCAACAAGCAGCTACGAATTGAGATCTGAGGGTTTCTTGAGGGCGAGCAATGCGGTATAAAGCCGTATTGCACTTAAAAATACTTCGGAGACTTCAATTTTATGCAAACCATGCATCGCGTCGCCATCAGCAGCACAGGCCTTTTCACGCCACCGCACGTTATCACCAATGAAGAATTGGTTACCTCGTTTAACCAATACGTAGAGCTGCAAAACGCCGAGCACGCCAGCGAGATTGCGGCGGGCACGTTTACCGCATTGACGCCGTCAAACGTCGAATTCATCGAAAAAGCATCTGGCATCAAGCGCCGTTATGTGCTGGAAAAAACAGGCGTACTCGACCCCAAGCGCATGCGCCCGAACTTTGTCAAAAGACCGGACGACGAGATCAGTTTGATGGCAGAAATTGGCGTGGCGGCCGCCAAAGATGCTTTGGATAGAGCAGGTAAAACCGCTGCAGATGTCGATTTTGTCATTTGCGCCAGCGCCAACATGCAACGCGCCTACCCTGCGATGGCGATTGAGATTCAAACCGCTTTAGGTATCAAAGGCTTTGGTTTTGACATGAATGTGGCCTGCTCTTCTGCCACGTTTGGACTGGAGATGGCGTACAACGCGGTGAAATCTGGCGCGTCTAAGGGCGTGTTGGTGGTGAATCCTGAAATCACCTCTGCCCATTTGGCGTGGAAAGACCGCGATTGCCACTTTATTTTTGGTGATGTGTGTACCGCAATTTTTGTGGAGCGCTTAGAGAATGCTCCCAAAGGTGCATTTGAGATTTTGGGGACACATTGCTTCACGCAGTTTTCCAACAACATTCGCAACAACTTTGGCTTCATGTCGCATGCGGAAGACCGCGATGTAGACGACCGCGACCAGTTATTTCAACAAGAAGGCCGCAAGGTGTTCAAAGAAGTTTGCCCACTGGCAGTCGAACACATCAGCACCCATTTGGCAAGTTTTGGCTACAGCCCTGAGCAAACACGCCGCTTTTGGCTACATCAAGCGAATATCAACATGAACCAGTTTGTCACCCGCAAACTAATTGGGCGCGACCCGACACCAGACGAAGCGCCCATCATTTTGGACGAGTTTGCCAACACCGCGTCTGCCGGCTCCATCATCGCCTTTCACCGCCACCATGAGGACATCCAAGCGGGCGATGTCGGCGTGATTTGCTCGTTTGGTGCGGGATATTCGATTGGCAGTGTTGTCGTCAAGCGCACTTAAAAGCAGATAAGCTAAGGTAAATCATGGCCAAACCCAATCCGCCGAATCCGTTTAGACATCTGCGTTCTACGGATTTACGGGGTTTGGCCAAACTGGCGACGCAAGCCACTGTGAATGCGACCAAGATGGCCGAGGGCGTGACGCAATCGGTTTGGAGCACCTTGGGTGCGCCCAGCGGCAAAGACAAAGACCAAACGCGCGGTATTACAGGCTTGGTCTACAAAAGCATCCAAAGCGTGACGCAGCTGGTGGGCAAAGGCACGGAGTCGCTGTTGACCAGTTTGCAGCCGCTACTGGACAAAATCGACAGTGAACCGCAAGAATCAGCCCCACGCGAAGCGGTTTTGGCGGCGCTGAATGGTGTGATGGGCGACCGACTGGTAGAAAGCGACAACCCGCTGGCGACGCCCATGACGCTGCGGTTCAAGAACGAAGCGCTGAATTGGGAAGCCATGCCCGACAAAGCGCTGCTGACGGGCAAAGTGCTCATCGTCGTGCACGGTTTGTGCATGAATGATTTGCAGTGGACAGTTCAGGTTGATGAAAAAGCAGTGAATCACGCCGAAACTTTGGCAGAGAATTTAGGTTACACGCCCGTTTATGTGCGCTACAACACGGGCTTGCACACCTCGCAAAACGGGCAGACGCTGTCGAACCAACTGGAATTGCTCAGCGCCTTGTGGCCAACACCTTTGACTGAAATTTCCGTGCTGGTGCACAGCATGGGCGGACTGGTGACGCGCTCAGCCGTGCATTTGGCACAGCAAAATAAGCGGCAATGGGTCAAGAAACTCAAAAACATCGTTTTCTTAGGCACACCGCACCAAGGCGCTCCGTTGGAGAAAGCGGGCAATTGGATCGATGTGCTCCTAGGCGTCACGCCGTACAGTGCCCCCTTCAAGAGACTGGTCGAATTACGCAGCGCAGGCATCACCGACCTGCGCTTTGGCAACGTTTTAGACAGCGATTGGCAAGATCAAGATCGCTTCAAACCCAAAACAAAGCAAGAGCAAAGCACCCGCGAGCTCCTGCCATTACCAAATGAAGCGGATGGCGTCGCCTGCTTCACCGTGGCGGCAACTCTAGCAGCCAAACGCAGCTTGCTAGCGGACCGACTGATTGGCGATGGCCTCGTGCCGCTGAACAGTGCCCTAGGCGTGCACAGCGACACAACGCGCAGCTTGGTGTTTGCCAAATCGTCGCAGATGGTTGTTTACCGAACAAACCATATGGCGCTTTTAGGGAGTGCGGAGGTGGGGGAGCAACTGGTGAAGTGGTTGAGTTGACAATTTTTAGCTACAGGTTGCAAATATTACATAAAAGCATTAATATGCGTTTATGCGTACCACATTAGAACTTCCAGACTCGTTATTCAAACACCTCAAAACCCGAGCGGCTATGGAGGGCTCGACACTGCGCGACCTCGTTGTGCAACTTGTTGAGCGTGGTTTGCAAACATCCGTTACCGCTGAATCTGCCCCAGCTGCCTTGCCGAGCATTCGACTTGGTGCTCCTATGGCTTTGCAAGCCCATGAGTTCAGCAATGCAAACCTAAGCGCAATGTTGGATGAGTGAGTTGAAATACACGACGCAAGCTTCCAAAGCTGCGCACGAAGTACGTGAAGCCGCTGGTTTACCGTGGCTTTTCAACGGGGGCACGGTTTCTGGGGATTTGCCTGACATCAACGTTTGGTTGGCACTGGCCGTTGAAGAACACCCGCATCATGCTGCGGCAAAGCAATATTGGGACAGCGTGCAAGCCAAACCTGCTGGCGAGCGCAATCTGTGGTTTTGCCGCGTCACCATGCTGGGGCTGGTTCGCTTGCTGTCTCAGCCCAAAGTCATGGGCCAAGGCGTGCTGAATTTGGTACAAGCGATGGCTCTATATCAACAGTTTCGCGCTATTGCAGGGGTAGATTTACTGACCGAGCCGAAACTATGTGATTCTGTTTTGCAGGGCTTGGTCGTGACACATTCAACAAACCAACCTTTACCAACGCGGTTATGGACGGATGCTTACCTTGCCGCCTTAGCGCAAAGCTCAGGTGCGCGATTAGTGAGTTTTGACCAAGATTTCACTCGTTTTGATCAGACTAACCAACTGATTTTGTCTCTGAGTTAAATTTCATTTGCTATATTTTTAATAGCTATTTAGGCAATAAATACACCGGCTAGAGGCATATTTTCACTATAAATTTAAACTTTGGGGTGATCGCTGTGCGAGACCTCAAACCCGTCAGCCACGTAGGCGGGGCCCTTCATCAGCCAGACAATGACGCAGCCAATGGTCACCGTCAGCGCAGCTGTCCAAACGAAAATAACCAGTCCGATCATCATGTAATCAAACAATTGGATGTGTCGCGCCAGCTCGGCTGCCGTACTGCCGGTGATGAAAAATCGCCCCGCAACCGCAGCCAAAGCTGGCAAAAGTGTGCCAGCCAAGCACACGGTCGGCATCAGGCGCAGCACTCGCCACTCAAAGCCATAGGGTGTGCGTTGAAAGCCAGGGAGTTTGGTGAGCCAGTCCATAACCAGATTTTACTTGGGGTGCAGCATTTACGCTTTTGGGTGAATGTTTCATGGTTGAAATTTTTTCGATGCGCCCCATTTAAGTGCCTAGTGATAAAGCTAAACTTATTGCTCTCTCAGTTACAACCCAATAACTTACAAATTTTCACTTTTTCATACCTAGTTGACCCTCATGACCAAGCAAACCCTGTCCTTTCAAGCCGAAGTAGCCCAATTGCTGCACCTCGTCACCCACGCGCTGTACTCTAACAAAGAGATTTTCATGCGCGAGCTGATCTCCAACGCCTCTGACGCCTGCGACAAGCTGCGTTATGAATCGTTGAATGACCCTGTATTGCTTGAAAACGCGCCGAACCTGGAAGTTCGCGTCAGCTTCAACAAAGAAGCCAAAACGCTAACGATTGCCGACAACGGCATCGGCTTGAGCCAGCAAGAAGCTATCGACAACCTCGGAACGATTGCCAAAAGCGGCACCAAAGACTTTGTCTCCAAGCTGTCGGGCGACCAAAAAGCGGATTCGCAGCTGATCGGCCAGTTTGGCGTGGGGTTTTACTCGGGTTTCATCGTGGCAGACAAAATCACGGTCGAATCGCGTCGTGCCGGTTTGCCAACGGCCGACGGCGTGCGTTGGGTGAGTGGCGGTTCGGGCGATTTTGAGGTCGAAAGCATTGAGCGCGCCCAACGCGGCACCAGCGTGACCCTGCACCTGCGCGACGATGCGCTGGACTACGCCAGCAACTGGAAGCTCAAAGGCATCATCGCCAAGTATTCCGACCACATCAGTCTACCGATTTTGATGGAAAAGGAAGAGTGGAAAGAGGGCGAGGCCATCGACAAGGACGACCCATCCAAAGGTACAAGCGGCGGCGGCATGGTGATGACCGGCGAATGGGAAACCGTGAACCAAGCCAGCGCCCTGTGGACGCGCGCCAAAAAAGACATCACGCCTGAGCAATACCAAGACTTTTACAAACAAATCAGCCACGACCATGCGGATGCACTGGCGCACACGCACAACCGCGTCGAAGGCAATCAGGAATACACGCAGTTGCTGTACATCCCCAGCAAAGCGCCTATGGATTTGTACAACCGCGAGCGCAACTCGGGGCTGAAGCTGTACGTCAAACGCGTCTTCATCATGGACGACGCCGAGGCGCTCTTGCCGGGCTACCTGCGCTTTGTCAAAGGCGTGGTCGATTCCAACGACCTGCCGCTGAACGTGAGCCGCGAGCTGCTGCAGGAAAGCCGCGACGTCAAAGCCATCCGCGAAGGCTGCACCAAGCGCGTGCTGGGTATGCTGGAAGATTTGGCCAAGCACAACGCTTTGCCGCCCAAGGGCTCTGCAGACATGGTGGAAGACGTGTTGACGACCGAGGAAAAAGCCGAACAAGAAGCCGGATTGGGCAAATTTGACGCGTTCTACGCCGAATTTGGCGCGGTGTTGAAGGAAGGTTTGGGCGAAGACTTCGCCAACAAAGACCGCCTCGCCAAGTTGATGCGCTTTTCTAGCACCACCACAGACGCCGTCACGGTCAGCTTTGCCGACTACAAAGCCCGCATGAAAGACGGCCAGGAGGCGATCTACTACATCACCGCCGACAACGCCGCAGCTGCCAAAAACAGCCCGCAGCTGGAAGTGTTCAAGAAAAAAGGCATTGAAGTGCTCTTGATGACCGACCGCGTAGACGAATGGGCGCTGAACTATCTGAACGAATTCGACGGCACCCCGCTGCAAAGCGTGGCTAAGGGCGCGGTCGATTTGGGCAAATTGCAGGACGAAGCCGAGAAGAAAGCCGCCGAAGAAGCCGCCGAAACCTTCAAACCCCTGCTCGCCAAACTCAAAGAAGCCTTGAAAGACAAAGCCGAAGATGTTCGCGTAACGACTCGACTGGTCGATTCCCCCGCCTGCCTTGTCGTACAAGACCACGGCATGAGCACCCAACTGGCCCGCATGTTGAAGCAAGCCGGACAAACTGCCCCAGAAGTTAAGCCCGTGCTGGAAGTGAACGCCGAGCACCCATTGGTCAAAAAGCTGGAAGGCTCAGTGCATTTCAACGACCTAGCGCATATTTTGTTTGACCAAGCGTTGTTGGCTGAAGGTGGGATGCCGACGGATCCGGCGGCTTATGTGCGACGGGTGAATGCGTTGTTGGTTTAAGTTAGCCGAACGTTTTGTGTAAAGCGCCTTCCGGCGCTTTATTACTATTTAGGATTTGTAAGGTGGTCTGAGAATTTAAAGTACCCAAGCTGCTGCGTCATTAAGCATTTGCCAAACTTCAGCTTTACCAGTTGGGGTCTGTAATAACTTGCGCATCGTGCGTTTTTCTTGCCCAAACTTCCACCATCGCAGATGAGAATTCAAGTAAGGCGGCGCTTGATCAAGAGTCTTAATTGCATCAACTCCCCAATAAATCCACATTAATTCAGCCATTAGCGGATTGTCTATTTCTTTAACTAGATCCTCGAACGCAGGTGTTTTCGTTCTCGGTCGAAATTCAACACAGCTCTCCACCATCTTGCGTTGTTTTTCATCACTATCGTCATGCATAATTATTTCCAAGCTTGGGGATTTAGAAATCAACGGGTTGGGGTCTTGTTTTTTGTTTATTGTATAGCTAAAGACACAAAATTTAGCATAAATACGACTCTAGCCGGCGTATTTATTGCCTAAGTTGCTATATTATTTATAGCAAAATGTCAAAATCGACTTTAATGATTTTTTAGGGGTTAAATTCGAATCTAGCCGGCGTATTCATTGCCTAGACTGCTATCATATTTGAGTCAAAATGACTTTTCCGTGTCAACGCACGTAAACTGACTTAATTCAGCGATAACCCATCAGAACCGTCATTCCCGCGAAGGCGGGAATCCACAAGCGCCATGATAGATTCCCGCCTTCGCGGGAATGACAGTATTTTGGTTAATGAACAAACGTAATTGATTTCAAAAAGCTGGAGTTCTAGTATTTCTTGGAATCTCTGCTCACATCCGCCAGCGGTCTGGCTCTGCCGCTCGATATGCCGTGCTGAATATCTTCACGAAGCGCTTCGAGCTTCGCGGCGGCTATCAACGCATCCCAATCATCCGGCGGGTTGCCGCTTTGCAGCATGCGGGCAAAGACTTGGTAGGCGTCTGTTTTGCTGTCGTAGGCACGCAGCGTGGTTTCGTCATTTACCCAGGCGTAAACAATGATTTTGCTGGCTTGGTGGTAGCGGAAGAACAGCCTGTATTGTTGAAAGAATTTGGCGCGAAACCAATGCTTGTGCTGTGCGCCTAGGGTTGCGC
>JBEBJY010000059.1:0-17253 GCA_040079635.1 Burkholderiaceae bacterium | reverse complement strand
ACGGAATTGGGAGCAGGTGCAGTGCGACGCGAAGATGCCGCCGGTATCGCCAAATCGCAACAAGACATAGAAGCGCTGATAGCCCATGAAGTCAGCCGCGGCATCCAACCTTCAAAAATCGTCCTAGCCGGCTTCTCCCAAGGTTGCGCCATCGCCCTTCACACAGGCTTGCGCCATCCTGTAAAGTTGGCTGGCATCATGGCCTTGTCTGGCTACCTGCCACTAGCCAGCACCCTAGCCGCAGAGCGCAGCGCCGCCAACGCCAGCACCCCCATCTACATGGCCCACGGCACGCAAGACCCAGTCGTCGTCCTCAGCCGAGCAGAAGCGTCGCGCGATGTGCTGGCGGGTTTGGGCTACAAAGTGCAATGGCACACCTACCCGATGCCGCACAGCGTGCATCCCCGGGAGATAGCGGATATTTCGGGGTTTTTGAAGGCGGTTTTGGCTTAAATTAGAACAATATTGCTACAAATAAAATAGCTACTAAGGCAATAAATACGCTGGCTACAGCCATATTTAGCCTAAAAATCAACCAATCTAGCCTTCGCAGCCCCATAAACCTGACTTTTATCCCGCCGCCCCACCGCAATCACGGTGACAAACAAAACATCACCATCGACACGGTAAACCAGTCGAAAACCGACCCGTTGAAGTTTGATTTTGTAACAATCTGCCATACCGCTCAAGGCAGATGCAGGGACGCGGGGGTTTTCTAGGCGTTCGGCTAGTTTCTTTTTGAGGGGTTCGCGGATGCTGCCGTCGAGGGCCTTCCACTCAACCAGCGCCTGCGTGTGGAAGCGCAAACTATATTTTTTTTGATCAATTCTTGTCATTCAAACGCTCCTGCAAACTTTGCATTTACTGTGGAATAGGCTTTAAAAACTTATTTTCACAATTACCTGACAAAGCATGCTGCGGCAGAATTTCGCATTTGACAAAGGCCTTAAAGATCAGCCAGATTGACTTCAACAAACGGGCCATTGGCACGTTCTTGCACGAGTTTGGCGTCTTCTAAGTCTTCCAAATGCGCCATCAATCGCTCAAACATGCGGGCGGGAAGCAAATATGCCTCTGGCTTGTTGTGATTGAGTACGGCAATAGCGCCATCATCGGCTTGGCTGATGATTTCAGAGAAGCTGCGTTTTAGCTCGGTGACGCTGACACTGCGGTTGGCTAGGATGGCTTCCATAAATACCTCACATTTGTACATCACATTTAAAAGATGCTTTATTTTACATCTAATTAGATGCCAAATAAAGTAATTTTAAGCTGCTGCTATAAATTCCCCTTCATTTGAAGGGGAATTAAGACAACCTTACCCAAAACGCTACGAATAACATAGCTGTTTAGGCAATAAATACGGCGGCTAGAGTCGAATTTATGCAACCAAAGTAATCGGCTCAAGCGCCTCACCCTGCGGCAAGATGCGGCCGATTTTGCAGGTGTGGGGGTAGCCTTGCGCTTTTAGGGCTGCGATGCATGCGTCCACACGGTCTGCGGGCACGCTGGCTAGCAGGCCGCCTGCTGTTTGGGGGTCAAAAATCAACGGGTAGCGTGGGTGTTTGACGAATTCTTCTTGGTTGCGCAGGGCGCGGCGTAGGCGGACGTTGGCGCTTTGCAGGGAACTGGTGATGCCGGCTTCGACACATTCTTGAGCGCCGTCTAGCAGGGGCAGCGCGCTGAGATGGATTTCTGCGTCAACGCCTGAAGGGCGCGTCATTTCTACCAAATGGCCTAGCAAACCAAAGCCTGTCAAATCAGTACAAGCCGTACCACCATGCTCGCGCAGGATTTGCGCACCAATGCGGTTGCTGATCACCATGCTTTGCAGCGCAGCATCAATCCAGCGGCCTTTGGCGGCTAGGCGGGCGTGCGCGGCAAACAATGTGCCGGTGCCAATGGGTTTGGTCAGGATGAGTACATCACCCGGTTTCATGCCGCTTTTTCTTAGAATAGCTTCGGGCTTGTCTTCAATCAAGCCGTTGATCGCGAAGCCCAGCGCAAGTTCTTTGCCTTCGCCGGTGTGACCACCGACAAGTGAGCAATCCGCCTCGTTCAGCACTTCAAGCGCACCCGTCATCATTTGAAAGAGCACGTCTTCGACCTTGGCGTCCATGCCGGGCGGTACGGTGCAGACTGCGGTAGCGGACTGGGCTTGGCCGCCCATGGCCCAAATATCGCCCAACGCGTGGTTAGCAGCGACTTTGCCGAAAATGTAGGGGTCGTCAATGAAGGCGCGGAAAAAATCGACCGAATGCACCATTGCCATGCCAGGCGGCACACGCACCACGGCGGCGTCGTCAGGGTCTTTGAGGCCGATGAGCACATCGTCGCGCTGCACGGGGTGCAAGTTGCTCAAGGCGTTTTGCAAAATCGTCGCGCCGACTTTCGCACCGCAGCCGCCGCAGCGCATGGCAATGGCGGAAATGGCTTGTAGGGATTCTTCAGAGTTGAGTTTGACGCCGCTGATTGCAGTGTTAGTTGGCGCAGTCTTTGTAGACATCTCTGGAAACTCGCTGAATTTGCGCATGAAGCGCTGGTCAATCCAGTCTTTCCACTGCCAGACCCATGCGCCAGCAAAGCCCAGCCAGCCGCGCGAAGCTACCGCGTATTTGTCACCCGTGCTGATCAACGCCAGCCAACTGGTTTGTGGGCGATACGCTTCTAAATCTACACCACCAACTGCGCGACGCAAATTTTCTGTGAGCGGTTTGCCTTGGCGCACGGCAAACACGCCGGCTTTTTCCAGCTTGAAATTGACCATGCTGGCAATGTCGCCTGCCGCATAAATCAGCGGGTCGTTGATGGTTTGCAATGTGTCTTTGACCGCTATGAAGCCTTCTGTATCGAGCTGAAGCCCCGTGTCTTTAAGCCAAGCTGCGCCACCCGCACGCGTCACCCAAATGATTTCGTCGGCTTGTAGCTCTTGGCCTGTGGAGGTTGTGAGCACGCCAGCTTTCACCTGTGTGACTTCCGATTTGCGATGTACCTGCACATTCCGTTTCGCGAGCACAGCATCGAAACGGTTGCGAACGCCTGCGTTGTGTGTGGGCAAGATGGTGTCGCTGCTGGTCAGCAGGTGGAACGTCAATTCGTTGGGGTTGCGGCCCAGCTTTGTTAACTCATTACGCAATCGAAACTGCATAGCCAGCAGCAGCTCTACGCCGCCCGCACCTGCGCCCACCACAGCGATAGTGGTTTTGCCTTGGTGTGTTTTAACCCGTTCCAGCAATTGGAGCCAGCGGTCGTTGAAATTGCGAATCGGCTTGACGGCTACGGCATGCTCGGCGGCACCAGGCACGCCCTGCAACTGCGGTGTGGAGCCGATGTTGATGGAGAGCTGATCGTACGGCACGGCTGGGCGGGTTTTGCAGATGACTTTTTGGCTCGCGCGATCAATACCGATGACTTCGTCTCTGTATAAACGCGCCCCAGCAAACGAAGCCAAACGTGAAAGATCGATATGCACCGCGTCGTAGTCATAATGCCCCGCCACATAGCCAGGCAGCATGCCGGAATAGGGGGTGTGCATGTCTGTGCAGATCAGCGTGAGGCGCACGCCGGGAATCGGGTTCATGCCAAAGCTCTTGAGAACACCCACGTGGCTGTGGCCGCCGCCAATCAAAACAATATCGCGCAGGATGGGCTGGTCAGAGGTTTGCATGAGTGAATAGGAAATAGAAAAAAAGTTAATTTGATTGAGAGACAATTTTCAGAAGCGCGGCCTGCTCAGCACGTGGCTCAAAAAGAGGGCTTCGAAGCGCGCATTGCGCATGTAAATGGTCGAGAAATTGAGGGTCGTTCTTACAGCGCAACAGCAGATTTGCCAGCGCTTGCGCATCGCCCCATGGGAAATATCCAGCGTAATCTGCCCCCAACATGCCCACATTGCCGTCGATGCGCGAGGCCAGCACAGGTGTGCCGCTCATCACCGCTTCCATCACCACATGCGCACCACCTTCCATGCGGCTGGGGTGCACGAGTACGTGGGCGCGGGCAATGCGGGCGCGGGTTTGGGCATGAGTTTGTTCAGCCAAGTATCTATAGATGGGCACTTCGGAGGCTAATTGAAGCGCTTGTTCGCCCAAATCAGCATCCAACGGTGCGCCAATATGATCTAAAAAAATATCTGAGCGATACGCCAAGGCTCTAGCGGCCGCAAAATAGGTTTCGGGTGACTTTTCAGCGCGCAGATGCCCCACCATCAAACCCCGTAGCTTTTGTGTGGTTTTGGTAACAGACTGACGGCGTGGCGTGGACTGGAAGATGACGTGGCATTTGCTTTGAAATTCAAGTGACAAGCTTTTGGGTCCCATGTCTTGCAATACAACCAAGCGATGTGCTAGCTTGAGCGACTGCTGTGCCAAAGGGTCAACCGCAATGTCGCGGTACAAATCTGTGCCGGTCAGCGCCAAAACAACCAACCTATCAGGGAACTTAGCCGACCACTGCGCTATCGAATCTGCCGATCGACGTGCGTGCAAGGCCAGCATGGCGTCAAACGGTTCTCCATCCCATTGCAGCATAATCTCAACGCGGTAGTCGCTTGATAACATCTGCTGCCAGCGCTTGGCAGTTTGCCAATTACCATTATTGGCAGCGGCAAGCCCAGGACTGATGATACAAATAGATGGTTTCGACAACATAGAACGTAAATTATGCACGGTATGCCGGTGAGCGATAACTCAATTCAAAGCAACATGGATTGGCGAAAGGCCAATGCTGCGCAAATTGCAGATGGCTTGCAAGGCTTACGCGCGAAAACACTTGCGGTATTTGATGCCTACCTTGCCGCTGATCGCCTGAATGTGCCTTATGCGGATGAGCTGAATCCGCCACTGTGGGAATTGGGGCATATTGGCTGGTTTCAAGAGTATTGGATAGGTCGCAACCAGCAGCGCTATTTAGGCATTCATTACGACGGAAGCCACCTGCGCATTCCGTCAGTATTGGTAGAAGCAGACAACTGGTACAACTCAAGTATCGTGTCACATGTGTCACGCTGGCATTTACCATTGCTAGCGCCCGAAGCCTGCAAAGATTACCTCGCTCAAACCTTACAGCAAACCATGGACTTGTTAGCCCAAGCCGATGACAATGACGAGGCGCTGTATTTTTACCGCCTCGTTATGTTCCACGAGGCCATGCATTTGGAGGCAGCTATTTATATGGCGCAGGCTATTGGCATGAAATTTACTCCTGATTTTATAGCTACTCAATCAATAAATACGCCGGCTGAGTACCAATTTACACATCAAAAGCAAACTATTCATTTAGGCCGACAAGATTCAGGATTTTCTTTTGATAATGAGTTGACCGCACAACCAGTCATGGTAGATGCGTTTGAGATTGACAGCCGCTGCGTCAATTGGGGTGAGTATTTGAGCTTTGTAGAAGCAACAGCTCGCAGCCTGCCGCGCTATGTTCGACGCAGTGACTTAGGTTTTGAAACGCAACAATTTGGCATTTGGAATCCCTTGAATCTACAAGCTACCGCCGTTCACTTGAGCCTATCCGACGCCCAAGATTACTGCGCTTGGGCTGGTCGCAGATTGCCGACGGAAGCCGAGTGGGAGTTGGCTGCGTCAACATCTCCACAAGACGATTTTGCGTGGGGACACGTGTGGGAATGGACGAGTAGCACGTTTGCGCCTTACCCTGGCTTCGTAGCGCATCCGTATGTAGACTATTCTGAGCCTTGGTTTGGCTCTCGCCAAGTGCTGCGCGGCGCTTGCTCGGCAACACAGCCAATGATGAGAAACGTCAAGTACCGCAATTACTTCACGCCTGAGAGAACCGATATTTATGCTGGATTTCGAACGTGTAGGCTGTGATTTAAGCCTTTGCCCAAAACACACAAAACTGCTGATTCTCGTCCTGCCAAGGCTTTACCGCTTGAAAACCTGCATTTTTAAGCAATTGGGTGAACGATTCGACCGTGTATTTGTACGAATTTTCAGTGTGAATGCCCTCATTCTTGGCAAACTTGCGTTTACCGCCATCCCAACGCACGGTTAAATCTTCTGTAGCATCCAAATGCATTTCAATGCGTGACAGCTCGGTGTTGAACAAGGCGCGGTGCTGCCACTGGGCAATATTGAAATCACTTCCTAGCAATTGATTGATATGCAACAGCATGTTGCGGTTGAAAGCAGCTGTCACCCCCAAAGCGTCGTCGTAGGCGGCTTGCAGTACGGTACTCGATTTAACCAAATCGACCCCAATCAGCAAACCACCTTGCCCCTTGCAGGCTGTGTGGATCTGCTTTAAAAATGGCAATGCATCAACGGGTGTAAAGTTGCCAATGCTGCTACCCGGGTAAAAAAACATGCGGCTGCCAGCGCTTATCTCGGCTGGCAATTCCAGACTCGCTGAAAAATCCATGCCCAAACCTAACATCGGTAAATCGGGGTTTTGACGCTGCAAACTTGCTAATGCTTGCTTTAGGAAGTCGACAGAAATATCAACGGCAACATATTTAGCCGGACGAAGAGCGCCGAACATGCGTGCCGCTTTTTCGCAATTGCCCGCACCTAGGTCAATTAAAGTATGCCCAAGTCCGGACGCTTCCGCCATATCTGGCAAAAACCGCTCAAAAATCGACGCTTCGACACGCGTGGGGTAGTATTCTGGCAGCTCGGTGATGGCTTCAAACAGGCGCGAACCCAAGGCATCGTACAAATACTTAGGCGACGTGGTTGCAGCTTTCGCCAGCAAGCCCAGCTGCAACTCGCCGCGAACTTCGGCTTTGTTTTCAACGTAGCGTTGTATGAACACAGGACTAATGCTATGGGGGCTACTGCCGTTTGTATTAACTTTTGTGGTGTTTGGCATGTGCTTAAACAATATAGTCTTAATATTTTGGATAACTATAGCAGTCGCGCCAAAAGCCCCTTTCTTACAATCACCATTACAGCCATGTCAAAAAGCTTGATCATCTGCAGGAAAGTCCAAATTCGAGTTTAATCTCCACTGGCAATTTATTTTTTGAGGATTTTTTATGCATTTGCAACTTTCACACTCACTCTCTCACGCGCTATCGCGCGGCTTACGCACTGTCGCCCTTGGCTTGGTCGCTGCGTTTAGCGTAGCGGCGTTTGCGCAACCTGTGTTCAAAGTAACTGCGATTCCAGACGAATCACCGACAGAACTAGCCAGAAAAGCCGCACCTTTGGTCAAATATTTAGAAAAAACACTGGGCATGAAGGTTGAATTCACACCAGTAACTGATTACGCTGCTTCGGTTGAAGCCCTGGCGAACAAGCAGGTCGACATGGCTTGGTATGGCGGTTTTACATTCGTACAAGCCAGCATTCGTTCTGGCGGCAAAGCCGTGCCTTTGGTTCAACGTGAAGAAGATGAGAAGTTTCGCTCGGTCTTCATCACCAGCGACCCAGATATCAAGACTTTGGCAGATTTGAAAGGTAAAAACGTCAGTTTTGGCTCAGCCTCTAGCACCTCAGGCCATTTGATGCCGCGTAGTTTTTTGATGCAAGCGGGTATTGATGCTGACAAAGATTTCAAGCGTGTAGCATTCTCAGGTGCGCATGACGCGACGATTGCGGCTGTTGCAGCAGGCAAAGTTGAAGCGGGTGCTTTGAATATTTCGGTTTGGGAAAAGTTTGTTGCAGACAAGAAAGTTGACACCAGCAAAGTGCGCGTGATTTTCACCACACCGCCTTACTACGATTACAACTGGACCGTGCATGCAGACATGCCAGTCGCAACACGTGAAAAAATCACCAAAGCGTTTTTGGCCTTGAACAGTTCAACAGCTGAAGGCAAAGAGATTTTGGATTTGCAACGTGCAACGCGATTTGTAGCTACCAAGCCTGAGAACTACAAAGGCATTGAATCTGCTGCACGTGCAGCTGGGCTGCTCAAATAATACTATCATTTTTATAGCATCTTAGGCAATAAATACGCCGGCTAAAGCCAATTTTATCGCCTTTTTTTGAATGCTAATCGAGTTAAATAACATATCAGGTAGGCATCCTGCCGCTAGCGTGGGTTCACCCAATGCGATTCGTGGCGTTAGCCTTCAGGTAGGCAGTGGTGAGCAGGTTGCCATCATAGGGCCATCAGGTGCTGGAAAAACGACACTTTTGCATTTGATGGCTTGTGCTTTGGCTCCATGTGCTGAATTGGGTCAGCCGACTTTAGGTAGTATTTCGCTAGGCAACTCCGATCCTTGGCAATTGCCTAGAGCCGCATTGCAGTGCTTGCGTGGTGGCTTGTTTTTAGCGCCACAAGTTCCGCCGCTTCCACCCAGACAGCGCGTGATCAATGCAGTATTGGCCGGAAAATTACCGCATGAATCGTTTTGGCGCAGCTTGTCGCGTTTGCTGTATCCGCGAGATTTAGCACCTGCGCATGCAGCGTTGCAGCAATTTGATTTGAGCGAAAAACTCTTCGAGCGGGTTGATCGACTGTCTGGCGGAGAACGCCAGCGTGTTGGCTTGGCTCGTGCTTTGGCATCAGATGCTAAATTATTTTTGGTTGATGAACCGCTCTCAGCACTTGACCCTAGCCGCGCACAACAAGCCATCGACACTTTGACATCAACGGCCAAAGAGCGTGGCGCGACACTGGTGACGACGTTGCACCATGTCGAGATGGCGCTGGCCAACTTCCCGCGCATCATCGGTTTGCGCGACGGTGTTGTTGCGTTTGATTTGCCTGCCGCTCAAGTGACAAAAGAGCTACTGCATCAGTTGTATGAGCAGCATTTGCATGAGCTTGATGGACCAGCGACTGAAGATTTACACGCGCCGGTTGAAGCTGCGCCTGTGGTGATGTTGTGCCGGTGACAAAACCCGCAATGCGCGGAATTTCAACGCTCGATCCGGCATTGCGCGACCCGGCATGGTTGGGACGCATGTTTTGGTGGCTGGCAGCAGCAGCCGTCATGTGGCCATTGCTGGTATTGACAGAATTTAAGCCTTCTCTATTGCTAGAACCAGGTGCGCTCAAACCAACCTGGCATTTTTTAGCTGACTTCTTTCCACCAAAACTTGATGCTGAGTTTTTGACTATGCTGGTGCGTGAAACTTGGCGTACCATGGCCATCGCAACTACTGGTTTGACTTTGGCGATGTTGTTGGCTATTCCGCTGTGTTTGCTGTCAGTGCGCGTGTTGTCAATTTCAGCGCTGAATGGTCACATGGCGCTTGTTCCCAGCATAGCTCGGCAAGCCATACGCAGCGTTTTGATCGTTTTACGCAGCGTGCCCGAGTTGGTATGGGCTCTTCTTTTTGTACGCATCGTTGGGCTTGGGCCCACGTCTGGCGTACTGGCGATAGCGCTGGCTTACAGCGGCATGCTAGGTAAAGTGTATGCTGATATTTTGGAAAGCAGCGAGCCGCACGCCACACAAAGCTTGCTGCGCAACGGCACAGGCCGGTTGCAAGCATTTTTCTATGCACTCTTGCCGCAGACCGCTGCTGAATTAACCAGCTATACCGTTTACCGTTGGGAATGCGCGATCCGTTCATCGGCCGTGCTGGGGTTTGTGGGCGCGGGTGGTTTAGGGCAACAAATGGATTCGTCCATGAAAATGTTCAACGGCTCTGAGGTTTGCAGCATGTTGATTGTCTTTATGTTGCTGGTGTGGTTGGCAGACAAAATCAGCGCATGGTTGCGTCAAGGTTTGGCATAAAACGACCATGCAAACCAAACCATCACCACCAAGCTTCGACGCAGACTTCAAAGTTGTAGCGCCCAAATTGTTTGATGCGCGCTGCACGGCTTGCTGGTTTGTGGCGGCCATGCTTTGCCTCATCGTAGCGAGCTTTTGGAGCTTGGATTTGCAATGGGCGCAATTTTTGTCATGGTCAGCTTTTCAGAAAATGGGGACATTCATCGCCGAATTGTTTCCACCGAATATTGAACCCGCTTTCCTAAAAAAATTATTCATCGCTTCACTAGAAACTCTCGCCATGTCTGCCCTAGGCACGATTTTGGCGGTGATATTGGGGTTGGCTTTGGCACTACCTGCCAGCAAATCACATGCGGAAGACCCAGCTAGGTGGCGCAGTGCAACCAGGTTGGTGTTGAACGCTTTGCGCAGCATTCCTGAACTGGTGTGGGCGGCGATGTTGCTCATCACGGTTGGTTTGGGGCCTTTTGCTGGCACGCTGGCACTCGCACTTCATACGGCAGGCGTACTAGGTCGTTTGTTTGCAGAAGCGATTGAAAATGCTCCAGCGAGTCCTGGTTTTGCGCTGCGCACGCGGGGTCTAAGTGAGGGACGTGTGTTCATGTATGCCACGCTGCCACAAATCTTGCCGCAACTGCTCAGCTACACTTTGTACCGTTGGGAGAACAACATTCGTGCCGCAGCCGTGTTGGGCGTGGTCGGTGCAGGTGGTTTGGGACAAATGCTGTCGTACCATTTAGGCCTATTTCAAATGCGAGAAACCAGTTCGATACTTATTGCCATGTTGATTTTGGTGGCTATCGTGGATGCTTTAAGCTATGCAAGCAGAAAGTTTTTAGAAAAATAAGTTGTAAGGATAAGCTCATGGCCTTTATTTACTACGTCACGCATATTCAGTTTGAAGCAGGTGCTATCAAACTACTCAAGCAAGAATGTGAACGCGTGGGCATCAGCCGACCGCTGATCATCACCGACCAAGGCGTCAAAGCAGCAGGCATTTTGCAAAAGGCTTTGGACAATCTAACTGGCATGGCCGTGGCAGTGTTTGACCAAACGCCATCAAACCCAACAGAAGCAGCCGTGCGCGCGGCGGTTGCAAGTTACAAAGCCAACAACTGCGATGGCTTGATAGCAGTGGGTGGTGGCTCTTCCATAGATTGCGCCAAGGGTGTGGCTATTGCCGCCACGCACGGAGGGCCACTGACCAACTACGCAACCATAGAAGGCGGCTCGTTGCTGATTACTGAACGCGCGGCGCCTTTGATCGCCGTACCCACCACCAGCGGCACAGGCAGCGAAGTGGCGCGTGGGGCTATTTTGATTGTGGATGACCACCGCAAGCTAGGCTTTCACTCATGGCATTTGGTGCCCAAAGCCGCCATTTGCGACCCTGAACTCACGCTCGGCTTGCCAGCCAAATTAACCGCAGCAACTGGCATGGATGCGATTGCACATTGCATGGAAACCTTCATGGCGCCGGCCTTCAACCCGCCGGCTGATGGCATCGGTTTAGATGGTTTAACGCGCGCCTGGGCGAACATTGAACGCGCGACAAACAATGGCAATGACATTGACGCCCGCATGAATATGATGAGTGCGTCTATGCAAGGTGCCATGGCGTTTCAAAAGGGATTGGGCTGTGTGCATAGCTTAAGCCACAGCTTGGGCGGTATCAATCCCGGGTTACACCACGGTACTTTGAATGCCATGTTTTTACCTGCTGTGGTGGCATTCAACGCCTCTGTGCCATCGATTCAAAATGAGCACCGCTTACAACGCATGGCGCATGCCATGGGTTTGGCATCAGGAAGCGATATTCCAGCCGCCATCAAAGACATGAATGCGCGCCTCGGTTTGCCGACGGGTTTGGATGCTTTAGGCGTACAGCGAGATTGGTTCGACAACATCATCAAGGGCGCACTGGCAGACCATTGTCACAAAACCAATCCACGCATCGCCACGGAGCAAGATTACGAAGCGCTGCTGGCAACATCCATGTGAAGATTTAATGCACACACTACATCTGCAAACAAGGGGCGAGCTGACACGTCCGTTTGCATGCAATGCCGCTGTAGTGCAGTAAATTTTGACTTAATAGCTTGTTCTGCATCATCGTCTGATTCTGAACAAAGCGACATTAGTTCGCCCAGCAAAATACCAAACGCCCGCACCTCGATCCGCTGCAACGCATGTGACGTGTCATGGTCTTGTATTGACAAAGAGGATGCCGCTCCAAAATCACCTAAAAGACCTTGCCCTTCTGAGTTGTGCAAAATATTGTGCGCATACAAGTCGCCGTGCAAAATGCCACAAGCATGCAAATGCTCTGCGGCACGCGCTATGCCAAGGGCGAGGCTATAAAGTTCCTGTAGTCTGAAAGTCAGCCCCTGCAAATAAACATCTCGTGTGCAAGATTCAAGGCTTGGCGGTTGCGCGAGGTTTATAAAATCAGATGAAATCAAGGGCATCACCAGACCCATATTCAAGCCCCTCGTTTCATTTGGATGATGACTGATTTTCCCCAATACACCCACAACGTGCGGATGCAAACCCACGGCGATACTGGCGGCCATTTCACTGCGTGGCATGCCATCACTGGTCACAGCGCTTTTGAAAAGCTTAACTGCAACTTCTGTGAATGACTCGTCAGTTTGCCGCTGCTTGGCTTGATAAATCACACCTGATGCACCTTCACCAAGCTTTATGCCCAAGTCGATATCTTGCCAATCAATCTCAGCTATCGATGGCGCTTGTCTAGCTGCTTCAAAAGCGTCAGTCAATGGATTACCAGCCAAAGCCAGCCAAGCCAACCGTGGCATCTTCAACAACCAAGCTGGCAAAGTTGAAAATCGGTTTGCAGACAAACGCAACAATTCAAGCTGCTCGCAGCTTGCGAGCTCTGCTGGCAAATCATTCAATTCATTGCCCGCCAACATCAGCTTTTGCATCTGTGTGCATTTGCCAATACTGCTTGGCAGACTTTGAATGCGGTTGTCCGTCAAAATCAACCATCGCAATGTTGGCGCCAATGCCTCAGCTGGAACTCGGCTGATCTGATTGGCTTTGAACCCAACCATGGTCAAATTTTCACATCGCCCAAGCACGGTGGGCAACTCAGTGAACAAGTTATCAGAGCAGAAAATAATTCGTAGCTTGTACAAACGTGGTAAATCATCTGGCAGGCTAGACAACTGATTACCTGAGAGATTCAAAATCTCCAGTGAATCTGCCAAATCGAAAATTTCACGCGGGAACTCAGTCAATCCGCATGACAAATCTAAACGTTTGATACCGGTTAAGCGTCCGGCTTTTAGCTGTTCCAACATGCTTACAAACAAAGACCAAGTTCGTGCAAAATCTCTGCCGTATGCTCGCCCAATTTAGGTGCAGGTCGTGAAATAGCGGTGGGCGTGGTGCTCATACGCACAGGTGGGCGCAGTTGACGCAGTTTGCCTTCATGCGGATGCACCACATCGACCCAGCCGCCAGTTGCAGTCAAGTGAGGATCGGTCAATAAATCGGGCAATTTCATCATCGGCATCACAGGTATATCGTTCGCCACCAACACCTTCAACCAATGTTCACTGGTTTGCAGCAATAATTTGGTTTGCACAAAAGCATACAACTCATCAATATGCGCAATCCGTGCTGGTTGTGTGGTGAAACGCGCATCTTGCGTGAAAAGCTCGCCCTCGCCCACCAACTCCAAAAATTTACGCCAATGCGTGTCGTTGTACATCAGTGCACAAACATAGCCATTACTTGTTTTATACGGCTTGCGATTCGGCGCCAGCATGCGGCTATGCCCCATACCGCCCAGCGGTGGCTGCCAAGTTTCACCGCCCAAATGCTCACCTAGTACAAACTGCAGCAAACACTCAAACATAGGCACTTCAACGCTTTGCCCCAAGCCAGTGCCGCCCTTTTTGTCACGCGCGATGATGGCCGCCATGACGGCATGCACCATGTTCAACGCCGTCACACGGTCGGCAAAAGTTGCTGGCACATAACGCGGCTCGGTGCTGCCGCTTTGTGTCATCAACCACGGGATGCACGCCGCACCTTGAATCAAATCGTCATAGGCAGGAAAATCAGAATACGGGCCACCTTCTGAATAACCGTAAGCGCCGCAATAAATCAACCTTGGATTGATTTTTTGCAAAACGTCATAGCTCAAGCCTAACCTAGCCATTGAACCCGGACGAATATTGAAGGTCAATACATCGGCGGTTTCACACAGTTTCAACAAAACCGAATGATCACGCGGTTTTTTCAAATCTAAAACGATGGATCGCTTGTTACGATTTGCATTGATAAAAATATGACCCATGCCTGGGTGCTGCATCGGCCCCGCGTGGCGCATGATATCGCCGCTTGGCGGCTCGACCTTGATGACATCAGCACCGTAGTCACCCAATATCTGCGTGGCATACGGGCCGAGCACCACACCCGTGAGGTCTACGATGCGGTAGCCGCTTAAAGCTCCACTCATTCCGGAGTGATGCCCGCCAATTTCACCCAGCCTGACCATTTTTTGATTTCAGCATCAATTGTGCGTGCCAAGGCCGCACTGTCTTGCACATCCAAATCGATACCAGCATTTGCCAATTTTTCTTTGACTTCAGGCTTAGCCAACACCGCACGCAATGTTTCACCCAGCTTCTTTGCATCTGCCGCAGGAATATTCGCTGGTGCCATCAAGGCAAACCAAGCGCTGACTTCATAACCCTTCACCGTGTCACCAATCGGCGCAATATTCGGTGCTTTGCCTGCACGCTTGGCTGTGGTTACACCCAAACCCTTGAGCTTGCCACCGTTGATTTGCGTCATGGCGTTGCCCACATCGGCAAACGCAAACTGCAGTTGACCACCCATCAAATCAACCAGCGCAGGCGGAATGCCTTTGTACGGCACACCCAAAGCCTCAAATCCACCCAATTGCGCTACCAACGCGCCAGACACTAATGAACCTGACGAACCGTGACCATACGCCAGCTTGTTCGCCTTAGCATGGGCGACAAACTCTTTCATATCTTTCGCTGGAAACTCAGGCTTCACCATCAAAATAAAACCCGTGTTACCAATCATGCCAATCGGTGTGAAGTCTTTTACAGGGTCATACGGCAGTTTTTTGTACAAACTTACATTGGCCGCTTGCGTGGTGCTGGTCGTCACCAACAACGTGTATGGGTCCCCAACAGCAGTTTTGACCGAATCCGCACCCGGAATACCGTTTGCTCCTGCTTTGTTTTCCACCGCAATCGGCTGCCCCAAAGCGTCACTCATCGCCTGCGCGACCACGCGGCCTACGGTGTCGGTCGCGCTGCCCGCTGGGAATGGTACGACGAATTTGAGTGGTTTCGTTGGGAAAGTTTGCGCTGAAGCGCTAGCGGCGCTTAAGGACATTAATCCAGCAATACAGCTGGTTGCTAAAAGTTTGAAAGTGGTTTTCATAGTTGTCTCCATTTATTGAATTCAAAAATAGATTATGGCTTGCAATATTGCCTTATTTAAATTTATCAAAACATTCAAACTTTACGAAGTTATCTAATTATGCTATATTTACGGAATGCTTTCAGAAGTTTTAAGCTTCTAAGCATGGAAATTAAAGGAAAAACCTTGATAGTTCTTAACACCACTCAAGAAAAGATACTTGCAGCGCTTCAATCGGTTGCGGGCATTATTGATAGACGAGTTTCGTCACCCTTTTTAGGGAAACTGATTATCAGAGGCAATATTCGGCACCTTATTAGGGGCTCATGTTTTGCCAACATAAATAAACCAAGAAAATCACAGCAATTGCTTCCTTCTCAATCAGCAGCAATAACTACTGGGAGTAAGGTCGCACCTAAACGAGCATCTGGTTATTTCACAGCCACCAAGTTCAACCTCCGCAACGCGCCTTAAGCGTACAACTCAGTCGGCAAAACACAATGAACTCTTTAACATTAACTTCTGCATTCGCTCCAACCCGTGCAACAAGCTCCAGCCAAATCGTTGACCCATATGCTTCCGAAGCGCAGACAACAGCTTTGCTACGTTCAGGTGCGCAATATCGCCGCGACCGTATGGATGCGCAAGACATGATTACCACCGAAGAAGCAGCTCAGTTAGCTGGGACAACGCGTGTAACCATCAATGCGTGGATTAAAAATGGGCGCTGCCTTGGCGTAACCCATTTGCGCCGTGGGTTCAAACTGCCTAAGTGGCAATTTGAACCAGCTTTATGGGCGGCCATATCACCGATCAGTGAACAACTCGGCTCAACGGATGGCTGGCGTGTATTAGGCTTCTTAGAATCGCCATTACAGGCTCTGAATGGGCTTACGCCACGAGCTTCGTTAGAGCAAGGCGAAGCATTGGAGCGCGTACTAGGCTTGGCGAGCGCAGAAGCACACTAACTTTAATTTATGAATTTCAAAGAACTTGATCCACCAGTTATAGAAATCCCAAAACAACAAAAATGGTATCGCATTCAGCGTCAAAAAACACGGAAAGATAGCATTCGCAACAATGGTTTTATCCTGCCGCCTATTGGCAAAACAGATGGTAGATTTGACTTGCAGCATCATGCGGCAGCTTACTTGGCCGACAGTCCTGAAACAGCTTTGTATGAGACCAGATTCAGGCGTGAAACGAGAAATTGCACGATAGCCAGCTTACGGGAGAGAAGCTTGGTGACATTTGAAACTACGCTGCGCTTGCGTTTCGTAGATTTACGCGGCCATGAAGAATCATTCCCTGTGTTGCAGTCTTTGCGCTACGAACATACGCAAAGCCTTGCTGATGATTGCTACAGGTTGGGCATGCAAGGCATTGTTTATGCATCAGCACAGCATCCGTATCATGACTGTTTGTGTCTATTTGAAAACGGTTTAGCCAGCATGCGAAAAATTAACTCCACACCACTTGTGGAGCCACAATCAAATCGTTTTTTAAAAGCTGTTGTTAATGCCGCGCATGGTTCGCTTGTACCGATCATAGATTGAAGGTGATTGGGAGCAGATCACCCCCGCATCAATGCCTCAATTTCATCTGCCTCTACTGGCACGCCACGACTAATCAACTCACACCCACCCTCATTCACAATCGCGTCGTCCTCGATGCGGATGCCGATGTTGTGGAACTGCTCGGGCACGCCGGGGGCGGGGCGGACGTAGATACCGGGTTCTAGGGTTAAAACCATGCCGGGGCGCAGAATGCGGCTGGGGCGGTTGGTGATGACTTCACCGCTGAGGGGGTCTTTGCGTTCAGTCGTTTGGCCCAGCTCCGACGGTTCGTTGTAGCCACCACAATCATGCACATCCATACCCAACCAGTGGCTGGTGCGGTGCATATAAAAGGGGAAGTAGGCGCGCTTTTCGATGACGTCTTCTAGGCTACCGACTTTATTTTTGTCGAGCAAGCCCACATCCAGCATCCCCTGCGCCAAAACCTTGACCGCTGCTTCGTGCGGGTCAATGAATCTACAACCAGGCTTGGTCATGGCAGCTGCGGCCTCTTGGGCGGCAAGAACAATATCGTAGAGTGCACGCTGCGGCCCAGTGAACTTGCCATTGGCTGGGAAGGTGCGGGTGATGTCGCTGGCGTAG